>CAYZXL010000041.1:0-40308 GCA_964482435.1 uncultured Verrucomicrobiota bacterium
ATATGGGACTCTTTCGATCGAGACCTGACACCCAAAAAGCTCGATGAAAAGCGGCGCGAACGATACAAGCGGTGGCTGGAGAGAAACCGCGAAGCGCGTGAAAGCGGAAAAGCTGGGGTTTTGGCGTCGGGAGTTGAGGTGCTTCAAGATACGAACGCCAACGTGTACAACGAACTCGCCTGGTCTTACGTCACGAAGAAGATAAAGCCGCAGGAAGCTGTTTCGCTTGCGAAGAAAGCGGTGGAACTTGCTCCGACGGACACCAACATTCTGGACACACTGGGGTGGGCATATTTGCGGAACGGCCAGTTCGCCGAGGCTCTTGAAACGTTTCGCAAGATCCTCGTCAGCCAGCCCGGTCCCCGGCTATCCTTCAGCGGTTGGAGAGCAGTTGCGGAGATAGCCCGATCTTCAGTCGAGGGCGGAGTTTTCCTAAGATTTTGCGACGACATGAACGAGCTGAGTAAATCAATGGCCGATAAAGTCGCTTCGGAACACACACTGCTATGGGTTCATGGCGTCCTGGCGCAGTTCCACGAGCACCGAGGGGAAAAGGAAAAGGCCGACCAAGAGTGGAGGAAAACCGGCTTTGTGAAAACCTCAAGCTGGCTGGTGATTGGACCGTTTGACAGTGTTGCAGGCTCCGACTTCTTCAAGCCGTACCCTCCCGAGCAGTCAATTGACCTGCACGCCACTTACCAGGCAAGGGGCACTAAGATCGGTTGGGCTGAGCTGAACCCCGATTCTTACGGAGCTTTCGTTGATCTGGAGGAGGTCCTTGACGACAATCGGTGGGCGGTAGCGTACGCGTTCGCTCGGGTCCATTCGGCTCAAGAGATGCAAGCTCAATTGCGTGTGGGAAGCGACGATGACGTCAAGGTCTGGCTCAATGGGAAAGAGGTGCTGAGGACAAACGTGGCACGGGTCGCCGTCATAGACCAGGACGTTGTTCCGGTGAATTTGAAAGGGGGCACGAACGAGATCCTCTTGAAAGTCTGCAACCGGGCTGGGGGCTGGGGCTTCCACCTGAGGATAACGGATTCGCAGGGAAGGCCTCTCGAGGGTCTGGGGTACATCCCGGCGGCTGAACTGCGAAGTACTGTTCCCGAGTGATCCGGCTCACAGAAACCTCGGAGGTGGCGACGCGAACCTCTCGTGCAGTTCGGGAGGGCTTCCCGGAAAACCTCCGAGCTGAAAACAAAGAACCCGAAAAGTAGTAGGAGTTTCCCGGGTGGTTCGTCAACGCGAACCGCTCGCCTTTGCGAGCAACTCGGGACAGGACTTATCGAGCTGGCATTCATGGGCCTCAGAGAGAAGGTCGCTCGATACAATGTCTTGCTGATGGTGAGCCTTGAGTGAGCGCGGCGGGCAGGGCGCGGACACCGTAGCGTCGGAGGGTGTCTTGAGGCATGGTTCACACAGGCAAAAGCCAGCGCCATCGCGCGCCGAGTGCTGCTTAGCACAGGCTTTCGCAAATACAGTCACATATCCTGCATACCTGAAGGACGGTCCAGATGGCCGCGGCTCAGCCCAAACGACTTTTGCGCTTGCCGGGCTTCAGTGGCCCCATGGCGCCACTTCTCGACCATCTGGATTCATCCATGAATACGTGACTGAATTTATGAATCAGAGCACTTAGCCGGAAGCGCGTCGGCTGCTGACGAGGTCGCCAGCCGGGTGCGACTACGGAAAACTGTGAAAGCCCCGTGTGCACCGAAGCCACTGCCGCAACCGGCCGTCCGCTGTTGGCCTGGCCTGTGCGGGACAAGCAAGGAGCAACCGAGCTGTATGGCAATCCACGAGCATGAGCGGCCGCAAAAGCCGTCAGGAGAAGTCCATCGCTGTGAGGATGTCGCCGTCGAAGCGTGGACCAGTGCAATGTCGCAACCGCCTTTATACACCGCGCCGCCACCCTGCGTCATGGTGGTGTTTGGGGCTTCGGGCGATCTCACCCGCCGGAAATTGATCCCCGCGCTTTATAGCCTCGACCACGAAGGGCTTCTTTGCGATAGGTTTTCGGTTGTGGGGTTCGCCCGCAGGGAAAAAAGCCACGAGCAATTTCGCCGGGAGATGCGAGACGCCGTCGAGAGTTTCTCTGACCGGGGCAGGTTCTCCGGCGAGGTCTGGCAGCGATTCTCCTCCCGGCTCCACTATTTCGTCGGCGAATATGACGACCCCGGCTCACACGCGAGGCTCAGGGTGTTCCTCCGCGAACTCGCCCATCGTTGTGGAGCTGAGGCCTATTTGTATTACGTCGCCCTTCCCCCGAGCGTAACCGAGGCCGTGTTGCAGCGAATGAAAGAGAGTCTCCTCGTCGAGCCTTCTGGGGGCAAGGTCAGGTCCCGAATTATGATAGAAAAGCCCTTCGGCCGTGACTATTCCAGTGCTCAGCGCCTGAACCGGCTTCTGGCGGATGTGTTCGACGAATCGCAGGTGTACCGAATTGACCACTACCTCGCCAAAGACACCATCCAGAATATCCTCGTTTTCCGATTTGCCAACGCCATTTTCGAGCCGCTGTGGAATCGGAAATACATAGACAACGTTCAGATTACCGCCGCAGAGGAAATTGGAGTCGAAGGACGAGGGGCTTATTACGAGGAGGCGGGTGTGGTGCGGGACGTGGTACAGAACCATGTCCTCCAGGTTCTCTCACTCGTCGCCATGGAACCACCGGTGGCCGGCGACGCGGAGTCTGTGCGCGACAAGAAGCTCGATGTTTTCAGGTCGTTCAGTCCCATTCAAGGTGGCGACCTTGTTTTCGGTCAATACCGAGGCTACCAGGACGAGCCGAACGTCAGCGCTCTTTCCAAAGTCCCGACCTTCGCAGCGCTCAGATTGTCCATCAATAACTGGCGCTGGCAAGGCGTTCCTTTCTACGTCCGGGCCGGGAAGCGGCTCGCAAGGAAACTCACCGAAGTTACCATTCAGTTCCAAAAGGTGCCCCTTTGCGTCCTGGGCGGGGAAGGCGTGTGCGAGGTGCCACAGCCCAACGCGCTTTTCATTCGCATCCAGCCCGACGAGGGAATACGCCTCTCTTTTTCCACTAAAGTCCCCGGCTGGGAAAGCAAAACTGCCCTCGCAAATATGGATTTTCGTTATGCGGCCTCCGGAATCCGCCTGCCGGACGCCTACGAACGAATCATCTTCGACGGCTTACGGGGAGCCCCCTCGTTATTCTGGAGGGCAGACGAAGTCGAGGCGGCATGGCGGGCGGTCGCTCCGCTTATCGAGCCAGCGGCACGTGGAATCACCCCAGCGAGCTATGAGCCAGGCACATGGGGACCGTCCGAGGCAGAAGAGCTTCTCCGGCGTGATGGGCGAACGTGGCAGAGTTCGTATTGACTGGCTGGGGCCATCCGTCTGAGAGGGTGGGTGGTGGGGAACGCTCGCCCGTAGGTGTGCTGCTGTGGATCGTCCGGTGGCGTCGCCGCCGGAGGTCATGGGGTGGAGATCGTCAGGACCCCTGATAAAAGAAACCGTGGAAACGCATCGCCTCCCCACGGCTTCTCGAACGACGCTTTAGAATTTTTTCGCGGAAACCCTGTCCTCCCAACTCTTTCCCCGGCCAACTGCTCGTCTAAAAGATCCACACGGTTACTCCTCCGCGCGCTTGGTCATTTTTCCTGTGATCCACGTCCCGAACCACCGGACGTGGCCGTCGGCGAACAGAATGTTGTACCCGCCTGCATGAGGCCCGGGGAAAGGCGGGCTGTTACAGCACGACAGCCACAATCCGCCCGCACCGTATCCATCTCCGGTGCCGTCGTTTATGTGCCACTCGTCCGTCATGTCGGCATCCGTCGGCTCGCAGGTCTTGAGGTTTCGGTCGTACAAGACAATCAGTTGGGTGGCATTCCTCACCCTTCCCATGTCGAACCTGTTTCCCATGAAGTACCAAAGGCCACAGTTGAAGATGTAGCTCGTCAGATATTTTCTGCCGTCCATGGAGTAAACCTTGACGCTCGGGCAGCGAAACACTTCCGTCCGTTCCGAGTCCTCAGGGCCAGGGCGGTCCTTAGTACCTTGCCCGTACCCGGGGCCCCTTCCATCAGGGTTCGCATCCGTGAACTCAAACAGCTTGTCCATCCAGCCGTCACCCTGCGCGCCTGGGCCCCTACTCTTGCCCCAGCCAAAGTCGATGACGCCGCCATACGCGGGCATGTAGCCGCCGTACTCGTTGATGTACTGGAAGAAGGCCCTTCCAAGCTGGCTCAAGTGTCCCATGCACAGTGTCCGCCTTCCCGCTTCCTTGGCTCTCTGGATCGCGGGGAGGAGAAGAGCAGCAAGAATCGCTATGATGGCGATGACCACCAGCAGTTCAATGAGGGTAAATCCTTTGTTACGATGCCGTCCCATTTTTCGCAACCTCCAAAAGTTATTGGGAGTACTGGTTTGGCCTCCGTCAGGCGTGCGCCTGAACGGCGGGCCTTTTACTGCTCGGCGTGGCGGGTCATCTTTCCCGTTGTCCACACCCCGAACCACCTGACGTGGTAGTCGGCAAACAGAATATTATATCCGCCCGCATGGGGGCCCGGGAACGGCGGGCTGTTGCAGCATGACCCCCACAACCCGCCCTCGCCGTAGCCATCGCCGCCGGTGGAGCTGCCGGATGTCTCGTCGGTCATGTCGGCATCCTGCGGGTTACAGGTCTTGACATTCCGGTCATACAGGACAATCACCATCGGGGGATTCCTCAATCTCCCCATGTCAAACCTGCCACCAGCCCCATCCGAGTAAAGGCGGGAGTTCAGAAAATAGCTCGACATGTACTTTCCGCCGTCCATAACATAGTTCTTCGCGCTGGGGCAGCGGAAAACCTCCGTCCGTTCCGAGTTCTCAGGGCCGGGATGGTCCTTACTTCCCTGCCCGTACGCGGGGCCTCTTCCGTCAGGATTGGAGTCCACGTATGCGAACAGCTTATCCATCCATCCCATTTCCTTTCCCCAGCCGAACAATATTACCCCTCCAAACGGGGGCATGTATCCGCCATACTCGTTCATGTACTGGGCGAAGGCCCTCCCGAGCTGGCTCAAATGTCCCATGCACAGTGTCCGCCTTCCCGCTTCCTTGGCTCTCTGGAGTGCCGGCAGGAGCAGAGCGGCGAGAATGGCAATGATGGCGATGACCACCAGCAGTTCAATGAGGGTAAACCCTCTGTTACGATGTCGTCTCATCGTGGCAACCTCCACCGAGTTTGAGGGATTTTACCTTTCCCCAAGCGTCAATTACAAAATACCACTATAACCGCCTTCCGTCAAGCCAAATTGTGCTTGAAGTTTTGCGGCTTTTTCGGTCAGGTTCCTCCTCGATTGCGCGTCAAGTCCTGAACGGCTTTGACGAATTCCTTTGTCGTCGGGAAGTTCCCTTCCCACAATTTCACGTCATTCACGACAATCGCCGGGGACATCATCACGGAATACTTGCTCGCCTCATCTTCGAGGATGTCGTGCCTGGTGAAATCTGCCTCCACGTCAAGCTGAGGGATAGCCCTGGTGATCATCCGTTCCGCGAGACGACACCGAGGACACGGAGGGACTTTTCCGAACAGTTTGATCCTTAGCTTTGCCATCCTTGGCTCTTCACGGCTGGAAAACGTAGGCGTCGAAATTGGCGACGACGCACGAGACCAGCGCCGTGAGCACCACAACCAGTGCAATATACGAGAAGGCTTTCTTCACGCCGATGACGCGGGCTATCGCTATCATGCTCGGCAGGGAAACTGCCGGCCCGGCAAGGAGAAGAGCGAGCGCCGCTCCTTTCGACATGTACAATTGCATAAGCGACCCTACAATCGGGACTTCCGTCAGGGTCGCAAAATAGGAGAAAGCCCCCACGACGGAAGCTAAAAGGCACGTCCCGAGGGAGTTGTCGCTAAAGGAACTGTACACAAACCGCTGAGGAACAAATTCCCTGATTAGCCCTGCGAGAAACGCCCCCACGAGGACAAAAGGAACGACCATCCTCACCAGTGTCAGCGTCTCCAGGAGCCACATTTTGGTCCTTTCGCCTCCAGACTTCGCCCGGACGACAGCGAGCGCCGCGCCGAGGAAAAGCAGCGCTGCCGCCAGTCGAGCGAGAAGAGGAAGGGAATCAACCCACGGCGTGAGTTGCGCGCAAGAGCACCTGCTTTCGGGAAAATACCGACGAGAGACCGTACCGGCAACCGTCAGCATCGAGAACAAGAAGAGAATGAACAAAACGAAAATGGGCCAGACCTTCATCTTGCTGCTCGGTCGGGCAAGTGGAAAAGCGGCCGCCGAAGGTGCCGCTCCCGGCGACATAGCGCTGGCCTCTGCGCCGCCCGCCGGCGTGGGGGCCGCGGCTGCCTTCTCTTCGCGCCGGAAAAGCGCCTCCATGACAAGGCCGATATAGATGGACATGAGGATAGCCGCTGCTCCTCTGACGACACCTAACCCTGCCCCGAGAACGTTGGCAGTGTAAACGATTGCCAGGAGGTTTATCGCCGGCCCGGCGAAGAGAAGCGTTGTGGAGGGCCCTATTCCCGCCCCAGCACGGTATATGCCGGCGAACAGAGGAATGATGCCGCAACTGCAAACGGCCAAAATAAGCCCCAGGAACGAAGCAAGAGGGTACGCAATCCTTTTCTTCGCGTTCGGCCCGAAATATTGAAGTATCTTCTCCCTCGGAGAAAAGACGGTGATTGCCCCGCCAAACAGAAACGTTGGGACAAGAATTATCAGAATCGGAACGCCCAGGTAGGTCGTTACGCCTTCTATCCCTGCCCCAGCAACTTTTTCCAGCGCATCAAATATAGAGTTCATTCTCGACGGAAATTTCTTCTCTGCGCCTCCCTGGCAGCGCGGGTCTGAGCGCTTTTTATCGGCATCCGGTCCTGACCTGGTTTTTCCGGCGAGGAGACGACCTCACGGCTCAACCACGACCTTTATGCGCTCGGTCGTCCCCATTATCTCAAGCGCCTTGTGTATTTCTTTCAGAGGGATTCGATGCGTGATGATTTTTGTGGTGTCAACGAGTCCCTTTTCCATCAACTCAATCGCTTTGATCATAACCCTCGGTGTTACCGAGAAGGAGGCGTCCATTCGCGTTTCGGAGAAGTGTATCCGAGCAGGCGAGACCGGAATCGTCCCAGGGACAATAACGCCAAACATGTTGATCCTCGTTCCCCTTCGGCAAAGCTCAAAAGCGAGTTCCGCGGCCTGCAACGCTCCGGCGGCTTCAAAGACTATGTCCGGTCCTTTCGGTAGAATTCGGGCAACGGCTTTCTTCGCGTCCTCTTTTGTGGAGTTGATGGTATGCGTCGCACCGCATCTCTTCGCGTACTCCAGTTTGTAATCCGCGATGTCTATGAGGATGAGAGTGCCGGCGCCCGCCGCCCGGGCGATTTGCGTCAAAAGCAGCCCCATCGCCCCCGCTCCTATGATGACAACATCCTCTCCAATTGTCAGCCGCGTGTAGGCGATTAGACCCTTGTACGACCCCGCCAGCGGCTCCGTCAAGGCAGCCGCGGGGAAAGATATATTCGGCGGCTTTCTGTAAAGAGTCTGAACGGGCGCCCGGACGAATTCTGCAAATCCTCCCGGCAGGACGCGTTCAAATCCGTCCCCGCCAATCACGCCGCCGTTCGGGCAATAGTGTTCCAAACCGCTTTTGCAGTACTCGCACTGCCCGCAGAAAATCGCCGGCGAGACAATGACTTCATCTCCCAGCTTGAACCCCGCGACTCCGGGGCCAAGCTCCTCGACGACGCCGCTCATTTCATGCCCGACGACGTGCCCGGCCTTCCAGTTCATCCGTGCGCCGGTATATGCACAATAGTCCGTTTGGCATATACCGCATGCCTTGATTCTGACGACCGCTTCGCCCGGACCCGGCTTTGGGCGAGGCACATCTTTCAGGACCATTTTCCTCACGCCTTCGAGGACCGCTGCGAGCATCTGTTCCCTCCGTCCTATTTTGAGTGACTTGCGGCATAAGCCCGCCACAGCCCCGGCGAGTGACCGCGCCGCGTCATCGCTCGACCTTTTGAACGTCCGCTACGTCAATGTCAACTGCCACAGCCTGATTGACGAGGTCTATCGAGACCACGAGACGATTCTGCCTGGGATTGACCCGAACCAGCTTTCCCACAGCCCCCATGAAGGGTCCGCGAAGAACTTCCACTTCGCCGCCGATAGTCAGGTAGTCCCACGGATGAATCTCCTGACGGGCCACGACGAGGACTTTGAGGGATTCGACCTGGTCGTCGGGAATCGGCGTGGGCATCGCCTGTTCGCCCGCTTTCGACGACAGGATTCGCACCACTCCGAACGTCTCAAGAACCGCTAACCGTTTCGCCGGAGAAAGAGCCTCCCTGACAAAAAGGTAGCCCGGCAGAACCGGCTTATCGTACATGACGCGCCTGTCCTTCCGTCGGCTCCAGACCCTCACGAGGGGCAAGAAGACCTCCTGCATCTTCGGCACGAGGTGCTTATAGACCCTTTTCTCATGGCGGCTCTTCGTATAAACCGCGTACCATCTGGGCAATTCCAAGTCGAATTCCTGCTCTTCAGCCATACACGCCTTCAGTCCACAGCGTCTCGCCGACGGCAGTGGGATGTCTCAGTTAACGTTCGGGCTACGGCTCTCATCCTGATTTAGCGCGGAAAAGGCAACCCCCACCGTCCATGCTGCCTTCAGGCAGATACTCGATTGAAACTTATACTAAAAGCGCCGCCCCCACACAAGACTGAATGGCACCCATGACCGTCAATGGCTACACCGTTCCCGGGGCGGCGACCCGGCCCCTGCCATTCGGTCGCCTGGAATCCGGTCCGCGCTGTGGTTCGAGGATATACCGTCGCGGGCCAGCGAGTTGCGCGACCTTGCCGCTTCGAGAAAGCGTCTCGCAGGCGGAGCGGGGGCGCGGCCGCGTTTTGAGCGCACGGGGATTGACGAGGCACGTGAGGGGCTTTTATCATTATCTTTTGGCCCGGCTACTTCCCAACCGTGCGGCGCCGCAGGAGTTCTCAGACCGGGGCGCGCTGCCCAGGCCGCTCAATGTCCGTTTGCTCCTGGCCCGGAGCGACTGGTGGCGCGAATGCCATACCGTCCGGGAAAGGCCCAAGATGTCGTCGGAGGAGTATGAAAGAAAAGATCGTCATCAGGGGTGCTCGCGAACACAACCTGAAAAACATAGACCTGGAGATTCCAAGAAATAAGCTGGTGGTCATCACCGGGCTCAGCGGCTCAGGAAAATCATCCCTCGCTTTCGATACCATCTACGCGGAGGGGCAGAGGAAATACGTCGAGAGCCTTTCGGCGTACGCGAGGCAGTTTCTTGAGCAGCTTCAGAAACCGGACGTAGAGCACATCGAAGGTCTCTCTCCTGCCATATCAATCGAGCAAAGAACCGCCGGCTCGAATCCTCGCTCGACGGTGGCGACCACTACGGAGATTTACGACTACCTTCGCCTCCTGTACGCGAGCATCGGCATCCCCCACTGCTACAAATGCGGAAGAGAAATCTCCAGTCAGACCGTCCAGGAGATGGTTGACCGCATCATGGAGCTTCCTGAGGGGACGAAGGTGCAAATCCTTGCGCCACTGGTTCGCGGGAGAAAAGGCGAATATCAGCAACTGCTCGATTCCTTGAGAAAGCAGGGGTACGTGCGGATTCGCCTCGACGGGGAGGTGCGTGACCTTTCGGAGGAGATCAAGCTATCGAAGCATGTCAAGCATGACATCGCGGTTGTCGTGGACAGGCTCGTAGTCAAGCCCGGAATCAAATCGCGGCTCACCGACTCTGTGGAATCGTCCCTCAAACTTGCCAGCGGGCTGGTCGTCGCCTCAACGAAGGATTCCGACAGCCTTTACAGCACCCTGAACGCCTGCGTCGAGTGCGGCATAAGCTGCGAGAAGTTTCTTCCGCGGATGTTCTCTTTCAACAGTCCTTACGGGGCTTGCCCACGATGCCACGGGCTTGGGATGATCGAGCGGGTTGACCCGGACCTGGTAATTCCCAATGACAATCTTTCACTCACAGACGGCGCCATTGCGCCGTGGCAGCGAGGTGGTCGGGCACTCCACATTTACAACGACATGGTCCTGAACTCCCTTGCCGAGACGCTCGGCTTTTCCCTCAACACTCCCTTCCGGCACCTTCGCCCTGAAGTCCAGAAAGCTATCCTCCACGGAACGGGGAGGGAGAAAGTCAGGCTTTACCATTACTACTCCGGGGACGTTCACTACTACGAGAAGCCGTTTGAGGGAGTTATTCCGCAACTCGAGCGGCGGTACAAGGAAACCGACAGTGCTTTCATGAGGCACTGGATCGGCGAGTTCATAGGGCTCTTAGTTTGCCCGGTCTGCAAGGGCGGACGACTTCGCCCCGAGAGTGCGGCGGTTACCGTCGGGGGGAGGACAATCATCGAGCTCAGCAAGATGGCCGTCAAGGAGACGTACAGTTTCCTGAGCAATCTGCAGCTCAGTTCCAAGGACGAGACCATCGCCAGGGAAATCGTCAAGGAACTTCTTCTCCGCTTGAGATTCATGCAGAACGTCGGGCTGGATTACCTGACTCTCGACAGGCAGAGCGGGACACTTTCCGGCGGCGAGGCACAGCGCATCCGGCTGGCGACGCAGATTGGCGCCGGGCTGGTCGGGGTTCTTTACATCCTCGATGAGCCAAGCATCGGACTTCATCAACGGGACAACCGGCGCCTGCTTCGGACCTTGATGGACCTTCGTGACCTCGGAAACACCGTGATTATCGTCGAGCACGACGAGACAACAATCCGTTCCGCCGACTACATCGTGGACCTGGGGCCTGGGGCGGGAATTCACGGCGGATACGTCGTCGCCACGGGCACCGTCGAGGACATCGTCGGCTGCACGAATTCTCTTACGGGCAAGTATCTTAGCGGCGAGATGTTCATTGAAGTCCCGCGGAAGAGGAAGCCCGTGAATCCCGACCAGTTTCTCGTCGTCAAGGGCGCGCGCGAAAACAACCTCAAGAACATTGACGTGTACATTCCGCTCGGGTTGTTCTGCTGTGTGGCGGGCGTATCGGGGTCGGGAAAAAGCACGCTCGTCTCGGAGGTCTTAGACAAGGGACTTCGCCGGATTCTCTATCGCAGCAGGGAAAGACCAGGCGACCACGATGCGATTCTGGGCGCGGAGAAAATTGACAAGGTGGTTGTGATTGACCAGTCGCCCATAGGAAGAACGCCCCGGTCGAACCCCGCAACCTACACCGGCACGTTCGCTCCGATAAGAGAGCTCTTCTCGAGCCTCCCCGCCGCGAAGGTTAGGGGATACCGCCCCGGGCGATTCAGCTTTAACGTTCGGGGTGGAAGGTGCGAGGCCTGCGAGGGGGACGGCATCAAGAAGATCGAGATGCATTTCTTGCCCGACGTTTACGTCGAATGCGAGGTCTGCAACGGGAAGCGGTACAACCGTGAAACCCTGACCATAAGGTACAAGGGAAAGAACATCTACGAGGTCCTCGACATGAGCGTCGAGGAGGCTCTCAATTTCTTCCGGAACGTCCCCAGGCTCAAGTCGAAGCTTCAAACCCTGTATGACGTCGGCCTCGGCTACATCAAGCTCGGCCAACCCGCTACCACCCTCTCCGGCGGCGAAGCTCAGCGCATCAAGCTCGCCGCGGAGCTTTCTCGCAGGCAGACCGGGCAGACGCTCTATCTTCTCGACGAGCCGACGACCGGGCTGCACTTCGACGACGTTCGCAAGCTCCTGAAGGTCCTCCGGAGCTTAGTTGACCAGGGGAATACAGCGGTGGTTATCGAGCACAACCTCGACGTAATCAAGACGGCAGACTACGTCATAGACCTCGGTCCTGAGGGAGGCGATGAAGGGGGGAAAGTCGTGGCTCACGGCACGCCGGAAGAAGTCGCGCGTGTCCCCGAATCCTATACAGGGCAGTTCCTGAAAGCAATGCTCGACCGGAAGAAGAAGCGCCCGTTACATTCCCCATTGGTCAGCACGACGACGACTCAGCGCGGGGACGGTGCGTAGCATTTCAGGCACGACCAGTTTCCCCTCACGCCGCTCTTGCCGGACCCCTGACCCCTCGGTCTTTGGGGCTACGCCTCCCGGGCATCCGAAAGGGAGGACATCTTGCGTTTCTGAGGAGCTTGGACCCTCGCCGGGAGCTCGCTCACAATCCAGCGCCCCGGCCTTCAAGCCGGGTAAACATGCCAAACCCGGCAGCGGTTCTCACTCCGCCTGGCCCTCGATGGCCTCCCAGAACCTCTCGGCGCTTTCGACCAGGCGCTTGAAATCGGGGATTTTTCCGTCGTTGTAGGCCTCAAGCGCTCGAATGTAGGAGTCAATTACCCGGTCGAAAACGGGGTCCGCGACGTTCCGAAATCCCTTCAGCTCGACGATTCGTTTCTCAACGAAAAGCTGAATGACGTGGTCCCTGCGGAAGCGCGTCAGGACAACAAGCTTCGCGGGTGTTCCCTTATCGTCGAACTTGAGAACCATCTGGACGTCGCCGGTTCGGGTGGGGTTGACTCCGACGGAGGTGTCAGGATTCCAGCTTTCTCCTCTCGAACTTTTGTACTCGACGTAAACGCGAACCAACTTCCGAAGCTGCTCGCTTGTTTCCTGGGCGGAGAGGATTTTCGGCTCGTCTTTTGTCCCCTTGTCCGGCGGCGGAGTGTCCGTCAGGGCGAGGTCTTCTTTCAGAACCCATCCGACGAAGCGGTTGCCGTCTTTCGTATATTGGACCTTGCACCAGTCGCCGGACTTAAGGAGAACCTCCACCTCAGCGTCTTTGTCCACAACACCTATCAGGACTCCGTAGGAACTCCGAACGCACACGTTGTTTCTGACGGGCTTGACAATCTCCTTTTTCTCCTTTGCCTCCCCGGCTTTCGCGTCCTTTGCCCCCTCGTTCTTCTTGTCTTTTGCCTCTTCGGCCGCGGTCCATCTGCCGGTTATGGGGAGCCAGGCAATGAGGAACGCGCCTACCCAAACATATCGCCTCATCTTCATCTCACAGCCCCCTTTCACGCATGATGCATTTACCGGTTCTCTTCGCTTCTCCGGGCAAATCGGTTTTCGGCAGATCATACGGATGTTCCAAAGGCTCATTCCTCCACGAACGAAAAGAAACAAGCCTCTTCATCTGCAAAATCTAACACGATATTGACTGAACTTCGGTCTGCGGGATACTCGTTGTGTTCGTGGGCTGACCCGAACCCGATGTCCCGCGCCCTAACCCGTTATGATTGAGCTATGGCTCAGTTGACTCGGGGAGAATGGATGCTCGGCGTGTCGCCTGAGCTTTGCCCGACCGGAAGGCGCATCGAGCAGTCCCCATCGGGAAAACCGTCAAAATCCGACCACAAGGCCGGGAATCGTCCTCCAGGACCTTTCGGCCTGCTGGACGAGTCTCTTCAGATCGGGCAACTTTCCTTCGACGTAGGCTTGGAGAGCCCTGATGTAGCAATCTATGATCCGGGCGAAATCGGGATGGCTTTCCTTCTGGAACTTCTTAAGGTCGCGAATTTTGTCCTCGACGAAGACTTCGATAACCTCGTCCGGGTCGAAGAGGTACAGAACGTCCATCTTCGCTTTTTGGGCGCCGAAAAGCTGCATGCTCGTGCTGCCGCTCTCGTTCCGCTGGGACTTTAGACGGCTGAGGTTGTACTGCTTCTTCCAGACGGGCGATGCGCCAATCGGAATCTGGACAAGCTCGCTCAGTTTATCGTTCGTCTCCTGGAGCGACAGCCTCTTTTCTGCGGGGACCTCCCTTTTCTGGGCATCCGCGTTTGGCGCCGCGTCTGGCTTGGGATGACGCGCAGGCGGGCTCGGCGGGGTTCCCTCGACGACAACTTCCTCCTTCAGAACCCAGCCAACGAACTCCGCGCAGTCCCGAGTGAACCGTATTTGATACCAACCACGGTCCTCTCGAACGACCTGAACGATGGCCTCCTGAGTGAGCGTTCCGATGTTCTCGAGCTTTCCACCGCTCGACATCTGCACCTGTACGTCGTTCTTCCGTGGACGCACCCACACCGGACCGCTGGCACCGCCGGGCATAATCTGGCCCGCGCTGGAACTCAAGAAGACGGAACTCACGACCACGGAGATGCCGGAGTATGCCAGAGTCTTGATCCGAGTCACCTGCCTTTTGCCCTCCGTTCATGAGAACGAGATAAGCAGTTCCTGTTAGCAAAAGATGTCCTGCCCCGATTCCCCGTACTACGATTGTATCTGTAAATCCATTGCGGACATTACAATTGCAGGCTTCTCTACAATCTTCGCTTCTCTGGCCTGGTGAGGCATAGAATTTATCGTAATACTAACACGCCCCATAGGGCTTGGCAAGAGGAAAAAAGAATTTTTTTCACTCTCCTCTTTCGACGACGCCCGAGCGCGGAAATTCGCTCTCTTTCTATCGCTATATACGTACAATTCGACCAAACAGGTTCGACGAAATTCACGAAAAGCGCTTTTTCGCGCCGCAAAGACCGTGTTTTCACCATACGTGCGTTGACGGGTGAAAAAGCGCGTCATCTATTTGGGATTGGGAGAGCAACGTCCGTGCCATGTTCGTACGGCGCCGGAAGATTTCGCCGGGAGCTGCTCCGTCTTTGCCAATTTCACAGAAGCTCAAATCAACTCGACGTGTTTTGAAATCACCCAGCACAGCGCGCCGTTGTCGAGCTCGACCAAAAACCACTCCCCTTGCACATCCCTCAGCCGAAACTCCGTCCCCTCGTGGAGCGGTTCCTTGAAGGTTTCGGCGTAGCTCTCGCCCGGCCCTTTCCGCGGCGTGGTGGCTTCCGAGAGAATAACACCGAAGCGGAGGGACTTCTCGCCGTAGGCGTCGAGGGCTGCCGAAACACCGAAGACGCCCGTAAAAAAAACGCAGACGGCAAAAGCCCACTTCACAATCGCTTTTTTCAGGAACAGCTTCACAAGAAGGATTATCCAGATCATTGAGAACAGCAACGAGAAAAGCGTGATTTTCGCGGGTAGACTCATCAGATTGTGCCAGAAAAAAACTGTATGCGCGATGGACCGTATCTGACTCCTCTCGATTCTGTCTTTTCGTCGCGAGAGGGCCGACTTCACGTTCTGTTTCAGGTCCGAGTAATTCGGGATCAGCTTTTCTGCTCGACAGTAATTCAGAATAGCTTTGCCGACCTGCCCGAGGTGAAAGTAGCAGTTGCCGAGGTTGTAGTAGAGGTATCCGTTGCGGACTCCCTTCTCATTGACGAGCTGCTCGTAAAGCAGAGCCGCCCGCCGTATTTTCTCAGCTCTCTCAGGGTTGCGCGAATTGATCCCTTCCTGGAACAGACCGTTTGCTCTCAGGAAAAGAGATTCCGCAGGCTCCGAGGCGAGTGCGGATTGCGCTAAGGATGTCAAGCTAATGAGAACCAGCACACACCAAACACGTCTCATAGCGTCCTCTCGAGCTTTCTGGTCACTTCCTCTGCTCGCCGCAAAAGCTCTTTTCGGTCGGCAGCAGTTTGAGCCGACGGAGCGAATCTTCCCGCATCGCATTGGGTCAGAATTTCCCCGATAGCGCGGGAGAGCTCCCCGTCAATTTGATTCTCCCGGGCGAGCATCTCCATATCTCGCGCAGTGATTTCTCCCGCTCCCAGGTTGAGCTTGTCGGAGGCGAAACGGCTTATAGCTTTGGCGAGAGACTCGCAGAACTCCCGGCCATCGCCGTGGAGGTTCCTGCGAGTCTCCGCCATGTTCCTTCTGAGCATTTTTCTCGCCGACCTCGACCTCGCCAGGGCGGAGTCTCCGGCGAATCTTCTCCGACGGCTCACGAATACGAAAACCGCAAAGTAGGCAACCGGCGGCAACCCAAGCAGCGAGAGTAGATGCCATCTCGCCGCCTGGTTGCGAAGAGCGTCGAGATGGTAGTAATTGGCGAGGATGCCGCCGGGCTGTTCTTCGAGGAGAGTCGTCCCGGCCTCAGCGGCCGCAGGACCGAACGTGACCACGTCCTCAGCGGTCACCTGAGTCGTGGGAAGAACCTTCACGGGAATCGGCTTGCTCCGTGCGACCTCGTATGCGCCTCGCTCCGGGTTGAAATAGGCGAATGACACGCTTGGTATCTCTTTAATGTCTTGCGATTTGGCCCGAATGGTTTGCTCGAATGTTACTCTATCGCCGGATATATCACCCGGAGCAAGGCTTTCGTTTATCGAAAAACCCTTTGAAAACTCAGCGTCTTCAGAAAGAAGCGGCCTCTTGACCTTCTCCAGCAGGCCCGTTCCGGACACGATTATCTTAAGGAGGATTGGGTCGCCCACTTTCACCTGCGTGTCGGCGGTCTCGACGGAAATCGAGCATTTTCCGACTGCTCCCGTGAACTGCGCGGGCTTGCCCTCGGCGGGGAGGTCCTTGACCACCAACTGGATTGGTTCAGAACCGGCAAACATCCTCTTGTAATCAGGCACTCTTTGCGAAAGACCGAAGAAGTCAGTCTCCGTCTTGTACCCGCTGCGGACATACGCCGTTACCGTCGCCCTGGCAATTGTCTGCCCTCCCGGCTGCGGAGGGTATATGCGGAAGGTCAACGAGCGCACGGAATACTCCACTCCCTCGAGCGCCTCGGTAGAGACTCGCGCCCGCAGCCCATACCTGTTAGCGACGATCTCGTCAGTCGGAGACGCCGCCGGCAAAACCTTCAGCGACATCGAATCTTTCTCGTCGAGCAGAGGAATGTTCAACTCGTATCGCGCGACGTCCGATGAAATGTACCACTTGAACGTTACGTCCACTGCCTCAAGAACGTAACACTCTCTTTTTGACGCAGACGCCATCAGCCGCATAAGAGCACTTTCCGGAGCCTTGCGAACCACGAGAGCCTGGGCGTTTGTCCTGAGAATTTGTCC
The DNA here is from genome assembly GCA_964482435.1 of uncultured Verrucomicrobiota bacterium. Taxonomy (GTDB): domain Bacteria; phylum Auribacterota; class JABMQX01; order JABMQX01; family JABMQX01; genus CAYZXL01. The sequence continues at coordinate 16,851 of CAYZXL010000041.1, forward strand.
GTCGGCCCGCACCGAAATCGGCGGGATGACGAATCTTCCCTCCCGGGACGCCGTTATCGAGTAATTCAGGACATCGCTTCGTTGGCCATTCACGAACCGCATTCCAGACCCGGACCGCCGTATATCCAGCCCGTCAACCCGAGGCGTGTCCGCCGAGATTGCACCTCCCCTCGACCCCGACGCAACGACCTGCATCTCGACGGAATCTCCCACCTCGATCTGGCCTCGCTCAAGCTGTGCCTGAACGGTGACAGCCCCGGCGACCTGTGCCCGAACGAGCACCAAGAACGCAAGGAGATGTTTCGCCGCTCTCTTCAGCTCGGTGTGAAAAGCGGTTCCGGATGCCAAATGCGACCTTTTCTCACCAGTCCTTATCAACTGGCTCATATTCCCTTCTGGGCTGACGATAATCGGGACGGCGGCGGAGAAACTCCTCAAGATTCTCTTTTCTGTTCTGTGTGGCCTGCTTCCTCTCCTTTGCGAGTTCCTCTTGTGCCTGCTCAGGCGTCATCTTCTTGCCCGTGTCGTCTTTTTTCTTCTCGTCTTTCCTGGATTGGTCTTGCTTCTTTTGCTCGGAGGCTTGTTGTTCGGATTTCTGCTGTTCACCGGTTTGTTGCTGCTCACCTTGCTGCGGCTGAGACTGCTGCGGCTTGGTCAGCTTGCCGAGCGCTTCTTGCAGTTTCTTAAGGGCGGCTTCCTCCCTCCCTTTGGCTTCCGGCAGGGCTTGATTGTCGAGGTGCTGGAGCGCCGTCCCTTCTTCGATTTCCGCTTCCTCGAGAGAGTTCTGCGCACCGAGGACGTTCTCGTCCACCGGAGAGGGTTGTTGGCCGCCGGCAGCGCTGCTTTTCGCGGCTTCTATCTGTTGCTGGAGCTGCCGTGCAAGCTCGTTCGTCGTCTCTTTGTTATCAGCCTGTTTCTTCCTAACATCCTTCGTGGGTTCCGAAATGTCTTCTCCCTGCCGCTTCCGGTTTTCCGCCTCGCCCGTCTCGGTGACGATTTGCTGTTCCTTCTCGATTGCTTCCTTGAGCTTCTTGATGAACTCTTCCTGCTGTTTCTGCTGCTCTTTTCTCTTCTCTTCCTGCTCCTTTAGCTTATCGAGAATATCCTTGATTCGGAGTCGGGCCACCTCGATATTGAACTTCGCGTCCTCGTCGGGCCTGTAGCTCTCTCCACTGCTTGACGCCTCGCCGTATTCGTCTCTAACGATGACGTCCTGGTAGCGCAGAATACTCAGCCTGTAGCTATCCAGCGCCTTCTGCAAATCCGAATCGAGAAGCTTCTCCCCTCTCATGAATGCGCAGTTGCCCAGATTGTAGAGGGCCTTTTTCCGAAGCTCCCTGCCGGCATCCGCCGATTCCGTGACTTTGTTGTAATGCTCTTCGGCAGCGTCGTGTTCGCCCTTTCGGTATGCCACGTCTCCCAGGTTGAAATTTATCTCCGGCGACTCGGGAAGAGACTTCTGCGCATCCTTGTAGAACAGCTCCGCCTTATCGAACTTCTTCTCGGCGTAGAGGCGGTTTCCGTTCGCGACCAGCTCGGACGGGCGCTCACTCGCCTCGCCCATCGTGGCCGTCGAGATAGAAAGAATCGCAATGCTCCAAACTGCAAAAAATCTTCTCATCTCGTCGAAAATCCTCTCCTGAACGGCTCTTTCGTTTTCGTCCATGCTCTCACAACGGCTGGCGCCGGGACCGAAACCGACTTCTCCAGTTGGCCTCCCCTACTCCCGCGATTCCGTTGCCCTTCGCCTTTCACCTATCATGGTCTCTATGAGTAAAAGCCCAAGCGCCACGAGAAGGAACGACTGATACCACTCGCTCCAGACCGTCGCCCGTCGCGATTGTTCCTCCCTTTTTTCCGCTGTCGCAATCACGCGCTGATACAACTCCCCTAAATCCATCGTCCCTGTCTGCACTGGAATATACGTCCCGAGCGTCGCCGCAGCGATTTCACGGAGCAACTTCTCGTCGAGCCTCGAGCGGACGTCTTGACTATTGTACTGGATATATCGCCCCCCGCGCCCCAGAGCCGGAATGCGAGTCCCGTCTGGACTTCCCAATCCAACGGTGTGGATGCGAATGCCATGCCGCGCAGCTTCCTCCGCGGCTTTCTCCGGCATGGAACCGTGGTCTTCGCCGTCGGTAATCAGGATGATGTCCCGAAATTTGCCCTCCTTCTCTCCGAACACCCTCCGGGTCGCCGTCCTTACAGCGTCGCCGACGTTGGTTCCGCCGCGGCTCACGTCATCGAGCGAAACCTTATCCAGGATGGTCAAAAAGAAGTCGTAGTCGTGCGTCAGCGGGCATTTCAGGGCATTGTTTCCGGCGAAGATGACAAGCCCCACCCGGTCTCCTTTCATAATCTTCAGGACGTCCTGAATCGCTATCTTTGCTCTCTCGAGGCGATTGGGCTTGAGGTCCTGAGCAAGCATGCTCTTTGACACGTCAAGCAAGAAGACGACGTCTCGCCCTTTCTTGCGCACGGTTTCCTGACGAGGGTCGCCCCATGGGCGCATCATCGTCAGCACCAGAAAAACCACGGAGAGCAAAATAAGCCCGGCCTTGACAACCTGCTTCGTGCGGCTCACCGAAGACGACAGGAACTTCAACGTCGAGAGCGACGCGAAGGCCCGCAATGCTCGACCTTTCTGATAGAAGGCGTATGCGTATAGCAGTCCCATCGCCGGAACCAGAAAAATCAGCCACAGCCAGCGAAGATCGCCAAACCTGAACTGCTCGAGGGCGATCATTTAGCTTTCCTCCGAGTTCCTTCTCAGTTTCTTCCGACTGCTCCGCTGAGCAGACTCCGGCTCAATCCCTCGACGCTTCCGCACGATTTTCCGTCAGGGCACCCTTCTCAGCCACGTCGCTCCTGAGACGACCTCCAAAATCAGAAACGAAAGTGCCGCAAGCACCGGATATTGAAACCGCTCGTGGTAGCGAAGAAATTTCTGCTTGAATTCGGTCCTCTCAAGCTTGTCAATCGTTCGATAGACGTTCTCGAGAGACTCTCCGCTGGTTGCTTCCTCGAACATCCCGCCGGTGATACTCGCAACTTCCTTCATGTCCTGCACTGCCTGCTCGTGCCCGAGGTCCCCAAACGGAAGCTGTATCTTGCCGAAAAGAACGTCGTCAACGACCCGATAGCCGCCGGACGAAATCAGAATCGTATGGACTTTTATTCCGCTTTGCTCTGCGAACCGAGCTGCCTCGGCCGGCGTTTTCTCGCCCGTATTGTTTTCACCGTCGGTGAGAAGAATCATCACCTTCGACTTTATCGAATACTCTTTCTCTTCCCGGCCCGCCTCTTTGAGAAGTCCCTCCACGGTTATCAGGCTCAAGGCTGCATGGTATATCGCGTCGCCGATCGCCGTGCCATCTTCGTAGGGAGCCGCAAAATCAATCGCATCAACGAAATTGATGAGATTGTCGTGATCGAGGGTCAACGGGCAGTTATCCTCGACGAATGCCGAGAACGAAGTCAGCCCAATCATGTCGCTCTTTCGCCCCTTGAGTTCGCCCTTGCCGAGCACGAAATCCTTGAAGACCGTCTTGACGGCGCCTAAGCGGCTCATGGACTCCCCCTGATACTTCACCTCCTGCCGCATGCTGCCGGAGTGGTCAACCACCATCTGTATCGCAATCCCGCTGGTGGAAACAACCGTCGTCTCGTCGCCTTTCCGGGGCATCGCAAAAGCCACAAGAAGACACGTTATTGCAGCGACTCTAAGAAGGCGGGGCAGAGGGCGGAGGCGGTAACGGCGGGTCGGTCGGACTTTCTTTACGTTCGACACGGACGAAAACCTTACCGCCGCGGCTCTCTCGCGCGAGAAGCTCACGGCCAGAACCGGAACGAGCACTCCGAACAGGCAAATCGCGACGATTGCCGACGTCCGACTAACCTGGAGGCCGGTGAAGTAAGCCACGATACCAAACGGCACCAGAACAATCAGCGCCGCTATCAACGTTTTCACAAACCATCGCAGAAAGCGCACTACTTCTTTTCCTCCGGCTTGGTCTGCTCGATGAAATCGCGTGTTATGTCGAAAGCCTTCTGAATTTCGGTAATCTCCGGCTGATATTTGGCGAACTTCACCATGTCGCAATGGGAGAGAAATTGCTTGAGCGTGCTTCTCGTCGGAGTGTCGAACACGTGGTCCCTCGAAACCGCTTCCAAGAATTCCTCCGTCGTCTGCTCCGGAGCGCGGATGCCGAACCGGCGCTCGATGTAAAATCGCACGATGTTCGTGATGGCGATGTAAAACTCCTTGATTCTCCCCTGCTCGATGAGGTTCATCTCGCGCAACCTTCTGAGCTCTTCAAACGCCAGAATGTGCGGAGGGACCCTTTTTTCCGGCGGCAACTTCTTCTTCCGGAGCAAGAGGAACAGGACGAGTCCGGCGCCCACAAGCACCACAGAGCCCGCCACCATGATAAGCAACATCAGACCTCTGCGCGGCTCGCTGAGCGCAACCGGCGGTTTGATGTCCCTTAGCTTCGCGCTCGCAAGGTCTTTCGCCCCCAGCGACTTCACCGTCACCGTTATTGGCTCGGTCTTTATCTCGTGCGTAGGCAATTTCCCCTCGCTATCGGGCGGGTCGCCCTCAACGACGTATTGAACCTTGAAAGCGCCGGTCGTGTATTCGCCGGAAAGCTGCGGCTCAAGGGTGAACTCGACGCTGTCAGTGTGCGAGCCGCCTTTCCCCTGCACCGGCGGAAGACGATAATGGTCCTTAACGAGGAACTGGCCAAAATCGAGCTCCTTCAGCTCCGGCAACGCCGCCTGGCATCCCCTCCCGGCTTCGACCTCGACGACGACTTTCAGAAAATCGGCAATGGTAATCTCCTTTTTGGAGACCTTTACCCTCACGGTTACTGGAGCACCAACCTCCGTGAACGGCTTAACGAGTTCGAATTTGTCAGCGCGCTTCTCGGCGGCCTTCTCTCGCCGACATCCGGCGAGGAGCAGAATAACCGACAAGAGAATTGCCGACGTTCGCAATAGCTTGCTCATATCGTTCCCGGCGAGGGCACAACCGCTCCTTTCTTCTCATCCTTCGGGCTTTCTTGTCCCTCTGGTTTCTCCGGGACAAACTTCGACCTGTGAATGATGACGTTGTGCTCAGCGTGAAGCTTCTGAATCAACGCATCTTGCACTTCCCGGATTTTGTCTCGCGTCTTCATTTTTTCGACCTCAGCCCGCACCTCCTCGAAGGGCTTCGTCCTCTCAGGGAGTGACTTCCTCACTTTGAATACGTAGAACTTCTCACCGACTTTGACCGGCTTCGGGCTAACCTCGTTCTCTTTCAATCCGAACAGGTGCGCATGCACGTCAACGTTCCCACCGATTCCCGGAATGGCTCCGCCCTTCTCAATTGCTCCTTCGACTTTTCCCCCATTCTCCTTCGTGCCCTGGTCAACGGAAAACTCTTTCGCGCACTCCTCGAAGCTCTTCCCTTCCTTCAACTTCTGAAGCACGTTTTCGGCGTCCTCCTCTTTCTCCGTCGCTATTTGGCTTATCTCGACGGCGGCCTTCTCCCGAAATTCGCCTTTGTGCGCCTCGTAGTAATCCCTCAAATCCGATTCTGTTATATTGATTTTTTCTGCGGTCTCCGCGTCAAGCACCTTGTTCGCCAGAACACTGGCGCGCAACTCCTCAATCGCCTCTTCGTTCTCCTGCTTCTTGTCCAGACCCCGCCTGATTGCCTCCCTCAGAAGAACTTCCTTTGCGACGATTTCCTCCAGCACCCGGAATTTCGCCTCCTTGCTCTGGAATTGGTCAACGAGCCTCTCCTTCTGTTTGTTGAGCTCGTCCTGCGTCATGTACGCCGAGAACTGCTTCAGTTGGATGTCCACGAGTCGGTCAATTCTTCGATTGAGGTCCTCCATCGTGATTTTTTCCGGGCCGATTTCCGCGACGACCTCTCCGCCAGTCTCCTTTGGCCCCTCCGACGAGGGCAGGGACGTCATGGACTCCAGCTCACGGTTCAACCCCGCGATGTTCCCTAAGCGGCGGAAGCACTCCCTCTTCCGGCGGCTCATCTCAAGCTGCAAATCGTCGAGCTTTGCGGCGGCCTCCGAGCGATAGTAGTTCACCAGCGCCTGCTCAAAATCGCCCGCTTCCTGGTAAAGCTTCCCCACCTGATAATACGTCGTGGCTTCGTCTTTGGGGTCGAGCTTTGCCGTCGCCAGATACTTCAACCAGAGTTCCGCGGCGCTGAGCTTCAGCCCCCTGTCCTGCAATTTCGCCGCAAGCTCTCTCTCCCGCTGTAAGTCAGAAGCTCCGCGCCGTGCCGTCGGCGCCGCACCCCGCCGAAGCGTCACGACTCCGAAGCCAACTACGGCCACCAGAATCAAAAACAGAAGAAACGCATTCTGCCCGCGCCCCATTCTCGGATGCGGTGGACGCGAAACCTCGTCGGGCAAACGGAAATCGAGTTTCTCACTCATAGCCTTCTTTCCCTCATTCGGAAGTATTTCAGAATTTCGTGAACGTAGGGTTTGTCCGTAACCACGTCAATCGAGTCAATCCCCATCGAGCGGAACAACTCCTTCCTCGACCGGAAATCCTTTTCGGCCTGGCTGGCATACTCCGATCTCGACCGAAGACTCCGAAAATCTACCACAATCCGCTCACCTGTCTCCGCATCCTCCAGCTCGATCAACCCAATCTTCGGGAACGCCATCTCTCGCGGGTCTGTAATTGTTATCGGGATGAGGTCGTGGCGCTTGCTCGAAAGCCGCAGGTCTCGCTCGTATCCTTCGCTCAGAAAATCGGACACTAAGAAGACAACAGCCTTCCGACGAGTGATTTTGTTGAGATATTCCAGAGCCAGCGCGATATTCGTCCCCGAGCCTTTCGGTTCATGGTAAAGCAATTCACGGATGACCCGCAGGACGTGCCGCGGCCCTTTCTTCGGCGGAATGAACTTCTCGATGGCGTCCGTGAACAGAATCACTCCCACTTTGTCATTATGCGTTATCGCCGAGAATGCTAACACCGCGCACAATTCCGCCGTAACTTCTCGCTTGAGTCGGTCCGCCGTCCCGAACTTCCCCGACGAGCTCATGTCCACCAAAAGCATCACGGTCAGCTCCCTCTCCTCGACATACCGTTTCACGTACGGCCGCCCCATCCTCGCAGTAACGTTCCAGTCAATGCTTCGCACTTCATCGCCGGGCTGATATTCGCGCACCTCTTCGAACTCCATTCCTCGACCACGAAAGGCGCTCCGGTAATCGCCCGCCAGCACGTCGTTCACCATGTGCCGCGTCGTAATCTGAATCTGCCGAACCTTTTTGAGGATTTCCTTGGGAATCATGTCTCGGTGAAGATAGGTAGTTATCTGCGTGTATCTGCGTTCATCTGCGGTTCCCCCTCACGGCACCTGAATCTCGTCGAAGACTTTCTGAACGATGTCCTCCGAGGTCTTGTCCTCCGCTTCCGCCTCGTAGGAAATAATGACTCGGTGCCTGAGGACGTCCATTCCGATTGACTTCACGTCCTGCGGCGTCACATAGCCCCTCCCCTGAGTAAACGCATAAGCCTTCGCCAGCACCGTCAGATAAAGCGTCGCCCTCGGCGAAGCCCCGTACTCGATGTACTGCTCGAGCTCCAGCCCATACTTCTTCGGTTCCCTCGTCGCAAAAACGATGTCCACGATGTATTCTTTAATCTTGTCGTCAATGTAGATTTCATCCACCACAGTCCTCGCCCGGACGATCTCTTCCGGCGACACAACCGGCTCGACCTCAATCAGCTTTTCCGTGAAAGCCATTCGGTCCAGAATCTGAAGCTCCTCGCTGCGGTTCGGGTAAGTAATTTTCAGCTTCAGCATGAACCTGTCCACCTGCGCCTCCGGCAGCGGATATGTCCCCTCCTGCTCGATCGGATTTTGCGTCGCCAGAACGAGGAACGGTTTATCAAGCGGGAAAGTCTGCTCGCCTATCGTCACCTGCTTCTCCTGCATCGCCTCCAAGAGCGCGCTCTGCACCTTCGCGGGCGCACGGTTGATTTCGTCCGCGAGAATGACATTCGCGAAAACCGGCCCTTTCTTGACCGTGAAATCGCCGCTCCTCGGATTGTAGATCAGCGTCCCGATGAGGTCCGCAGGAAGGAGGTCCGGCGTGAACTGTATCCGCTGAAACTTCATCCGGAGCGTCCGAGCCAGCGTCGTCACCGCCATCGTCTTCGCCAGACCGGGCACGCCCTCGATTAGAATGTGCCCGTTTGCCAGCATCCCCAAAAGCAGCCGCTCCACGATGTACTTCTGCCCGACGATGACCTTCCCAATCTCGTCAGTCACCCTCTGCACAAAACTGCTCTCTTCCCTGACCTTCTCTCCAATCCGCTTGATGTCCAGATGCATATCTTCCCTTCCTTCTCTGGTTTCAGCTGAAAACCTGAGTTCCGAAAAACACTTCCCGGCAACCTCTCCCGAGAGCCAAATTATATACGTCCCCTCTCCGTCGTGGGTTCCTGTCCAGGTGCCGGAGCTCCACCCCTCAGATTCTGTAGGGCGTCAAACCCCGGCCCGATAGGATATTCATGCCGCCGCCCCATGTCAAACCCCGGTTCCCTGCCGCCGAATCCCCTTGATTCTTACCGTTCAAGACGCTATCTTTAGCACTATGACGATCATGGTTTGCTCGTAGTCTCCAGGAGGTCAGCGTGGTCAATGGCTAAGAAGTATACCAACCCGCCCATCATTGAAGCCGCTTGCGAGTTCCGCTTTGACCCAAGCAGCCCTTGGGACCTCACAATCCCGGGCCTTCTGTACGAAAGAATCCGCGAGGCCTTTCCTATCAGACGGCAGGCCAAGCGAGTCGAGCTCGCACCCGCTGCCGCGGTAGAAGCTCCCGTGGCCCAGCTTTCAATGACCGACCTAACTCAGTTCCTGCGCCCCGACGAGAAGGCTGTCGTACAGGTAGGCCAGAACCTCCTGGCGGTCAACCAACTAAAGCCGTACCCCGGGTGGGAGGAGTTCGCACCTGTGATAGCTCGTGCTTTGGCCGCGTATCGTGAGGTCGCCAGCCCGAGCGCCTTGCATCGGCTGGGCTTGCGATACATAAATCGCGTTGAGTTCCCCGGGCCCCGCACAGAACTGCAGCAATACCTCCGATTCCGTCCCTTCACAGGGCCCGACTTGTCGCAGGATTTCTCCTCGTTCATCATCGCAATCGAATTCGCCCATGAGAACGCTCGTGACATACTCAGGGTGCAAGCTGCGAGCACGGCGCCTCAAAGGCCCGATGCGGTCGCGTTGCTACTGGACCTCGACTACTTCGTAGCACAGCCGGGCCAACTCCCGTTCGAGCAGACATTCGACTGGCTCGAGGTTGCGCATCGCCGACTTGAACAGGCCTTCGAGGCGTGCATCACCGACCGGTTGAGAGAGACGTTCGAGGAGGTGAAGCAGTAAATGCCCGTTTTTCTCGCGTGCGCTGACTACCCGGCAACGCTTTTGCGCTTGCCTTTCCCTTGCGTTTCAGGTACGCCGGCACGGCTGGCGAAGCCTCCACTATCAGCGCGCGACCGAGACTTGACCCCACATATCGGCGTCGAAGTGGTAGAGCTTCGTGGAGTCCAGGCCCTTCTTGCAGGATGGCGCCAGCGCGGTACCTCCACTGCCCTTTCCGTTACGGACATGTCCGAGTTGGTCGAACGGGTGTACGCTCTCAGAAGGCCCGAGGAAGTGTCCTCTTTTCTCCAGTCTAATTCCTTTCTAATTCCTCTGCTGTTCGAAGCCCGCATCCACATCGAACGACACTTCGGGTGGTATGCTCCAGCATTTCTGGAAGTCGTTTCCGATCCCGAGGCTCCCGACGATCGGGAGCTGTACGCCCTCATCGGCACAGAACTACCGCCCGGACAGGCGCTCGCAAAGCTGGAACGGCTCGATGAACAGTGGTGGTTAGACGCCTTGCCTCGGGCCAAGGGGAAGCTCTGCATTGACTTGGAGTTCTTATGACGTTCGATTGGGCAGAGTACTTGAACCTCGCACAGGAGCTGGCTGGGAGGGCGACCACCCCGTCCACCCGCGAAGCAAGGATGCGATCGGCCGTTAGCCGTGCTTACTACGCGGCCTTCTGCAAGGCGCGCAACCAATTGCGCGACGGCGGAGACCGTGAAATCCCGTCCACCGGAGAGGCCCACCCTTACGTTTGGAATAAGTTCCAGAGCCGCTCTGAGCCGCTGTGCAGGAAGATAGGCCAGAACGGAAACCGACTTCGGAGAAAGCGCCGTGCAGCGGATTACGACGACGCCATCTCCAACCTGCCATCACTCGCTCTCACGGCCCTTGCGGAAAGCGAGCAAATCATCTCCGCCCTGCGCACCTTGTGATACAGTGACCCTTTCCCTGTGCTTAAGGAGCATTGCACGGAGGACACAGTACAGCTCCGCACAACGTGGCTGCCGTAACCCCTCGGCGGCCTGCCTGTGGACGAGTTCCGGCCTTGCCAACTGTCGACAAGTCCGCCGTACCACCCTCAGAAGTGCGAGAACAAGGGCGTTAGTCTCGGCACCGGTCCAGCCGGTGCAGGTGTCTTCGGCTGGGCTGAGCACCCACGCGGGCGCGCCCGTGGGCCGGTGGGGGGGGCCTTGTGCCCGCCTCCGGTGGCTGGCGCGGCTTGCAAGGCCCGTGGTCCCAGGCTGACCCTCGCGCCGGGGAATCACGGAGGCTCGGGGGAGGGAGCCGCACATCAGGGGTGAGCGGCGAGGCCTGCCCTGCCAACCACTTTTTTCACTGGGGCGAGTAGTTGGGGTTGGGGAGGGGCATGTTGGCGTTGACGTCCTTGCGCCAGCGGCGGAGCATCCTGTGCAACTGTTGCGTCCTCTCGGGCATTTTGTCGGCGAGGTTTGTCGTCTCGCCGATGTCTTCTCTGAGGTTGTATAGCTCAAGCTCGCCGAACTCGTACTCTTCGATGAGCTTGAAATCGCCGACGCGGATGGCTGCTCCGGGTCGGCCGCCCTGATTGGAAAAATGAGGGTAGTGCCAGTAGATTGCCTCCCGGTCTAAATTTGCTTGCGGAGTTCTCAAGAGCGGCACGATGCTCACTCCGTCAATCGGACCCCGGGTCTGAACGCTTTGCAGACCAAGCCCCGCCATCTCACAAATAGTCGGGAAGAAATCCGTGCTCACGACGGGGGTAGAGCACTCGCTTCCCGCTTTCACCACACCGGGCCACCCGACGATGAGAGGCTCGCGGATTCCCCCTTCGTAGAGGTATCCCTTTCCGGCTCGGAGGGGCGCGTTCGTCGTGGCCGGGGTGCGTCTGCCCTCCGGCACGGAGAGTCCGCCGTTGTCAGAGAAGAACATGACGACCGTCCTGTCGTCTATTTTCAGATACCGCAAGGTCTCGAGAACGCGTCCAACTCCATCGTCAATGCTTTCAATCATTGCAGCATAATAAGGATTGTCGTGCTTCCCCTTCGCCGGAGGGCTGGACCTAATCTTCGCCTGATACTTCTCGATTTTCTCAGCCTTCGCCTGGATAGGAATATGCACCGCGTAATGGCTCAAGTACAAAAAGAAAGGTTTTTGCCTACAGCCCTCGATGAACTTGCATGCTTCCTCCGTCAACCGGTCGGTAAGATACTCGCCATCGAAGTTACCCCGCACCGGAGGGTTGCCATCCCACCCCGGCCAGAAGTAACTGCGAGGCATGCCAGAGCCGGTCCCGCCGATGTTCACGTCGAAACCCTGATTCTCCGGCCAGTATTGTTTCTCTCCACCGAGATGCCATTTCCCGACGTGGCAGGTCGCGTAACCAGCAGACTTGAGAACTTCCGCAACGGTAACCTCCTCAGTCGGCACGTAAAGCAAATAGTCCGCTGGCAGAATGGGTGAGCCCTCGCGTGTTCGTTTCCCCGCGATGAAATTCGTCAGGGGCAGACGAGCGGGATACTTCCCTGTCATAATGCTCGCCCTCGTCGGCGAACACACCGGGCAGGCCGCGTAAGCATCGGTGAATTTCATTCCTTCCGAGGCAAGGCGGTCAATGTTCGGTGTCTCGTACAGCGTGCTCCCGTAGCATCCGAGGTCCGTCCAGCCCAGATCATCAATCAGGATGAATATGAAGTTTGGTCTCTCTGTGCCTGCCAGGCGCTCGGCTGACAAAGCGAAACGCGAAAAAAGCATCCACGCCGCCCCGGAAGTGACCAGCCTCACGAAATCCCTTCTGCTCACGCGAAGATCACGGTTCTCCGACGGCATCCTGCTTGTGCTTTTGTCCATGGCGCCCTCCGTTCCTTTATCGCAGTTTCTCCGTTCGCGGACATTAACAACGTGCAAGCCTCTCGTCGGCCGCCTCACGGCGAACGGACGAACCAAACTCGTCCAGACCGCCAGTGCAATAACTCTCTCGCAGCCTTCCAGCAAGAAATTTGAGAGTGCTGCCCTGTGGCGCTCTCGGCCTGACGGTCGGCATCTCTTCTCGATGCACCAAGCCTGGGCCGACCCGACTTGAACAGCATCTTGTCCGAGGCGGGGTTGGGCCACGGTCTGGAAACCAACCGGTTACGTCCCTGAGTTCCGAATTGGCCAAACCAATTCTACCCTTTGAAGGCAGGTTCGCGACATAACACTTTTGCTTTGAATCTGTTCCTTCGTGATGTGCGAAGCGGCGTGTGGAGCTGTCGCGCCCGCACTTCCCCAGATTCCTTCTTGACACTCGGTGTCGGGAAGAGTACAAATGGTTCGGCAGCGAATTGAGGGAGTCCTGACCCCGGGCGCTTTTTCGGGGAGGTCACTTCGCTCGACTACCCATGTACAAGCCGGTAGCGATTGGGCGTCTCAGCGGGAACGTTCTCGCACCGGAGAGATGCCGACTTCACAGGGAGGAGGGAGTGCTCGCCATGAAGAAACTGACAGGGTTCACGCTCATTGAGCTTTTAGTGGTCATCGCCATCGTGGCTATCCTGGCTGCGTTGCTCCTCCCGGCAATTCAAACCGCCAAGGAGAAAGGAAGACAGGCTACTTGCATATCCAATATGAAAATGCTGGGGACCGCTTTCATGATGTATGCGGGCGACTTCGACGAGCACTTTCCCACTTCGGGGAGAACCGGCAGTAGCCCATACTTCGAGTGGGTCAAAGGCGGAAACGTCATCTCGGTTCCGCAGACCGACCCAAATGCCTGCCAGCGGATACGCATCGAGGACGGCACTATCTGGCCATACTTGTTTGGCCGGTCAGGAACCCAGCAGCCGCGAAAAGACGAATGGTATTCCAACCCCTCGACGAACCCCTACCTCTGCCCCTCCGCGGGTCCAATTGGTAGAAAGCGCGGGTTGAGCTACACCATGAATTTCTATCTCGACGTCCCGGCATCTCACGACCTCTATCGCATCGGCATAAAGCTCCCAAGCATCAACCACCCTTCTTCGACCATCATGCTCGTTGACGAGAGCGAGGCGACCATAAATGATGGCACTTTCTGGCACAGAGGCGTCGAGCTTGAGGTGAGCGACCTTCTGCTCAAGCACTGCGGCGGAGGGAACCTTACGTTTTGCGATGGGCACGTCGCCTGGGTCGAAAAGAAAAGGCTCCTCGGAATGATGAGTAACGATTCCGAGGCTTTCTATCCCGACCGGTAGGTCACCAGGTCACCAGCACACGGAGACCGTCGTCCATCTCACGTTATTGTGTCACGTCGGGTGCTTCCTTCGCGTGGATCGGACGATTTCGTGAAATTCTCTTCTTGACAGGGAGGAGGTGTTGTGGCATCGTATAATATGGTTCTGATCCGATAAATCCTGCCAATAGGTTCTACACTTCTCCAGACTGCGCCATTTTGCCTGTCAGTCTGAATGTGTCTGCCCACGAGCAGGTGAGCTCGCCAGTGCCCCCTTGTCCGGTCGAGAAAAAAAGTCATGTACCAACGCGGCTGGCCGACAAGCTGGCGGGGGCCCGTGTATCCAACTGCGGAACCCCCTGCCCCGGTTCTCGGGCCAATAGGCTGGAACAATACAATTGTTCGTGATGCTTGGCTCCCGCGTGCAGCGACACTTCGCTCGGAGGCCGCGGCGGTTCGCAACCGGGACCGGGGTGAGGCCTATCCGACAGAGGTGGGCGATTTGCCTTTGAAATCACACGCACAAACCGCGCAGAGGACAACCATGGTTGAGTCTCCGATCTACGTGCTGGTGGTTGATGACGACGATGAGATTCGCAATCTCTGTGCCGCGATCGTCTCGAACATAGGCTATGTTCCCCTCGTGGCATCCGGCGGCCAGGAAGCTCGTGCCATCCTCAGCGAGCAGAAACCTGACCTTGTCCTCCTCGACCTTCGTCTTCCCGACGCAGAGGGGACGGACATCCTCAAAGAGATAAAGAGCAGTTATCCTGGCACAGAGGTCATCATCATGACGGCCTATGGGACCATACGATCGGCCGTCGCCGCCATGAAGCAAGGCGCCTATCACTACATTACCAAGCCTTTCAGCACCCGCGACATGATGATGCTCCTGAAGGACGCCGCAAGGGGAAAGTCGGGGAATCAACCCGTTCTTCCCGAGCCTGCCCTTCTGGAGACCGAAGGTTTCCACGGGATTATCGGCGTCTCGGTCAGCATGCGAAAAATCTACAAGCTTATTTTGAAGCTGGGCGACGTGGACAGCACGGTTCTCATCCAGGGGGAGAGCGGAACCGGCAAGGAACTCGTCGCCCGGGCAATCCACGCCTGCGGCACAAACGCCAGAGAGCCTTTTATTCCCATTGACTGCAACATCCTCAACGAGAACATAATCGAAAGCGAGCTTTTCGGGCACGTGAGGGGCGCCTTCACCGGCGCGATGAGGGACAGGGAAGGATTGTTCAAGGTCGCTGGCAAGGGAACGGTTTTCCTCGACGAAATTTCCGAAATTCCGCTCGAGATTCAAACCAAGCTCCTGAGGGCGATTCAGGAGAGGGAAATGAAGCCCGTCGGGAGTACCCGAACCATCAAATTCGACGCCAGAATCATCGCCGCGACTCAGCGAGACCTCGAGGCCCAGGTGAAGAAAGGAGGCTTTCGAGAAGACCTTTTCTACCGCCTCAACGTCATCCCGATAACCATCCCACCGCTTCGCTACCGCAAGGAAGACATTCCCGTCCTTGTTCAGCATTTCATCCGGACCTTCGGGGCTGGCAAAAAAACTCCTCAGACAATCACCGACGCCGCTCTGGCTGCGATAATCGAATACGATTGGCCCGGGAATGTTCGCGAACTGGAGAACTGCATCGAACAGGTCGTTGCCCTGAGCTCGTCTCCTGTGATAGACGTTGATGACCTTCCCGTGCGGATCACCCGCCGGGAAGCCCCTCATACGTCCTTCTCGGGGGCAAAGTCCCTTCGTGAGCTCGAGCGAGAAGGCATCATCGCCGCCCTCCACGAGACGGGCGGGAACAGAAGACACGCAGCGCGTCTCCTCGGCATAGCCGAAAGCACCCTCTACCTGAAGCTCAAGGAAATGAAACTCGACTCTTCCGTCTTGCCCTCGCCCCGACATAGAAAGCCTACCGAGACAACCTGAGAGTCGCCTCCGCATTTCGCACGGGCAGGAGGGCATTGCTCCTTTCCGTGCTTTTCATCCCCGCCCGCGCCCCCCGCCAGAAGGCGGGGTCGCAAAAGCGTTTAGCTGGTCGAATCATCCTCTCGGAGGCCCTCCGCAATCCGGAGAGAGCGTCAAGGGGCATTCGGATTGTCTAACGGCCTGCGCCTCAAGGTATTATCAGACCAGCGGGGACCGGCGCCTCCGGTTTCCGGCGATTGGCTGACCTCGCCCTTCCGGGTCCTTGGGTCAAGCCGTTTTCGCAAGCGCCTGTTTCCGGCTCAGTTCGGCCATGGACAGGAGCTTTCCGAAGGGCTCGGCCCGCAACTTGCTCCGCGCCACCAATTCAACGGCGGCATCTTCTGTCGGGGGTGATGTCCCTGTTTCGACAGATGGCCCTCGCGGGAAATCTCACGGTCAGGTCCATGGCGCATCACAGATTCACCCCGCGGCGGAGGAAACGTGTCTGGGGTAGATAAGAACCAGCTTGGGTCGGAGCTCGTCCGCCTCGGAATAATCTCAGCCGAGCAACTTGAAGAAGCCCTTCCCATCGCCGCTGCGTCCGGCACGGGAATAGAAACCATCGTTACCAAGCTCGGATTTGCCAGCAAAAACGACGTTTACAGGCTCCTGGCGGACAAAATGGGGGTCGCCTACGTTGACCTCGGCACATGCTTCACTGACCCAACGTCAGTTGACCTCGTGCCCCGGGAGGTCGCGTCGCGCTATTCTCTGTTCCCCATGTTTCGCATTCTCAACTCCCTCACTGTCGCCATGGCAGACCCAACTGACGCTGAGGCAATCAATCACGTCTCTGCTGTCTCGGGCTGCGAAGTGGAGGGCTACCTCGCCGCCCGGTCTGACATCCTCGCTGCGATTGAGAGGTACTATCCGGCGCTATCCCCCGCCGAGCCGTCTCGCAAGACTCAGCTGACAGATCAACAGGACAACTCAAACCGAACAGGCCTCCCGTGTTCGTCGCCCGCTTCTCGACCTTCCGGAAAACGGGACATGGACGATGTCATCAGCCTCATCCTCAACACCGCCGTACAACAAGACGCTACTGCTGTGCACATAGAGCCAGTCGAGGACCGCGTTCGCATCCGACTCAGGGTGGGAGAGAAGCTCCGCGAGATGCCTTCTCCGCCCAACATTCTCAAAGCAGCTATTACCGCGCACCTCAAGGCCCTTGCGGGCTTGAGCCTCTCCCAAAGCCGGACATGCCAGAACGGACATTTCCGCTGCCGTGTTCTCAAACGAGAAATACTCTTCCGGGTAAGCGTCCTGCCGACGGTGTGGGGTGAGAGTATTACTCTGGGAGTTTCCGGCGCGAGCAGCCATTTCTCTTCTCTCGATAAGCTCGGCTTTTCACCGGAATCCCTTGCCGAGCTTAAGAAGATACTCGCCCATCGGTCAGGCCTTCTCCTTCTTGTCGGCCCCCCTCGCAGCGGCAAGACGACCACATTGTGCGCCATCGCCCGATACTCAGACCCCGCACACAGAAAAATCGTCTCCATCGAGGAGAACGGCGGGCAGGTCATTCCTTTTTGCCATCAGGTCCGAATTGACCCCCGAGGGGGGCTGGACGAAAGCGAGGCGATTCTGGAAGCGCTCCGGCAGGACGCGGACATTGTTCTGGTTGACGAACTGACCAGCACGAAAGGGACTCAGACGGCTGCGGACGCGGCCTTGCGCGGCCCACTTATCATTTGCACCGTCACGGCCGCCGACGCCGCGGATGCCATTGTCCGGCTCAATCAGATGGGCGTGGAGCCTTCTTCTGCCTCGACATCGCTTCTGGGCGTTGTTGCGCAGCGACTCCTTCGCAGGGTATGTCGCGCCTGCATCGAGGAATATCCTCCGCCGGCATCCCTCGCACGAAAACCGAACATCTCCTCCCCGGATGGCTACCTCCTCGCTCGGGGGAAGGGGTGTGCGAGCTGCGCAGGTTCAGGGCATTCCGGCAGAATCGCTGTTTTTGAGCTGGTGCAAATGAGTGCGAAGATCGCTCGAACACTTTGCAGAGGCGAATCAGCAGAAACGATTCGCAGAATCGCAAAAGCTGCCGGACGCAAGTTGTTGGCGGACGCCGCAATCGAAAAAATGCTCAAGAGGGAAACCTCCCTTGAGGAGGCGTCCAGGCTCGGTGTGGCGAACATCATCCCTCGTGCGCCGAAGAAAAAGGGCAGCGTCATCAGCGCTCACCCTGAAGCCGCGATCGCTTCTCGGCGCAACAAGAGGGCCGCGGCAACCAGCAGTTTCGCCGCTTCACCAGTTCACGACCACGACACACGGCAATACGCCTGATGTCTCTGCGGAACAGGAGAGTTTTTCTTTCGCGTTTGCGATTCCGCGTCAAGCGCACACGGCCGGCGCGGGTGGCCTTCGCTGACCGCAACCTCTTGTGGGGCGAGGTCGCGGCTGCTCGACCTTTCGGCAGTTGGGATGCCCCCGGAAAGTTGCCTTCTCCTCGGCCTCGAGGGACCACACCCGCGCCGGCCTTTGAATTTCCGGCGTTTTTCTCGTCTGGGTTCCATTCGGTGCGGCGGCGCCCCTTCGCTCCATCCAAAGAGCAGCGAGGAACATGCGCGTCCTCTCAACCATGCGCCTGCTCTTCATCTCGCAACTCAGCAGAGGGCGCCCGAAAGGTGACCTCTCAACTATGGCTAACTCGGGGGACAGGTCGCTGACTGAGACGCTGGCAGGCAAGCTGCCGGAAACGGAAGGCGCAAACCCGCGGCAATTGATAGGAAAGTGAGAAACGCGACAGAGGAGCAGGCCCTATTCCCACCAGGCGAAGTTCCTCATCTCCCTCATTTCCCTTATCTGGCTCACCTCGTACCACCTGACGTGGCCATCGCAGAAGGAGAGGTTTCCGCCCCCGGTGTGCAACGTGCCGACGTTCGGGAAGTCGCTCTCATCAAAGTACCCGTCATTGAGTTCCGATCCTTCATCAACCAGCAACACACACCGGGAGGGATTCTTTATCCTCGATAGCCTTACTGCCTGGAGCATAGTCTCCCCATTCTCGTTCTTGTCCAGAAGCCAGTTCATGGAGTAGCTCATTCCTCGCACCTTCTCAACCGGGCCCGCGGAGGGACAGAGGTACACGTTTTTGGCGGGGGAGCTATACCATTCATCAGCCAGGTTCGGCTGGGGGTGCCTCCTGAAGCCGCTGTAAACGAACGTCCATAGGGACCCATCCTCTATGTTGATTCGCCTGCAGGCGGAGGGCTGCTGGGGGTGAGGAACGACGTTCCCGCCCCAGACCCAGTCGCTCGGATCGTTTCTCCCCGCCGGTGCGGTCTTCGGAAGGCAGTCGTCAAACTCCGTCGCATACATGAACATGGCTTGGGTCAACTGCCGCATGTGAGCCATGCACGTCGCACTCCGCGCCTTCTCCTTTGCGGAGCGCAGAGCCGGCAACAAAAGGGCGGCAAGAATGGCCACAATGGCGACGACCACCAAAAGCTCTATCAGGGTAAACGCCGCGCACCGCTTCTTTGCCATAGCCATTCCTCCTTTTGTGCTCACTTCGTAAGCCTTCTTCAGAAAACCACTTCACACTCTTTTTCGACGTTCAGTTTACAACCTCGCCGGTAAATTCGGAAGGAAAAACTACTGGCACCCGTAACCCCTCAGTCTTGGGCTGAGGCCCGGGTGTCGTCCGCACGCGACCCCGCCCCGCGTTCCGCGGGGTGGCATGGGCATCTTGCCCATGATCCTCCACGGGTCTCGCCCCGCCCGCGGCGGGGGATGCCACGGCGTTGCAGGAACGGTCTCACGGGTTCTCGAAATGCTTCTGTCCCCCGGTAACTGAGGGGACACTCGCCCCTGTACCGCCTCAGTAATGAGCGGCACGCGCGTGTTGAGACGTCCCCCGCTCTCCACAGCCAGAGTGGCAAATCGAGCACATTTCAGCGGCCCGATTGAGACGAAGACAGTAATCCTGTTTGGCGTGTGGACCAGGTTACTTCCCACCAGCCTCGCTCCTCGGGTTCGGGTCGAAGGCAAAAGTTTTCCCGCAACTTCCGCACTGGAGCTGGTCGCCTTTTCTGGCTTCAGCGGGCAATGGAACGGCGTGGTAGCATCGCGGGCACTTCACCTCCCTTGGCAGCCCGGCTTTTACCCTTTCGTCGGCAACCTCCGCTCGTCTGCGCTCTCCCTCAAGTTCGGCGAATTCCTGC
The DNA here is from genome assembly GCA_964482435.1 of uncultured Verrucomicrobiota bacterium. Classification (GTDB taxonomy): domain Bacteria; phylum Auribacterota; class JABMQX01; order JABMQX01; family JABMQX01; genus CAYZXL01. Next base: position 36,572 of record CAYZXL010000041.1, read on the forward strand.
AATGACCTCTGGTCAGCCTGTTCCTCGATGAGAGACACCGTCGAGCCTCTCTCTCCCCAGTACGAAAACTGGTTCAAGCTGCACGAGCACGCCGCCAGAATGATTATCACCAGGACAATCACCAATTTCACTGTGGCTCTTCCTCCTTCGACCCGTCGTTCTCCTGAGACTGCGCGTCCGCGCTTTCCGCGACTCACCGTCCCGCATGTGAAAGATTTCACGGCTTCACTCCGTCAGTTCGTCTTCATCTCAATTCGGTAGAACTTGGTTTTCGTTGTCGCGTCCGGATCAAGCCACGAGGCTGACGAGCTGTCAGACTGAATCGTTGTTTCCTCGACCCATTGCCCGGTTGACAGATCGTCGCAGGACCAGACTCGATAAAGTTCTCCGGGCCGGCTGCTCCAGACAACCTGGGGGTTCCCGTCCCCGTCGCTCAGAACTCCGACCACTCGGAATGGAAACGAGCCGTATTCGTATGCTCCCATGTCAACCGTAAGGGACTTGCCGCCGTAGAAAATGCGCGGGTTCCCATCGAGGTCAAGGGCGTCCTGCATCCAGTCTTCATTCTTTCCCGCGTCAGCGCACGGCGAATTTGCCGAGAGGCGATAATCGTTGTCCTCATACGTCGCAGGATCGTCGTCCAGGCCGTCCGAGTCAACGAACCCCGCCAATGGCGGGGCGATGTTCCCCTCGCCGCCTCCGGTCCAGTCCTGGATGCAGGAATAGACTGGTACGTCGGATTCGTCAAGCTGCGCATCCGTCGCAGCAACATTTCCCCAGATTATGCAGTTCGAGATGTCCCAGCAGAAATGGAGTCCCCCGCCCTCCTCTGCCGTGTTCCCGACGATGGTGCTGGTTTCGAAGGTCACAACGGAACCGAACACCCCGCCCCCTCTTTTGGCGGAATTCCCGACGATCAAATTGCTCCTGATTATCGCGCGCGGCTCCTCCCGGTCCCACGGAATCGTGGGGACCACGACCACGTTGCCGCCGCAGTTGTACAATCCGCCACCATCGTTGCCCGCGGAGTTCGCGGCGATGATGTTGAACTGGATTGTCGCGTTGCAGAGGGACAACCCTCCGCCGGATCCATTAGCGCTGTTCTCGCTGATGATGTTGTTCTGGATTGTGCCGCCGCAGTTGCACAAGCCGCCTCCATCCCCGGCCACAGAGTTCTTGGTGATTAGATTGTTCTCGATGATGCCGCCGCAACTGCCCAGCCCTCCCCCATACTCCGCCGAGTTGCCCACAATGGTGTTGTGCCGAATTGGCCCGCTGCACCCGGTTATGCCACCGCCCCCTGCACTCCACAACAAGCTGGACCCCGCCGCCGTGTTCGACGTAATGACGTTGTTGCGGATGGTGGCGTGCGTCGAGCGGCCGTAGATTCCACCTTTCCCGTTGCGAATCGTGAAGCCAGCGAGGACGCACGCTTCGCTCTCATTTCCCGAAAAGGACACAACCGGCGCCAAGCCGCGCCCGTCGAGGACTGTTGAGGCGACCGTATCGGGGTTCTCCGGGTCGGTGCTTCGCAGAATCACGTCGGGCCCGTACAAGAGGAGGTTTTCCTGATAAGTCCCCGGCGCCACAACAACTTCGTCACCATTCATGCAGACGGAAAGCGCGGCCTGGATGGTGGGAAAGTCCGAGGGGACGTTGAGGATACCGGGAGGCGTTGCCACAACAGGATTGCCTCCGCGCAGAACCTCAAGCCCGTCGCGGAGGCTGTCGCCATCCGTATCCTCCAGTTCCGGATTCGCACCGAGGGCGAGTTCGTCCTCGTCCGAGAGCAGGTCGCCGTCCGTGTCGGTGGATGCTCCATACTCATAGCAGCCCATGTCCACACTGCTTCCGACGAGGCGGCAGTTGCCGTCGAGGTCCTGCTGTGGCCACGAAAACCACTGGTAATTCGCCCCGGCATCCACGCAGGGGGAATTTGCCGCAAGATGATAGTCGTTGTCGTCATACGTCGCCGGATCATTATCAGGCCCGTCTGGGTCAAGGAACTGCGGGTCATCAACAACGTTCCCTACGCCACCTCCAGTCCAGCCCTCAACGCAGGAATAGGAGGGGTCCTTTGTGTCATAAAGCTGCGTCCCGTCGGGCGCAATGTTTCCCCAGATGATGCAGTTAAGGATTGTGCTGCGCATCTCACGGTCGCATATACCGCCGCCACTTCCCAACTCAGCGACGTTTCCGACGATGGTGCAGTTCTGGATTGTAAGGAAGCACCAATATAGCCCGCCGCCTTCAGGAGCAGAATTTCCCGCAATGAGGTTATTCTCGATGCCAGAGCAACCTGCCAGTCCGCCGCCGCCAATCCCGTTGTAGTAGACGTGGTTGTCAATGATGACGTTGCCCTGGATCGTATCGCCGCACGCGTCCAGTCCTGCGCCGACGGTCCAAGCATAATTGCCCCTGATAATGTTACCGCGGATTGCGCCGCGGCAGTAAGCGAGACCGCCGCCTTCTCTGGAGGCGCGATTTTCGCTGATGGTATTGCCTTCGGTCAGGCCGTTGCACCAGGCAAGCCCCCCGCCGTTGTAGGCCCAGTTTGCGGTTATGGTGTTCGCCCGGACAACGCCGCTGCAACTATACAGCCCACCCCCACCTCCTGCGGAATTGCCGGAGATGACGTTGTTCTCGATGATGCCGCCGCAATGGGATACGCCCCCGCCATCGAATGCCACATTGTTCGCGGAAATGACGTTCTCGCGAATTTTTCCCGCACAGCCGCACACGCCTCCACCGTAATCAGCGGAGTTGCCGGTGATGACGTTGTTGCGGATGGTAGCATGAGTGTAGTTCGGGCTCTTCCACCCGTAGATGCCGCCACCATAGTTCGCGTCTCCATTTTGGATAGTGAAGCCAATAAGAACGCACGTGTCACCTTCGGTTCCCCCGAAGGTCACCACTGATCCGGCGCGGTTGCCGTCAATCACCGTGTTTGCGACGCAAGAAGGATCGGAAGGGTTCATGCCGCGAAGAATGATATTCTTGCCATTGAAGTGAATGTTCTCGAGGTAAGTTCCTTCCACGACAACGACGGTCTCGCCGTCTTGCGCCACATCAATTCCTGCCTGAATCGTCTTCTTGGCGGTGAGGAGAGTCCGGCCGTCGTTTGCATCGTCGCCGAACGCTCCGTTGACATAAAGGTCCGCTTCCGGCGGGACGCTTGAGGGACTATTCGGGTCCGTGCGGCTTGCTACCTCCTCACCGTCGGAGAACCCATCGCCGTCGGTATCGCTTTCATTGGGATTCGTGTTCAGGACCAATTCTTCCGCATTCGTGAGGCCGTCCGAGTCGCTGTCGGCTGATGCATCCTGGCCCAGGTCGCCGAAATACTTCCGTTCCCAATAGTCGGGCAATCCGTCGGAATCCGTATCCGCGTATTCGTCCGCTCCCATGTCCGCGCCTGTCCCCTGGGGCCGGAGTTCCCCGTCCATGTCGTCGGTCAAAGAATCTTCGCTCGCGCCGGTATCAATGCAGGGAGATGAAGCCGAGAGATGATAATCGTTATCCTGCAAAGTCTGGAGACCGCCATCCGGTCCATCGGGATCAATGAACAGCGGGTCCTGCGCGATGTTCCCCTCGCCGCCCCCGTCCCATCCCTCGATGCATGAATAGAGCGGGTCCGCCGACCAGATGAGCTGATAGCCGTAGCTGTCCCTGTTTCCCCAGACAATGCAGTTCTTGATTATTCCCCGACACGAAGCCAAACCGCCGCCGAGGTCCGC
>CAYZXL010000042.1:0-39904 GCA_964482435.1 uncultured Verrucomicrobiota bacterium
CTGCCAGGAGGTTCCGTCGCCGGATTGAGGCACTGACCCGTCAACGTGCCACGTTACCCCGATTGCTCCCCGCAGGATGAAAACCCACGGGACGATAACTGCGATTCCAATGATTCTCCTCATTCTCGTTCCCTCCGGATGAGCCTTTGCAGGCACGATAATTTGGCTTTTGGAGGGGAATCGCCCGAGCGCATCTGAATGCTTTTATACCACGCGGTGCGGCGAAACGCAAGGCCACACACGAGTTTTCCTGGATTTGGGCGGGCTGCATTGAGTGATTGCGCGAGGCGGGAGCGACGAAAAAGAGCTTGTCATTGTGCGGCCAAACCGGCCAAGTCTGGCGTGAAAATGAGCGCCACGGAGCACGGATCAGCATAGGGAAGACCTCTCGCAAAGGCGCGAAGGACGCAAAGGGGCGCAACTTGTGAACTCTTGGCATCTTAGCGTCTTGGCGAGAGAAAACACTGCTGGTGAGAGCATTTTCATGATCTCCGGGTGAGCGGAGCTCATGAGGCACTGGCCTGGAATCTCGGCTCAGGGGAAGGAGCGGCGGAGGAGGTCAACGTGGCGGTCGCGGGGGAATTTCTCGACGAGTGCCTGATAATACTGACGGGCTGGTGCGCTCTGGCCCTGCCGGAGAAGAGCGGAGATAAGAAGGTAATACGCTTCCGGCTTGAAGGAGTCTTCCTCCAGAGTCTCGACGATGCAGCGGGTAAGTCTTTGAACCTCGCCCATGTTGCCGCTTGAGAAAGCAATCCTCGCCCTCAGGATTAGCGGGTAGCCGCCGGTTTTCACCATGGGGTATTTCCATTCCCAGGTCTCGATGGCGTCGAGAGCCGCCTTCGCGTCCTTCTGCTTGATGTATCCCTCGATGAGATTTCCATAGGAGCTCCGCAGAGCCTCCGCGCCGGTCGCATCTTCGGGAAGAATGCCCGCCTGGTTGTAGAATTTCTTTGCGGTGGCGAGGTCGCCGGAAAATAGGTGAACGTCTCCCTGGCGAATGACCGCCCGGCGGGTCAATTTCGCGTCGGCATTCTCCGCGAGGACCGTTCGGTAACAATTGAGGGCGGCATTCGCGTCACCGAGCCAGAGGAAGTAAACGTCGCCGAGCTCGACGAGTGCTCCGGCCCTGGTCGGCTTGTCTCGGGTGATTTTCGCAGCTTCATCGTAGAACCGGGCGCGCTGGAGCTGGACGTTTCGCGCGGCGTTCTCCTTGTTCGAGCGCGCCCAGGAAAGAAGAAATTTCGCCCGTTTCTCCGGTTGGCTCGCGGGAATCGCATTGAGCAGCAGCGACGAGAGCGTGGAGATCTGGGCTTCGTTCCCCTCACCCTCCGCGTAGAAGTCGTGAAGGGTCTCAAGCTCATCGGCGGAGAACTTCTGACACGTATAGTCGCTGAGGATTTTTCGGAAATTCTCTTTGGTCTTTTCCGGATTTTCGGTGTTGCGGCCCTCGATGTGAGCCGCGGGGACGTAGTGAGAGACGGAGTGCCGTTTGTTCTCGTCGTCCACGACGGTCAGAGACACGGGGAACAGGCGCTCGCTGAGATATATGTGCGTGGGAGCTTTCTCGTTGGACTTCTCGCCGTCTCCGAAGTCCCACAGGAAATAGAAGCCCTTGCCGAGCGTCAGGGAAAACGGCTGAAACTTCACCGCGATTAGAGGTCCTGCTCCTTCGGGGACGTAGATTTCATCCGCGTCGAACGAGAAATCGAGAACCCGCCCTCGCTGCTTTTCCTCGACGGCAGTGACGCTCGACGGGCTGATGGGGACGAAAGCCTCCGGCGGAATCGGCGTGAAGAATTCCTCGCCGGGCTGCTTCCATGCGGCAGTTGCGGATTGAGGGCCAATGTACTCGACGTGGTAGTAGGTCAAAAGATGAATGCCTCCGTTCAGCTGGACCGACCCGCTCCTCTGGCCTTTTCGTGCCGCTGCCACATGGATTCCCGGATAATCCGCGACTAATCTGCCGTCAATATAGAGCGCGGAGGAATCGTCCGAATTCGTCGCGAAGGAATACGTCCCGCTCTTCGGTATTCTGAGATAAGCGGCGTAGATGGAGACGTAGTGGTCGGAATCGCCGTAGGGGTTGTATCCGTCGTGAATCGCCTGGCGGTAGCCGCTGCCTAAGAGAAAGCGGACCGAGCGGACCATCGCCTCGATTTCGGCTACAGAATTGCTCGTTCCCGACGGGCGGCTGTAAGTTCTCAGAAACACGCCGCATTGGGGGTCCCAGGACGGCGGAGGAGTTCCGGTGGGTTGGCTGAAGTACAAAAAGTACCTGTCGGAATCGGTCAGCTTGAACGCAATCAGAAAGCGGTCTCCCGGGCCGATGGACATGATTCTGTGAGGGGCGGCGTTGCCCTTATCGTCGAAAAGGCGGATGTCGGCGCCGTTCTGGTCGCATTGGCCGGCGGAGAAAAACTCCACGTAGGCGCCGGAGCTGCCAGAGACCCTCCGAACCTCCACCAAGGCCCTTCGGCGCGCGAACCTTGCGGCCCATTCCTCCTCGCAGGGGCTGTTCAGACACGTCAGGAGCCCAAGCAAGAGGAATAGTCCGCAACAAACGGCGCTCGCCTTTCTCTTTCCCATCGGAATCCTCTTCATCCCTGGGTGAATCGTCTTATGTCTTCAATCATAGAAGAATTGCGGATGTGCGGCAAGCCGCTTTGCACAATGCCCGTCATGGCTCGCTTTGGGGAGGTGGACTCAGACAGCAAACGGTACAAGACGCAATTGGGCGTCCCGATGGGAGGAGCATCCTGTTAATGAGGAACACGCGCGAGACGCTTTGACAGGACGAACAAGATAAACCGGATTCTGGGGCCTCCGACGAAGCTAGCCGGGCCCAAGCCGTTACGCTGTCTGATGCATGGGTCACGCACGTCAGGAGTGGGAGCACGCAGCGCTCTTGGGAAGGGCTCCGCGGGGAACCGCGCCGTCCGTCCGGAAACTGGGCCGCGTGGTTGGCCTAAAGCCAGGGGTGACCGGCCGGTGGCCCGCTGCGCGGGTCACCGCGGCGCCTTGGGTGCCCCCGTGGATACTGCATCTATCAGACTCAGATCTATCTGTAGCCCGAGATCAAGACCTTTCTCCTTTAGGACGCGTCTAATCTCATTTACCCTCGTTGGCCCGACTCCGCGGTATAGGAAAAGCTCTTCCTCGGTTTTGAGAGCCACTTCCGCAAGGGAGGTGAGGTTAGCGTTGTGGAGAATGTCAACGGTTGTTGGCGAAAACCCCGCGCTGTCGACGGCCGCGGTGAGTGCCGAGTCCAGTGAGAAGTTCTCCTGTTGAAACCAATCCATGATGGCGTCCAGAGCGTGAACGCACGGTAGAGCGTAATTACCGTCAATTTCTGTATATTCGTCTTCTTGGTCGTGGCCGGCGTAATTACCGTACGACTGCACCGTTTTCATGGGGGTCAGGATCTTCCGGGGAACCGTACGTTCCTTCGCGAACTGGGAAAGCAGCCCTTCGAGCATGAGGGTGTTGGGTTTTGACGAGATGCCCGTAGAGTAGATGAACTTACAGATCGCCTCGGTTGCTTTCCGCGCCAGTATCAGCGCGACCTCCGGGTCACGCGTGGCGTATCTCCGCGTCTTGCGGTACAATCTTCTGATATTCAGGTAGGCCTCGGCTTTCTGCATTTTCTATCAGTATTCCTCAGTGAAATGTCGGACCTCGGGTCTGACCCTCCCGCCTGGCGCAGCCGCTGCCCCGGTGCGACTGGCATCATTCGACTCTGTAGAACGTTATCGGCGACAATGACAAACTCCCCCGTATTCTGATGCCACGCAGACCTTGATACACAAACCCCTCCTTTCCGAAGCTGGAAGACACCTCGTCGTAGACTGAAAGCTTCAGCAGGGTCCATCCGTCCTCAAGGATCTCTCCTTGCACGTCAAAACTCCATTCTGACGGGTTTACCTGGTGAGGCGCGCCCGCGCCGATGAGATGGCGGAGCCAGACAGTCCGCGTCTGGGTCCTGTCCCGGGAGCTGATGTCCACCCTCAGGTACAAGGTTCCATCGCTCGTCGGTTTGACGTAGTACTCAACGAGGTTCGCAAGCGATTGGACCTGGTCCACAACGTAGTCCATGTAGGACCCAGGCCTGGCGTGAACGCTTATGGAGGCAGCGATAGGCGCGCCCTCTGCTGCCGAGAACGCCGGTGAACAGGGTTCATTGCCTGCCGATCCGCTGTCGTACCCCGCGGTCCAACCGTGCTCGGTAGGGGGACTCGGCAGATAATCGAAGGATATATTGCTGATCCGCCTTAGCCTTCCCCGAGTTCCTGTCCGACGGCGCCTGGTCTGGACCGACAGAGAGAGGAAACACCCGAAAACGAAGCAGGATAGGGACGAAGTCAGAAGGAGCCAGAAGGGCACGCGCGCCTTGATTTTCGAAAGTCCGGCCCAGGCTATTTGCGCGAGAAAGATAACGCCAGATATCAGCGAGATGATGCTGCTGAACCTGGCGAGTACCGACCAGGGATCCCTTTCGCTCAATCCTTCACCCTCATGCCGCCCCCTCAGCGGCTGTGTTTTATTCGGTTTCTTCATAACAGCATTCGGCGGCCCGGGCTCGGCCCCGGACCCCTTCATCCCTCGGTTTCGGCCTTCGTATTCCCAAGGGCTTGCCCAGCCCGGCCACGGGCGGGGCCTCTGCGTTGAGCCATCACAACCAAACCCGGGGAACACGATATACCAAACTGCGGTACGATGTCAAGGGCGACGTGAGCTGGATTGTGATGCCAGATTATGGGGAGGTCGGAGCGAGGAAGCTGGGACCTCGACAGGATGACAGGATGGACCGGGTAATTTGGAAAATCCTGTGAATCCTGTCCCACATTCTTCTACGACCTCGGCGTCCTCTGTGGTGAGACCCCCGTAACGGAGGCCGTGCTTGCGACTTCTCATTTTTGTTGCAAACGGGGTCCTGCCGGATATAATGTTGCCACAACGGCGAAGATAAGGGTTTCCTGCGATGTTCACCAAGGAAGAGCAAAAGGCAATGCTGAGGATAGCGAGGGACTCCATCGCGCGGGAGCTTGGTCTGCCGCGGAAGGGGGAGCCGCCGACGATAACCCCTGCCATGGGGGAGGAAAGAGGAGTTTTCGTGACGCTCCACAAGAAGGGGAGGCTGCGAGGCTGCATCGGGAACATCGAGGGGAGAAGACCTCTTCACGAGGGCATTGCAGAGCTCGCCCTGGAATCGGCATTTGGCGACCCTCGGTTTACGAGGCTGACGGCGGAGGAGTTTCCGGAGATTGACATCGAAATCTCAGTCCTGTCGAAGCTGACTAAGATAGACAGCATTGACGAGATAGAAGTTGGGACACATGGGCTTTATCTGAGGAAAGGGTACAGCTCCGGGCTTTTGCTTCCGCAGGTGGCGACGGAATACGGCTGGGACAGGGAGACCTTTCTCGAACAAACCTGCTGGAAGGCGGGCCTGCCGAGGGATGCCTGGAAAAAAGGCGCCGAAATATACATCTTCGGCGCCGAAATCTTCGGCGAGAAAATGCTATCGGACGAGGGTGCCGACTGAGCTCCGCTGCGGACCTTTTTGCGAGTGGTCTGAAATTTAGGCGGCTTCGGTCGGCTTCGCTTTAATGCAGGACAAACGCTCTGTATGAACGAAGAATATAAGCCAGGTGAATTCGAGGCGAAGTGGCAGGACTTCTGGCTGAAAAGCACGCTGTTCAAGATGGACGAGGACAGCTCTAAGCCGAAGTTTTACTGCCTCATGATGTTCCCGTATCCGTCGGCGGCGCTCCACGTCGGCCACATGAAGAACTACATCATCGGCGACGTGCTTGCGAGATACAAGGTCGCCAAGGGATTCAACGTTCTCAACCCCATGGGGTGGGACGGTTTCGGGCTGCCCGCCGAGAACGCCGCCATCAAGGGCAACGTCCATCCGCGGATAAGCACCCACCGGAACATCCGGAGGATGAAGCAGCAGCTTCACCAGTGGGGCGCCGTTTACGACTGGGACAGGGAGGTTACGACCTGCGAGCCGGATTATTATCGGTGGACGCAGTGGCTGTTTTTGAAGCTTTTTCAGAATGGCCTCGCCTATCGAAAGAAGGCGGCGGTCAATTGGTGTCCGCAATGCCAGACGGTTCTGGCGAACGAGCAGGTCATTGACGGCAAATGCGAGAGGTGCTCGACACCGGTCACCGATAAGGAGCTGGAGCAGTGGTTCTTCAGGATAACCCACTACGCCGAGCGGCTTCTTCAGGACGCGGAGACTTTGAGAAACTGGCCCGAGCGCGTCCTGGTCATGCAGAGGAACTGGATTGGAAAGAGCGCTGGCTGTGAAATGGATTTCGTCGTCGAGGAGACCGGGGACGTCCTGAAGTGCTTCACGACGCGTGTGGACACGCTTTACGGCGCCACTTACGTCGTCATGGCGCCGGAGCACCCCCTGCTTGAAAGACTGATCGCCGGAACGGATAAAGAAAGCGCCGTCAGGGAATTCGTCGAGGAGGTCAAACGAGAAAGCCGCTTCGCCCGGTCCGCGGAGGAAACCGAAAAGATAGGGATTTTCACCGGAAGGCACGCAATCAACCCGGTCAATAACGAGCGCGTTCCCATCTGGCTTGCCAACTACGTCCTCATGGAATACGGCACCGGCGCTATCATGGCAGTCCCCGCACACGACCAGCGGGACTTCGAGTTCGCCAGGAAATACAACCTCCCGATCCGCGTCGTGATTCAGAATCCCGATAACCCGCTCGACGCGAAATCCATCACCGAGGCTTACGTCGGCGAAGGAGTTCAGGTCAACTCCGGCCCCTTCGACGGCATACCGAACAGGGAGGGAATGGAGAAGATTGCCGATTACCTTGAGAGGATGGAGAAGGGCAAACGAGCTGTCAACTATCGGTTGCACGACTGGCTCGTCTCCCGACAGCGCTACTGGGGCGCGCCTATCCCGGTCGTCTATTGTCAGCATTGCGGAATCGTCGCAGTGCCGGAAGAGCAATTGCCGGTGCTTCTCCCCGAGAAAGTTGAGTTTCGCCCGACGGGCGAATCGCCCCTCGCCCGCTGCGAGGAGTTCGTCAACACGCAGTGCCCGCAATGCTCCGGGCCAGCCAAACGCGAGACCGACACCCTCGACACGTTCGTCTGCTCGAGCTGGTACTTCCTGCGGTATCTCTCTCCCAGGGCGGATGACAGACCGTTTGTCAGTGAACTGGTCAACGGGTGGCTGCCGGTTGACCAGTATATCGGCGGCGTCGAGCATGCGATCATGCACCTGCTTTATTCGCGGTTCACGACGAAGTTTCTGTGCGAGCTGGGAGAGATTTCGTTCGACGAACCGTTCGGGAATCTCTTCACGCAGGGGATGATTTGCAGGGTCAGCCCCCTCTCCGGCAAGCTGGAAAAGATGTCCAAGTCCAAGGGGAACGTCGTCCCTCCGGACCACCTCATCGAGAAATACGGCGCCGACACCGTCCGCCTATATACCCTGTTCATCGGCCCGCCGGAGAAAGATGCCGAATGGAGCGACGCCGGGGTGGAAGGGGCATATCGTTTTCTGAAGCGTGTGTGGCGGGTCAGCGTCAAGCACCTCGACATTTTGCGGGAGTACAGTCGCGGGAACCTCGCCATCGCGGGCGAATTGTCCGAGGAGGGGAAAGATCTGCGTCGAGCATCCCACGCGACAATTAAGAAAGTGACGGACGAGGTTGAGGGAGGGTTCCGATTCAACACGGCTATCGCCTCCATCATGGAGCTTGTGAACCTGATTTATCTGCGGGAAGAAAAGCTGGCCGGAAACGACGCGGAGAAGGGAGTCCTCGCGGAGGCGGTGCTGGCAGTCATTCGATTAGTCGCGCCTTTCGTTCCGCACATTTCGGAAGAGCTGTGGCAGGCTCTCGGCAACGAACAAAGCATCTTCGCCGCGCCATGGATCAGCTACGACGAATCATTGCTGGCAGCGGAACGAGTGGAGGTGGTCATCCAGATTAACGGGAAAGTCAGAAGCCGCGTTGTGGTTGAAGCCTCCGCGAGTGAGAATGAGATAAAAAAGGCGGTGCTCGACGACCGGAAGGTGCGAGAGCGAACCGCCGGAAAGCAGGTCATCAAGACGATCGTCGTAGGAAAGAAGCTCGTAAACCTCGTCGTGAAGTGAGGCGCGCAGCAGAGACACCCTGGCACGGCGAGCGAACTCCCAACTCCGCCAGCGGCCTCAGTTTGCCTGTCGAGAGCGAAGGGGGGTACCAACATGTTCAACCTGACGAGAGGAGAGGAGCTGACGGCCTTGATTGCCGTCTCGCTTGTAGGGCTGGCGGTGGCGGTTGCCTGCCTTGTCAGAGGAGACAGGGGCACCACCGAGGAGATTCCTCTGAACAAGTCTGACGAGACAGCCGTCCAACAGAATAGGAGAGTGGCCGAGCCAAAGTTGCCGTCGGCTGCCTCCACGCAGACTCGGAGGAGTGCAGTCGGTCAGCCGCCAGTTGGGTCGAGCGTCGCAGGCGCAGGCGGCCCCGCGCAGCCAAAGACAGATTTCAGCACGGGTGCGGGAATTCCTTCGGGTCGTTTCGTCAGCGGAGAGGGCATGGTCAGTCCGGGCACGAGAGTGTCGCCTCAGGGAGCGGGAGCCGCCTCATCGCCAACGGGCACGGCCAAAATTAACGTGAACATCGCCGACCAAAAGGAACTGGAATCTCTGCCCGGCATCGGCCCAACGCTTGCCAGTAGAATTATTGAGTTTCGGGAAAAGCGAAAGTTCCAGAAGGTTGACGACCTCATTGCGGTCAGGGGCATTGGCCCGAAGACCCTCGAGAAAATCCGTGACCTCGTTTGCGTGAAATGAGGGATGAAGGGTGTGGCTGCGAATCGGTGGCAGATTTGGAGACTCGACCTCAGCTCTTCTCGTGGCACGGGCGTCTCGCCCGTGGTTGGAGTTGGGTCCCGCCTTCGGCGGGATTGACATGGGCAAGATGCCCATGCCACCAAAATACAGCCGCACCCGGAATGAACTGGCATGACCCGCTGCGCAAGAAGGAGCAGCCCGACGACACGAAAAAGCGGGACGGGGACAGCTTTGTGCCGCGCGCTCTTCTTCAGGATGAGCCGCGTCTTCAGATGTTGACAGGATGAAAATGCAGATGCTCCTGGGAAAATGGTTTGCGTTTCTGCCGATGCTGGCCGTTGCTGCAACCGCAACGACGCCCGAGTCCTGGCGACTGATAGACCGATTCAAAGACGTTCCCGTCGGCGAGTGGGTTCGGCTGAAGTACACGGGCGGTTCGGAGCATCTCCTCCTCGTCGCAGATAGAGGCGATAAGACGGTCACCCTGGAAGAAAGAGTCCAGGAGGAAGGTTACCTGACGAGCTGGTCGCAGATCGTCATTGATTTCGAGAAAAAGGGGCCGGTCGCCGTCAGAGAAAGGATGCCCGACGGGCAAATACGCGAAGTTCCTGTCGAGGGGGAAGAATCTTCGCTCGGCGAGGAGCTTCGAGCGCTGCTGACAGCGCGGTTCCGCCGGGACCCCGGCATGGAAGTCGTGGTCGTCCCCGCCGGAAGATTTTCCTGCAAGGTCTATCGCGGGGTTTACGACGACAAGTTTATCCAGATTTTCTTCTCGGACAAAATCCCTCTCTATCCGGTTAAGGTCGTGATACCGGGATATGAGTTGACCATCCGCCTGGTTGCTTTCGGAAAAGGCATGGAATCGAGGTTTTCCCCGAAGGAAGAGAAACCAGCGACGAGCGAAGGTGCGAGCACGCCGGTCAGTGAACCTTTGGCCGCTCCACCGCCGGCTCCGGGGAATAGCTCCGAGGGAAAAACCAGGTAACGTCAACACGCCTGAAAATCAATTTGTGCTTGGGCCACACGAAGGCGGCATTCGTCCCGTGATTAAGATTCGCTCTCTGACCAAAACATACGTGAAAGACAAGGCAAGGCTCGTCGTCCTTGATCATGTTGACCTGGACATAGCCAGGAGCGAGTTTGTCATGATTTTGGGCGAATCCGGGTCGGGGAAGACCACGCTTCTGAACATCCTTGGGACGATAGATACCGCCGACTCGGGTGAGATTCTCATCGAGGGATTCGGCGACATTCTTTCAGCGAGCGATAAGAGGCTTTCCGCCTACCGCAACAGCGTCGTCGGGCACATCTTTCAGACGTTCAATCTGAAGAAAATCTACACCGCTTATGCGAACGTCAAAGTGCCTCTTCTGTTCAGTGCCGTTTCGGTTGGCGACTCGGACAGAAGAATCATGCGTGCTCTTGAGCGTGTCGGCCTCGCCGAGCGAGCGCATTTCCGCCCGCCGGAGCTGTCAGAGGGGCAGTGCCAGCGCGTCGCCATCGCCAGGGCTATCGTGAACGAGCCATCAATCCTTCTCGCCGACGAGCCGACGGGCAACCTCGACCCAAAGACGGCCCGGAAAATCATGGAGCTTTTAGTGACCCTCAACAGGGACGACGGCGTAACGCTCCTTATGGTGACCCACGATGTCTCGATGCTCCAGTACACGCAGAAAACGGTTGCTCTCGAGGGAGGCAAAATCGTTGTGAAGGAGAAACCATAGGAGGCGTCGCCAGCGAGCAGGAGTCGTGCCCGCGCCGACGATAGTCTGGCTTGTGTTTCCGGTATTTGCGCCAGGACCGTGACCGGGAAGGAAAACAATGGTCTGGAAAAACCTGCTATTCATATCGGTCAGAGACCTGTTCGCCAGGAAAGGCAGACTTTTGCTGACGATGGTCGGAATCACGGTCGGCGTGGCGTCCCTTCTCTTCCTTCTTTCTCTGACTGCGGCAATCAAGAAAAAAGTCATCACGGAAGTCCTCGGGACTATTCCCGAAACGGAGCTCGACGTGATGCCTGCGGAAGTTGATATCGGGCCGCTGCGGATTCCAAAAGCAAACGCCCCGACCCTCGACGCGAAGAAAATTAAAGAAATCAAGCGATCGGTTCCCGGCATCAAGAAAATCTATGGAATAGAATCCCTCGATTTGCCCGCGGAGATCGAGGGGACGTTCAAGGTCGAAGTCCCTATTATCAAGACCGAGGTTCCAATAACGGGATTCAGCACCGACTGCGGCGTGTCGGGGATGCCGCGAGAGCTTCTGCTCGACGGGCTGGACCGCCCGGAGGAGTTCGTGTTCCGCGGAGACAAAGGTCCGGTTCCGATTGTTCTTTCGACGCACCTGGTCGAGATGTACAACATGCATTTCGCCAAGGCGATGAAGATGCCAAAGGTCAGCGGCAATTGGATCCGCCAGCAGGAGTTCGACCTCACCATAGGCGAGTCCGGCGTGATAAAGGGTGGCGGAGCAAAGCTCCTCATAGGTCCCTTCGCGTGCAAGGTGGTTGGCGTATCGCGGCGGGCGCCCATATGGAGCATCTCCGTTCCGCCTCCCTACGTTGGTTACTGGAAGAAGCTCTATTTCAAGGAGGAAAAGGAGACCGTCTATCAAAAAGCGGTCATCTTCGCGGAATCCGTCAACCTCGTCGAGGGGATGGAGGCGAAGCTGAAGAAGATGGGATTCGACGTGGTGACGAACAGGGAGACCATCTCCAAAATCAACACCGCCTCGACGGTCATCAATGCCCTCGTGATTTTGCTCGGTGTCATCATTCTCCTCATCTCTTCGGCGAGCATCATCAATATCCTGACAATGTCGGTGTACGAGGAAGCGACTGACATCGCCATTCTCCGCTCCGTCGGGGCGAGAAAATCGCACGTCCGCGGTATCTACTTCTTGAAGGCTGGATTTATTGGTCTGATGGGCGCACTCGAGGGGCTGCTTATTGGCTTCGTGGCAATCCAGGTTATCAACCACCTCGCCCAGAAATACCTGCAAAACCTCCCTTATCGCCCGGACACGTTCTTCCTTCCATCGGTGTCTCTGGCGGCGGTATGTTTCTTCGTGGGGTTGGCGTTCAGCCTTGCGGCGGGTGTCATCCCGGCGAACATCGCTGCATCCCTCAATCCGTCCAAGGTGCTGCGGGAAGGGTAGGAGGCGAAGGCGCTCGCCCATTCCCAGAAGTGGCAGCTCGATCCCTCCGTTACGTGGCGCGGCCGAGGTATTCGCCGGTCCGTGTATCAACCAGGACCACGTCGCCCACTTTGACAAAAAGTGGAACCTGGACGACCAGGCCGGTCTCCAGCGTGGCTGGCTTCGTGTTGGTGCTCACAGAATCGCCCTTCACCCCGGGGGCTGTCTCCACGACCTTCAACGAAACCTGCGTCGGCAACTCCAGCGTCAGAATGTTCCCTTCGTGGAATTCCGCCTCTAACTCCAGCCCTTCGGTGAGATACTGGCTGTTCGTCCCGACGACTTCTGCTGAGACCGTAACGGTGTTGTAGTCCTCCAGGTCCATGAAGTGGAAGTGATCGCCGTCCCTGTAAAGGAAATGGAGCTTTCTTGGCTCAAGAGCCACGTCCTCGATGGTCTCCGTGGAGCGGAATCTCCGCTTAATGATCTTACCCGTTCGCAAGTTTCTCAGGGTCGCCTGGACGTATCCGCGCCAGTTCCCCGGCGTGATGTGCAGGAAATCGTTCACGACGAACATCTCATTGTCAATCTTGACTATCATCCCATTTCGTATGGAAGTTACTGTGATCAATCTCTCTACCTCCTTCAGCCCTGATTTTATTCAAAAGGTTATGGGTTACGTGATTGTTCCGTCGGCGCAGCGGCCGAGACATTTAGCCGGGCGGCATGTCCTGCCGGCTGAGATTAATGGCATACTCGTTGAGTTTCCGATGCAGCGTTCGGCGGCTGATGTTCAAAATCCGAGCCGTCCTCGAGATGTTGTTATCGTTATTCCGCAGAGTCTCCTGAATCAAGAGTTTTTCTGCGTCCTGGAGGGAAGTCCCCGCCGGAAGAAGGATTTTCGGCCCGGGAGTCTCCGCAGCCTCCCGTGGCGAAACGACGACCTCCTTCTCCTTAGGTGGACGGCGAATGGTCGGCGGAAGCTGCGCCAGCTCGATCGTCTCTCCCGGACAGAGCACGAGGAGGCTTTCAATCACGTTTCTCAATTCGCGCACGTTCCCCGGCCAGTCGTGGCCGATAAGGGAGTCGAGCACATCGGGGGAAATGGACCTTACGTTTTTGTTGTTCTCGACGCATAACTCTGCGAGGAACACCTTGACGAGGAGTGGAATGTCTTCCTTCCTCTCCCTCAACGGCGGGACTTTTAGGGTTACTACGTTGAGCCTGTAGTAGAGGTCCTCTCGAAACCGTCCAGCCTCTACGAGCTTTCGCAGGTCGCTGTTGGTCGCGGTAATCAGCCGCACGTCGACTTTGATCGTCCTAATTCCGCCGACCCGCTCGAACTCCCACTCCTCCAAGAATCGCAAAAGCTTCACCTGGATGTCACGGTCAATTTCGCTCACCTCGTCGAGAAAGAGGGTCCCGCCATCGGCCCTCTCGAACCTTCCCGGCTTGCTTGCAATGGCACCCGTGAAGGCGCCTTTCTCGTGTCCAAAGAGTTCGCTTTCCAATAGCGATTTGGACAGAGCCGCGCAATGAACTGCAATAAACGGCTTGTCTCGTCGCGGGCTGATGTTGTGGATGGCGTTGGCGATGAGTTCCTTTCCGACGCCGCTTTCACCGACGATGTGAACCGTCGCCTTCGTGGGAGCAACCTGCCGAATCGTCTCGAACACCCCCTTCATAGCCGCCGAATTTCCGAGGATGTTCTCGAAGCCATAGTTCTTCTGAAGTCGCTCCCTGAGCATCACGTTTTCGGCGCGGAGGCGCGTGCTGGCAAGAGCGCGGCTGACACGGCTCTCCAGCTCGTCGAGGTTCACTGGCTTCGTCAGGTAGTCGTAGGCGCCTTGCTTCATCGCCTCGACCGCCGTCTCGACACTGCCATAGGCGGTAAGCATGATGATTTGCGTCTCGGGGCTGATTTGCCGGGCTGCTTTGATCAGCTGGAGTCCGTCCATTCCCGGCATTCGGAGGTCCGTCAGCATCAGGTCAATGTCGCCCGCCCTCATCGCTTCGATGGCTTCGGAGGCGCTGGCTGCCAGCCGGACCTCGTAACCGAGAGGTTGAAGGCTGCGCTGCAATCCTTCTCTCGTGTTCTTTTCGTCGTCAACGACGAGAATCGTGGCTTTCACTTTCTCCCTCGCGGCTCGCGGAGGAATCCTTCAACAGCTTGGTCTCTTTCCCGTGGACCGGCAGAGAAACGGAGACCGTCGTTCCTTTTCCTTCCTCACTCGTCAGTTCAACCGCTCCGGCGTGATCCTTGATTATTTTATAAACAATCATCAAGCCCAGACCGGACCCCTGCTCTTTCGTCGTGTAAAAGGGTTCAAAGACCCTGTTGAGCCTGTCCTTCGGTATGCCCACGCCATTGTCCGAGAACTTCACTTCCACGTGAGAATCTCGTAGCGCCGTCGAAACCCGTAGCACGCCACCCCGCGGCATCGCTTGAATGGCATTCTTGATGATGTTGAAAAACGCCTGGCGAATCTCCGCCTCGTCCATCAGCGCTAAAGGAATTCGGGAATCGTAATGCTTCTCGATGGCGATCCCTTGACCCGAAATCTCAAAATACATGAAATCGAGAACGCTTTCCACGAGGTTGTTGACGTTCACTTCCTTGTAGTTGGGTTGCGTCGGGCGAATCGCCCCCAGGAATCGCCGAACAACGTCGTCGAGGCGGTCTATCTCGCTCTTGGCGACCTGGAAGGTGCTCATGAGCTTTTCGCGGGTTTTCTTCGGAAGACGCCGAATCTCCCGCTCCAGAAGCTGCATGTGAATCGCCAGGGAATTCAGGGGATTTCCGATCTCGTGTGCCACACCCGCCGCCAGAGTGACGAGAGCCTCCAGCTTCTCTGACTGAAACGATTCGTTCTGCCGACGCTTTTCGGCGGTGACGTCGCGAAGGATCACAAGTGTTCCACTGGGTCGGCCCTCGTCAACCCGGTAGGGGACCATGTTCACCCTCAGGACCATGTGCTTTGGATGCCGTGCTTCAACCTCCTGGTCCGTCACGGATCTCCTGTCGCTCAGACCCTTCTCAAAAAGCTCCGAGAGCCGCGGGTCCGCAACGTAGCCCAGAAGCCGTTTCGCAACGGGGTTTCTCTGCGAAATGCCGAGAATCTCCCTGGCAGCCGCATTCAGGAAGACAATCCGCCCCTCCTGGTCCGCGACGAGAATCGCGTCGGATACCGATTGGAAGATGGACCACAGCAAGGTCGTCTGCCGGCACAGGTTCTGGAAATAACCCTGAGCCCGGGCAGAGTCAATTTTGTCGAGGCGGTCGGCAACTTTATCCCAGAATGTCTTCATGGACGAGAACTGCAAATCAAAGTCAGCGCCCCACGGAAATTCTTCGTCGAGCAGCTTCCTCGCGTAACAAATAGTAGGCCCCTCCCACGAAGACTTCAAGGCGAAAGTTGCCAAACAAGGAATGCCTCAGTAGAGAACACAGAGAATGAAAGCGGCGACCGCCCCCCCTTTGCGACCTCCGCGTGCTCTGCGGTTGTACATTTCAGTCCCTGGTTGTGGCGGTCCTGCGATTACGCGGGAACTCTGCCGCCCACAACTGAGGAGTCAAATGACCCGCGGGAATGTTTGAATTTCGCAGCTATAGCGATATGATATGCGGGAGTTTTTGAGACACGCGGTATCGAGAGAGGGGCGGCCGCTACCTGCGCCCGTCCAAAACAGCCCCGAATAAGAAGGACCGCCGTCATGAGAACCACCGACCGGTTGCCGTACGCACCGGTTGCGGACTGTGCGGTCCCGGAAGAGACGCCTTTTCTCGGTCGGACAAATGAAAATCGCCAGTAACCCAAAAGACCTATCCCAGTGGCTCACGCTGGGAACATGCGCCGTCATAGTGGTGAGCTTCTATGCACCATTCATGTGGATGCTGAATCAGTGGTTTGTTGTGGAGGCGTATTCCCCCGGCCCGGCCGTTCCCATCTTGGCTTCCATCACCTTTTTGCACGTTTTAAAAAAAAGGAATGCTCTTCCACCGATTCCCACGCGCACAGCCAGACGGGTGCTTGCGATACTGGCCTTCCTGGTGGTCATCGTCTATGTCGGGAAAGAGCATTCCCGCCTCCTCCCGGGCAGTCGGTTTCTGTCGTCCGCATCCTATGTGATTCTGTTCGCGGCGACGACCTTTGCCCTTCTCCAGAGCGGATTCCTCCTCGCAAAAACAACAGCGGGCAATCCCGGGCGGAGAGCAGCCGCTCTGGGAATGACCCTCGTGCTTGGGAGCCTCGCGCTCCATTTTCTCGCCCTCCGCGGGGACGAGCCCCGCGTGTGCATCGTCACCTACATATCTCTCCTCTTCGGACTAAGCTGGTTTCTCCACGGATGGCACACCGTCAAGCCGGTAATTTTCCCCTATGCAATGCTATTTTTCATGGTGCCGATGGAGTTCATAGACGAGATTGCAGGCGTGCCCATGCGGCTTCTGGTCACGAACGTCGCCGTCTTTCTGATGCGGATGGTCGGATTGGACGTCGCCCAGGCGGGCAACTGGTTCGCCATCGGCTCCATGGAGTTCAGAGTGGACGCCCCGTGCAGCGGCCTGAAATCGCTCATCTCCCTGACAGCACTTGGGGCGACGTTTGCTTTCGTCACCCAGCGGACGACGCTGAAGAAGCTCTTGCTCGGCGCGTGCGCTATCCCCATAGCGCTTGTGACAAACGTCGTGCGGCTGGCGTGCGTCGGGATTTTCGCTCAACTCATCGGAATGAATTTCGCGGTGAAAGTCTTCCACGAACACGCTGCGGTCGTCCTTTACATCCTGGCGATTCTGATTTTCATGTCCCTCGACAAAAAGGTCTTTCAAGCGCAATGGTTTCGAGTAAAAAACTTCTGATTGTTTTCGGGATTCTTGCGATTTCCCTCGTTCCGAGATTCTTGTTTACGGGTGTCAGGACACTCTTCGACGAGCGCCCTGTGGAATTCCTCCCGGACGAAGTCCGCGAGTGGCAAGCCGTGGAGGTCTTCGTCTGTCCCCGATGCCTGGTGGAATTAAAGGAAGCGGTCTGGAATGTTGCCCCGCCCAAAAACCCTGCCGCCCAGATGTTCTACCTGAAAAGCGACCTGAGCAACGGCTCTTGCCCTGTGCACAAGATTCCCCTGACGACGACGAAAGACCTGCCCGTTGATTTCATGACGCAGAAAGTCCTCTCCGCCGGAACAGAGTTCCTTGAGAAATGGTACCGCAATCTGCCTCTCGACGCCCCGTCCGGCCGCGACCTGTTTGTGACAATCGTCACCACCGGCGCCGAGAAGAGAGGTATCCATCGCCCGGAACGGTGCTTTCAGGCGCAGGGATGGCAGGTCGTCTCGCGCGCTAGATGGCGCATCAGTCCTTTAGGAGGGAGTCAAGGGAGCCTTGAGGCGACACGCCTGGTGGTACGGCGCGTCTGGCTGACTCCGGAGGGGAAGAAAGCGGAGGCAAAGGAGGTTGTTTTCTACTGGTTCATGGGTCATAACAGGTTGACGGGCAGGAACTTGAAGCGGCTGCTCTATACCGCCCTTGACAGGGTTCTTCGCGGGTTGAACTACCGCTGGTCTTGCGTACAACTCAACTCGCCCGTTCGCGATTCGGTGGAGGAGACGAGCCGCCGGATGGGGGAGTTTGTCTGGAACCTTCTGCCACTGATTCAACGAGCCGGTCGGCGGAGGCCGGAATAAAGGTGGGAGGAAGGCGAGGCTGGGAAACGGCGGCCGAAACGAAGTTGCTGGGGGACGGACAGGGCGAGAAAAAAACAGAAAAAAACGCTTGACAGCGATAAAGCGGTGATGTAGTTTTCCCCATGGAATATTACTCTTGTGTACAGGCTACAAATAAACAGATATGGAAGGAGGGAAATCATGCGCCTGAGAGTTGTAATATCTACCATCGCTCTGGTCGCTTTGCTCGGGCTGCCGTTAAGCTTGTCAGCGGAGGAAGCGGCTTCTGCACTGAAGCCCGCCCCGGCAAAGGCGGAAGGGATGGGAATGACCCATCTGGAGTTGGCTCAGGCCATCGTCAGGGCTCTTGGCCTCCAGAATGATCTGCCGGTAAAGGCCACTCCGGCGGATTATGCGACGTACCTGGAGGGAAAAGGCATCGCTCCGTTGAGGGACTGGATCACGGGGGCTGAGGTAACCAAGGCGGACCTTGCGGTAGTCACCGTGGAAGCTCTGGGCCTGGCCGGTGAAGTTGAGAAACCAACCGATGCCGAGTCGTACATGGCTGTTCTCGACGAGCGGCAGATCTCGCTAGCGACGGTGATGGACGTGATCTCGAACGTCAGCGTCCGTTCGGCTGTAACGCAGTGGGTGCTTTATTCACCTATCACAGTCCTTTACGAAACATTTTTAAGTCCGGTCGAAGCGCAATAGCTTCCTGACCTGAACACTCCACTGGGAAAACAAAACTTCCAAGATTGGAGGGGGGTTTATGAAAAACATTTCATTAGTAGTCGTTGTTCTCATTGCAGGAGCGCTGCTGGGTTCCGCTCAGGCCGCTTCGTTTCGGCCGGCAATCCTCGGCGGGGCCTATGACGAGCTTCTTCCAGAAGCAGTGAAGGGCAAGACATTCGTCCCGTCCATCAAGGTGAGGTGGGAGTACGACGACAACGTTTATGCCGGCGAGGAAAGCTGGAAGATCTATGCGGAACCGAAGATAGACATCCACTGGCTGTCAGCGGTGAGCTACTTCGGCTTGAGCTACCAGTACAGCTTCATCTGGTACGACGACAGGCCTGTTGACGACACCGACATGGCCCACGACCTACTCTTCGACGTTCGTCACTACTTCACCCCAACTATTGAGGTCGCCGTTCGAGATACCTTCCGGTTCACGCAGGAGCCAGCGATAGCGGAGGAACTCGGCGGCGCGGCAAGGGAGATTTCTTATCGGACCATGGGTGATTATCTGTATAACCAGGCCAGCGTCGGAGTGAACGTCCAGACCGGTCGCCAGTTCTGGTGGAACTGGAGCTACGCAAACCTGGTGGTTGATTACGACGAGGCTGACGCAAGCGAATCTCTTGACAGGATGGGAAACACCGGCGCTGTCAAGCTCCAGTACCTCGCCACGCCCCAGACAAAAGTCAATTTGGGCGCCAGCTATACCGACCTCAGCTACGATAACGCTGTATCCGAGTGGAAAGACTCGGACTCGTGGATTGGCTTCGTGGGTGTTGACCAGAGCCTGGCGAAGCACTGCGTAGGCTCCATTCTCGCCGGTTGGGAGAACAGGGATTTCTCCGACGATTCGGAGGATGCTCCGTACATTGACGCGAGCCTGTCGGCCGGTATCGGAAAGAAAGGCAACGGAAGAATTGGCTACCGTCACAGCTTTGCTGAGACGCTTTCGCCGTTCTATGGAGCTCGTGAAGTTGACGCTTTCTACGGCGGCTTGAATGCTTGGCTGGCAAACTGGACGTCCGTGCACTTCAACACCAGTTACGAAATGGGCGACCTGGAGAGGCCGATCACGCTGGGCAGCAAGAGCGTGGATGAGGACGTCTGGCTGCTTGGCATCGTGCTGAGGCAGCACGTCACCCAAGATATGTACGTTGAGGCAGGATACCGCCGGACCAACGTTGACTCGGACTTCATGGGCGGTCTTTCCGATTACGAACGCAACAGATACTACATAGGATTTGGCGGCATTTTCTGAGAGGACGCCTGAGGACTTACCATCTGCAGGTCTGGAAAAGAAAGGGGACCATGTGCAGGTCAGTGGTTCCCTTTCTTATTCTGGCCCGATTTGCGGAACAAACGAGGACCTAAAAGCGAGGTAGTTAGCCATGGTTAACGCTCCCAGGACCGAAGGGGAAAAAGGGGAAGAAAGACTTCACTTCCTCGACTACTGGCGCGTCGTCAAGAAGCGCAAGGAGATCATCATTGCGACCCTCGTCATCATCGTCTTCACCACCGCCGTCTTTAGCTGGATAGGCAAGGAGATTTACTCTGCCGACAGCCAGATCAAGGTCGAGCAGAGGCAGAGACCCATGGACGTCTTCGGGACGGAAGGTCGCACCTTTCTCCCCTTTGACCAGTATGAATTCGAGACACACCGTAAGCAGTTGGAAGGCAAGGACGTCCTCGAGAGAGTTGTCAAGGGAGAGGTTTACGGGGAGGACAAGTGGTACTGCCCCACCCATCCTCAGGTTAAGTTCACCGACAAAGAAGCCAAAGCCAAGGGAGACATGTGCCCGACGTGCAGCGCCGACCTGGAGCGCTTGCGCGTGAAGAAGTACCCTAATTGGGAACCGTTGACCAGAAAATGGGCTAAACGCGACGCATATCCGGGCGGTGAGTACAGTCTGCAAACCGCGGTCGCCATTCTCAGAGCAAACCTCAGAATCCGACCCGAAAAGGGGACCCGCCTCATCACTATCCGTTACGAAAGCCAGGACAAAGAGGAGGCTAAGCTCGTTGCCGACATGGTCGCGGAAGCCTACATCCAATGGAGAGAGGACACCCAGGAGGAGCGTCTTGGATCTGCACTGAACGTCCTGGACCAGCAAGAGAGAGCCGAGCATCGAAAACTGACGTCGGACCTCGACAAACTGGCAAAGAAGCAAGAAAAATTCAGCCTCGACGCTCAGGGACAGCTCACTCAGTACCAGACGAAGGAGCAGTACAACGTGCAAAAGGGCCTCGTCGAGGCCGAAATTGCCAAGCTTGAACATCAGGTCCAACGTCTCAGCGCCATGACCATGGACGAGAGGGCAGCCGCAACGCAAGAAGTGGCTCAGCTCGCAGCCGACCTTGCCCGGCAGGAAGCCATCCTTGACGCCAATCTGGAGGAGTTCGGGCTTGAGCACCCCACCATCAAAGGCCAGAAAAGGCAGATTGCCAGCTTAAAAGAGGCTTTGTACGCGCAGACCAATGGCGTCCTCGAATCGAAAAGGGTGAACTTGGGCGCTCTTAAAAGTCAGGCACAGGGTCTCGAGGAGTCCATCAAATTGTCCCAGAACCAGATCAATGAGAGCCAGAAGGCCTACCAGGAATCCCTGCTTTTGAAGAGCGATTCGGACCTGGAAAAGGCTATCCTCCAGAAAATGAAGGAGAGCCGCGTTGTCGAAGGAATCACCAACGCCATCCCCAGAGAGGACATTCTCCTCGTCCAGCGCGCTGATCTCCCCAATTCTCCCGTCCGGCCGAGAAAGATTTTCAACGTCATTGTCAGCATTTTCATCGGGTTGACACTCGGAACAGGACTCGCTTACTTCGTGGACTACCTCGATACAAGCGTTAAGAGTATTGACGACCTGGAGCTTCGCCTGAATATGTCCACCCTCGCCGTTATCCCGAAGCAAAGAGACGGACTCCTTATCACCGAAAACCCCAAGTCCCACGCCGCGGAGAACTACCGAATGCTATGGACCAATATCCAGTTCTGGAGACGCCAGGATAGGGTCAAGAGTATCATGGTTACCAGCGGCGGCATGGGCGAGGGGAAGACAACTACCGTTGTCAACTTAGGAATCGCCGCCGCCCAGATGGAGACGAAAGTGCTCCTTGTGGACTCCGACCTGAGGCGACCGAAAATCCACAAGCTGTTGAAGTTCCCCAACCGACTGGGGCTTTCGGATGTCCTCTTGAAGGATGTTGACCCGCGGGAAGTCATCATCGAATCCCAGGTTCCCGGCCTGTGGGTCATGCCCAGCGGCAAGCTCCCCTCCAACGTCATCGGGCTTCTTAGCTCGCAAAAGATGAAAAACGTCATTACCACTTTAGGGCAAGACTTTGACGTCGTTCTTTATGATTCGCCGCCTGTGATGGGTGTCAGCGACGCGTCTGTCATGGCCGGGCTTGTTGACAGGGTTGTGCTTGTTGTGGACCACCATAAGTTCCCGCCGCGGCTTGCCTTGCGGGCCAAGAGGAGTCTGGAGAACGTAGGCGGGCAACTCTTGGGAACGGTCATTAACAACCTCAACATCCAGAAAGAGGACTATTACTACTACGGCTACGGAAAAGCCTACCGTTACTATTACCGGCGATATGAACAGGAGCCGGAGGAGGAAAAGGAGGCGGAAGCTGCACGGGCTAAGGAAGGTGCGGAGGTCGCCTCCAAACCAGACGAGAAAAGTGAAACCCGACAGAGCTGAACGAAGGTGCTCTGCCTGATTGCGAAACCAGGGAGTTGAAGGGATATGACAAGGCAAGGAGAATTAACTTGGCTTTTTGCCCCAATGCTGGCGGTCGTTTTGGCGGGCGGTGTGATGATGTGGGCACACGGGGTTGAAACCGGGTCAGCCCCGGCTGCGCCCAGCGGGGCCGCGCCGTCTGGCGAGGGCGCTGCGATCGGCGGAGCCACGCCCGGTGATTACGTCATCCAGGTTGATGACATCCTCACGGTTGACGACCTTAAAGCGCGGACCGAGTTGAACCCGCTGCGAGGTTATCGTGTTGATAAGGATGGAACAATAAAGCTCCTTTACCTCGAGCGCGTGCAGGCCGCCGGTTTGACCAAAAGAGAGCTCGAAGACAAGATTGAAAAGCTCTATGACCCCAGGTACTTCAAGAACTTGCAGATTACCATCGAAGTCGCCAGCAAAACCTTCACGATTGGCGGAGAGGTGAACAGCCCCGGCATCAAGCCTCTCGTCCCGCGAATGAATATACAGGCCGCGATTGCCTCTGCCGGTTGGTTTACTGACTACGCCAGGAAAAGCAAGGTGATTGTCCGGCGACTCGAAGAGGGGAAGTCCGTGGTCCACGTGATTGATGTGGACGACATCATCGCAGGAAACGCTGCCGCAGATTTCCTTATCAAGCCCAACGACGACATATACGTTCCGCGGAAGGGCATGTTTTGAGCTTGTGAGGCGCCCCAACGCGGGATGCGGCCTCGGGTTGCGGCGAGCTCGGGCGCAGTGAGTGTGTTTTCGTAACCGCCCCCGGGGGTCGGGCTCTGGGTTGCTGGAGGTTGCGTGGAGGGCACGGGGCGGTTGGTCGGCGCTAGGCCTCTCCCAAACGGTTTCGTAACCAACTCCAGAGAAGGACAAGTGACCAGTTTTGTCAAATTCTGTGATGCCGCAGTCCTCGTTCTCATCCTCCTGGTTTTGCTTTTCACCCCGTTTGCCTTCGGCGGAGTCAACCAGACTCAAGCTCTCCTGAGCAAGACTTTCCTTTCCGCGGTCCTCTTCTACTCGAACTATTTCGCTCGCCTCGGAATCGCTCTCGCGGCAATGTTCTTACTGCTAGGGATGATTTCCGCGAGGGAAATCAAGTTCGCCAAGACCCCCCTCGACATACCAATCGCATTGTTCGTCGGATACACGTTTCTCTGGTTCATCTTCTCGAAAGCCAAGTACCTCGTCGGAGACGAACTCGCTAACATCGCGGCTTACGTGGCTCTTTATTATCTCGTCGTCAACAACGTCAGGACGAAGCTTCGGATGAACGTTCTTGCGGGCGTCCTTCTTTTCTCGGGGTTCCTGATTGCCACCATCGGTTTAATCCAATCATCCGGCTACCTCCTTCCTTCGTCCGGGATGAAACTTGATTATGCCATCAATCTCCTCCGCCCGAAGCAATACTGGGGGAGGGTCGGCGGAACGTTCGTCTGCCCGAACCATTTCGCCGGGTACATGGAGATGGTGATTCCTTTCGCGATGGCTTACGTCCTCTTTGCGAACATTCCCCTCGGAAGGAAAATACTCCTCGGATTCTGCGGACTGGTCATGACTATGGGGCTTCTGCTTTCCATCTCTCGCGGGGGATGGGCGGGATTCGGCGTTTCGGCAGCCTTTCTCTTCATAACCGCCGCGAAGGAAAAGAAAGTCCAGAGGGCCGCGTGGGCGACGCTTCTGGTCGTAACGCTGATCGGCGTAGCGGTGGTTCTCGCCAAGTCCGCATCCGTCCAGAAGCGCTTCGTCGAGAGCTTCAGCAAAGAGGACTCCAGCTACCTCAAAAGAGCGCACCTCTGGATTGATACGATGTCTCTTGTCAGAGACCATCTCCTCATCGGAACGGGACCGGGGACCTTTGACCTGACGTTTCGGGAATATCGCCGCCCGTCTTTTCTTCTTGCCGCCGGATACCCGCACAACGATTATCTCAACACCCTCTCCGACTACGGAATCGTCGGCTTCGTCATTCTCCTTTTCGGAATAATCGCCTTTGCCAGGAAACTCTGGGCCTCGACCGAGAGGGTCAAGAGAAGAATGGACAAGGCACACATCTACGCCGTCATGGCAGCGTTCATCGCGCTATTGGTTCATTCGCTGGTTGATTTCAACATACACATTCCCTCCAACGCCATGACCATGGCTGCCATAGTCGGCCTTGGAATGTGCATTCGCCAATATCGCGTCCAGGTCCTTGACGAATGGGTGGCGATGTCCGGCAAGAAAGCAAAGCTCTTCCCACCGGTCCTCAGGAACGGCTTGATGGTTGTCGTAGTAATCGTCACGGCAGGCGTCCTTTACCTCAATTTCAAAGCCTATGCCTCCGCCGTTGTCCTTCATCGGGCCGCCGAAAAGGACCCCTCTCAGGAGTTTCTCGGACAAAAACCCCAGGACAAGGAGTTTGAGGAAGCTGGGCGCCTCTACCGCAAATCCGCTTCGTTCTTCCCCTCCAACGCGAAAGCGTGGGCGAGCCTCGCCGAGATGTACGTGTGGAGGGCCGACGAGGCTCTGACAAAAGGTCAGAAGAATAAGTTCTATTTCCTTCTCATCGGCGCTAAAGAAGCCAAAAAGGATTACGAGAAAGCCGCCGAAGCGGTCAAGGAAGCGATTCGCCGGAATCACCTCGACCCGCAGCACTATCTCGCTCTCGCAAGAGCCTACGCGGGCATCGCTTATATCAACCGCGAGTACAAGCAGGGTTCGCCGACGCAGTATTCCCCGGCGCTGGAGAAGTACGAAGCAATGGCCGTCGCGGAGTTTCAAAAGGCACTCCAGATGGACCCGAACAACGCCGTTTATCACGAGCAGCTTGGGTTCTTTTACTATCGCACCGGACGGTTTGACCAGGCGGAGAAGGAGGTTCAGCAAGCGCTGGAGATAGTCCCCGACAATTCGCTCTACCCGAAGGAAAGGAACCACTTGCAGAAGCTCCTCGATGACATCCGCCGCGCTCGCCAGGAAACCGAAAAGCCCACAGCCGCGTTTTCATTTGCGGAAGACGAACAGAAAGGCAGTCAGGAGAAGCCATGCCGATATACGAGTACGATTGCCTGAAGTGCGGAAACGTGTTTGACGAACTCGTTAGCAACTCCGACAAGTCCCCTGTTGTTTGTCCGAGCTGCAAGAGCCGCCGGGTCAAGAGGCGGTTCTCCACGTTCGGATTTCGGTCCAAGGGTGAGTCGGGGGAGGTTCGCTCAAGCTCCAGTGCCTGCTCTGGGTGCACCGCCACTTCGTGCTCTTCCTGCAAGACATAGGGCTTTTCTCTGGGTGTCCGGTTCTGCTGGGGTGACTATGAACCTGACTTCTTCCGGCGGGGGCAAATATGACTCCAGACGACGTCAACCAACCTCTCGACATTCTCTGGGCGCCATGGAGGATGAAATACATCTTGGCGAGCAATAAGCCCTCCCGATGCATTTTCTGCCTCGATCCTTCTCCGGAATCCGACAGAGAAAACCACGTCCTGTGCAGGTATCGGACGTGTTTCGCCATGCTCAACCGCTTCCCGTACAACAACGGGCACATCCTCGTCGCCCCGTACAAGCACGTCGGCGACCTGGATTCCCTTTCGGAGGAGGAACTCCTCGAGTTGATGACCCTCCTGCGGGATTGCAGAAAGGCGCTGTCCGCCTCCATGTCGCCGGATGGATTCAACGCAGGATTCAATCTCGGCTCGGCGGCGGGGGCTGGAGTGGAGGGGCATATCCATCTGCACGTAGTCCCCCGATGGCGTGGAGACACGAATTTCATGACGGTCACTGCCGGGACGAAAGTCATCCCCCAGTCCCTCGATGAGGTTTACGACATGCTTCGCCCTTTCCTTTCCAGTCAGAACCGGTAAACCTTACAGGCGCGCGAAACGTTTAACCATTAAAAAGGATTGTCAGCCATGCCGGATAGGGCCCGGGAAACCGAGTTGATCGAAGCCTATCGGGCTGGAGAGACAGACGCCTTCGGTCAACTGGTTGAGCTTTACAGGCAAAGAGCCTATTCGCTCGCCTATCGCTGGCTGGAGAACAGGGAAGACGCCCTCGACGTTTGCCAGGAAGCGTTTCTGAGGATGTACCGGGCCCTCGGAAGATGGCGGCCGAAGTCCTCGATTTTCACCTGGCTGTATCGGGTGATTGTCAACCTCTCGATTGACGTGAGGAGGAAAAGGGCGAGAGAAAAGGAGGTGCCGCTCGAGGGCGAAGGCGGTGAACTGGGCCAGGGCGTGCAGATTGCTTCTTCCGAAGTCAGCCCCTGGCACGCCGCCGACCTCAAGCAGCTCGGCCTGAGCATTCGGCAGGCAGCAATGCTTTTGCCGAAGAGGCAGCAGAAGGCGTTTGTCCTGAGGTTTTACGAGGGGTTAGCGATTCGGGACATCGCCCGGGTGATGAGGTGCTCCGAGGGAGCAACTAAAGCTACTCTGTTTCATGCGGTTCGGAGGATGCGAAAAATCCTCGCGCCCCAGTGGCGGAAAAAGGAGCAAGAAGGTTATGAAGTGCAGAGATACAAAAGGAGCCGTCAAATCTCTCGTCTGCGGTGAGAAGGCCGATGTCGAGGCAATCGAGCGCCATTTCTCGGAATGCCGCCGGTGCAGGGAGATATATGAGCCGGTCCTCGCAATCGTCACGTCGGCAAAAGATATTGACGTGCCCGCGCCGGGCGACGAGGCGTGGAAAGAGCTTTCCGCGAGACTCCGAAGGAGAATAGTCCAGGAGCAGCCGAAACCCATCGGACGACTCGGTTCTTTCCTCCTCTGGGTTGGCGAATCGAGCCTCCTCCGTGTCCGGAAATCCCTCGCCTTTTCGGCAGCAACCGTCCTTCTTGCCATAAGCCTGGTCGCATTTTTCCTGCGGTCTTCGCCCGACTATCCCCGGCCGCAGACCATTGTCGCGAAGCCCCCGATTGAGACGCCCATGCTTGCATCCGACCTCCCACCGGAACTCGCGGACGTCCTCTCCATCTTCGGTCGCGACGGCTTCGTCTATGGCGTTTTCCTCGGCTACATCCAGCCCGGCGACTTCCTCGCCGGCCATGAACTGAACCAAGACCGAATCATCGAAGCCCTCGACTACCTGCTCAGTTAAGTTACTTCTTGCCCCAGTCAGTTCCCGGAGCAGCCCGCCGCGTTCCCATGGTTCCGAGCCAGAACAGCGACGCCGGGCCCTCGAAAGCCACCGTCATTGGGCAATCACCCAGTCGTCACAGCTCTTCGAGTTTGGGATCGGGTAGTGTGGCGCGCACGCCCGAGAAACGGTCAGGACCACAGGAATGACCGATCCAGCGGCAACCGAGATGACCTGAGGCTCGGACTCAAACTGGGCGCGGCATTCACTGAGATTCTCGTAGAAATCCAGATTCCCCGCGCCCAAAGGCTTAATGTTGAGCACCACGTACGCTCTTGCTTCGTAGGTCCCCGCCCGAACGCACCTGAGGTCGAATGTGTCATCAACCCGGAACCGGACTTCTCTGTTCCCAGCCATATCCGCCGTCCCCAGTTGCCTCAGGACTATTATCCGATCGGCCGGCCATCTGCACCAATCTGCGGCACGGGCAGCATCCCCAGCCAGATAAATGCTTCCCTGCACCCCTCCGTCCCCTTCCGCAACGATGTCCAGACGCAGGTGCTCTCCTTCCTTCAATTCGATGTCGCGCCCCTCATACCTGGCCCAGCGAGTCCCCCATATTTGTGCCCTGACGTGGTACTGCCCTGGCAGCACATCCTCGAAGAAGTAATTGCCAGTTCTATCCGTATGCACCCGCGTAACCTGGACGTTTCCTATGAGAGCCACTTCCATGTAATTTCTTGTCCCATTCTCCCCGACAACGCATCCCTCCACGCTCCCTGTCCCGCTCCTCATTACGAGTTCTATAGACGTGGGCTCCGTCGGGCCGACAGTAATATCAGCGAGAGCGCTATAGTACCTCCCGTGGGGGTCTATCACAGTATCGAGGCGTGTCGCTATGATTCGATAATCCGCCTGCTCCATGTCCTCTAAGACGAACCGCCCATCGGCACCGCACTCGACAGTGCGGAAGACCGGCGCATAGGATTCTCGTCCGTAATCGTGACCGTAAGTGTCATTGAAAATCCAGACCCGGTCAGGCGTTGAGAGGAGTTCTCTCGTCTTCGCGGCGTCAACTCGAACTCCCCCCAGAGGCTGCCCGCGCTCATCGCGTACAATCCCCTCGATGCGCCGGAGGCTTTTCAGCTCAAACACAACCTCCGTCTCATGGCCTCCAACGACCTCAGCTTCCGCGAACTTCGCCCCATGCTTCTTGCTTTTCACCGACACGAAGTACTTCCCCGGAGCGACTCTTCCCTCCACGAACTCCCCATATTCAGAGGCTACGTCCTTTCGAAAGTGGGGAACACCGGAGTAGTCCCAATTGCGGCTGAACGTCCGCTCCTGGCCCTTGTCAAGTCTCGCTACCCCCAAAGGAATCGCATTCCTCCCTTCTGGCAGACCAAGCGGGGAGCACTCGAGCTGGAACTCCTTGACAGGATCCCGCTGCTCGTTCATTACACGCACCCGCAGCAACCCCGCCGGCAATTCCTTGACCGTTATGTTTGCGTTCTCCGTCCCCGTCGGGACATCTTCAAGGCAGTCAGCCCAGAGGATTCCATCGGGCGGCAGATAATCCTCAGAGACCTCCAACCGGAGCCGATATTTCCCCGGCTCCAATCCCGTGAGCATGTAACTCCCATCCTTCTGGATTTCCGCCGAGAAGCCCTCCGTGCGCTCGCGAATCGGCTGATCTCCCGCCCAAACCTTCCCATGCGGCCATGGATTCCCCTTCTCGTCCGTCACTTTTCCTTTGATAAACCCATCTCCTCGAATCAGGACAAAATCAAATCCCCCGACCACTTCGTGCGCTCCAAGCCCCAGGCGCCTCCATTCGTACTTCCAAAACGGGTGGTGAGCTGCAATTTCGTAGGTGCCCTCAGGGAGAAAGTTGATTTCGTAACTCCCATCCACCCGTGACGTTACGAGGCCCTCTCCCCATTTCGATTGCAGGAACCTGTTATCGTTTTTGACCAGAGCTCCCCCTTCGCCCGGGACGGCCCTCACCAGGATGCGTATCCGCCTCACGGGCACTGAATTCTCGTCTGTGACCTTCCCCGAGACCTTTGACCCTTTCTGGAGGACGATATCCACATTCTCGCGAACCTGTCCGATGCCCAAAGCAGGCACATCCACGATCCCCATCTCATAATTCGGGTGGAAGGCGACGAGCCGCTCCGGCGGTGCGTTCGCTGGAGGAATCCAGTACTCTCTCCAATCCCTTGTCCCGTCCGGCAGACGTGTCCACTGTTCCTCGACCGGGACGGCGCTGCCGCCCCGCCTGTCACCGCGACGTTTTGGATTCTCCGGCCAGTCCTCCAGAGAATAGCTCCGGTAGGAATAATCTCTCGATACCATCAAAAGATAGTGCCCACCCTCTCGCGTCCTGGTCGGCCCGGCGAAAGCGTTTTCTGTGGACAAGAAGACCTCTGCCCCCACCAGCGGCTCGCCCTCCGCGTTGCAGACCGTCCCCATGATGACCGTCTCCGAAAGCAGCTCAATCGGGAATACAAGCTCCTCGGTCTTCTCGCCCGGCACAAGCCGAACATTCGGTTCCTTCGGTTTCGAGCGTACGTAGTTAAGTTCCGGCCACACCTTTGCCGCCTCGTCCGCCATGACGCTCAAGGTGAACCTTCCCTCTTTGTCCGTCCAGCCTTCCCCCTTGGAAACGGTGTACAAGTCGCTCTCTTCGGCTTCGCATACCACGTTCACCGCGGCGATCGGCTTGCGATTCTCTTTCCAGACGACGATTCCTCTCACCTGCGGCGCTTTCTTCAGGACGATCCTATGTGGTTCGCTGAGCGACCCAAAATCAACCTGCTGCCTCGCGGGAAAGAAACCTTCCTTTGTCGCGACCACGAGCCCATGCAATCCTCCCGGTTGCTTCTGCGGCAGCTCGGACCTCTTTTTCAGCGTTTGGGCGGCACGCGACAGGACCGCTTTGTCCTCGAAGCAAAACCTCGCGTTTGCATTAGTCGTTGTGCTTCGGACGAGCACCTTCCGAACCAGGGATGTCGGGCCGTCCCCTTCAAACACGCCTGCCTCAACCGTAACATCCGGAATCCCCTGGCCGTCCACGTCAACCACCTGCCCCCACAGCCCCTCCTTTCGCTCGCTTGCTTCTTCCTCGGGCTCCAGTGCGCCTTGTAACTTACCTGGCCCCATCTGTTTTCTTTGTCGCAACGGCCTCTCACTGCGGCTTCCGTCCCCCTTTTCAAGCTCGGACCGGCCCTGCCCTGTGTTCGCGTTCCTCGTAGCGATATAGCTGATTGTCCCCGCCAGAAGAATAGCGGCTCCAGCACCTATGACGATCTTAGCCTTCGCGCTCATAATCAATCCCCCTTTCAAAAGCGTTGTTGCCGTCACCGCGGCACTGCCCGCGCTTGCCGCTGTCGAGGCAGTTTTGAGAATCGAGGAAACGGATGCGAGGAAGTTCGCGGAGACGGCTTCGGCTGGCGTGGCCTTGAGTGCGCCTTCAATCGCCGCGACCGGCAGAACCAGGTTCCGAGCCTTGAGGATGGTTCTGAGAGCGCGAAGGCCGCGTCTGACTCGCTTACGAACCGCCTCCGAAGATACGCCTAAGATTTCCCCCGCTTCCTCATGGGAAAGCCCCTCTAAGTACCGCAATATCAGTGGAATCCGCAGAGAATTCTTCAGCCCCGCCAGAGCCAGGTCCAATTCCTTTCGCAGCTCCGACCTCATCGCGACGTCACGTGGGCTTTCCGGCCCGGTCGAACTCTCTGCCACTTTCTCCCGCACCTTCCTTCTTCGCATGGTCTTGAGCATATCCAGAGATAGGTTCAATGTTGTCGCATAAAGCCACGATTGAAGCGACCGCACCTTCGCCAGGTCATCCTTCCGCTCGGCAAGCCCCACAAAAACCCTCTGAACGATGTCCTCGGCTGCCTGCCTGTCGTACAAAACCCGGAAGGCGACGTTGAACAATCTTGACTTATAGCGCTCCATGAGGCGACTGAACACCCTCTCGTCTGCGCTCCGAAGGAATTCGTCGAGAAACTCTCTATCTGTGACCGGCTGACTGGACTGTTCCATCCTTACCCCGCGTCTGTCTCCTATCTTATAAGACGACACAACCGGCGGATTCCGGACAGGTATTTTCATCGCCCATTCTACCACTTTCTCTGGCCGGACGCGCGACTCCCCGCTTGCGATGACCTCGCTTCGTTCACGGGCGGATTCTCGGGCTTAGTGCTCTGATCCATAAATTCGATGACGTATTTTTCTTTGACAGCATGAACAGGATGCACGGGATTCTGTGAATCCTGTGTGCCCCTTTCAGCTTTATGAGTTTTGCTCATGGCGGCGCAATGTCTGGGCGGGGTGACTCCGGAGAGGCGGGGTAGTCTTCGCGCCTTCCCTTTGAAGTCCCCTGGCCGCGGGCAGGCCGGCCATCCTGTAAGTCATGTCGAAAATATCCTTGCCCTTGGGGAAGTTTCCGATACGTCGTCGTATTTATGAATTCATGTACTTAGTACATGTTTTCACGAGTACAGTGACGTATGGGTAAGCCGGCAGTCGTTTTCTGACAGTATCAAGCCCGCCTCGTCGGGGAAAAGGTCTCTCGCAAAGCCGCGAAGACGCTTGGCGTATTAGCGTCCTGGCGAGAAAAGACCGCTAATGCCCTCCAACGATACTTTACCGAACTTATGAACCAGAGCACTCAGGGATTATTATCTCGTGCTTTTCGGTATTGCATTCGAGCACCCCGTATGCTATGTTGACAACGCGATTAAGACTTTCTGAAGGAAAAGGGGGAACACAGATGGCGCACAGACTTGGGGTTGTTTCCGGTGCGTTACTTGTGGCGATCTGTCACGCTTCTTTTGTCTTCGCCACAACATTCTACGTTGACGCCTCTGTCCTTTCCTCGGGCGAGGGCCTGAGCTGGGAAGCCGCTTTCAAGACGATTCAGGAGGCCATCGAGGCTTCGTCAAACGGCGACCGGATTATCGTCGCGGAAGGGGTTTACCGGGAGTGCGTCAGTTTCACCGGCAAGGCGATAGCACTGGAATCGCAGAATCCTTTCGACTGGCGAGTTGTTGCGGCGACCGTCCTTGACGGAAGAAGCGAGCGCTCCCCTGTCGTGACGTTCAGTTCCGGCGAGGGCAATGACTCCGCGATTGCAGGATTCACGATAACCGGAGGATGTTCCGCAGGCGGGGGAGGAATCCTGTGTGTAAACTCCTCTCCGACCATCTCGCACAACAGGATCGAGGTGAACCACGGTGACTATGAGAGCAAGGGCGGAGGCATCCTCTGTGACAACGCCTCGCCGGTCATCGTCGGAAATATCATCGCTGACAACTTTGCGGTCTTGGACGGAACCGGCGGAGGAATTTGCTGCACAAACGGCTCGTCGCCGACGATAAAGAACAACCTTATCGTCCGAAACTCGGCGGAAATCGGGGCAGGAGTATCGTGCGAGAATGCCTCCTCGCCGAGGATAGAGAATTGCGTCATCGCCCAAAACCGCGGCCCGAAGGGGCAGGGAATCTACGCATCGCAGGATTCAAATCCGACGATAGTGAATTGCATCTTATGGAATAACGGCGATGACCTTTCAGGCTGTTCGGCGACTTATTCCTGTATCCAAAATGCTGACCCCGGCGAAGGCAATATCTCCGGTAACCCGCACTTCGTGGATGCCGAGAATGGCGATTACCATCTTCTTTCGTGGTCGCCCTGCATAGACACTGGTCATCCCGCTTCGGATTTCTCCAATGAGCCTCAGCCCAACGGCGGCAGAATTGACATGGGCGCCTACGGGAACACGTCTGAAGCAACCGCGAAATCGCCCGATGCCGACGGGGACGACTTGCCGGACGCCTGGGAGCTGCTATGGTTCGGAGTCCTCGGCCAAACGGCAGCAGATGACCCCGACGGCGATTTGATTCCAAATGCTTCGGAGCTCGCCCACGCGTGGAATCCCTCGTCTCCGGCGGAAACACGCGTCGAGAACCTCCGGTCCGGCGTCTGGTACGAGACAATCCAGTCCGCCATCGCCGAATCTCAGGACGGCGACGAGCTTGTCGTTCACCCGGGAACGTACCCCGAAAGCATCAATTTCCTCGGCAGGGCAGTCACATTGCGGTCAATGGACCCTCTCGACGACGCTGTGCGGTCCACCACGGTCATCTCCTCGCCGACCTCCGAAAGCACTGTCTCGTTCGTTTCGGGTGAAGGGGCGGATTCCGTAATCATGGGGCTGGCGATCACTTCGGCCAAACCCCATGGGGACCTGGGGGGCGTCTATTGTGAAGGGAGTTCACCCACTATCTCCAAAAACGTGTTCTTCACGTTGTGCGAGTGGCCTGACGAAGCATGGCAACCCGGAATCTGCTGTATGGGCGGTTCCTCGCCCCTGATTGCCGATAACGTCATCAGCGAAAACAGAGCTGCTTTCGGTGGTGGCATCCGCGGCGTTCAGTCCTCCCCGACCATTGTCGGCAACACCATAAAGGACAATTGGGGAGTGGCGGTCGCGGGGGGAATATACCTGGAAGGCTGCACTTCCGTGGTGATCAAGGACAACGTCATCAGTGGCAACTCGGGCTTGTTGACTGGAGGAATCTTCGCCCGCAACACCTCCATGGTCGTGGAAAATAATGTCATAACCGACAATGTGTCCCGCTGGCCCGGTGGTGGGGGCATTGATTGCGAGAATTCGACAGCGGAGATTATTGGGAACGTCATCAGCAACAATGGCGGCTCTCTCGATGCCGGTGGAATACACGCTGACACTCCGCCCGATTCGCCAGCCGGCATCGAGATCGTTGGAAACATTATCGTCTCCAACTGGTCAGAAACCTGGTCAGACTCGGAATTCCTCGGACCGGGCGGAATCTTCGTTGCAAATGGGTCGCCCTTGATCGCGGGAAACGTCATAGCCAACAGCTACGGGAGGTTGGGAGAATGGCCAGAGGCATCATGGGGAAAAGTGGGGGCCTCTGCAATCCTGGTCGCCGCCGGCGCCTCCCCCACCATCACGAACAACACCATCGTTGACAACCTCCTCTACGGGATTGAGTGTCAGGAAGGGGCTTCCCCGATAATCACCAATTGCATCCTCTGGGGTAATGCCAGAGACCTCTCGCGGTGCTCTGCCACCTACTCCTGCATCGAGGACACGGGCGAAAATAACGAGGGGGAAGGAAACATCCACTCCGACCCCATGTTCGTGAACCCAAGCAGAGCGAACTACCATCTTCTTCGAGGCTCTCCATGCATTGATTCCGCGTCGAGCCTCGCCCAGGGGATACCGCGCACAGACATAGACGGCGAAACCAGACCTTTCATCAAGATAGACATCGGCGCCGACGAGTTCATAGACACCGACTGGGATGGGCTCCTCGATTATTGGGAGAAGAAGTATTTTGGCTGGATCATCGCCACTCCAAGCGACGATCCCGATGCCGATGGGCTGACGAACGCTCAGGAATTCCTTGCCTGCACTGACCCTTGCAACCCCGACACCGACTCCGACGGGCACCCGGACGGTGAGGAGCTCTCCGCCGGCACCGACCCGCTCGACCCACAATCCTTCTTCCGCGTGGTGGGGCTTATCCTCGACAAGCCGAACCTTCGGGTGCAGTGGGCCTCCGCCCCCGGAAAGCATTATCGTCTGTACCTCAGCAAGGACCTCGTGACGTGGTACATGTGGCGGCAGGACTTCTTCGCCACGGACACCACCACCGAAGCCGTCATGCTCGACGGCGTTTTCCTGCCAGCCTGCTTTTACAGGGTCGAGCTTCTGAACTGGTGAGCACCTCTCTCGCAGAGAGGCAGAGCCATACGCAACTTCTCTCTGCGGCCTCCCGCGTTCTCGGCGGCGAGTTCGTCCTATAACTCAGGTGTTGCCTGAAAATTCGGTTTTGTCTCGTCCTTCCGATTCCGATATAGTTCTTTTGTGTAAGCTGAGAAAAGACGATCACAAGAACGAACAGCCGTAATCCATGTTTTGGCGACGAAAAGGAAAAGACTTCTCTCGTCAGGGCGTCGCCCGGGCCCCACACTCGCCGGGCGAGGCGCCCTCCCGTGCGCGGAAGAAAAGACACTGGCCGAGGAGACTTCTGTTCCTCGTCGCGGCGGTGGTTCTTATCGCTGCCGTGGCGCTCGGCCTTCTCCTCGCTAACCTCAGAAAGATTGTCATGCGAAGTCTTCAAGCCAGCCTTCCGGACTTTCGCGTGTCGCTGGAAGGCATTTCCCTCCGGTCTCTCTCTCGGCTCGAGGTAGTCGGCTTAGAACTCAAGAGTCCGGGGGGCGGTTCGGTCGTCAGGTTTCCGAGAGTAGATGTTCGGTTTCGGCTGAGCCTTTCCAGCGGGCTGACGTTCGAGAAGTTGGACCTTCAGAACGTGGAAGCCATCCTCGGTCCAGAAGTACAGGCCTTTCTTCGTCCGCCGGCCAAGCCAGCCGCAAAAGCCAGGCTGCCCGAGGCTTTTCCACCCGGCCCCCCCATCGGAAGAATCTCGCTGAAGAACTCGCGAATCGTGTTCAACACTCCCGACCTGAAGTTCA
The DNA here is from genome assembly GCA_964482435.1 of uncultured Verrucomicrobiota bacterium. Classification (GTDB taxonomy): domain Bacteria; phylum Auribacterota; class JABMQX01; order JABMQX01; family JABMQX01; genus CAYZXL01. The sequence goes on from CAYZXL010000042.1 coordinate 35,670, forward strand.
ACGCCGTGCTTGATGCGACGGCCGACAGCTCACTGACCGGGACTCTCCTCAATGAGACTGACCTCTCTCTGCGCCTCCGAGTGGCATCTCTGGAGACAGAGCCGGTCAAGGTCAGGAATCTGGATACGGTACTTTCTGCGTTTGTGAATCGGGACACTACGGGAAAGAGGATTGACGTTTCGCGCGGGCGGTTGCACATGGGGGATTTCCTGCAAACGAATTTCCGCGGGTCTCTTTCTTATGGAGTGACGGGCCTGGAGACGAGGGGATCACTTCGGACTGAGCCGTTCTCCGCGGCTGAGCTCCTATCGCGATTGAAAGAGCCTTTTCCGGAACTTGGCGCCTACGAGGTTGACGGCACCGCTCGCGGCGAACTGGATGTGCTCTACATCCCCGGCGACCGGAACGAAACGGTCTTGTCAGGCAACGTCTTGGTGAGGCAGGGGCGGGTTGTTGTCCCGCTTGCCGAACTGAGCAAGGGCAGCGCTTCTGGTTCGACCGGGCAGGCACTAACCGGGCCGCTGGTTGCTGAAGACCTTGGAGTGGACTTGCCGTTCTGGTTTTCTATCGCGGAGGGGAAGGCAACGGTGCTTCTCGGCTCGCGCGAGGAGCATCTCGCAGGCGCGACCCTTGTGGCGGGTCGGGTCACTTATGGCGAAGAGGAGGTAGCTTCCGACCTGTTAGCTCTGTTTGAGCTGGAGGGGAAGCTGTTCGGGGCATCGCCCGGCAAGGCTGCTGACGTTAGCGGATCGAGGGCACCTGACAGCTTTTCTGCTTCGGAGCCGGAGCTGGCGGTCAGCCTACCAACCGCCCCGACCGAAGCCTCCGGCGAAACATCCACCGGGCAGGACGATACTTCGCCAACGGCAACAGGGCGTTGCCGCGCTTTTTTCCGCTCTCACGGCGGGAGCATCAGCGCTGAAGTCTCGGGCGCCTTGCGAGGCGACCTTGTGGAGGTTCAAGGCGACCTGAACCTGCAAAAGGTTGACCTTGAGAAGGTTTTTCCGCGTCTTGGCCTTGCAGACTACGGCGCTTGGGGCCCCGTCAGCGGGACAGCCCGGGTTGCCTGCGCGGCCGGGAGGACGACTCCTCTCAAACTATCGGGGGAGCTTTCGGTGAGAGTGCCGCAGGCGGTTATCTCGCTTGGGAAACCCGTGACGTTCACTGGTCTGGAAGTCAGGGCTCCTTTTGAATACTCGCCTTCTTCCGGCGTCGAAGGTATTAGAATCAAAGAGAGTGATACCTATCCCTCAGGAGGAGATGTCACCGCGGTCAAGGTTGGCTATGGTGAGAAAGTAGCCGAGGACGGCACCTCAAGCGCCCAGTGGATGGTTTCGGGTGTCTCTGCTAACATCGTCTCGACAGCTGATGGGGTGAACCTGACGCTCAATTCCTGCGAAGCATACGATGGCGACGTTGCGGGCGACATCACACTCTCGTTGGGGAAAAATGTCCTCCGCTACGGTGCAAGACTCCATCTACAGAACCTCGACTTGGAGAGGCTCATCAAAGGGCTTGGCGTCGAGAGAGAGAAGTTTTACATGGATGGTCTTGCCCAGGGAAGCATCGCTGCTTCCGGCAAGGACAAAAAATGGCACGCGGTTCACGGCGAGTTCTCGTCAATTCCTCCCGGAGGGGTTATCCGCGTCGAGGATATCGAGAAGCTGATGGATTCGGTGCCGGCGGCTAAATCGGTCCTGGAGAGTTTGAAGGGGGGGCGCACTCCGGCTCAATGGAACAGGTTCGTCGAGGGAATGAAGGAGTTTCGGTACAAGGTCGCACAGGCCAAAGTCACCTTCCCCCCAGAGACGCCGCGTCCCGAAGGCGGGACCGGCCCGGATATTGAACTCCATCTGGAGGGAACGGGAGCGGGCGAAGATTTTGTCATAACAGTACAGATTCCGATTACGTTCCACGGTGAGTCGGTGTTCAGCGCTGAGCCGCTATAGTGTTCTCGTCTGCGGAGCGTGGCCGGGCGCAAGAGCCCTCGGATGTGATATAATGTACGAACAAACCAGTTCGGCAGTTCAGAAGAACCCGTCTTCACGAGGAGAGAAAGATGCATAAGGTTGGCATTGCTATGGCGATTTTGCTTATGGCGGTTGGGTTGATTCTCGGCTCATGCAGGCCCCAGGCGGACATCAACATAAATCCGCCGGATAAGCCTATCAGGATTGAACTGAAGGTCGAGGTCCACATCTATCAGCACGCCGTGCAAAACATTGATTACATAACGGGGGCGGCGCCGGCAGAGCAGCCAAAATCCGAAACGCCCACCGAAAAGAAACCGCAAAAGGAAACCCCACCCCCCGCCGAGGAAAAAGGTAGCGGAGCAGGGAATGTATTCCTCCAGTTGATAGGGATTGGCACAGCGTACGCAGAGACCGTTCCAGACCAAGAACAACTGCGGGCTGTCCTCAACTCCATGCGAGCGAGGTTCCCGACCCTCAAAAAGTACAAAACGGACAAGAGCGTCGGCGAGAACCGCAACGGGCTGGTCCAGGAACGCCCCTCCCCCAAAATGTCGGACGCTAATTACGCGAAAGCCCTCCGTGCAACCATCGCGGCGGAAAACGCCGACAGGCAGCGACTCTACCAGGTCCAGGCCCGCATTGACCGCGGCACCCCGGCCTCTGTGGCGGCTGCCTACGCCAAAGCCTGGCGCGAAAAGGCGAGTCCGGGAGAATGGATCGAGGTTCCCGTCGGCGGCAATTGGGTATGGAAGCAGAAGTAGTTCGCAACCGACAAAAGGATTGCGCAGGGGACGCCTGTGGAACTCTTGACCGTGCTGGGGCCCGAGTCTCAGCGCTCTCTGCGGTGAGCGTTGCGCAGCGAACGGCCGCCTCACGCGGAAGTTGAGTGAACGGGGAGGCGCCGCGCAGGCCACAGCGCTGTGGCACAACGCTAAAGCAGGCTCACCAGCCGGTCAATGTCCTCGCCTTTATGCTCGGACATGACCATGATACGCAGGCGGCTTGTCCCCTTCGGCACCGTCGGGGGGCGTATCGCGGGGATGAGAATGTCCCTGTTGAACAGCTTCTTCGATTTCGCCACGGCCTTCTCAGCCTCGCCGATGATGACAGCCACAATCTGGCTGGCGGAATTCGTCGTGTCGAGGTGAAGGGTAGCGAGGTTCTTCTTCAGGTAGTTCACGTTCTCCCAGAGCCTCTGGCGCTTCTCGGGTTCCTTCTCGATGATGTCGAGCGCTGCCATAGCGGCCGCGCAGGCAGCCGGCGGCGGGGCGGTTGTGTACATGAAGCTGCGAGATTTGTTCTGAAGGTAGGCTATCAGGTCGTTTGACCCGACGATGTATCCTCCGATGCCGCCGAGAGCCTTGCTTAAAGGCCCCATGACGACCTCCACCTGCCCCTCGAGGCCAAAATACTCGACGACGCCCCGCCCGCTTTCTCCCATCACCCCGACCGCATGTGCTTCGTCAACCATGAGCATGGCGTTATAACGTTTTGCGAGCGTCACTATGTCCGGCAGCGGACAAATGTCTCCATCCATGCTGAAAACCGTGTCGGTCACAATCAGCTTCCTGTTGAACCCGTGCGCTCCCGAAAGAACGTTCTCAAGCGACGTCGCGCTGGCGTGCTGATAGACCAGCATCTTCGCACCCGAAAGCCGACAGCCGTCAATAATGCTGGCGTGGTTCAGCCGGTCAATAATCACCGCGTCCCCCGCCGCCACCAACGCGGATATTGTCCCGAGGTTCGCCATGTACCCCGTCGCAAACGTGATGCAGTTCTCGGCTCGATGAAATTGCGCAAGCCTTTCCTCCAATTCCCGATGAAGCCGAGTCGTCCCGGAAATCAAGCGAGACGACCCTGCCCCCCAGCCGTACTTCTCGACGGCTGTTCTCGCCGCCTCCTTCACCCGGGGGTCATTCGCCAAACCCAGGTAATCCGTCGAGCAGAAAGAAAGGTATTCCCTTCCCGCGATGGTCACGCACCTTCCGTGCTCGCTCTCAACAGTGCGCGGCTCGCGGAGCAGCCCCTCCTTCTTTAGCTTCTGCAACTCTTCTCTAATGAAATCCATGCGCCACACACCGCTCTTTTGCTGCATTCGCTGGGACACCGAGTCAAAACGGTCAGACTATACAAAACGGAGCACCTCCCGTCAAATGGTAGTGTATTTAGAAGTGTGTAAATTGTGCATAAGGGAAAGAGAAGGGTGTTATTCTCCCCTCAAAAACCAAACAGGCAGTTTAAGGTCGAAAGGAGGATACACCC
>CAYZXL010000043.1:0-39774 GCA_964482435.1 uncultured Verrucomicrobiota bacterium
CCCCCCCCCCCCACCCTTATCTCGGCGTTTTCTCCAAGGGAGGCAAGGTGGCGACCAGCTGGGCAGCCAACGAGCCGTTCGTCGGAACTCTCTACAGCATCGAGAGGAACGGGATCGGAGCTCGCGAGTGGCAACTCGAAGAGGCTACCCTCTCCCATGGCGACGCGGGCCTCGAGACGATGCTGCGCTTCGAGAAAGCCAAGATATTCCGAAAAGGCAAAATGCTCGACAAAGCCGCCGAAGAGCTGAAGAAGATTATCGAGCAAAACGTCTCTGATGTTACCACGCACGCGGCCCGACTGACCCTCATCGAGATTTTGGTCGAGCAGAAGAAAAACCGCGACGCCATCGCCGAATTCGAGAAGATTCTCTCCACCGCCAAGGATGCCCGCTCGAAAAGGGACGCCCTTTACGGTATAATCAACCTCTCGGACGACGACCCCGAAGCAAAGGCTCGAACGATTGACCGTCTCATGGAAAAACTGAAGGAGAACCCGATCGAGAAGACCGAGGAGACGGGCCCGCCTGCGGCCTTCTGACGGGCAGGCAGGGTTCTGCACTCAATGAACTGACCGACGTCTGAGAACAGGAACCGGAAAAGACGACAATGAAGAGCGCAACAGTCGTGATTGGAGCTGTGAGGTGAAGATTACATTGATGAAATGTCTGCGGGTGGGTCTCGCGGCAGCAGGCGTCCTTGCACTTTCTGGCTGCCGAAATGAAGACCTCGACAGCCGTCTCCTGGACATTGCCCTCAGACAGGAGAAGCAGGAGCGGGAGATTGGCCGAATAGCCCGGAAGGTCGAGGGCATCGAACGCACTATCAATGAAATACACAGCTTGGCTCAGAAAGGCTCCTCGGGTTCCGGGGAAGGAGCACCTGCCGTGGATTTCAGAAGCACCGCCGAGTACGAGAAGATGGCCGCGGCAATATCCGCCATTCAGCAGCAGTCGAACATCACGCGGAGCGAAGTCGCCCAGACAAAAGAGGCGCTCGAAAAGCAGCCTGAGTTGCCGATGCACGGGCTGCCAATGGTCTCCACTTTGGGCAACCGCGGGGAGCTCAGCGATAAGCTTGACTCAATCGTTCAGAAGTTCGCCGAGACGGTGGGCGACCCATCCCTCAGGCAAAGCCTTACGGCCGACGTCGAGCAGCTCAAGGTGGAACTGTCTGATGAGCGGCCAGCAGGGGAGTCGTACCAGCAACTCGTTGCCGACCTCACCCAGAAGGTGGAGAGTGAGAAAAACGAAGAACTGCGGGAGTGGGGCGAGACATGCCTGAAGGCCCTGGAGTCCGCCTCTGAAGACAACCTCGCAAGAAGATTTCAGGAGGCAACGGATTTCCAGAACGCTCTCCGTTTGAGGGACCTCGTAAACAGCCACAATATACCGCAAGATGTGCTGAGAGACCTCGGGCTCGACACGTTGGACTTGACGCGAACCAACGACGCGGGGACGGGAGGAGAGACGATGCGAATCCCAGCGATAGGAATATCGCCACAAGGACGGCCCTCTCTGCGCGGCGCGTACTCCTTCAGACCGGCAAGGCCTACCGAGGCGAATCAGTAGAAGACGCACCTTCGGGCGAAGTTTTCACCAGGCTAATCGGCGAGCCGGCACTCTGCCAATCTCCGTGGGTGGCCTTGCGCGTGGCATTGTGTATCCTGCGTGGTCGCCTCCGGAAAATCATCCGATGGTTCGCGCTCCCTGGAGCACCGTCGCGGTCGGACCAATGAGAGTTGACGATGGTCCCTCTCCCCCAGAAACCGGCGGCTGATCTCCTCCCCACATCCGTTTCGCCGCGCCTCCGGCAATGGCGTCAGGAAGCTGTCAAGCCAACTCGCCCTTGCGCAATCCTGTGAGACCTTCGGGTCTTTCTATGACCGCCTGTCTCCAACTCCCTCACCCGCGACCATGAAGCCGCCGCGTTGAGCGCCCCCTGAGCGCCAGGTCAAACAGTCCCCTTGAAACACAAAAAGAGGATCGCTCCGAAAGAACGAGGTAACGGGGATCAAGTTTATAGAGGGGCTGGAGCGATCCTCGTTGTTTAGTGCTCATTCTGCCACTTGCCGAACGCCTGTCAAGGGGAAAAATCTGAAACCGTATCCGCGCGCTCATGGGTGACAGAGGTCGCAGAGAAGAAGCCAAAAGTTGGGCAGAATAGCAGGATGGACCGGATAATCCCGAAAATCCCGTTGGTCCTCTCTGACATTCCTCCACCCTGAAAATGACCGTTACGCGGTCACCATTCGGACCGGAACCATTTCCCGCAAAGCCGTGAAGGACGCAAAGGAGCAACCCCCGTGAATTCCTGGCGTCTTAGTACACGTCTTCGCAAATACAGTGACGAACCAGACGCGCCCGCGCGACGCGGGAGAACCTCTTCTGAGCGGCACTGTGTCCTGCCGGGCTTCAGCCGGCAGTTTCCCTTAGCCACCGTCTTCAGGCGGTGGCATCAGAGTCGCGCGACTTCCAGTCTGGAGCCGGCTTTAGCCGGGCTTCTTGATGACGGGATTCATCCGAAGAACACGTCACCGTATTTATGAATGGGAGCACTTAGCGTCTTGGCGAGAGAAAAGGCGGTTGATAGGAGCATTTTCATGGTCTCCGGGTGTGCGAAGCTCATGAGCGACTGCGGTGCCCGCGTACTCCGCCGTGAGTCCCCCGTGACGGACGAATTACCCGAGACCTTTGTCGCCCGCTGCCTCCGCGAGAGCTGTGTGCTCAGCCTTGAGGGCTTCGCACACGTGTCCCCTCTCATTTGTCGGAGATATAGCCCAGCCTCCGCTTCGCATCCTCAATAAGCGCCTCGATCTCCTCAGCCGTCGGTTCCCGGTCCGTCCATTGTCCCGAAGGATACAAAGGTTGACGATACGCCGGGTAGGCCTCCGTGCGAAGCTGAGCGAGCATCTGGTGCGCCTTTCTCGTGGCCCGCTCATGCCGAAGCATGTCAACGTCAATCGGCGCGACGATGATTTTCTCTCCTGGCCCCGGGTCAGCCTGGGCGAGAATCCGCCCGTCATAGTCCACAATCATGCTTCCCCCGGGCCAGGAGAACGGCGGATAATTCCTCAGGCTTGCTCCCTGGTTAGCTGCAACAACATAGGCGATATTCTCCAGCGCCCTGCATCGGTTCACTACCGTCCACCAATCCATCGGGGGCGTCGCGCCCCAGGGGTCCATGTAAGCCGAGACGCGAACCAGTATCTCCGCGCCGTTCGCGACGAGTTGTCTGAGGACTTCTGGAAAAAGCCAGTCGTAGCATATCGCGCAGCCGATGTTGCCGATAGGCGTCCTGGCGACGGGAAAAAGCTCTTCGTCGTACCCGTTGAGGTCGTGCGGACTGGCATGGAGCTCCCAGGGAAGCCAGGGATTCACCTTCCTGTATCTGTATAGGATGCCCTCTGAACCTACCAGGCAGGTTGTGTTGAATACGGCCTTCGGCCATTCTGGATCGCTCTCGAGGAACGTGCCCGTCTGGATGTAAACTCCATATTCTTTCGCTTTGGCGGCGTATCGCTCCGTGTGTTCGTTAGGGATGGGGATGGCAAGCTTCTCTCGCAATTCTCTGGCACTTCGATAGATGGGCGCCGCATGGGCAAACTCCGGAAACGCAAGCAACTTCACCGGCAGAAATGGCGAATATCCTTCCACAGCCATGTCAATCATCTCGAGCATCCGGTCTGTGCGCTTTTTGATTTCCTGCCGGGTCTTCGCGCAGGGAAAATCAACCTGACACGCCGCTGCGTAGTATTTCGTCGTTTGCTCGTTCATCTGCGACCCTTCCAGAACGTTTATTGGGGCTTTGACATCCGGCAGGAGCATTGTGAACTTGTCTTCATGGGTTTTCAAGGTGGCGGTAGAACCGGAGGCGGGGCAGGAACGGCGCGGTCCTGCGGCTATTTCATGTGAACTCGATAGAATTTGGAGCGGCCGGTCGTCTCGTGGTCGGTCCAGGGGCAGACTTTGCCGGAGAAGACTTCAATCCAATCGCCCGAATCCATGCTTTCTCTTGTCTCGACGGCGAAGGTTTCAGGAACCTCTCCGAAAACCTGGCATTCGCAAGCGCCGATGTCAATGGAGCCTTTCCATAGAAGCGTTATTGACCCGTCACCCTCCGCAAGCATGTAGTCCACTTTCCCAGACCAGCCGGGGGCGACCCTCGTGTAAACGCGCCGTAGGCCCCCATCCAGGTCGGATGCACCGACGTCAACGCTGTTGTTGCCAGCATCAACGCAAGGAGATGCCGCGTTGAGGCGATAGTCGTACATCTCGTAGGAACTGCCCGCCTTCGCCAACTCCGAAGCGTCTCCCCAAACCGTTATCGTCGTAGCAGTATTTGAGGCGATGACGAACTGAAAAGCCTCGGCGGTATCAGGATTGACCAGGAGGCCTTTCAGAGCGTCGGGCGGCCATGAGGCCGCTGTGTCCGTGAGGGAGGTCTGCCAGGTTTTGTTATCAAAGGAGCCGTCCGCCGTCCAGTGACCGACAGGGGATGGAGGAACAACGAAAGAAGGATTGTCCGATATGTTCCCCTCGCCCGAACCGTCCCACCCTTCGATACAACAGTAAGCGGGGGCGGCCGAGCGGTACAACTGAGGGTCGAAAACGGCGCTGTTATCCCAAAGGATTGAATTGACTATACGCCCCGCGCATTGATTCATGCCCCCGCCGTTCCCCCCGACGCACCGGTTGCCGGCGATGGTGTTGTTGGCGATGGTGCCGCTGCACTTGGTCAGCCCTGCTCCTTCCGTCCCACCCCAGTTGCCCGAGACGATGTTGTTCTGGATTGTGCCGGAGCATTGAAAGAGTCCACCGCCCTCATCACCCCAGTTGCCTGAGATGACGTTGCCCTGGATTAGCCCCGTGCACTGCGCGAGCCCGCCACCCCAGGCGGCACCATTGCGGGAGACGACGTTATCGCGGATTTCGCCGCAGTATGCAAGCCCGCCGCCAGTCCCAGCAGCGTTCCCGACAATGATGTTGCCCTCAACTGCGCCCGTGCAGCTGTGAAGTCCACCGCCTTCGTAATCGGCGTTGTTGCCCGCGATTACGTTGCCTTGTACGAGGCCGCGACAGTAGCACAGGCCCCCGCCGGTGGGCAGTCCCGGCGTGCCCCAGGCAGCCGAGTTAAGGGTAATAGTGTTGTCGAGGATTGCGCCGTCGCACTCGTACAACCCACCTCCAACACCCGAGTTAAGCATAATTGTATTCCCCACAATGATGCCGTTACAGTAGGCGAGGCCACCACCGCACCCATCAGGGTAGTCCATACCATAGGTCACGTTTTCTCTGATTACGTTATTTCGGACCGTGGCGAGCGTGCGTTCGTCCATACTGCCGCCGTAGATTCCAGCCCCCGTGTGCGATCTGCCATTTCGGATGGTGAAGCCGGAAAGGAGGCAGGTTTCGTCTTCGGTTCCGGAAAAGGTGACCACGGAGCCCGCCTGGTTGCCGTCAATGATGGTGTTGGCGACGATGGTTGCATCGGTTGGGTCGGTGCTCCTCAGGACAACGTTCTTGCCTCCGAAAGAGACGTTCTCCATGTAAGCCCCCGGGTAAACTACGATCTCATCTCCGTGGTCTGCTTTCGAGAGAGCGGTCTGGATGGAGCGATACAGCTCGTCTTTCGTCAGGTTATGGACAAGGCTCTCCTCTGCCGCCGTGGGATTCAATCCATAGCCATACTCCCTGATATTTGGGACGAGGTCCCCGTCGGGGTCGGAGTCGGCGGTGCTTTCAAGGCCCCCGAACCAACGCACCTCCCAATCGTCTGGTAGCCCGTCGGCGTCAGCGTCGGGAGACTTAGAAGTAGCTTCCGGCGTGTTTCCATAAGCGCCCATATTGACCCGCCCGCCATCGGGCTGCGGCTCATTGGAGAAATCGGAGGAAGGGTCGCCCGCGTCTATACACGGTGACCAGGTTCTCAGATGAAAATCTCCATTTTCGGGATCAACGAAATGCGGATGGAGGGATATATTTCCCTCCCCTCCCTGGGTAAACCCCTCGATGCAAGAGTAGTCAGGGAGACTGCTCTCCCACAGTTGATCTTCACCGCCGTTTCCCCAGATGATGCAGTTGAGGATGGTGCCTTTGCACCCGACGAGCGCGGCGCCCCAACCAGAGTTACCATAGACGGTGTTGTTCCGGATTGTCCCGTTACACTGGAAGAACCCGCCACCCAGGCTGCTGCAGTAGTTCCCGACGACAATGTTGTTCTCGATCGTCCCGTCGCACGTCGAAAGGCCGCCGCCTGCCATCGTGCTATTACCGCTTATGATGTTATTCGCGACCATTCCATCGCACGCATAGAGCCCACCGCCGTCGCCCAGGCTTCCGTTGTTGACAATCCTGTTGTTCACGATCGCGGCGTGTGTGTGAGCCCCGTAGATTCCTCCACCGCCGAGTTCCACCATCTGTAGGCCGTTGCGGATTGTGAACCCCGACAAGGCGCATGTGGCATTCTCAGTTCCCTTGAAACTGACGGCGGCGCCCGCGTTACTCCCATCAATGATGGTGGCCGCCACCACATCAGGGCTGAATGGATCCCTGCTGCGAAGGATAACGCTCTTGCCGCTGAACTGGATGTTCTCGAGGTAGGTGCCCTCGGCAACGATGACGGTATCGCCATCGGATGCCGGGGCAATCCCTTCCTGGATTTTTTTGAAGGCGGTTTCCCACGTTTGCCCGTTGCCGGATGCAGCCACGGACCCGTCAACGTACCAGGTTGTTGCGGGAAGCGCGACGCCGGCGCCAAGCGATAACACAATCGCCATGAGAAGAATGTTACGCATTTCCGTCCCTCCCCTCAGCAGTCGTACGTCGTTTGTCTTGGCTGGCCTCCCGGGTAGAGACTCAGCCAGCACACTGCCGAATTTACCAAATGAGCCACGCAACAGGAAATAGAAAAAGAGGCCGCGGCGTAACACCCCGGTGACGGGTGGGGACGAGCATGTAAAAGGACCCCCGGGCCGTGCGCGCCCTTGCGTGGCATCCCGCCCTTGGTCCCGCCGTAGGCGGGATGGAATATCATGGGCAAGATGCCCGTGCTACCGCAGAACTCGCATCTCGATCCTGTGGGGACGATACCCGCAGACCGACCCGAGGGTGAGCCACGACGTCGAGGGGATTTTGCGGACAGGCTGGGTGGCCGTTGTTGCAGTGGCTCTGTGCGGCCAGGGTGGTAGTAAGGTGGCAGTCTCTGGTCGTGACCTATTCCAGACGCAGCAGGCGCTTACTCTCTGGGAGGCTCGGCGCCGGGCTTGGCTTCAGATTCGCCGCAGAGGAACAGGAGCTCTTCCCATCGACGGTCAATATCCTTCTGGATTTCCTCGAGCAGCAGCTTGTTCTCCGGCTTCAAAAGATGCTGGAAACGCCTTTGAGGCTTGAGCCATTCCTCAATCGGCACGTACTTCTTCGGCTTGTGGTTCAGCTTCCATTTGCCGTACTCGACCTCGTAGAGCGGCCAGAAGCGAGTCTCCACGGCGAGCTTCGTTATCTCCAGCGAGCCTTCCGGAGCGCACCGCCATCCTCGGAAACACGACGACAGGATATTGATGAACTTCGGTCCCTTTATCTCCAACGCCTTCTGGACCTTCCCCATCAAGTCGTTCCAGCGGTCGGGCGTTGACTGCGCGACGTACGGAATCCCGTGAGCCGCCATGATCTTGGTCAGGTCCTTCCGGTACTGCGTTTTTCCGGGGACAACCTCCCCTGCCGGAGAAGTGGACGTCGCCGCTCCTCTCGGCGTCGAGCCGGACCGCTGAATTCCCGTGTTCATATACGCCTCGTTGTCGTAGCAGACGTACAGCATGTCGTGCCCGCGCTCCATCGCTCCCGAAAGAGCCTGCAATCCGATGTCGTACGTCCCACCATCGCCCCCGAATGCGATGAACTTGATTTCCTTGTCAATCTTCCCTTGCTTCTTGAGGGAGTTGTAGGCCGCCTCGACTCCGCTCATCACCGCCGCCGAGTTCTCGAACGCGCAGTGGATGTACGGAACTCGCCACGCCGAATAGGGGAAAATCGTCGTCGCCACCTCAAGGCACCCTGTCGCAAACGAAATCACCAGCGGCTGGTCAACCGCCATGAGCACTTCCTTGATCGCGATGATGCTCCCGCAGGCGGCACAGCAACGATGTCCTGGCGCCACGAGGCTCTGTTTATGCGAAAGCTTCTTCAACGAAATCGCCATTTCTCGTTTCCTCCTGTTATTTCCACCGCCGAGTCCGCGAAGCACGCGAAGCAAGAGGTTAACTCGGTCCTCTTTCTCCCCTCTGCGTGCTCTGCGCTCTCTGCGGTTCATTCTTTTCTGATGCTGCCACCTATTCTCGAACGCCGATGTAGAAAGCTTGCTCGGCGCATCTCCCATCAGTCATGTCCCGGAACACCGATTTCATCATCCCTATGTCAATGTCCCGCCCGCCAAGACCGTAAATGTAATTGCTTATCTTCGCATTCGACTGACCGTAAAGCGCCGCGCGAATCTCCGAGAAGACTGGCCCGCCAATCGAATTCACTCCATCGGCTCTGTCCATCACGGCGATCCGCTTTGCATGGGCGAGCGCCAGGACAAGCTCCTCCGCCGGGAACGGCCGGAACACCCGCAGCTTCAGCAGTCCGACCTTCTGACCAGCGCCCCGCAAGTCGTCCACTGCTGCCTTTGCCGTTCCGGCAGCCGAGCCGAGGCACACCATGATGTGGTCGGCGTCACGGGTGAAATACTCCTCGAAAAGGCCGCACTTTCGCCCGGACACTACCTCGTATTCCGAGGCGACCTTGAGGATAACGGGCTTGACGTTCCTCATCGCCTCGGCTTCCTGCCTCTTGTGCTCGAAGTAATAATCCTGGAGGTCAAGAGCACCGTACGTCACCGGATGGTCCACGTCGAGGAGAGGATGGTCGGCCGCGTACTCGCCGACGAAACCTTTCACTTCGTGGTCCCCCAAAATCTCCACTCGCTCGACCGTGTGGCTCAGAATGAACCCGTCGTAACAAACCATCACCGGCAGAAGTGCGTTCTTGTCCTCGGCAATTCTCAGCGCCTGGATGACGTTGTCATAAACCTCCTGGCAGTTTTCGCAGTAAAGCTGAATCCAGCCGGTGTCTCTCGCTCCCATTGAATCGGAATGGTCGCAATGAATGTTGATTGGCGCGCTCAGAGCGCGGTTCACGAGCGGCATCACTATCGGCAACCGCAGCGCAGCCGCTATGTACATAATCTCCCACATCAGCGCCATCCCCTGCGAAGATGTAGCCGTCATTACCCGTGCACCCGCCGCTGAGGCGCCAACGCAAGCGCTCAAGGCGCTGTGCTCCGACTCCACAAGAATCAATTCCGTCGGCACTTTCCCGTCCGCGACGTATTCCGCGAACCTGTGCATCAGCTCCGTCTGTGGCGTGATTGGGTAAGCCGCAACAACATCGGGAGCAATCTGGCGCATGGCTTCCGCGCCTGCTTCATTTCCCGTAAGTGGCAAAACCTTGCTCATGCTTCCTCCTGAATGTGGAAACCGCAGATGCACGCGGATGCACGCAGATGATCCGCGTTTATCTGCGTTAATCCGCGGTTCTATTTCAGTTCCTCCTTGGCTTCCTCGACGAGTTTAATTCCGCGTTCATCTGCCTTGACCTTGTCCTTTTCGGTCTCGAGAACCATTTCTATCGCATCCACCGGGCAGATTTCCGCGCATAGCCCGCACCCTTTGCAGTGCTGGTAGTCGTAGCCCTTCATCTCTTCATCTTCTGCGTAGATGCTGGAATCGGGACAGACAAGCCAGCACCTCATGCAGTTGATGCACTTCGTTTTATCCACCACGGGTCGGAACGTCCGCCATGACCCGGTCTCATATTCCTCCGAGTTACCGCCCTGGAGAATCTTTCCTCCTATAGGGAGTTCCCTCCAACCTTTCTCAGGCATTTTCGCTTTTCACCTCCTCGTATGCGCGGTTGATCGCTTTGACGTTCTTTTCAACAACGTCCTTCCCGAACTTCCCGGAAAAACTCTGCCTCAGTCCCCCGATGACGTGGTCGAGCTTCACCAACCCTGTAACCTTCACGAGCGCGCCAACCATCGGCATGTTCGGAATCGGCCGCCCCAGCTCCTGAAGAGCTATCGTCGTGGCATCTATCGTGTACAGTTTGTGCCCCTGAATCCCGTATAGCTTCCTCGCTTCTTGAGGGCTCAGTTGCGTGTTGATGAGGATTATCCCTTCTTCTAACAGCCCCTCCAGGACGTTCACAGGCCCGATCAGCGTCGGGTCAACGATCGCCACTATGTTCGGCTCGTAAACCGCCGAATGGAGCTTGATCGGCTCGGAGCTCACCCGGGTGTAGCTCCTCATCGGCGCGCCAGACCTCTCGGGCCCGTATTCCGGAAAAGCCTGGCTGTACTTTCCTTCCGAAATGGCAACCTGCGTGAAGAAGTCCGCGGCGGTCTTCGCGCCCTGCCCTCCACGAGAATGCCACCTCATCTGAACCATCTGTCCTCTTTCGACCATCCGAGTCGTTCCTCCATTGTGCTTTGTCGCTGGCCCTTGTGCTCTGCCCAGCACCGTTTGCCCGCCGGGCTGCGTCAAACCAAAACCGCAGCCTCTCAGCCGGCGCGAAAGACCAAAATATTGCGTTAATATACCACACTCGCCGTCGCGTTGGAACTATCAACCCGGAAATTCTTACCGGGAAGCCCTCGCCTCGTCCAGCCTTCCGCTCGGCCACGCAAGGCGTGCTCCTTTGCGTCCTTCGCGCCTTTGCGAGAGCCCTCCCTGCCAGCCGCGTAGCGGTTATTTTCGGGCCAGAGTCTCCACTCCACCATGCCGGTCCGTCGCATCGTCCTGCCCTCACGCGAACTCGCGCAAGCGCTCAAACTCAACCAGTCTCTCAAAGTCGAACAACGCCCCCATCGCGACGCTAACCGTTTCGACCCCCTCCTCCTCACATGCCGCGAGGGGGTTCAGCCCTGCCAGGACTATCATCCCGGTTCGTCCTTCGCTCACCGGTATGTCGAGCAAGGGCTGCCCCGGCTTCCCAATCATGATGATTGCACCAAGCCCGATCTCCAGCAGCTTCTTCCGCAGCTTCTCCGCCTCGTGCAGCGCCGCCGAAGGAATCTCTCGAAAACTCGCCCCGATGACCCCGTTTCCGGTGCTCACCACTTTACCCACCGTCGTCATTTTTCCCTTGATAAATATCTCCAGCGGGTCGAGAGTCGTGCCATCGTAATTGATTAGCTGCGTGAACCGAACGGGCTTCCGGTTTCTCATTTCAAGCAGCCCGCCAAACCTCGACGCCACCGGAATGCCGGCCTTCAGAAAGATGCCGTTAATGGTCACGCTGCATACAGTCCCAATCGCTATCCTGCCTTCAGGCACGACAAAATCCCCGAGTTCCTTACCGCCCTGCTCGAAAGCCACAAAGCGGCCCATCCCCAGCCCGGCTTCAAACACCGGCACAATCCGCCCCATCGCAAACGGAGCGTGCTCCGCCCCGAACGTCGAAATGTTCAAAATGATGCTCCCGGACAACCGACTCAAGGAAAAACTCATCCGGAACGAGAGTTCATCAATCTTCGACACAACCAAACCCAGCTTTTCAATAACGAAAGAGTCCGCCACCTCCCTCGCTCCGGCCTGAGTGATTACTCGACCACGCCTCCCGACCTTTTTCGTGAATCCTTTCCGGTCCGTCCACGCCAGGTAGTGCCGCACGGTCCTCTGGCTGAGATTAAGCCCGTAGGCCTGGATTTCCCTGGCGATGCGCGTCGCACCCACGGGCTTCTTCCGGCCTTGCAACGCCCCGAGGATAGCCATGACAGTTTTCTTAGTTTTTTCCTGCACGATTTTCCCTCCTTGATAGGCAATCTTGTCGCAATTCTGCCATAACCGGGCGCCTGGTGGAAACAAAAATAAGGCAATTCTGCCGATTTTCCCGTTAGCGGAAAAATGCCGATTTTTGTATTGACAGACCCGCGTGCTCCTCTTATTATTTCGCGGAATATGGCGGCGGGGGTGCCGGCGTATTATCCCCGAATAAAGGCAATTCATTGCCTTACTGTGCGATGCCGCACGATGGTCGGCCCCGGCCTAACCTCCCGCCCAGTCCTGGAAACCCACTCACGAGTCCCGACGGAGGAAAAATGGTCAACGTAGCCGAAATGATGGACCGGGTCGTAAGGAGGAATCCCGCCGAACCGGAATTTCACCAGGCTGTTCATGAAGTCCTGACTTCTATCGAGCCTGTTCTCCAGAGACGTCCCGAATACGTCACCGCAAAAATCTTCGACCGGATCGTCGAGCCGGAAAGGCAGTTGATGTTCCGCGTGCCCTGGCAGGACGATGACGGAGAGGTTCATGTCAACCGCGGCTTCCGGGTTGAGTTCAGCAGCGCCATCGGCCCTTACAAGGGGGGGCTCAGATTTCACCCCTCCGTCAACCTCGGCATCATCAAATTCCTCGGCTTCGAGCAAATCTTCAAGAACGCCCTCACCGGCCTCGCCATGGGCGGTGGAAAGGGAGGGTCCGACTTCGACCCCAAAGGGAAGTCCGATGCCGAGGTCATGCGGTTCTGCCAGAGTTTCATGACTGAGCTGACGCGGCATATCAGCGCCGACACCGACGTCCCCGCCGGCGACATTGGAGTCGGGCGCCGCGAGATCGGCTTCATGTTCGGTCAGTACAAGCGAATGAAGAACGTCTTCGAGGGCGTCCTCACCGGGAAAGGACTGAACTGGGGCGGAAGCCTCGTTCGCACAGAAGCCACCGGCTACGGTCTCGTCTATTTCCTCGGGGAGATGCTTCGCTCAAAGGGCGAGACCATTGAGGGGATGACCGTCATCAGCTCCGGTTCCGGAAACGCTTCCATATATGCCGTCGAGAAATGCCACCAACTCGGCGCTAAGGTCGTAGCCATGAGCGACTCGAACGGTTACATTCACGACCCCGAAGGCATAGACCTCGACGCCGTCAAGCGGATCAAGGAAGTCGAGCGCGGCAGAATCAAGGATTACCTCAAATGTCGTCCCCACGCAAAATACTACGACGGCTGGAAAGGCATCTGGTCCATCAAGGCGGACATCGCCCTTCCGAACGCCACCCAGAACGAAATTGACAAAGAAGCCGCCCAGACGCTCGTCAAGAACGGGGTCGTCGCCGTCGCCGAGGGCGCTAACATGCCTTCCACTCCGGAGGCCGTTGACATCTTCTTGAAGTCGGGTGTCCCTTTCGGGCCAGCAAAAGCCGCGAACGCCGGCGGCGTGGCCGTCTCCGGCCTCGAAATGGCCCAGAACAGCCAGCGGGTTTCCTGGACCTTCCAGCAAACCGACGACATGCTCAAAAACATCATGCACAACATCTACGTCAGCGCAAGCGAGGCAGCCGACGAGTACGGTTGCCCCGGAAACCTCGTCGTGGGTGCGAACATCGCTGGCTTCATCAAAGTCGCTGATGCGATGCTCGACCAGGGCCTTGTCTGATCCACAGGCAAGGGGACTCCATGGTTGCACTGGATGCCGAGCGAGTGCCTCAACCTGTGCAAAGAGCGCATGTCTCCACGAAGGACCGGGTGTGCGGGTCCCTCGTGGCGTTTGGCGAAGCAGGGAATCTCGCGCTGGATGCGCTCTCGGAAGTTCCTCGCCCCAATTCCTCGTTCTTACCTTCGTTGGCTCCCCGCGCTTTTCCCTTCCAAAAGGATAGCCTCTCTCTGGTATTCGTACATCGTCAGGAGCGATAGAAGCCACGCAAGCGTGGATTCTGCTCCCTGGTTTTCGTTCGCCCTGTCCGGATGAAGCCCATCGCGACAGCCGCCAGTCGTGTGGTCATACAGAGCGACCCGGAGGTCGTTCCGCCCCAAAAACCATTCAAAGCACCGGCGTGCCTCCTTCAGCCATCGCTCGTCCCCTGTAGCGCGCAGTGCCTCCACGCACGCCTCCGCCATTGATTGAGCCTCGATTGGCTGCTGGTCAAAACGGGCTTTCTTCCCGCCTTTCCGATACCATCCTTTCGTCCCCACCGGCGAGAAGCATCCGTCCTCCCCCGTCTGGATGCGAGCCAGCCACTCGAGAGAGCGCAGCCCCATCTCCGTCATCTCCGGCCGTCGGAGTGCGCGACCCGCCAAAATTAGCCCCTGAGGAAGCCTCGGGTTCGCGTATGAAAGAATTCTCTCCGGCCACGGCCACTCACCAGTCGCATGTTCCTTGAACTGGCTGTACAGGCGGTTCGCGAGAATCCCAAGCATTCGCCGTGCTTCCGGGTCATCGTAAGTGTTCGTGTAATGGCGGACTCCGAGTATCAGAAACGCCCATGCACGAGGAGAAGCAAAACCTTCCACCGCCCGGAGCCCCTGCCCGAACAACTCCACCGATAACCCGACCTGCCCCCTGTTCTCTGAAAATGACGCTGTCACCCCCAGCGCCCACATCGCTCGCGCATGGCTATCCTCCGGCCCTCTCCTCTCCGTCCATCTCCGGTCGTAAGTCATCGCGTTGCGAAACCGGCCATTCTGCTCGTTGAAGGCATGCCGCAGAAAGCTCAAATACTGCCCAGTAAGCATATCGAGCGATTGGTCCTGCGGCAGAAACCTTGCTGCCATCACTGCTGACACCAAAGCGCGGGCATTGTCGTCTGTGCAGTAGCCGCGGGCCCTGTCCGGCACGGCGAATTTCGCGTGCTCGATCATCCCGACGTCGTCCGTCATCGTCCGCAGATGACCGAGGTTAATCTCCGGCAGTTCCTCGTAGTCAGAACCGAGGCTGCGCGAGCGACCAGCCGCGCCGGATGCATTCTGGAAATCCTCCTTCGCCTCCGCAAAAACCCTCAGGTACTCTCGCGCGACCTCGTTCCAGACCATGTTCCGTGAGAAATCGTACGCCCGCTTCCTCATCGCTTCTCGCTCACTCTCATTATCAAACAAGTCAATGCACTGACACGCGACATCTTCAGGGCTTCGAAACGGCACGAGCCGCCCGCGTCCTTCCGCCAGCATCTCCTCCGCATACCAGAACCGCGTCGAAACGATTGCCCTGCCGGTCCCCATCGCGTAGGCGAGCGTCCCCGAAACAGTGTGTGCCTCGTTGACGTACGGCATCGCGCACACGTCCGCCGCTCCCAGAAATGCGGACAGCTCGTCCAGCTCCACGAACCGGTTCTCGAAGCGAACGTGCTCCCCCACGCCCCGTTCCACCGCTTGCCTCTGAAGACCCAGACGATATTCTTCCCCGAAAACCCTCGCCACTCGCGGGTGCGTTACTCCCAGAACAATCAGAAGCACGTCTGGATGTTTCTCGACAATTCGCGGCAGAGCCGCAATCATATCCTCGATTCCCTTCCCCGGAGAAAGCAGCCCGAACGTCAAAATGGCTTTTCGCCCCACAAGCCCAAAGCGTTGTTTGTGATGCTCCGTTCCGGCAAATGGCACATCGGGTGCGCCGTGGGGAATCAGGACGATTTTCGACTCCGGCACTCCATATATTTCTCTCAGAAACGTACCAGCTCTTTCGCTCATCACCACAGCGCGCTCCGAAAGCCTCCCAAGCTCGGTCAAAGTAATGCGCTGTTCCTCGGTCGGCTCTTTCAGCACCGTATGCAGCGCGGCCACGACCGGCACCTCAAGCTCCCGAAGAAGGACCAGAATGTAGCTCCCCGTGTCCCCGCCAAAAATTCCGTACTCGTGCTGCACGCACACCGCGTCAAACTGATTCGCGTTCAGGTAGTCCGCCGCCAGGCGATAGTCGGCCAGCTTTCTTTCCCCGACTTCAGACCGCACCGTCGCTGGATACCGATAACCTTGAGGGAAGTCATTGACGGCCACCGCGACCACTTCCGTGTCTGGTGCTTTGCATGCCATGCCCTCGCACAAGCGTGTAGTGAAAGTCGCGATTCCGCATCGCCGCGGCAGGTACGTGCCGACGACAGCAACCTTTTTCAGGGACTGGAATTGTGCTGGTTGACTCATCTTGCCACCCCAGGGGTATTCTCCCCCCGCAAGGCGACTCCTTGATTTATCGAGCGAGACTCCCCGTGGCGCCGCACCACGAACCGCTCCATGAGGTTTTACGAGGATGTCCCCGGAACGGGCGCTGACGAGCCAACTGCACGCGGCCTCTCGATCTCAATCACGATTTTCCCGTCCCTGAAAACCCTGACGGTCCCGGTTGATTCACTGACCGCTACCGCGGTAGCCTTCGTCGCGGCCGTAATCCCCGCCGCCGTCCTGTGCAACGCCCCAAGACCGGGAGGAAGCGCGCTTCCCGGAGTAATGCACCGAAGAAACAACCCCGCAGACTCCACCACCCCGTCATCCCTCACCAAGAACGCCCCGTCGAGCGCAGACAATTCCTTAATCGTCTCCCTCACCGTCGGATTGAGAACGTTTCGCTGCTCCTCGGGATGCCCCTGAAGTGGATTCAAAATCAAGGGGTCGCAAAATCCCTTCACATGCTCAACATCCCCAACAACAAAAAGCGCCCCAACCGGTTTTCCTTCTCGCCCTTCGTGACCCAGGTCTATGGCGATGTCCAGCACCTTCTCGAAGACCTCCGGATTGCTGTGCTGCCGGAGCTCCTCGATGTCCGCCGTGGCGAACATCTCCGGCTCCTCGCCGACTTCCGTCAAAAGCAGTGTGTCAATGTGGTCGCTTCCCGCAACACCGGAAACGCACACAACCCTGTCACCGTGGCTCAGGACCCGGCGAGAAATCCCGAGCAGAATCGCCATCTTAATTTGCTCCATCCGCGCCAGTCCCACGTCGGGAGCCTGAATCACTTCCACCGAATCGCTCGTCATATCCTGGAAGGGGCTGACGTCCCGCGCCACCAAAATCGTTCTGGCACTCGGGTCCGCTGCGAGATGTCCCTTCAGCTCCGCCGGCGACCTGAAAACGTCCGCGCACAGCACGATCGCCCTCGCACCCCACTCTCTCGCCATCTGTCGAGCATGTCGAAGAACCGCCTGATTAACCTTTCCTGGCTCACCCTTCACGACCTCTCCTTTTCTTCATCTGTCGCGTCAGACCCGCCGGAAGCTCCTTTTCTCTTCGTCTCATCCCCTGAGCCGTTCGCAGCGCGCTCGACAGAGCACGCCAGCCTCATCATATCCTCCTGAACTTCCCGTCGCCCTCATTGACGAGCTTTGTGAAGCCGTGCCGCTTTATGTTCTTATCGCTGAGCAGCGACTTCACCGACGCCCCTCTTGCCACCGAGAAGAGTGAAATCACCCTCTTGACCTCTGCCCCGCACTTCGGACAGACTTTTACCGGGTCTTTGCTCATGCTTTGAGTCAGCTCAAAGCCCTCGGCGCAATACGCGCACCCTTCTTCGCCTTCCTTCGCCCTGTACTCATAGGTCGGCATATCCACCACCTCCCACAGCCTCTCCGATGACAGTCCTTCTCTCGCACCTGCACGGTGCCGACGCGCCCTTCCTTTCTCCCATTCATCCGACCGAACTGTTAGATCCTCTTCCCCACGTCCAACGTATATAATAGCCCGGCCCAGACCCTTCTGTCAAGACGGGCTCGCGCCGGGGTGCGGCTGAGTAACCGCGGCATATCCCGCCGCTCGCTTTCGGTGCTGCGCCAAGCAGCTCTTTTGCCACGCTGCCGGCTTCAGCCGGCACCGCTGGTAGCCACCTGCTTTAGCTGGTGGTCCAGCGCTCCGGCCCAGCCCTCACTCAAGCCGCCTTCAGGCGGACTTCTCGAACAAGGGATTCATCCGCCCCCTGCCCCGCAAATACGGCCACACCCTCGCGCCGAAAAATGCCCGTCGCCCGCCCGCCAACAATCCCCTTGACCGCCCCTCCTTGCAGTTGTACGATTTTCGCGAGTCCATTGGGGGGCCGTGTGAATGAACAGACCGACCGCGATACCCGAGCTTCTCAGAAAAGCCGACGACATCGAAAAGAGGTACGCCGAACTCCACAAGCGCTACCTCGACCTCACCAGACGCGTTGACGAACTGGCGACCTTCCGCGAAATCGGCCTCGCCATCAATTCCATCCTCGACTTCGACGAAGTCCTCGAAACCGTGATCTGGAAGGTCACGGACCTTTTCGACGCACCGATTGGCATAATCTATTTGCTCGACTCGCCCACCGACAAGCTCGTCCCCAAAATAGCCCGAAACGGCAACGAACTCCGACGAGAGGATGAGTTCCGCAGCGAATCCGTCTCCATCGGCGAAGGACCCATCGGGCAAGCCCTTGCCGAAAGGCTTGGAACAATCGCCGAGCAGCCCGACGGCTACTCCTGCCTGATCGAGCCGCTCATAGCCAAGCACGAGGGCATTGGAGTCATCAAGCTCCTGCGAAAAAGCTCCGACGGCCCCTTCGATCGCAACGACAGCAACCTCCTCAGCGTCATCAGCAGCCAGGTCGCCGTCGCAATCCACAACGCCCTCCTCTATTCCCTCGCGATTACCGACAGCCTCACCCGACTCTATGCCCGCAGGTACTTCGACCTGCGCCTGCGAGAAGAATTCTTCGCCGCCCGCCGCTACAAACAGCCGCTCTCCATCCTCATGATTGACGTTGACCATTTCAAAAGCTTCAACGACCGCTATGGCCACCAGACCGGCGATTTCGTCCTCAAGCAGATCGCCCAGATCATCACCCAGAACTGCCGCCGCAGCGACGTCCCCTGCCGGTACGGTGGCGAAGAAATCACCGTCATCCTCGCCGCGACCCCGCTCAACGGCGCCATCGCCGTCGGGCAGAAAATCCGAGGCCAGGTCAGCGGTAAGGAGTTCTCCTTCGGCAGAGTCGAGGGACTCAAAATTACCGTCAGCATCGGCGTCGCCTCCCATCGCCTCGGAATGCGCGCCCCCGACGAACTCGTTGCTGCTGCCGACTCCGCCCTTTACAAAGCCAAAGCCAAAGGCCGCAACCGCGTCCTC
This sequence comes from uncultured Verrucomicrobiota bacterium, assembly GCA_964482435.1. GTDB lineage: Bacteria > Auribacterota > JABMQX01 > JABMQX01 > JABMQX01 > CAYZXL01. Next base: position 18,880 of record CAYZXL010000043.1, read on the forward strand.
GCGGCGGAAACGGAATGAAAGTCCACTTGTTGCCCAGGAGAACAAGGGGCAACCATGAATCGCCCGACGGTTGTTGACAGGGTAAACAGGATCGGGGACGCAACGGCAAAGTTGCGAACGAATACCGAGGCGCGCCACGCTCAATGACCACAGCAGCCCCTGTTTGTGGCGCGATCCCATCCGAGTAGCGCGCCACAGAACGTGCGAATGGCAGCATTTGCAGGGGACGGTAGCCAAAATAACGCCGGGCTTCGAGCGCATGAGAAAGACAACCAAATGGTCGCTGTTAGTGGTTGCGGTGCTGGTTGTCACTGCAACGGCGGGCTACTTTGTGCCCAGGAAGCCTTTGCCCTGGCGCGTCACCTTTCAGCGCCTGTGGCATCTTGGGATGGGGGTTAGAGGCTTCCGTCAGAGAAATGGACGGCTGCCTTCAGTCGAGGAGCTCGTGGCCTCCATGCCTCCGTTCATGCGCGACGACACCGCTGTACTGGACGGGTGGCGACGAAAGATAATCGTCCTGCGGGCCGGGGAAACGTTCGTCTTCGTATCGAAGGGCAGCGATGGCGTCCTCAACACACGCGACGACATGGTCTGGGTGGAGGAGACGCCGAGACCACCGCCTGAAAAAACCATTGCCTTCCAGGTAGGCGATTTGGTATCGTTCAGGAGCCGGGCCTCTGAGCACCAGTCCATGTTCCAGGTGTGGGATTGAGAAAGCCTGGGGCGTCAGGACAAAGGCCCTTATGGGCCTCTCAATCCGGCTTGCCGGAGCGCCTATCCCTTTGTGCCGTTGGCCCGGCTTTTCTTCTTCCACTCTTCCAACTTGTGGCAAATAGACGCAGCATCCGGACGCCAGCAACCCCGCTAAGCCCGAAAGCTAAATGAGGAGAGAAGAACATGAGGAGAACGATTGGAAGTATTGTCCTGATAGTTTCATCACTTCTGGTGTTGGCTGCCAGCTCGCTCGCCATGCAGCCAGTTTACCCGATCAAGGTCAGCGAGAATCGCAGGTATTTTGTGGACCAGAAAGGCAATCCCGTCTTCTGGTTAGGCACAACTCAATGGCAGATTTTTCGGGAATACACTCTCGAGGAAGCCAGGACGACCCTTCAGCGAGTCAAGGCCAACGGCTTTGCCTTTGTCCAGGCGATGCTCATGGGCGTCGGCGACGGCACACAGCCCAACGTGTATGGCGAAAAGCCCTGGATAAACAACGACCCCCTCACGCCAAACGAGGCGTACTTCAAGAACGTGGACTCCGTTATCCAGATAGCCCGCGAGAACAATGTAGTCTTCTCGGTAACGCTTTATCATCAACGGTATCGCAAGTATATAACCGTGAAGAACGCCCGGGCATGGGCGAGGTGGCTGGCGCAGCGGTACAGGCGTGTGCCGAACATTGTTTGGTCCATGACGCCCGAGGCCAAACAGGAGTTTGTTCCGGTTCTTCGCGAGTTAGCGGCGGGGCTCAAGGAAGGAGACGAGGGATACCACGTCATTACCTTCAAGCCGGACCCCGCCCCGTACTCCTCCAGCTTCATTCACGATGAACCCTGGCTGGACTTCGACTCGATGCAGACATGGAACAGCGTTCAGCTCATCTATCCGATGGTGAGCCACGATTACAACCTCAAGCCGGTCAAGCCCGTCCTGATGGCGGAAGGGGCGTATGAGCATGGTTCCGAATACGGATTCGACGTTACGCCCCTGTGGATTCGCAGACAGGCCTATTATTCATATCTGGCAGGCGGCCACCATACCTATGGGCACAACGACAGTTGGCGAGTGCTGCCTACGTGGAAAAAGGCCCTGGATGCGCCCGGCGCCGTCCAGATGAGCATCCTCAAGAAGATATTCCTGGACCGCCAGGAATGGTGGAATCTTGTTCCAGACCAAACCATATTTGAAAGCGGCGGCAACACGACCGGGCGCGTGTTGAACCTTGCCGCCCGTCATAAAGACGGCAAGTGGGTTATGGTTTACCTGGGAAGCAAAAGCTCTTTTTCCATCAATATGAATAAGATCGCCTCGGCCAAAGTGAATGCATTCTGGATCGATCCGAAAACCGGCGATTCCGTTCCGGTCGGTGCTTTTCCCAACAGCGGAGTGCAGTCTTTCTCCACGCCGGATGAATGGGAAGATGCCATATTGATGCTCGAGGCGTCCGACAAAGCAATCCCGACACCAACCGGCGCGTAAGCGGCTGATTTCGGCGCGCGTGCTTTCACAGAAACCGCAGGAAAAGGAGTTATCCACCGATCTCCCATGCCGGACCGGAAACTACCTCCAGCTTACCGCTGTATGCAGAGCGCACACCCGCGTCCAGAATAGCCATGACCTCCGCGTTGAATCGCATGTCCAGCGTCAGATGCAGAGGCTCGCCCGTCTCAAGGTGATGGATGAGCTCTTCCGCCACAGTCTGACGACCGTCCGGCAAGGCGACGCCCTCGTAAAAGGTTGTCTGGCCGCGGGGTTTCATGACCTTCACCGCGGCCTGGTCGCCCCACTCATCAACCACCATGGTGCCTTCCGTTCCATAGACGATTGGCCCCCCGGGGACGCCTTGCTCCAGGGTCGTCCATGAGCCTTCGAAGACGCCGATAGCGTTGGAAAATCGCGCGATGACCGTCCCGTTATCATCGGCGTCGCTCCATCGGCTATTCAGGTTGGCCCGCATGCCTACGGCGGCTACCGCCTGCTCGCCGATAAACCACCTCGAGATAATCGCTCCGTAGCTACAGAAGTCAACCATGGCTCCGCCGCCGGCGGCCGTCTGATACCACCACGTCGAGGCCAGTTCCGGTCCGGTCATAGCAACTGCCTCGATGTTGGGCCCCGGATGCTTGACCCCCGAAGCTAAAGGGCCGGCGTGCCCGGCGCGCATCTTTATTTCGAGGATTTGACCGATCGCCCCTTCATCGAGCAGCGCCTTCGCTCTCCTCATCAGCGGCGAAAACGGCATGTACCAGTGAATCAAAACCTTGATGCCCGATGCCTCGGCGGCCCGCACCATTTGCATGGCATCGCGAAGGGAGGCCGCCATGGGTTTCTCCACGCAGACGTGAACGCCGGCGGCGCCGCACGCCTCGACGACCTCCGGATGTTTGCTGTTTTCCGAGTTACAGACCGCAATGTCCAGCTTCTCTTTCTCAAGCATCTGACGGTAATCGTCGTAGGCGTTTGGGATGCCCACCTGATTGACCAGGTAGTCGCGGTTCCATGCACGTGTGTACGGCGCCTTGCTCAGTTCCAAGACCAGAGGCGTAGTGTCAGCGCAGGCGACAAGCTCCACCCGTGGATGCCGCTTGAATATCATGGCTACATTGTGCACGTGCACGTGGCAAACACCGATGATCCCGACGCGGTATTTCTTGCTCATTGTCTGATTCCTTCCGTCTGTTCCTGTTCGGGCACGGGTCACTCAACCCATGTCTCTCTGCCTTCCTTTGCTGAGCGATAGACGGCATCGAGGGCCTTCATCGTATTCAGCACCTCGGCGCGTTTAACAAGCAGCTCTTCCTGTCCCCGGATGACCTTGATGAAGTGCTCGACCGCAGCCCAGTGTCCCGAGAAAAACACGTTACGGTCTGCTGGGACTCTGGGCGTGACATCAACCTGATAACTTCCCATGTTGGTAACCAGCACAAATGGGTCCAGCGTCAGTCCGCCCTGGGTGCCCAGAATCATTGTGTTGAATACTTCCTTGGGGACGTTTGCCGCCCAACTTATCTTGAAGTTCACGACAACACCGTTCTCCAATCGGATGAAGCCCGCGGCCATGTCCTCGACGTCGAACTCTCGGTAGTGGTACTTTCGCGGAGTCAAGACGCCCAGCGGCGCGCCGCTTTCCGCCAATGAAGTCTTCAGGCCCTCGTCACGATTGCCGAACTTGGTGTACGTCATGCTGCTTACGGCCTTAACCTTCAGGTTGCCCATGAACCAGAGAAGTCCGTCAAGCTGGTGCACGCCGAGGTCGTAAACTGGGCCTCCGCCGGAGTGTTCCTTCACGTGAAACTGACCCCACGTCGGGATTCCCCGTCTTCGCATCCCTGTGATTTCCGCGTAGTAGATTTGTCCCAGGCGCCCCGCGTCCACAAATTCCTTCGCGGCAATCATGTTGTTGTAGAACCGGAGGCTCTGGCAGACAAACAGGACTCGCCCGGCCGCCTCCGCGGCGTCAAACATCTCGACGGCGTCTGCGTGGCAGGTGGCCACAGGCTTTTCGCATAACACGTGTGCTCCTACCTCCAATGCGGCGATGGTCTGCTCCTTGTGGTACGTATTCGGAGTGCATACGGAGACAATGTCCGGCCTGACCTCCGCGAGCATCTTCTCCCAGTCGCCGTACGCGCGCGGAATACCTTCGTTGTCAGCTACCAGTTCCGCTCTATCCTTATTGATGTCCGCCACAGCCGCGACTTCCACGTCGTCTTTGAGATTCTTCCAGGCAGGGATGTGCCCCGCGTTAGCAATCATGCCCGTGCCGATGATTGCGACTTTGAATCTTTTTTCAGCCATTGTTATCTCCATACAACCTTGGACAACCCGTAACTCACCAGGATTTCTCGCCGTGCTTCGGCTAAGGTCTCAGACGGGGATTCAAGCCCCTTGAGTCTGTACTCGCTTCCCATTCGCTCGTACTTCGATTCCGCCAGGCGATGATAGCGAAGAATTTCCACTCGCTCAATACATCGCAGAGTCGAGAAGAACCGGCCCATGGCGTGGTAGTTAGCTTCTTCATCATTCTGACCGGGAATGAGCGGCACCCGTATCCAGATGGGCTTCCCCATGTCGTCAAGCCTGCGAAGATTATCGAGAATCCTGTCATTTGACACGCCCGTCAGGGCGGCGTGCCTCTCCGGGTCCGTATGCTTCACGTCGTAAAGAAACAGATCAACAAAAGGCGACAATCCTTCCAGATGTTCCCATGGACAGAGCCCTGAGGTATCAAGGGCGCTGTGCACGCCGCGGGACTTCGTCTCGCTGAGCAGGGCACGCACGAATGGATAATGCATCAGCGGCTCACCCCCTGAAACCGTGAGCCCACCCCCGGAGCGCCTGTAGAACGGCAGGTCTCGCATCACTTCTGTCAGAACGTCGTCAATCGTCATCTGGCGGCCCGCCACCTCTAATGCGCCGGCAAAGCACAGCTCCGCGCAGGCCCCGCACGTGACACACCGCTCACGAACCAAACTGTGATGCCCGTTGGCAAATGTATGCACGCCCTGGTGACAGGCCCGCAGACATTCCTCGCACCCGATGCACTTCTGGGCAGTGAACAGGAGGGTGGGGTGCGAAGAGATGGATTCCGGGTTGTGGCACCACAGACACCCCAACGGGCAGCCCTTGAGAAATACCGTCGTGCGAATCCCGGGCCCGTCGTGCAGAGCAAAGCGTTCCATATCAAACACGATGGCCTTGAGGGTATCGCTCTGCACTATCTCACCCAAATGTCGAGGTGCCCTGGGGTGCGGCTGAGTAATCGCGGCATATCGGGCCGCTCGCTTTCGGTGCTGCGTGAAAGGGCTCCTCAGCCACACTGCCGGCTTCAGCTGGTGGTCGTCGAAACCGCCGTTTCCCTCCCGGGAGCCGGCTTCAGCCGGACTTCTCGAACAAGGGATTCATCCACCCCCTGCCCCGGAAATACGGCCGCACCCGTGCCCTGCGATGGGCTACACAATCCGCTCGACGACGTACCTGCGCAATTCGTCTGAAAGACTGGCAAAGTACGCGCTGAAGCCGGTGACCCGCACAATCAGGTCAGGGTGGCGGGACGGCTCCTCGTAAGCCTCCAGGACGGTCTGCTTATGCACCACATTGATGTTGACTAAGGTTCCACCCAGGTCAAAGTAGGTCAGGAGGAGGGCCTCAATCGTATCCACGGCCTCCTCGTCCCGGGCGAGGCCGGGGTCGAGATCGAGCTGTAGAGGCGCCGGATTCCCATATCCCGGCTGCACAGACGCAACCGCGTGGACCATCTGGGTTGGAGTGCCGGGCCTGCCTTCGTTGAAACCGGGTTCCGGGTTTGGCCCCTGTGACAGCGGCTGGCCTGCGTGTCGTCCGTTGGGTGTGGCGCCGAGCCTCCTGCCGAAGTCTATCATCTTTGCCCAGGAGAAGAGTCCCGGAATCATGTTGTACCCGTCCGGGGTTGGCTTTTCTTTGACCAGTTCCGTGAAGGTCCGTGCTATACGCCTGGCCCAGTCGTCTGCCGCGCTTGCTCCGCTTCCGAAGCGGCGGACGTTTCTCATCATGAGCCTTGCCCGTTCGCCCTCCGTCCCGGCCCAGTCAGTCTCCAGGAAGTGCATAAGCTCGTCCCAGGACAGCCGTCCCTCCGTCTCGATTCGCTGCTCCAGGGCGGCAAAAGAGTCCGCGACCGTTGCCAGGGACGCGCCATCCACCCCAATGTTGTAATACTCCAGTCCCCCGTTGGTCGCGTCCAGCCCTTTTTCCACGGGGCCATAACAGAACAGGTCGAGCAACAGCTCCGGAAACACCTCGTGCATGTGTTTCATATGGAAGTCAATTCCCTCCGCCGTCACCTCAACTGCCCGCCGGAGGTGCGCGGTGAACCGCTTCCAGAGTTCCTGTGTGCTCGGCACAGCGCACTGGTCGGACTTCATCTCCTTCAACGCGACGTTAAGGATTGTGGCCATCTCGATTTTGATGAGGTCGCACATCCCGTACTCGCGGCCCGGAATAGCCATCCACTGGCATCCGGCGTAGATTCGCTGCCGGGCCAGCTCGATTCCGTAGCCGTTTCGCACGAAGCCCTCGTTAACCGGCCCGTCGCCCAGAAACTTGGGAAAGCCCATCCTGTCTTCCAGGAGAATCTCAATGCCCCGGCGAAGCAATTTCCGACTCAGACAATCCCCCACGCGGATAGCGATATTCGCCGGTATCTTCAGCCGGTGAATCGCTTCCAGGACCAGGAACGAGACCGGACTGGTCAAATCATGGCCATCGGCATCCGGTCCACCGAGCTGGATATACGCCGTCTCAGTCAGAAGCATGCAGGCGATATGAAAGACCGCCTCCTCGTCGCTGAGCAACCCCGCCTCTCTATCCCGTTCGTAGTAGGGCCGCAGCAGCTCGTCCATCTGCCCCCATTCCCCGCTCCCGTTGTACATCTTGGCGGCGGCCTGAAAGAACACAAGCCATTGACAGACTTCTCGGAAGGTGCGCGGCGGCTCCGTTGCGATCCGTTCACAAATGTCAGCCATCACTTCCAGATTCTCTTGCAGTTGGCGAGTATCCTGCGACCCAGCCATCCGCTGGGCATCTCGTGCGTGCCGAAAAATCCAGCCCCGGATTCCAGACACGACGGCCTCCAGACCCTCGTACAGCTCAACTGCCTGCGGGTTTGCCTGACGAAAGTGGTTGATTTTATCAGCGAGTCCGCCCCAGCCCAGTTTCAGACCGATAGTCAGGTCCGGGCAGAAGTGCTGTACGCCACCAATTCCGGGATCAATCCCGTATTTGTTCTGCTCGTCGCGCAGATGGAAATAATCGAAATCCGGATTCCATTCCGGGTGGCGGGAGGACATGAAACTGACCATGTACACCCCACACATGGAGCTGATGGGATTAACGTAGGTGGGGTGCACCTCGAGCAGCCGCTTGAAGTTCTCTCCTGTTGCCCTGGGGCCGAAGAAACCGCCGCTGGGATGATTGCTCATGGGCCGGAAACCCTTGAGGATCGGCTGCCTCACGGTGATACCAGAACCGGAAGTCACCTCGACGACTTCGGCCATGTCGTCGGGCGGCAGCACTTGACCCTGGTCATCATAGTTCATCGCCCCGAGCAGTTCCTGCTTCCGGCGGGTCTGCTCCATCTTTGTAGCCCGCAGCATCTCGAGACGCTGCTGATACGTCAAAGCGGCAGAGGTCTTCTGCATCGTGAATTTCCCGGATTTCATGCTGTGTCTTTCGCTCGTCTGATTGAGATACTCCCCGGCGCCCTCGCGGCTTCACTCCCGCGACAAACGACCGTCACCGCATCAGACGGGGGCTCTCTATCCGTCCCGGTTGCACATTTCGATTGTACCCTTCCCGCAAGTGTTTCATCAACAACCTCGCTTCCAGGGGGGTGCGGCTGCATTTCAGTGGTACTTCTGGCGCGGGTCAACGGTCGCGGACGATGAGCGAAGTGGTGACGAGAAGGCTCCTCCAATAGCCCTCTGGGCCGGGCTTCAGCCGGCACAACCTTTAGCCCCGCCGAGGCGGGGCTTCAGCCGGCATCGCTGGTAGCCACCTGCTTTAGCTGGTGGTCCAGGCCTCCGGCCCAGCTCTCACTTAAGCCGCCTTCAGGCGGGCTTCTCGAACAAGGAATTCATCCACCCCCTGCCCCGCAAATACAGCCACACCCGCTTTCAGGAAATTGTCATAAGACGGCGGCGCTCGGCTTAATCCAGAAGGTTGTCCGGGGGAGGGAACTCTTCGGAATAAGGAGAGACCAGGAAAAGAAATTCAGCGACGGTTACGTGCGCGTAATTCGGCGAAAGGCGCCCGAGGAATGAGTCAGGAATCGCTGAGCCGAATCACCCTTCCAGGTCACGACGCCAACGCAGAGTTCTTCACTGTCTGTGGTCAGAGAACGATGAACGAATTCCCAGCCCCTCAAAACCGATGCTGTCGCTGCGGGCCTCCGGCCAGGTTACTCGCCACTGGAGACGGCTGGTTTTTCCTTTACCTTCTTGAGCGGCGTGGTCCACAGATAGACCTTATGCTCGCTCTCGTCCTTTTTGGAAATGACGGTGACAACCTTGTCCGGCTCGACTCCTTTCATATCGAAGTCGTGCGAGACAATCCGCGAGCCGGGCTTGAGCTTCTCTAACTGCGGGATCAGCTTCACATTCAGCCTCGGCAACAGGTAAAGAGTGATCACGTTTGCGTCGCTGAGGTCGAGCGTGAAGATGTCTTTCTCAAAAATCTTGACGAGGCGTCCAACCTTGTTCTTCTCGACGTTTTCCAGCGACTCTTCAACGCGCTGCGGGTCTATGTCGTAACCGACAGCCTTGCAACCGTATCTCTTAGCTGCCGTTACTACGATTCGCCCGTCTCCGCAGCCCAGGTCGTAGAGGAGGTCGTCCTTTGTGACTTTCGCCAACTCCAGCATCTTGTCCACCACCACCTGGGGCGTCGGGACAAAGTGAACGTCGGGGGCTCGCCTCTTGGGGACCTTCTTCTCTAATGCCTCGGCGAAGACCAGTGAGCAAACCAGCAAACAGACCAGCACCGCGATGATTTTGTTTCTCATAGTGTGCACCTCAAGTCCTTTCGTTGTGAAATTAGGTGAAGCCCGCCATATACGTCACTCGGCAACGCTGCCGATTTTCTCCTGCGGTAAAGGCGTAAATTTACCCTGAAATCGCGGCCTTTGCAAGCGTCTCAACAAATTTCGCCGCAACGGCTGACTGAGGCGTTAGACGAGCTTTCTCGATTCAGGCTTTTGTAAGGGCAAATCACCGGCTTCTTCCCGTAGACAGGTGTCGTGAATTCTGTAACTGGGGAGTAGAAGTTCCAGGGGAAGATCAACCAGGCTCTTTGCGGCGACTGCTGCGCCTGTCAGATCATCGCTCGAGCTGTCGGCCGCAGTCTGTTGCATCGCCGCGAAGCTTCTCGAGGCCGTGGTGCAGTGCGCCAAGAATCGTCAGCAAATTCTCGCGGGCGGCCCGCTCAGAGCCCGGCAGGTTGATGATGAGCGTCGAGCCTCTGATGCCCGACGCGCCGCGGGAAAGGATGGCATGTGGAGTCCTGGACAAGGATGCCGCACGCATTGCCTCATCGAGGCCCGGAGTGAATCGTTCGACGACCTCGCGGGTGGCCTCGGGCGTCACATCACGCGGCGCGAAACCGGTTCCCCCCACTGTCACCACGAGGTCAATCGAATGGCCGTCACAATAGTGCTTGAGGCGCTCCGCGATGGTCGCTTGCTCGTCCGGGAGGACTTCTGTCCGGTACACGTGTGCCGTGAGTTCTTCCTCGAGCATTCTCGCCACGGCAGGACCGGCTGTGTCCTGAGATTCGCCCTGTGAGCACCGATCGCTCACCGTCAGAACTACCGCCTGGATTCGGCCCCTTGGAACAATCTCGAGTGCTTGCACAGAATCGCCCGTCCGGACTTCTCCTCCGACTTCCACGCGGGCGAAAAGCCCCACCTTAGGTAAGATGCAATCGCCGGTCAATTGGTATGTCCGGCATCGAGAATGGCAGACTTTGCCGATCTGCGTGACGGAAAGCACGACGTCGTGCCCCAGGCGCAAGCGAGTGCCGAGGCCGAACGAGGCCAGGTCGAGGCCGGACACAACGACATTCTCGGCGAAGTCGCCGGGCGCCAGTTTGGGCAGTCCACTTCGTCGGACCGCTTCGATGTCCTCCCAGGAAAGGAGACTGACCTGCCGGTGCCATGAGCCGGCGTGGGCGTCGCCCTCGATGCCATGACTGGACCGAAACACTGCGGAATCAACCGCGTGCTTTCGCTCGCCTCTCATTTCGCTGACGCACAGTGCCTCAACCTTTGGCATCGCGTTTTTCCTTCCGCTTCCAATGTCCGGATTTGCCCCCGCGCTTTTCCAGAAGTCGCACAGGGCCGATTTCAACCCCTTTCCCGGCGGACTTGACCATGTCATAGACTGTGAGAGCCGCAATGCTCGCCGCGGTCATGGCTTCCATCTCGACGCCCGTCTTGCCCTTACAGGTGACGCGGCTGACGATGCGAACCCGGTCGTTCACTACCTCCGCGTCAACCTCCACCACGTCAAGCGTGAGAGGATGACACATGGGGATAAGCTCCGGCGTCCTCTTGGCGGCCATGATGCCGGCGATTCTGGCGGTCTCGAGAACGTCTCCCTTGGCAATGCCGCCATGCAGCCGCAATCGCGCGGCAATCTCGCTTCCCACGTTCACCCACGCTTCTGCTGTGGCGGAGCGATGAGTCAGCGGTTTGCCCGCGACATCAACCATGCGAGCGCGCCGGTCCGGTGCTGGTTTTCTTGGTCGGGGTTCATCTTTCATGATCTATCGTTCCCCTCGGGAGACTGACCGTGGTCACGCGCTTTTGGTCAACCGCATGAATTCTCACGATGCGTCACCCTCCGACTCTTGCCATGGGTTCTCTCGTGCTGAAATGCCCGGCATTCCGTTTAAGGCGAAGCGCACGATGGATGGCCTCGACGAGACGCTCCCCGTCGCAAGAATCAGCCTCCCGCAAAAAGGGGCGCACGTCGGGGCCTTCTCCTCGAGCCAGGCATCCAATCAGTTGCCCGGTGGCTGTCAATCGCAGGCGGCGACAACCGTCGCAGAAGGGAGCACTTTGCGGAGATATGAAGCCGATGATTCCCTTTCGCCCGTCCTTGTCCCTTGCCAGGTAGTTGTAGCTTGAATTACCGGATGGTGGGGGCCCGGGCTTGAGATCGAACGCTTTACCGAGCGTAGCCTGGACTTCGGCAGACGCGGTGAAGAAGTCCTCATATAAGTCCGCCGCCGGGCCGATTGGCATGAGCTCCAGAAAGCGAACCTCGCACCCGCGCTCCAGGCCAAAACGGGCTATTTCAACCAGCTCGTGACTATTCACGTTCCTCAATACAGTGACGTTGAGCTTTACCGGCGCCAGACCAGAGTCGAGCGCAGCCTCGATTCCGGCCAGGGTGTGGCGGAGTTCTCCTCCGCGCGTCAGCCAGCGGAACGTCTCTGGGTTCAAGCTGTCGAGGCTGATGTTGACGCGGTGAAGGCCCGCTCGTTTGAGGTTTGCCGCGGCGGCGCCCAAGAGCTGACCATTCGTGGTGAGAGCGAGGTCGCCGATTTTCTCTCGAGCGGCCATCGCCACGAACTCCGTGACTCCGGGCCGCAGGAGCGGCTCACCACCTGTGATGTGGACCTTCGACACCCCGAAGGACGTTTTCAATATCCGCACGAAGCGGACCATCTCGTCAAAGCTAAGAACGTCGGGCGAGGAAAGCTCTTCCGCACTGCCGGGTGGCGCGCAATACATGCAGTGCAGTTGACACCGATCAGTGATGGAGAGCCTCAGCGAAATCGGCCGAAGGTTCTCGCGACTCACCATGGTTGTGCCCTCCACGGGCGAAACTCCACGAGGGAGCCAGCGGGCAGTTCCTGAACGCTCGCGGGCACCACGATAACTCCGTCCGCCTTCGCTCCGGCGACGAGGTCAGCGGAACCGTGAAACTTCAGCGGGCGCGTCACCGGACCTCTTTTCGTCCAGAGAAGCTGTGCCAGGACACATTCCACGCGTCCCCTTGTGGAGCGCAGGGCACGACCCAGAGGCAGGCGCATCGCCGGTCGGCATTCCTTTTCGGGTACGCCCGACATCCGACGCAGCGCCGGAAGAACAAACTCATGAAAGCCGGTCATGGCGCTGAGAGGATTTCCCGGCAGTCCGAAGACATGGCGATTCCCTGGCAGAGTCGCGTAAAGAGTGGGCTTCCCGGGCCTCATGGCTACCCCGTGAAAACGAACCGTGGCGCCGACTCGTCCCATAACTTCGGGGACGAAGTCGTATTTCCCGACGGAGACCCCACCGGTGAGAACCAGTACGTCGTATTCTGTCAGGACTTGTTTTGCTTTGAGCGTGAGCACCTCTAAATCGTCCGCGACAACCTCAAGCCTTATATTGGTGCAACCATAAGCGCGAAGTGCAACGAACAGGGCGGGACCATTCGAGTCCCTCCTCTCGTGCGCTCGAATCCGCGCACCAATCAGTCGCAGCTCTTCTCCCGTAGAGAGCACAGCGACATTCGGACGAGCATAGACCTTCAGCTCGTCCTTGCCAACAGCCGCGCACAGGCCGATCTGAACTGGGCCGAGCACCATGTTCTTTCTGAGGAGCACATCTCCTTTTTTCGCCTCTTCCCCTCGCCTCCGAATGTTGGAGCCGGCCGGCACCTTCTTCCGGAATGTCACAAGGCCGTCGGCCTCCTCTGTCTCTTCAACCATCACTACAGCATCGGCTCCGGGCGGAATATTCGCCCCGGTCAGGACACGCACGCAGGTTCCGGGGCGGACTCTCGGCCGCGCCGCACTTCCCGCCGTCACTTCTCCGACCAACCGCAGTGTGCACGGGCACTTTGCCAGGTCGGCTGACCGCACGGCATAGCCATCCATGACCGAGCAGTCGGCGGGAGGTATATCGCGGTCGGCGAGTACGTTTTCCGCCAGGCAATAGCCGAGCGCCTCGTCTAAGGGCTTGCGTGTTGCCTCGAGCGGCCGTGCGCATCTCAGGATGATGTCGAGAGCTTCCTTCGGCGTGACCAACCAACTCTCCTTTCCAATCACGGGAGGCCAGGGCATTTTCACGGTGACCCCCTCGCCCGGAAACCATCGCTCCATGCTTCAGGCTCTCCGGGTCGGAGTCCCGTTCCTAACCTTCCTTACCGTTTCAGTCTGAATCCTCTTCTGCCCCTTGTCAAGGCGGTTCCGTCACATCGTTCTTGACACCGGCCGCAGTCTGATGTATGGTGCTCTTTGGGTTCGCGGAGGATAACCCAACCTGGAAGCCTCGGGGAACAGGAAAGTTGAAACCGAAGAGCCGGGGGCCTCTAGGCCAGAAGGCCCGCGGCCCAAAGGCGTTACGAACAAGCGAGACGAACCACAGGTAGCCATAGGGCCACGCTGGGGAAATCACAAAGGAGGGAATATGGCTGAGGAGAAAAAGACCTTTCCCATGTTGCCAATCGCCCATTGGTGGGCTTTGCGAAGGAGATTCAAGCAGAGCATTCCTGGGGTCGTCACAGACAATTACCTCGCCGCAGAGTTGCACATGGGGGTCAAGTCGGCGCGGGCAAACGTCCTCCCGTTCCTCAAGACGCTTGGCATTATCGACGACGAAGGGAAGAGCCTTGAAAGGGCACGGCTGTGGAGGGACGACGGACACTACGCTGAAGTCTGTAAAGCCATGCTGAAGCAGGTGTATCCGCAAGACCTTTTGGAAGCGGTCCCCAACCCGAATGCGGAGCGTGCAGAAGCGGAGCGTTGGTTCGCAAACCAGACCGGCCCAGGTAAGGCCGCTGTCGGTCGGATGACTGCCCTTTACGCCGTGCTCGCTGACGCAGACGCATCGAGGCAGGCTGAGCAAGACAAGAAAACGCGAGTTCGAAAGTTGACCAAGGAGGCTGGAGAGCCCAAGGCCGAGGCAGGGGCCGCCACCGGGGGGGGCCCCGCCGCCAGTACGGCGATCCGGCAAGGTACATCTGGCGCAGCAGAACAGGCACCCATGGCCCCCGGGATAAACATCAATCTCCAGGTCCACATTTCAGCCGATGCGACCCCCGATTAGATTGACCAAATTTTCGCAAGCATGGCAAGGCACATCTATAAGCGCGGTTGAGCAAATGTCCTCTCAAGGTCGAGAAGCTCTCGAGCTTGCCAAGAAACTAAAGACCGAGGCGCCCACCACCTTCGTCCCTCCCTCGGAGGGAACGCGGCCGATAAATGAGCTTATCCTCCCGCAGGCGATAGTACGTGGCACAAGAGGTTATATCGAGCGGGTCGTTTTTCAGATAAACGGCTGCTACGAGAACGGCTGGTTCGACGGTTGCGCCGTCATGATGCGTCGTCTCATTGAGACGCTGATAATCGAATGCTTCGAGAAATACGGCATTGCAGACAGGATCAAGGATTCGAAGACGCCAGAGTTCCTGTTCCTTGCAGACCTCATCGACAAGGTGGTTCAAGAGCCAAGCTGGAACCTTGGGAGAGGCACGAGGCAAGCGCTGCCGCGCCTGAAGAAAGTCGGTGACCAGTCCGCGCACAGCCGCAGGTACAACGCGCATCGCGAGGATATCGACAGGGTCTCATATGATTTTCGCATTGCCTGTGAGGAATTGATCTACGTTGCGGGTCTGAAGTAGGTGGGCAGCACCCCGGTGGAGCACGACGGAGGCGTGGTCGTTGGGGGGCCCCGCGTCCGCGCGCCAAGGCGGAGGCCAACGTCAAGGCGGGACCAGCATCAATGAAATTCACACAGTATTTCATGCATCTGAGACAACGATCTGACCGAGCCTGTATCAGGCTGGAATGGATACAACAGGCAATCGAGCATCCAATACGAACAGAGGTCCAATCCGATGGTAGAATAAGGAAGTGGGCAAGAGTCAAAGAATTGGACAAAATTCTAAGAGTCGTCTTGCTCGAAGACGGCGAGACAGTTCACAACGCATTCTTCGATAGGAGCTTCAAGGAGGAGTCAGGATGAAAATAAAGTACTTTTCTGATACGGACACCGCGTTAGTGGAATTCTCGGATGAGGAGGTCCATGAGACAAAAGAAATTAACGAGAATATCTATATAGATTTGGACGAGGATGGCGGTCTGGTCAGTATGACGATCGAACACGCCAAAGAACAGGCGAACCTTGCTGAACTATGTTACCTGCAGATTGACCAAGCACCGCCGAAAAAACGCGTGGGGCGGAGGGGATAAAATCCCACCCCTGATCCGCAGCATCAAGCCAGGTCCACCGTTTCCCATCCAAGCGCGCAACGCTGTTGCCTGGTGAACCTTTTCCCGCACTGCATGGCGGGCCGGCCGGCGCGACAAGAGGCCCGTCTCTGATTCTCAAGCATCTTCGCCGCTTAGCGGCCTATTCCTCTTGTCTATTCCCCTCGAACGAGGCGAGTTCACGGCGGGAGTCCTCGGGAGAGTCCATAGCTGAAATGACGGCGGGACTGGAGACGGTCACCTCAAACATACCGCGCAGGCGAGCCTGGAGAGGCCCTCAAAGCTCCACATTGTCGAATCATCCTGTCACCCTACCCGACACCGCGTTAAAAACAGCGTGGTCTCTGCGCTTGCCCCAGATAACGGTTGGCGAAGCCGTCCCATCACCCCCCCGCTGTCAAGGCTTTCTCCGCCTCTTGAGGAAGCTGGACACGCACGAAGTACGATTCGGGATAGAGATAATCTTCACCCGATTCATCTAAGACGCGAACGTATCCCTCCTTGGCGGCTTCCTCGTCGGGGATGATCTGGTAGACCTTGCGTTTTTCAAGGTCTTCGCAGTCATCGTTCCTCACGCATAGCGCGAACTGCTTCGCTGTTGGTTGTGCTGCCATGGTTTTACTCCAGGAACCTCTTGATCTTCATTTTCTTGCGGCCGATCCCGTGAGCCTCATACCAGTGCACTTCCGCCGTTCTGACGCTTCCGCTGGCGAGCCGGACACGGGCAACGCCCTTGAGCTTCCTCCAACGGCCGGAGCCAAACTGGCGACGAAGCCGCATGATGTCCCGGACCCGGCCGCCGACCGCTATGGTTTCAATGTTCTCGATTTCGCCCAGGAACTCAAAGTGCATGTCAACATTCTAACCACTACCAGGCATTTGGTCAATGCTATCGAACGTTACCCCGCCTGTGATATATTAGCGAGTGAGGGCGTCGCGCACGCTCTCCTCGTTTCGTCCATGGAGGCTGAGACTGAGATGACTGAAATCAGTACCGAATATGCCGGATTGACCTTGCGGTCGCCGATTATCGCAGGTTCGGCAGGAATCACGAAGGATGCTGAGCGGATTCTGCGCGCCGAGCAGAACGGCGCCGGAGCCGCCGTCATGAAATCTCTCTTCGAGACAGAAGTTAGCAGGACTTCCCCCACACCCCGCTTCAAAATTCTTCGGCGCGACCTCAAGCGCGACCGCAGTTTCACCCTTTATTCCTACGAGCAAGCCAGCGAATGGGGACCGGAGGAGCACGCCGAGGAGGTTCGCCGAGTCAAGAGCAGGGTGAGCATCCCGTTGATAGTCAGCATTGATTGCATTACCGAGCAAGGCTGGCGGACTTACTCCAAAATGATGGAGGAAGCCGGCGCCGATGCCCTTGAGCTGAACGTGTCCTGCCCGCACGGCTCAATCACTTTTCGCGGTGGCGAGGTCGAAAGGGAGATTCTTAACGCCGTACGAATTGTCCGGGAGACGGTTCGCATCCCAATCATCGCCAAGCTCAGCCCGCAGCTTACCTCTCCTCTGGCTCTTGTCCGGGAACTGGAGGCGACCGGCGTCAACGGGGTAACGCTATTCAATCGTCTCACCGGCATCGAGATAGACGTCGAGTCCGAGTCCCCAATCATGCACAAATCCTACGCCGGGCACGGCGGGCCGTGGGCAATTCAGTACCCCCTTCGCTGGATAACTGAGATTTCCCCACAGGTGAAAATACACATCAGCGCCTCAAGCGGCGTCGCGACGGGCGAAGACGTGGTCAAGTACATCCTTGCCGGCGCCACGACTGTGCAGGTCTGCACCGCCATAGTCATGAACGGTTACGAGATAATCCAGGAATTGACTCGGAGCCTCAAAGCCTTCATGGAAAGAAAAGGCTACGCCAGCCTCGACGATTTCCGGGGAAAAATCTGCTCACGAATCCTCGACGGCTCTCGTGTTGACCGCCGCCGAAAAGTCAAAGCCAAAATCGTCCGGAAAATCGCCCCCTGCGAATCGGGCTGCCCAATTAGCACCGGCGTGCAGGGATACGTCAACATGATTGGCGCACGCCGCTTTGCCGAAGCCGCCGAGATTATCCGCGCCAAAAACCCGCTTTCTGAGACCTGCGCTCGCGTCTGCGGCCGGCTCTGCCGCGAAAAATGCACCCGGTCAATCGTTGACCAATCCATCGCCATTGCCGACCTGAAACGATTCGCCCTTGACTGGCAGAGAGCCAGCTCGCCTCAAGCTCCCCAGGTCGGGGACCCTGACGGGGGGATTCCCGCCGCGGGATCTTCCGGCGCAGAGAAGGCAGGGTGTCGTCCCCGACGACTCGCCATCGTCGGAGCCGGCCCAGCCGGCCTCGCTGCCGCCTACGACCTCGCCAGAGAAGGCTGCCCGGTCACAGTCTTCGATTCGCTTCCCGTCCCCGGCGGAATGCTCGCCGCGGGAATCCCGCCTTTTCGATTGCCGCGCGACATCCTTAGAGGCGAGCTTGAGATGATTCGCGATGCTGACGTCGAATTCAGGCTCAGCACGACGGTTGGCAAAGACGTTTCCTTCGCCGACCTTCTTGACGGTTTCGCGGCCGTCTTCGTCGCCACGGGCGCTTACAAAGGGCAATCGCTCGGCATCCCCGGCGAGGACCGCGACGGTGTCATTCACGCCCTTTCGTTTCTCAGAACGGTGAACATCCAGGGCAAAAAGCCGAATATCGGCAAAAGGGTCGCCGTCCTCGGCGGGGGAGACAGCGCCCTCGACGCTGCAAGGACGGTACTCCGCCTCGGAGCCGAAGAGGCTTACATCCTTTACCGCCGAACGGCGAAAGAGATGCCCGCCGAACCGGAGAGAGTCCGGCAGGCAGAAGCTGAAGGTGTCCGAATCATGTACCTGATCAACCCGACGAGAATCGTCGGCAAAAAGCGACGCGTTCGGGCTGTCGAGTGCGAAAACATGTTCCTCGGGGACGAGGACGCAGATGGACGCAGAAAGCCTCTCTCCGCGAGAGCCAGCCGCTTCGCCCTCGACGTTGACTCGGTCATCGTCGCCCTCGGCGAATCCCCCGACCTTTCGTTCCTGCCAGACGATGCCGGAATCGAAACCCGCAATGGCCTCATTGTGACCGACCGCTTCCTGAGGACGAGAAATGAAAAAGTCTTCGCAGGTGGAGATGCGGTTCGCGGACCGAGCAAAGTCATCGAAGCTATCAGCGACGGGAAAAGGGCCGCAAGGTCAATCCTGGCTTTTTTATCCGGCGCCCACCCGCCTGTCGAGGAGGAGCGAGGAGGCGTCGTTGACCCCATCGAGGTTCTGAACCGGGGGTTTGAACGGAAGCTGCGTATCCCTCGATCAAGCCGCGCTGGTTCAGGAGCATCCGCCTCTGCGCTCGAAGCCGAACCCGCCTTCGCCGAAGAGGAGGCAGTCGAAGAAGCAGCCCGCTGCCTGGCGTGCGGGTGCGCTTTTGGCTGTGGCCTCTGCCAGAAAGTCTGCATCTACGATGCCATTGACAGACGACTCGACGAGTTCGTCGTCAACGACAACTGCGTCGGCTGCGGCCTCTGTGCCGAAGTCTGCCCCAACAACTGCATCTCCATGGTCAACATCGAGCCAACCGGCCTCTGACCCTTTGGGCTTTTCCTATTTCAGGCTCGCCGCGGCCTGAGAAGGCATCGCAGACGGTGACCGGCAGACAAGTCCTCGGCCATCACGGCAACGGGACTCTCACAGATCCCACGCAGCCGACTGTGTAACAATACGTCGCGAAGGAAAGCGAATGAGCCTGTCGGCAGGGCCGCACCAGTTCGGTCCCTCGTTCGCGGGAGAACGACCGTTTCCACCAGAAAAGCGCGCGGTGGAATCCGTATTTTTTCATCTCCTCGTAAGCCCGCTCGCGTGACCAACCATCAACCCGAATGCGGTATGCCGCAATCACGACGCCAGTCCGGTCTTTTCCTTCGTGGCAATGGACGAAGACCGGTTGATTTACCGGGTCGGTCATCAAGCGAATGGCTTTATCTACATCCTTCTCCCCCGGGGCGAAAAGCGGATGCATCGGAATCGCGTAGAACTTTATTCCGTGCTTCTCCGCCCATCTTTTCTCTTCTTCAACCTCGTGAGGTTCTTTGTCAAAGACGCCGCACTCGAGGTTCACAATCGCCCTGATTCCCATTTCACCCAGGCGCCCGACTCCTTCTTCCCCCGGCCGCGCTCCGGCATAGAGCTGATCGTTGATCTTCCGAAAGTTCGGGATTGCGTCGCAAAGAGAAGCTCCTTCGCCAGGACCCTTCGTCGCCGTTTCGGGGGAGGCCAGAAAGATTGATATGCCGAATGCAAGAAAGACGATGGCTGACAGGCTTCTGATGCCCTTGAGGCGACTGCCCATAGATGTTCCTTTTCTTCGAAGCACAAACAGAGCGCTCGATATCACCATGGCTGTCAGAGAACCAAAAAACACCGGCAATGCCGCGTCGTATCTTGCCGCAATCGCCGCCGTCGTCCAGAGCGCCTTGCCCACGATCTCCGTCGAGAAAGCAAGGCCGAAGGAGGCAAAAAAGAGTCCCGCTCCCCCGGCAAGCTCTCTGGGCGATTCGCCGGAACCCCCCGATAACTCAGAGTGCGGCGCTCTTTCGACAACACCGCTCTTTGGCTCCTCACGTTTTGCTCTTTTCCCAAAAGCAAGCGATAAGCCGACGAGAACGATGGCCGCGCCTGAAACCCACTTGAGCACAGAAAAAGAGACAAGGGGCTTTGCCAAACCGCCGAGAAAAACAGCAATCCCCGCGATTGCGCCGCAGCCAAGAACCGCGCCCAAAAAGATTGCCCAGGGCTGCGCGCCCGTTCGACAACGAATGCGAGAAATGACGCGTTCATCCCCGGCGAGCCGCGCTAACACGACCAGAAACAAAGCGGAAAAGAATCCTCCCATCGGGGTGCCTCCAGTTTCGTGATTCTACCCTGACCGGCTCGCCTTCGCAACACCCGTGGGTGCGGCTACGTTTCAGTGGCGAGGCGTCGGATCGGCGATAGTTGGCGATGGAGGAATGGGGCCAGGGGCCTGTGCCGCTGTACCGCCGGCATCCTGCCGGCTGTGTCGGGGGCATCTTGCCCCCGGTTCGACTCCGCCAA
The DNA here is from genome assembly GCA_964482435.1 of uncultured Verrucomicrobiota bacterium. Classification (GTDB taxonomy): domain Bacteria; phylum Auribacterota; class JABMQX01; order JABMQX01; family JABMQX01; genus CAYZXL01. The sequence continues at coordinate 39,433 of CAYZXL010000043.1, forward strand.
GGCGAAAACATGTTGCCGGGCTGGGTCCCATGTGAGGGCGGGACGCCCTCACGACTATGGCGCCGACGGCACCACGGCGTTACCCTTCTCGGGCGCCACGGGAGCAACGGCCGAAGAGCCACAAGGTGTGCCACTCAAAAGTAGCCACCCCCACACCCGTGCACGCTGCCCCTATTTCACCTCCGCCACGCCGGATTCAGTGGCAAGGCGCGCGTAGAAGGGTGCGGCTGAGTAATCGGGGCATATCGCGCCGCTTGCTTTCGGTGCTGCGCCAAGCGGCTCTTTAGCCCGAAGTTCCGGACAAAGAAGGGGGCATTTTGTGCGTTAAGTGGTTTGAGATAT
>CAYZXL010000044.1:0-38863 GCA_964482435.1 uncultured Verrucomicrobiota bacterium
GGACTTCAGCGAGAAGGACCGCAGCGGAAGCATTGACTCTTCTGCTCGTCAGGGCAACGCTCTGGCGGGCGGGGAGGCGAGAAATGGCTCCCGGTTCCGGTTGGTTTTCAAGGCATAAATAAAGGAGTTGCCGAAAGGCGGGAGAAAGGAAGATGACCGATGGCATAATACCGAAACTGCTGAGATCGAATGAATCGTCCGTGCGGTTCAAGGTTCTGGTCAACGTTTTGGGCAGAGGTTTGGACACGACCGAGGTCAAGAAGGTCCACAAGGAAATCAGGTCGTCTGAGCGGGTGAAATTGCTTTTGTCGCAGACCGATGAGGACGGGAGAATACGTCTCCATCCATATTCGAAATGGTGCGGTGCGCACTGGGTTCTGGCGTGCCTGGCGGACATCGGATATCCTGCGGGCGATGAATCGCTCATCCCCTTGAGGGAGCAGGTCTGCGGATGGCTTCTGTCCAAATCGCACCAGAGAGGGATAAAGACGATTGACGGGCGGGTGAGAAGGTGCGCATCACAGGAGGGGAATGCCCTTTTCTCTTTTCTCAGACTCGGTCTGGCGGATGGTCGGGCGGACGAGCTGGCGGAACGACTCATGAAATGGCAGTGGCCCGACGGCGGATGGAATTGCGATAAGAGGCCGGAGGCGAAACATTCGTCTTTCTGGGAGAGCCTTATCCCCTTGCGAGCGCTGGCTCTCTATGCAAGAGTAAGCGGAAGTACCCGGGCAGAAGCAGCCGCTGTGCACGCCGCGGAGATTTTCCTGAAACGGCGGCTGTACAAAAGGCAGCGCAACGGTCAGGTCATGTCAGAGGACTTTGTGGAGCTGCACTATCCCTGTTACTGGCGCTATGACATTTTGTTTGGCCTGAAGGTCATGGCGGAGGCGGGGTTCATCGGGGACGAGCGCTGTGCGGACGCTCTGGACCTGCTTGAGTCGAAGCGCCTGCCGGACGGAGGCTTTCCTGCGGAAGGGAAGTATTATAAGGTCACGGAAAAGAAGAGAACTGGCCGCTCGCTCGTCGAATGGGGCGAGGTAAGCAAGAAGCGCATGAGCGAATTCGTCACGGCGGATGCCCTGTACGTCTTGAGCGAATCCGGGCGACTGTTGCTGGCATAGAGGAACCCCTCACTGTCGGGCGGAGATGCGGGTCTCGTCCACACAGGACAGAGCTATGCGGTTTGTGGTGGCATGGGCATCTTGCCCATGGTCCTACACGGGCGAGACGCCCGTGCCACGTTGCGGCGGGTGTGTCGGCGCCCTCGAGCATTCCCCAGCCCGCCCATAACCGAGCAGGTACTCATGGAGGCCACCGTTCACGATGGCGTTTAAGGCAGAACCTCAGGACTGCTTGACACCGCAACTGCAAATTTGCCCACGAACAGGTGAGCGGTGAATCGCTCATTGACGCAGAGGGCAGTGCCTGAGGGCGGAATGGGGGACGGCTGCGCCCTAAGCCACACACCTCATCCTCGAAAGAGAGAAGGGTGAGACCCTGACGCTTTCCCCCCAGGCAATTCGGCTCGCGCTTTCTACCTTCCTCCGCTCTCTCCGGTGCCGTAGGTCGGCGCCACTCCAGGCCGTGTTTCCGGCATTGTGATAACTACGGCGTGGTCGTCCACCCTGAAGCAGATGTCCACGACTTCTGTGACATAGCGAATCGCGTCCAGGAGCGGGATGTTTTTCAGCCGGAGGGTAATGGTTGCGGCCACGCGCTCGCGGACCTCGTTGGTGACGACGATGTTCAGCTCGCCGATTGACGAAAGATAGTCAACGATCTCGCCGATGGATGCCCCCTCGAAGGTCAGGTCCGGCACGGTCGTACGCAGCTTCTCTTCGAGCCTGATCTGAGCCTGACTTTTCCCGACTTGTTCGACCTCGATTATATAGGCCTTGTCGCCTATCCTGACCTGTGCCCCCTGGGACACCTCGAAAGGCCCGTAACTGGCGCCGGACGCTTGGTCACGAAGCTTGATTATGGAGGGCTTAGCGGACACCGGGCCTGTGACAGCCCCGGTTGGTGCGCTCTCAGATGAGAGTTCTCGCGCTGATGTGGTCCCACGTCCTGTCGTCCGCCTCGCTGCTGGGGCGGTCGAACTGGGGCCGGAACCCGTAATGGCTGACGCCGCTGGTTCCTCGCTTCCTGACGACCCAGCAGTTTCCGCGGCCTGGATTTCCACCCCTCCTGGCGCAGCAGGAGCAGATTTCTCAGCCACCCCAGCCACTTCCCCCCTCCCCGAAGGCGCCTGGCCGTAGGAATATCCGAGAATGCCCAGCGTGAGGACAACAATGCACAAAATTTTCTTCATGGTCCTTCCTCCCTTCTATTGTTTTGTTTGATCAGTCTTTGGCGTCTTGCGCGCTATGATCTTCAAATACCCGTCACCGCCATTTCTTGTCTCAACGATCAACCGCCGTTCAATCCAATCGGTTTTCGTGTCGTCGGCGTAAGTTGTAGCCATGCACATGATGAACGATTTGAGGTGCGGAGCGACCGGGCGAGTTGGTTGAGGCTCGGGCTTCTTGACCGAAAGAATCGCTGCGACAAGCAGACAGGCGGCGGTTCCAAGAGCGATTCCTGGCCGCAGGAGAAGTCGCGCAAGGCGCAGCCGGATCCTCTGCAGTCGAGCGCCAGAGTCGAGAGCCTCAAGAACCTTGCGATGGACATTCGGTCTGACACTCAGCGAAGCAGTCTCACGGCGAAGCAATTCGGGAACAGACCTCGATAGCAGTTGCTCTTGAACGAGGGCTTGGCGGCAGGCATCGCAACTTTGCAGGTGAGCTTCGACGGAAGCTCTCGCTCTCGATGAAAGCGCTCCATCAAGGAATTCGTACAGGAGTTTCTGGCAGCGTTTGCAGTTCATGGCTTTCTCCTCTCGTATGTGCCACCGGGACCGAAAAGGTTCAATTCGGCGGGAATCAAGTCGCGCAGACGGCTCGTCGCGTAATGGAGGCGAGACTTAACCGTGCCTTTTGAGGCGCCGATGTGCTTTGCGATTTCGGCGACTTTCATTCCCTCGTAGTATCGCAGGACGATAGCCTCCCGGTGCGGCGGGGTAAGCCGCTGGAGAGCGTTCGCAAGAACCGATGAGGCCGCGCGCATGTCGGCATTGTCTGAATCCGGCGAGTCGGCAGTCCTTTGCTCGGGCAACGTATCGGTATAGACGAGCCGCTTTCGCTTTCGATGAAACCGCCGGGTCTGGTTGATGAGGATGCCGTGGAGCCAGGTGTAGAGGGCAGATTTGCCACGGAATCGGCGAGCAGCCTTTATGGCGAGGATGAGCGTGTCCTGGACGAGGTCTTGAGCGTCGCTCTCGTTGCCGCACAGAAGGTAGGCAGAACGAAGGAGTCTATCGCCGTAGAGACGGACAAGGTCCTCCCCCGCAGCGGTGTTACCGCTCTTCAGGGCAGCAACAATCTGGGCCTCATCCATCATTTATCTGTGCCAGGATGCCGGAAAAGGTTCAAGAACCAGTGCGAAAGGCATAATGGTATCATTTCGGGCGGTTGCTTCCTTAGCGCCGGTAGAGTATCTTTCCTGCCCCACAGGTTTTCTCCGACACGGGAGGGCGCAACGCCGGATACATGACCGGGACAAATGCAGGTCCCCCGGTCTCAGGGAAATGTCGCCGGGACCGAAGGAAGTTTCGCAAGAGGAAGGAATGAAGACAAATGAAGATGCTAATTTGCGTCGCGCTAATTTTCGCAGCGTGTCAACCTCAATACGAACCAACGTCTAACTATGTCGCGCAGGACATGGAAGGATGGACTTTGTATGTTAATAAATCGCTTCTCGACGAGAACAAGGAGCTCGGTCGAGAGGTTCTTCGTCTTCTTTCCGTGAAGTTGTACGACATCAACCGGGTCATCCCGAAGAAATCGCTTGATGAACTGCACAAGGTGCCGATATGGGTGGAACTGGAAGACAAAGACATCCGGTGCGCCTGCTTTCACGAGTCGAAAGAGTGGCTCACCGAGCACGGATTCAATCCCGAGAAAGCGAGGGCTGTCGAAATCGGGAACGCGCGGACCTTTCTCACCTGGACGCTCGACCAGCCGTCCATGGTCCTGCACGAACTGGCACATGCCTACCATCACCGAGTCCTGGGCCTTGAGAATCCGGAAATCATGGCAGCCTACGGGCGAGCACTTGAAAGCAAATCGTACGAGTCGGTCTTGAGATACAACGGACGGACGGAGCGAGCTTATGCCCTCAACGACGCCGAAGAGTATTTCGCGGAACTCACTGAGGCATATTTCGGGCAAAACGACTTCTACCCGTTCGTGAGAGCCGAGGTCATGCAGCACGACCCGGGCATGTTCTCGCTTCTGAAAAAGCTCTGGTGCGAGTGAGAGGCCGGGCGCGGCCTCGGCGGAACAGTTAGTCCTGACCGCGGTACTCCGTCCGATGCGGCGGGCATCCGGAAAAGGCCTCTTGGGACCCGGGGGGGGCCGTCCTCACACGCCCAGCCGGGACAGCCGTTTGGACGGCTGTCGAGCCCGCTCGCCGCACCTTGACACGCCGCATGTCATGCCGGATACTCGGACGTGGATGCGTGCGCAACGCCAACGCGGTGGGCGACGCTTTCGGCAGTCTCGGGACTCTTCAGGGCGTCGTCGCCGCCATGCTCACGATCCTTTCGCGAACAATTATTTCCGGCAGCCGCGTTTCGGAAAGGGCGACAAACCATGCACGTACACCGTCGGAAGGTTTTTCTTGTCGGTGTCCTTCTCTCGACAATGCCGGTGTTCTGCCCGCGAGCGGAGATCTCCATTCGCCTGGATAGCTACGCCCAAAGGAGGGCGGCAGGGATTCCCCTTCCGCTGTTCAGCCTACCTCCCGAAGAATGGTCAGAGCGATACGAGAGCGAGTCCGTCGTGTACGTCCCCGGAGAGAAAGCCCACATCCGAGTCGAGGTCTGGCCGAGCGCAAGGGCGGTTGACGGACAGATCACCCTCACCCTTCTCCTCGCGGGCGAAAAGCGCGTTTTGCACAGCGGGCGTCTCGACCTGGGTGTATTCGGTCCTTACAAGGTGGCAATCGCGTCGGATTTCGAGGTCTATCGGGTTGACGTTCAGGCGGGGGATGAGATTGCGACAAAGGCTTTCTACGGCATTCGACCGTGGCGGGGAATGAAGGATTTCGCAGAAGCAGTGTCGCCTTACGGCATCACTCTGGACTATGAGAAAAGCACTCCGTGGGACGTCGCCATCAAGGAGGGCGTCCCTCTGAGCGCAATGGATCCGAATTGGGCGCTTGCGTCCCACATTGGCGAGGACCTGGCCAGGTGGGAAGACTGGTGGCTATGGACGCATTATGCCTCCGGCATGGTTAGCCTCGAGAGCGGCAGAACTGGCCTTTTCTGGGGGGAATACAATCCGTGGATGCCCTTGAAAGCTGTGGAGAAGCGGTCTCTCAAGCCGCGCGAGGGAATACACCTCTCGTCCCCGTTCGTCGGCGACGGCGCACTTGCCACCGACATCATGCTTCCGAACGAGATTTACTTTAGGGAAAGAATCCGGCCCATGCTCCGAAAATGGGCGGAGGACGTCGGCGAGGAACATCCCGGAAAACCGCTGACAGTTTTTCTCGGAGATGCTTGGGGCAGCGGGCGACACTACGACGCTGATACGCTTCGATTCTTCGTGGCATGGATGAAGGAGCAATTCGGTGTCTCCATCGAGGCGGAGACTTTCAGAGAGCTGATCCAGAAGTGCAGAGAGTACCCGAAGCACTTCGAATATTTCGTCGCCCGAAACACGACTCTGCGTTCCCTGGAACTGACGTGCGAGACTATGCGGGATGTCGTCGCTGGCGCCATGGCTTACGACAGGAATGGCGAATCGGCCAGGCAACTCATCGCCATGCCGGAGGCGGCTGAGTTCTGCGAGATTTTGAGCCGGTGCATCGCCGTTGGCACAAGCGATGACCAGGCGGCCTTCGCCGAGACTCATGGCAACCCGCTACCGTTCTGCTTATCGAACATGGTCGTCAAGGCACTGGCTCCTGAGCACAGGCTTTCCGTTGGGTGGAACGGGTGCGGCGCGAAGCCGTCCGCCGGGGAAATTTACCGCTGGTATCTTGAGCCGGGGTGGCTCACAGCATACGGGCCGGACGGAAAGCTTCATCATGTCTATACTCATTCACCGCCGGGGGCTCCATACAACGTCTGGCAGGCTCTCGTGGAGGAAGCTCACACGCCGGGTGAGAAACTTCGCATCTACGATAAGTGCTTCCAGCTCATGGAAGCAATCGGAGTCGAAAAGCCCATCGGACCGGTCTTCGTCTGCAAGGATTGGACCTTCGCCGACGACAAAGCGGGCAAGGCGTTTCGCTCGGACCTTTATGAGAGTTTCCTGATGTCGCTGCGGCGCAATAAAGTGCCGATTTCGTGTGCTGTGCATCCTGACCATGAAGCAGATGTCTTGCCGGAACTGACAAGAATCTGCGCGCCGAGAAGAGACCCCGGGGGCGGAGTCCGCTTCGGTTTCCGGGCCCGCGCGGCGGAGAAATGGTTTGTGTCGGAGTCATCAGAAATCCCGGATTCTCTTGTTGCTCTGTTCGCCTCGCAGCTCAACGCGGCCAGCGAGAACCCCATCATTTTCCCGTCGGGAGCCTCCATAGAAGGCTATGCTTTTGAGGCAAAAGGAATGAAATTCGTCGTCGCGGAGGAGATGACGGGCAACAAAGAAACCGGAGAGATAAAGGTTAGAGTAGGGGATGGACGCTGGATAGTGATAGACCTAATCGCGGCGGAACGGCTCGAGTCCAACCGGGACGGAGACTACATCGTCTTCACAGCGTCCCTGGAGCCGAATTCTGCGACGCTGTATTGCGTCCCACGGAGAGAGGGCAGCGAACGGTGAGAATACTGGTTTTCTGTCTGCTTGTGCCGCTGGTAGCGTGTCATTCCGCCCATTCGGACATCTTCGACGAAATTGCTCCGGCGGCTGTCGTCTGCATCGGAAAAGATGCTCTGGATGAGGAGCGGCAGGCGGCCGACTTGATTGTCGGAGCGCTGCGGGCGAGGAGCGGTCCCGCTCGCGTTCTGACCGACGAGGAACTTATGACGACACCCGCCTCAGAGAGCGGGAGATGGCACATCATTGTCGTCGGTGGCCCACTGACAAACTCGGTGCTTCTGACGTATCCGACCTATTGGGCGCTCGACCGCGAGGTTCACTACGCACCGCTTGGAAACATGCCCGCTGCGCCTTTCACGGAAACTCGCGGGTTCTACGTCGGTGGCTTCGGGTATTTTTTCGCGGGGCACAATGTGGGATTTGTCGAGTTCGATCGCAGCCCCTTCTACGGCGAGCTGCTTCTATCGCTCCCGCCAGAACAGAAGGCAACTCCCGACGTTGCTCCGCCTCTTCGTTTCCTCATTGGCATCACGGGTTCATCGCCCAACGGCGTCCTTCTTGGTGCAAGACGTTTTGTTAAGACCCAGATGCTCTATGGTCTCGCCCTGGGTCCGCCTCGCTGGCCGCGCCCGCGCGACCTGTGGAACCTCGACGACGAATACACAAAGCCCGACCCGCCGACATGGATTCCCAAAGGAACCTACTCGCCGTCGGGTTCAACAGACAAGAACGTCGCGATCTCATACCTCGGCTGGTTGATGGCGGACAGGGCCATGTACGCCGGATTTCTTGAGTTTGCCGGTTGCAGGCCAGTCCAGATGTGGCGCGCGAAGTATAAAACGGAAGCCGGTTTGCTCGATTTCAATCGCAGCCCTCATCACCGAGCGAGCGGCAACGAGCTCCTCATCGTCAGGCTTTCCTCCGCCGACGAGATTGACAGGGCGTTGAAGAAACTCGGTGCTACTGCCACCTTGACAGTCTGCGGCCACACCTGTTACAGGACCAATGGGCTGCGGGGCAATGCCGATGAGGCAGCGGATACCGTCGAGAAGACCTCTTCTTCCACGAGCGCGCAAAGTGCACAGGTTCGCCGACCTGAGGAACGGCCGGGACCACCTCTGACGGAGGGTTCCTCTCCGACCTGGATTCTCCCCGCCACAGTCGGCGGCGAGCACTATCTTATCCTGACGAATTTCGACAGCGGCTGCGCGGAGGTGGTGCTGGGCGAGATGGTCGGTTCTATCTCTGGGAGGTGACAGCGCGCCCATCGTGGCTGCGGGCCATTTGCATGTGGAGCACACGCCGGAGCCCGTGCAAGCCGAAAATCGAAGTCGGTCATGACCCGGGTTGTGCTGGGAGCGGCACTGGCTCTCTGTTGCAGGTAAATGTGCCGTGCTCGTCGAGATTTTCCTCGGGGCTGACGAAAGTGAACGTGCCCACTAATGTGTCGCCTTCGACGTCGAACTCAATATCCACAATGTGGCGGGCGGTTCGCGTCCCTTTGAAGTGATTTCCGGTCATCATGCCGTCAATGTGGCCGCCGTGCCCGTCAGTGTCAGATTCGAGAATCATCCCCCCCGTGACGTGTGCACCGTCCTGGAAGAGAACGAGGGTTATCCCGTAATGGCGCAGGACGCCGTTGATGGTATGATCCATCTCACCGGCCCATTTTCCTTCGACGTTGACGGGCTCTGGCTCCCTACCGCCGCCTCCGTCTCCGCATCCAGCCAAACCAACACCCATGACCAAAAGGAGAATATGAAATAGCTTCATTCTTTTCCCTTTCGTCGGATTCAGCTTGTACCACTCTGGTCTTGCCTTGAGTATATGATATGGGATTTTGTGGAAGGCAAGAAGAGCTAATTATGCTCGTCTTCCGCTGAGTTTCCGGCCGGGAGTAAAAACCCTCCTGGTTCGTCTGTCAAACGGTTGGAGTGTATGCAACCTCTCAGCTCACCTCGCGGAGCCTTCGGCTGTCAGACGCGTTTTTGCGCAATTGCGCACCCACATGCGCTGACAGCCAAGAAGCTGATCAGCCCGGATGAATTTCCCTTTTCTCTGGCTCATAGACCATGCGGCGGCCTTCGGCGTATGCCATGTCGGAGAGGATGCAAGCGACGGCGTGCTGGTAGCCAGCATCAATGTTGGCGTTGGGCTCCTTTCGTGTCCGAAGACAGGTCAGCCAGTCGAGCATGTGGTGGGGCATCTCGACGTGGGGGACGGGCATCGCCTCCTTGATGCGGTCGGGGTCTTCGCTTCCCTCGCCGCTGACGACTGGCTTTTCCCAGTCGCTGGCGTCGAGGACGCCTTTTGTCCCAAAGAATTTCGTGTAGTTGCCGCTGCCGTTGCCGAAGCTGGTCGAGTAACTGACCATGAAGTCTTCGGGGTATTCGAGGAGCGTGTGGACGGTATCAGGGACGGTGCGCGAATCCTTATAGACGTGGGTGCCGCCGAGAGTGACGGCGCACCGAGGAAACTTCGCGCCGGTGATGTAGTGAACTAAGTCAATGAAGTGGCTCATGAACCCGCCGACGGGACCGCTGGAGAAATCGCGGTATCCATACCAGGCCGTGTACTGGTCGGGGTCCCACGGGCGATAGGGTTTGTCCGCGAGAAAAGCTTTCCAGTCCGTATCGGACTCCTTTATGGGGCGAACGTAGCCGTGCCAGTAAGGGATGTAGCCGTTGCGGACCTGGGCAATCTTGGAAATCTTGCCGAGGGCTCCTGTCTGAACAAACGCTTTGCATCCCGCGAATGATGGCCAGCTTCTCAACTGGGTCCCAACCTGAACTATGCGGCTCGTTCGTTTGACCATGTCCACCGCCTCGATAAGCTCCTCCATGTTCATTGCGAGAGGTTTTTCGACATAGGCGTCTTTGCCGTCTGTCGCGGCGACGGTCAGCATTCGGGCGTGCTGGTGGTCGCAGGTGGCGATGATGAACGCAGTAATATCGCTGACGGCGAGGAGTTCGTAATAGTACTTGATCTTCTTCGGCTCCTGACCGGTCGTTTTCTTTATCATTGCGGCGGCCTCCTCTCGAGCCTGCTGCCAGATGTCGCAGACGGCTGCGATTTCGACGTTGGCCTCCTTCGCAAACTGGAGGACTTCCCTGATCAACGCCCCGCGCGCCCGTGAGCCGCACCCGACGACGCCAATCCGAATCCGCTCGCTCGCGCCGAGGGCTTCCGAGTAGGCGCGTGCTGTTAATCCTGCGAAGGCGGCACCTGCAATTCCTGTGGCGGCGTCTTTTAAGAAATCTCGACGAGTCTGAGTTCTCCGCGTCATGGTTGCTCTCCTTTGCGGTGATGAAGGTTCTGATTGTTCTGCATGTTGTGGTCGAGGGCGGGCAGCAAGCCTCGCGACGGCTAAGGACCCGAACGCAAAAACACAATAATACGGAGCGAGGCTGGGGACAAGGGCCAGTTTCCTTCCTTGCCCGCGGGTATTTGCTGCCCGTCGTAGATATTGGCGGATGGTTTGGTTTTTCCGCCCGAGACTTGACATCGAAATCATCTGCGACGATAGTAATCGGGCCAAGGCTGCCACCTCAGACCAGCATTTATGGAAGGGACAAAGCGATGCGCAAAAGGTGTTCGTTGCGGAACTTCTTTTTGTCTGGTGTGTTTGTCGTGCGTCTTGCCTCTGGGGCGCAGGACGATGGCCGCATCTTAGAGGTTGTCGGGAAGGGCGCCGAGGGACGCGAGCCTTATCGCGGGGGAGGGAAGGTGAGATTTGTCTCGGTTTCGATGCCGGCGTCCCTGGTGCATTTCTCCAGCGGCGAGCAGATTCCAGCAGCGATTGAGATTGCATACGAGGTTATTCGGCCGGCAGAAATCCTTCTGGATTCTCGGTTGGGGTCGGAGTACTGGTCGCTGTACAACTACTCGACCGGCGCTCTCTCTGCCCTTCATAGTCGGGAGGGAATAGACCTCAGAAATCGCGGGCGCAATTTGGCTCGGGCTGGCAGCATGACAGTGAATTCCGCCCGCGGCCCGAAGTTGCAGAAAGGAGTCTGCGGCATTCGGGGGCGGTCTTACTTCCTAATCGTTGACGCTAAGACCGATAGATGGCGCGACGTGGTTGAGCCAAACTCGCTCTGGCATTCGCCAGAAGTCAAGCGGGAACTCACTTTCACCCTCGCAAACCTGACGCGATTTGAGTTGAGGCTCGGCGACTTTACCTCAACGTGGCTCCCGGGTGGAAGATTTCGCATGCGTCTCTGGGTCAAGGACGCAGACGGTGATACGTTCCCCATTCCGCGAGCTCGAATGACCGCTCTCGTCAAGGGAACCGACGGCGGGTCAGCGACAGTTTCTCTCTCCCCACTGTACGATTTTCTGAACGCGCCTCATGGCTCATTCGAGGGAATTTTGCCCAAAGAGGTGAGGGCTCCGAAAGCGGTCGTTGTGAGGGCAGCGGTCACCGCGGAGACGACCGCGGGGAGGATTGTTCAGCAGGTCGAGCGCACGTTCTCGTGCAGCGAATCGCGAGTAGGCGACGTAATGCCGGTGGAGGCTCTTCAGAGCAGGGAACCGCCGCGCACACCCGATGGCAAACAGGTTGAAACCCGGGCGATATGGGTGCATGCCCGCGATTTCGCCACGCCAGAAGCAACCAAAGCGATGATTGCGCGCGTCAAGAAAGCCAACCTCAACGTTGTCGTCCCCATCGTGTACGTGCGAGGCTGCGTGATGTTCCGCTCGGATAAGCTGCCTATGGAGGAATTCGTGCCGAAGGGATTTGACCCTCTGGCCTTTCTCGTCGAGAAATGCCATGCGGCAGGTCTGGAGGTGCATCCGTGGTTCTGCGTCGCTTACTTCGGCGGGAAAGGAAGCGGGGGCTGCGGACCGGGCTTTCGGCGGTATCCGCAGTTCGCCGTCGTTGGCAAAGACGGAAAGCCCTTCGCTGCGAGGGACTCGGCGGTTCCGGGCGACGTGCACAACCCGGACTATCAAAAATTCGTCGTGGACATGATGCTTGACGTCGCAAAGAGATACCGGGTGGACGGTCTCCATTTCGACTACATTCGCACGATGACCGATTGTTATTGCGAGCAGTGCCGCAACGGGTTTGCGAAGATTTTCGAGCACAGCATCGAAAAAGCGACCGACGAGGAATGGGTCAGGTGGAATCAGGAGGCAGTTGGAAAGATTGTCCGCGAGGTTTCTCAGCAAGCTCGCCAGGTTCACAGGGGAGTTATCGTCTCGGCGGCTGTGTTCTCGAATCTCGTGAGCGGAGCGCGGCAGGGCCAGGATGCTCCTCGCTGGGCGGATGCGTGTTACCTCGACGTGATTTTGCCGATGGATTACACCATGGATAGCCTGGAGCTTCGCAAAAATGAGCGAGACTTTCTCGACGTCGTGAAGGACGACTCGAGGCTGGCGACGGGGATTTCGCTCTACGTTCGCTCGAGCCAGGGTGCAATGGCGCGCGATGCATCGCTCGTTCTCGAGCAGATTTCCATGGTAAGGTCAATGGGCATCCAGGGCTTCTCCTTCTTCTGCTACGACTATTTGTCGGACGCGATTTTGGACATGCTTCGCCAGGAGCCTTTCGCGGAACCGGCGATACCCACGTTTCGGCTAAGATGAGAGCCGCCCGCGGACGGCAACAATCTGTAGCGGTCAGCGACTCGTCTGGGTGAATTGCAGGAGGTAGGTAAGTGAAAATGAACACAGGAACGAAAGTGATTTTGGCAGGCGCCTGCGTCTTGGTGGGTCTCCTGGTCTGGAATCTCCGTGCGGCACAGGAGTCCGACCGCCCCGCAAAAACGCAGTGGGAGTACATTATTATCGAGGCGCACGATTATGACAGGACAGATCAGTTGAACAAGCTCGGCTCGGAAGGCTGGGAGCTGGTCCACGTCAGCAGGGTTCTCGAGACGTTCGGGCTGCGTCTGAAAGCGCTCCTCGAAAGTGGGATGACGCCGAACATCAAGTACGAGTACATTTTCAAGCGGCGGCGGTGACGGCCCTCGAAGGCCGGCGCGTGGATTGAGATAGACAACGTCGGTTCCGACACGATAGCCGCCTGCGCCGGGATGGTGAAAGCGATGAAGGAGCGTGGTGTTCTCAGCAGGGTGCTCGTTTCGCAGGACGCTGGCTGGTATGCGGTCGGTGAACCGGGCGGCGGCAATTTCCGGCCGTTTGAGACCTTGTTCACGAAATTCGTTCCCGCCCTCAAGGAAGCAGGCTTCACCGACGGGGACGTTGAGCAGATTCTCGTGAGGAATCCGTGCGAGGCGTTTACCATAAGACTCAGACCGAGGACGAAAGGGCGCTCGTAGCGGTTGGTGCGGAAACTGACTTCGGGCGAAGACAAGATCGAGGCGCGCATTTCCCACGCTGGACCGAGGCGGTTTTCCATGTGCTGGTCAATACGTGCGCCCGAGAATCTTGACGATGGCGCGCTTCGTGTCAAGCGGGTCAATTGGACCGAGATGCTTATGGGCAATCTTCCCGCCGCGCAGAACGAGCAGAGTCAGCGGCACCTCCCCCATCCACTCCTTATTCGTCCCCTCGACGAGGAGCTTTCTGTCTGGATTGTTAAAAAGCAGATTCCGACAGGACGCTTGCTGCTCTTCCAGAAAGGAAAGGACTTTTGCTTCCTCGGCCGGATCATCAACACTGATGGTGACCATTTCAAAATTTCGCCCGCGGTACATCCGGTTTATGGTCACGAACTCGGGGAACTCGGCGAGGGAAGAGCCGGAGCGAGTCTCCCAGAAATTGATGAGGCGCAGCTTGTTCGATTCGTTCTTCAAGAGAGCCTTCACGCCCTCCGGACCTATTTTCTCGACGCGGACTTCCTCAGCCGCCGCCTTTTTCATCCACTCTTTGACCGAATCGCGCTTGCTTGACCACTTAATCGAGCAGCCAAATGCCGGTGTGTCGCTGACAAGAATTGGTTTGCCGGACAGCAAAGCATCCAGAGCGTTCCGGACGTAGTGCCTCTTGGCCCGCTCTATTCTTTCGGAATCATCAATGGCGCCTCGATAGCGGAGCTTTCGCTGTCTGTCAAAGATGAAAACGTGTGGAGTCGCGCGCGGACCGTAAGCTTTCGAGACCTCCTGCTTATCGCCATCGTAAAGATAGGGAAAATTGAATGCGTGGTCCCTCGCTCGAATCTTGCTCTCCTCAAACGAATCGCTGAGGTCCGCATAGCCAAGCTCGTCCAGGCGAACCGCCAGCGGATCGTTCGGAGAAATGGCGACAAGGGCAACGCCTTTCCCTTTGTAATCGGAAACCAGGTTCTTGATTCGCTCCTCGTATGCTTGAGCCGTCGGGCAATGGTTGCAGGTGAATATCACGACGAGGATTTCGGCGTTTGAGAAATCTTTCAGGCGGCAATTCTTCCCGTCCACTCCCGGCAGGTCAAAGTCCGGTGCCGGACTACCGGGTGCGAGAGGCTCGACTTCCTCGGAGCCCTCGACGCCGCTCGCGAGCGACGCCGATAACAACGCTGCGATGACAACAAACCACTTCATGAACGTTCTCCGTATCTCTGGCTTATGGTGACGATTCTTTGCGCTTCGGAGGCGCCTTTAGTCTCAACTCGATGCCTTCCCTGGCGGCAGCTTCATCGAGAAGACTTCTAAGAATCCCTGCTTTGGTTTTGACGTCGTTGTTTCCGATGCCAGCAGATTCGATCCTCCCGGCTGCTTCATCTAACAAGCTCTTTACGCTTGCCGGCTCCAGCAAGGCCGCTGCTCTGCAAAAAAAGCTTCTCGACCTTCCATCGTCGAAATTCGCTATCAGTCTCTCGAGGAGTTTGATTCGCCTCTGCTGTTGCCGAATGAACGACCTGATTCCGTGTTCCTTGATGAAATTCAGATTAGGCAGGACTCCTGTATAGGGTGGATAGGAGGAGGTCTCGGCGGCCTCATACTCGGGGGAAGTCTTGAACCTCGCACAGGGGAATTCGGAGCATTCGCCGCACACCTCAAGACTCCTTTTTTTCACGCAGCAGGTTATGTAAGGACATGATGGGTGCTTATTGAAGAAGTCCGGCCCGCAGCAGCCGGGGCACCTCGATTTTCCAACGGTGTAATACCTCGGGCACAGTCCGCAGTCGAGGCCGCACGCGCCGATTGTCGGATACCTTTTTTCAGGCCTGCTCGACTGATTCATCTGTGAAACCAGATCCGTATGTTTGAGTTTCTCAAGGGTCAATCCTGCAGCATCATGCCGTGACTGAGCTGCCTATCCTATTTCATTGCTCGCGAAAGGAGCGGAAGGATTTCCGCGAGGCATGCTTCCCAGACCGGCCATGTATGCGCGCCTTCCATTTCGTGGTAGATATGTCGGACGCCTGCGGCCGCGAGGTCATCCACAAGCTTCTTGTTAGGCTTGTACAGGAAATCGCTCTTCCCGCAGGCGAGATAGAAAACCTTCAGGCGACTATTGAGGAGTTTCGCGTTTTTGAGAACAGGATATTTCTCCGTCATAGGCGTTCGGTGGACGGCGCCGCTGAAATTGCCGATGGAGGAGAAAAGGTCCAGGTGGCTCAAGCCGACCTCGAGCGATTGCCCTCCTCCCATGGAAAGCCCGGCGATGGCGCGGTGTTCGCGGTCGGCCTTGACGCGGTACTTCTTCTCGACGACCCGCATGACATCTTTTACAAGATAGTCATCGAACTTCGGGGCATCGGGCATCTCTTTCCAGGCAACTCCGCCTCCTTTAACCTGCTCTCCGGGCGATGCACCGCTGACAAATCCGTTCGGCATGGCCACAATCATCGGCTTCATTCGGCCTTCTGCGAGTGAATTGTCGAGGATGTTATCGGCGGCTCCTTTCACTCGCCAGCCAGTCTCATCGTCGCCGATGCCGTGAAGAAGATACAGAACCGGATATTTCCCTTTCGTCTTTTCGTAACCCGGCGGTGTGTAAACACAGCATCGTTTTGTGATGCCTGTGGTTTTGCACACGAAGGTTTCCGTATGAATCTCACCGTGGGGAATCTTCGGATTTGGCTGGCAAAGCTCTTTCAGCTCTTCCGACGAGACGTGCCAGGTCTCGGGGCGGTCGCCCTCACTTGAGGTGGCCTTTTGCGGACCGCCGGCGGACGCCTGCCCCACTACGAAGACAAACGACAGGAGCACGATTATCCCGAGGTCACTTTGCATGGGTTTTCCTTTCGACTTCTGTTAACTATTGCAAGCGGGCGACGAAGCACAAAGGCATCAATTGCACTTTAGCAGACCCTTTATCATCGGGCCAAAATGGAGGTAAATGGCGACCGCTCCGAATGCGGTCATAGCCGTCCCGGAGATTACCGTCAAGGCAAACAATCCGCGCCTCATTCGATATGCCTTCGGCAAGAAGCGGCGCTCCGCCCACAGGACGGCGAAGCACCATAAACCACAGGCGAAGACCCCTCCTAAAAGCGCCGGGATTGTCACAATCTTGACGGGGTCTCGGACGGTCCAGGCGAGCAAAAGCCCAACTGCCCCCGTGTAAATTGCGACGCCGAGCCGCACCCGGCGGAGTGGAACGGCCTGGGCTCGCCTCAGAACTCCGCGAAGGCATTCCGCGGTTGTCCGGGTGTAAACCTCGTACGCTCCGATGATCGTGCCGAAGAAAGCCATGAACACCCCAACCTGGTAAACGTAGACGAGACTGTCGTGGATTCGCGTGAGGAAACGGGCTTGATGATTGAAGAGCTCCGTCCCGTCCGGGACGGTTCTTGTCGGGTTGAGGATTACGGCTCCCAGAATCAAAAAAGCCGCGCTAAATGCCAGGACGCAGCCGAAAGATATACTGCAATCTATCAAGGGCGCCCGAAGCCATGCCCGGCCTTTCTTCACCTCCACTTTGTCAATGGAAAGGGATGAACGAAGCTGACCGAGGGGGAGCAGCCGCCCGACTCGCTTGATCATCCCCCAGCCTTTTTCCCTGAGCATCCCGACATAGCCGAGGTAATCGTAGGTCCCGCCGCCGAGTGCGCCCATGTAGGTGCTTATCTCGACCCAGGGAGGACGCTCGGCGACTTTCGGGTATTTCTGCACGACCCAATCGGAGTAGTGCGGAAGGCTCGGCCTGACCGCCCCCACGAGAGCAGCAAGCCAATCCGGGTTGGAAACAATCACCGCCACGAATATGGAAACCAGCAGGATCACCAGGATGACGGTTTGCACTTTCTCGAGGAAACCGTAGGTCTGAAGGAGCGTCACGGTAACGGCGAAGGCGATGTAGAACGTCGCCCATAATCGCTCGAAGGTTTGAGCGTCTTGGTGCTTGTCCAGGCCGCAAATCCAGTTAGTGATTTGCCCGAGCATCTTCGGCAAGCCGGAAAGCCAGAAGGGGAAGCAGACGAGGCTCAAGATACCAATCAGTATCGGGCACCATGCTCGTGGACCCGGGAGGTAGGCCCAGCCCTCCATAGGATGATAACCCGTCAACACAAGGAAACGCATCCCGCCATAGACCTGTATGCACTTCATGACCGCAGCGCCCAAAAGGCACCAGAGCATCGCATACTGGAAAATCGCCCCCGAACGAGAGGCGAAGAGCGTCTCGCCGCTGGTGATGGTGACTGACGCCATGATTGCACCCGGACCAAAGAACGCCAGAAGCTTCAAGGGGTTTCGCGGACGGAGCTCAGGTGGGGGCTCGGGGAAGGAAGCAGACACGCTCGGTTCTATTTCAGGCATGGTCAACCTCCTGCGACCGGGAACGCTGGCCGGGCAGTTTTTCCGCGACGCAAGCGCCGGGTAACCCGCGACTCTCACCGACGACGGCGTCAGCACGGCCGTCGCGCAGCCCGACCTTCGTTGTGAGGGACTTCTCTCAAGCCGTTTTTTTTCGAGCCGCGGAACTACCTGCCCAAGGGCTGCACGGGTTACAACACGGGCCCATCGCCCGAGATTCGCCATAAGCTACCATAAACTCGTTCTGAGAACAAGCTGCGTGCGCGAGGAGGCATGGGTTCACGCTGGGTTGTGGCTGGAGCTGCGATGGTTCACCGGTCGTGAAGAACGACCCTCTGGTCGGAAAAGGTTTGGCGGGTTGATGGGAAAACGCACCGAGGTGTCGGGGGGCCGGGACCACCGAGGGGCTTCACCCGGGAGAAGAGCCTCCTACTGAACGGGCCGGGCTACCGCGCTGCCCATCGAGAGCATGATATTCGCCTCGCGAGCTCAGAACTTGTACGCCTTTACAATCGCCGGATCGAGATTGGGGAACTGCTCCAGGTACGCGACTCTATCTCGCTTCAGTTGTGTCGAGAGCCTTTCTATTGTTGCGGGAAGATAGAACCTGTGGAGATCGAACCGGCTGATGTCAGCCCCCTCAACCTTTTTCGGTACCTGCACCCTCCAGAGGGCATTCTCGCCCCATTCAATAGTCCCCTGCGCGATGCCGCGAATGATTGCGGCCATCTCCGGGATTTGAACGCGGGTAACGCCTTGCTTGATGAGCGGTATTCCGTCCTCGCCCTCTTCCCTTATCTCGCCGATGCCCCCTGTGTTGAGGAGATAGCATTGAACTTTGTGTTCATTGGCCTTGACGAACTGGTAGAACCAGTTCCCTTCCTCGGCCTCATCGCCGATGATGAAGGGGTTGGTTCCGACGACCCGCACCGGGTGGCCGGCTTTTCTCGGGTCGCCGCCGGTGCTTTCCACCGACTCTCCCAGCATGAAAGCGCCTCCCGCCTGTTCCGGGGTGAGCTTAGAAGCGATTGGGACGACGGTGTTATGCCGGGTGATGAAAGCGATGATAAGCCCGTCCAGTTCGCTCACGGGCGGCAAGTCTATTCCTGGGGCGATCCATTTCCTCCCGAGGTCATCCCTTCGCACCATCGCTCTTGCGTTGCCGGTCATGCAGTCGTCGTCGAAATGGACGTTCCCTTCGTAATCCACCATGACGTTTTCCCAAAGAGTGTTCGAGTCGGTGCAGCCCCGAAATAGTGCCGGCTGAGACTCCGGGTCAAGCCCTTCCGTCTTGACGTAGAAGCCCCGTTCCGTGCCGTAGGCTGTCCCGTCCTTGCACAGGAAAACGACGTCGTCCTGGAGGACCCTCGCCGACTCTCCTTTCCTCGTCAAGCCATGGTCGTGACACGAGTGGGTTGTTTTGCCCGTTGCGGTCAGGCCAAAGAGCATCATGCCGTAGCGGCGAAGTTTTGCATGGCGGTCTCTGGCAATGAGCATTTTGGTTCCGGCGTGGAGGCCGAGCTTGTTCTGCTGCTTAGCCTGCCACATCGCCATTCGCAGGAATCCCTTCTTGACTTCGCCGTAGTAATCGGTTCCAAGAACGTACGTGACGCCGGCCCAAGGGAAAACTAAAATCTGCCGGCTGGTCTCCAGCCATTCGGGCACGTAAACCAGGGAGAGGTCGGGGCCGGCTCCGGGAGCTTTCTCGAATAGCGAGATCGCGAAATAGTACGTTAACCGTATGGATTCTCTCCGCTGGAGCGAGACGTAGAGCTTGCACTGGGGGACAAAATGGCGGTTCTGGCCCATGAACCTCTTTAGGCGAATGATAGGAGTATGCTTCAGGTACTCGTGAAGCTTCCCGAGCGTCGTGGGAAGGTTGCGGATGATGTGCTTCTGCTGCTCGCTCAACTTCTTGAGCTCGACCTCGGGACTTCCGAGGTACACCGTCGCCCCTGCGCTTCTGTTCTTGACGCTTGAGACGAAATTGTAGTTGCCGAACTTCGTTCTGGTGCCATGCTTTTCCGCCTCGGAGCGGATTACTTCCGGAGGAAGCTCGATGACATTCGGCCGTGCCGGCAGAGCCTGAACGTTTTTGAGTACGTCTGCCTCCATTTCCGTCATTATGTCGCGAGAAACATCCACCATGCTTATGCCCCCTCACCGCGATTTTCTAACCTGTTTCATTCACTTTGCCCATACACGTTGCTGGCCCCGACGAGAAGCGGGGCCAGGGCCCATGACACTGCGGGCGTATTATCCTTGCCCGGTGTCCCTTTTGCAAGAAAAATGTGACACTCCCACGTGAAGCGCCGCGGAGGTCTGAAACGTAACAACCGACGGCCGCGAACGAAGCCGGACACCGAAAAAGCTATAGCCCTTTCATCGCTGCGAGACTGTAGCCGGCGCTCATCCCTGCAAGACGCTCACCCGTTTGTCGTCTCAGCCCAGCCGGAGGGACTCCCCTTCGGCACGCTACTCGCAAAGAAGCCGCTCTCGCCGCGCCGGAAGCGGTGCGACACTCCGGCGGGTCATTCTTCTTCGTCTTCCTCCTCTTCCTCTTCTCCCTCTTCCTCCCACAGTCCTTTCTTCAGTTCCTCCTTGTCCCTGTCGCGGTCGTAAGCCGTGCGCTGCCGGTGAACCCGCGTGGCAGGATCGATCTCCCACACGTTCCTCGGCTTCGGTCGCCCGGCTTTTTTCTTTTTTTGCATACGTTCCACCTCCCGTTACTTTCCAACGCCTGCCACCTCTGGATAAGGAGACCGCATTACCCTTCGACGGCGTTGGAGTGTCCTGAGTTGTCCATCTCATCTTACAACTGCCTGTTTTATGCGAGAACACGCCGTCAGCCCGGGCCGCAGGCGAGGCGTTGAAAAGAGCACTCACCTCCCAACGAGTGCGTTTCTCAGGGAAAGAGACCGAGCACCGGTCAGTCCTCCTCCCTGCGAGGAATGGTTTGCCATCAGGTTCTGCACGGAAGAACTCATTTCGCCTTTTTCAACACTTTCACTCGATACTGGACTTGTTCGAGGCCTCGAATGCGGGCTGCTTCTTCGTCGCTCAAAAACCTCACTTTGCCCAGCAGAGTTCCCGAGACGAGGGCTACCGCCGCTTCTTCGACGAGCATCGCCCGGAAGAAGGCTTCTCGGAGGTTCTCGCCCACCGCGACGACTCCGTGATTGGTCAGGAGTGCCGCGTTCACTTTCTCTATCGCCTGCGAGACGACCGCAGCCAGCTCCTCGCCGCAAGGTATCACGAACGGCAACGTCGGAACCTCCGTGCCTATCACAGCCACGAAGTCCGGAAACATTGGCCGAAGGGTTACTCCAGCGCTGGCGACGCCCGTAGCAAAGGGTGAATGGGTGTGGACGACAGCCCTGACATCTTCTCGCACTCGATAGCAGGCAAGGTGCATTGGCAGTTCCGAGGTCGGTCTCCGCCCCTCCTCGAGGATTTTCCCGCTTCCGATTTCAACCGGGACGAAATCCTGTTGCGCGGCGTCCTCGAGGGCGATTCCGCTGGCCTTGACGAGGACTATGTCTCCAACCCGGGCGCTGATATTCCCGCCCGGGCCGACGACCAGGTGCTCGGCGGCGACTCTCTTCCCGAATTTGACCAGCTCTCTCCGAACCTTCTGAAATCTCATGGGTCCGTCAACGGCGACTGGTGGACACTCCTGATGCCAATTGGCTGGTTCGCATACCGTGCGCTCGGTGCAGTGTCTATGCGTCCGACGGGCAACTCACAGTGGGCGGAGAAAGACATTCGATCACCCTTCCCGCGGAAGTTCCCTGTTGCAGAAGCGGCAAACGATAGCTTTTGCTTTGATTCTCTCAGCACAGAATGGGCATTCCTTCATCTCGCCCTCTTCCATAGCCTGTTCGACCTCCATCTTCGCCCGGAGTTGCATCATTCTTTCGCGGGACCGTTCCTGCTGCTCGAAGATGGCGTTGCGGAACGCCCTCGGTCTCATCACTTTCACAACCTCGTTCAGCCCCGCCTCCCCCGCGGTCTGAATCTGGATTTTACCATAGCCGAGAATCCGGCCAGGGACGGACTGAGCAATCATAACGTTGGTTATCTTGTCGAGCGGGCACTCCATTGAGCGAATAGTGAAAATCCCCGCCTCGTCAACGACCCGCTGATCAGTGACCACCCAGATGTCCCTCTGCCGCGACCATGTCTTTACAACGGAAATCAGAACGACTGCGATCAAAATGTACCCCGCGTACGGGCCGACGGGTTTGAGACTGGTCTTTGGGAGCCACAGCCACAACACCAGAAGCGCTATCGTCGCCGCGTACAGCCAGATGATTGTTACCGGATGTCTCTTCGTGATCATGACGATAGTCTCGTTTTCTCTTAGCTTCGTTCTCATGCTTTTCCCTCCGGGCCTCGGAAAAGGTTAATAGTCCGTCTTATTGCGACCGCCGCCTCAAGGAGCTGTGGCAACTCGTCGAGCGGCAACATGCTCGACGCATCGCTGAGCGCGCGGTCCGGCTGCGGGTGAACTTCGAGAAACAGCGCATCACACCCGGATGCCACCGCCGCTCTCGCCAGGCAAGGGACGAACTCTCTATCGCCACCGGATGCGTGGCCCAGGCCGCCGGGCCGCTGGACGCTGTGGGTAGCATCGAAGACAACCGGATAGCCGAACGACCGCATGATGGGAATCGCCCTCATATCGGTCACCAGGCAGTTGTAACCAAAGGAGGTTCCGCGCTCCGTAATAAGGATATTGCGATTTCCCGTCTTCTCGATTTTCTCGATGACGTTTTTCACGTCCCACGGCGATAGAAACTGACCTTTCTTGACGTTGACTACTCGCGCTTTCTCCGCGACCGCCCGGACCAAATCGGTCTGTCGGCACAGAAACGCGGGAATCTGTACGACGTCAACGGCAGCGGCAACCATCTCCACGTCGAGCTGACAGTGGACGTCCGTCAGGACGGGGACGGAAAGCTCCGAGCGGATTTTCGAGAGAATCTCCAGCCCCTTTTTGAGACCGGGACCGCGGTAGGAATTGACGGAGGACCTGTTCGCTTTGTCGTACGATGATTTGAAAATGAACGGCATGCCAAGCTGTTGCGTTAGAGTCTTGAGGTAAGATGCGATGCGGAAACACTCCTGGGCATCTTCTATGACGCACGGACCGGCAATCAGCGCCAGCGGCCCTTTGTCCCCGATTCTCACCTCTCCGATCGAAATCTCTCTCATGGATTTCTCACACGGTAAAGCGGCTCAAAAGCCTCCTCCTCGATCGGGTCGGCAAGACCGATAGTCTCTGGCGGATGCATCAAACAAGGCTTCTGTGGAGAGCATGTTCAAACAAGCTTCGGGGGACCCACGACGGGCCATGACCGTCTCAAACCATACGCTCGACGCCTCAGCACCGCGGAAACGCGCGCGCGAATGCTGCTTTGCCTTGGGACTGACTCCTCGTTGAGAACAAAACCCATGATCACAGGTAAGAATGACTTGTTGCGCTGTTGCCAAGTTGTTAGTATAACAATCCTCCGCTGCAAGGGCAACTTTTTTCGCCTCGTTAAATGATGGCCAGTGGCCGCGGCTCTCACGGCTCCCTCTGACGGTCGGGACCTTCGAGAGGGCGCTGCCACTCCGGGGAAAAACCCCTGCGTCGGCCAGACTCGACCGGTAGGCACCGTCCACGCGAATTCGGCAACAATGCAACTCACGGCAGCCCGAGCACGTACTGCGGGTCTTGACTCGCCTCTATTTCCAGATGCCCGTCTCGCACCTCGACCTCCCCCTTCTCTCCTGTCATGGAGACGATGCGAACTCGATTCCCCTTGACCGGCAGCAATATCCTATGGCTTTCGCCAGTGGTCCAGACGGCGATGGTTTCCCTTTTCCCATCGGAGAACAGGAGGGCGTAGTCGGTCGGGGACTCGACCGCGATGCGCTGGACAAAGGCCATTCCTTTCAAGGTGTGGAGGAGAGTTTTTGCCGTGAGATACGAGCGCTTCGGCTCGTAAGCGTAAGTGACTATTCCGAAATTGTGCTCAGTATTCTTCGGGTCTGGTCCGTCGTCGTGCCAGTCGTACCAGATGCTCAACCGGACATCGCACATCAGATTTACCAGGAATTGCCGCGCCAGGTAGGAAGCTTGCTTTTCGGGAGAAAAAGGCACTCCTCCGTAATGCCAGAGAGAATATCCCCACTCTCCCGATAGAATCGGCAGCCCTTTCTTCTCGGGCGGGGCGTATTTGTCAATCAGCTTCCTCAGCCTTTGATACTCCGGCGTGACAGATTCCGGCTCATTCATCCGATAGGGATGAACTGTCACACCGTCGAGCCATTGAAGAATTCCTGTCTGAAAGACTTTCTCGATGAACTTAATGTCAATTTGTGACGTCGCGGGTGCTACGATGGTGCACTTGGAGTCCACCTCTCGCAGCGCCTTGCACACCGCAACGGCGAGGGCGCAGTAGTTCTCCACGTTCGCAGTTGGCTTCCAAAACTGGTCGAGGTTCGGCTCGTTCCAAATTTCCCAGAGAACGCCTTTCCCGGCGAAGTGCCTCGCCGCCGCCGCGGCAAATTTGCAGAACGCCGCCCTACCTTCTTTCGTGCGGGGAGCAGAACCCTCGTCGTAGAGCCTGTTGCCGTAGTCCAGGATGAAAAGGGGGCGGATTTTCCGCCTCGCCAGAGAGCTCAGCAGCCGGTCGTAGCCGGAAAAATTGTATTTTCCCTTTTCGCGCTCAACGCCGCTCCAGGTGAAATCTATTCGGATGAAGCGGAATCCCGCATCCGCAATCATCTGAATGTCCTTCTCCCTCGGCTCCACGAAATGAATGTTCACTCCAAATTGAAGAGGAACGGTTCTCGCCGGAATTCCTTCGGCCGTCAGGGCAGCCGCCGAATCAATGCCCGGAGCACTGTCGAGCGCACATGATAAAATGACTCCCACGGCACAAAGTCGGAGTGTTCGGAAGAGCCCAGACCATCCCTCAAGTCTCAAAACCATCGAGGTTCTCATCACCTGCCTCTCCTTCTTTTCGGCCTCAAACCGCCCTCTCCTGCGAGGTTGATGCGTTATGATACCTTTTTTGGCGGCGCTCATTCCAGCTGCCCGGAGTCATCTCCCGGGGGCAAAAAAACTCGTTGCAGACAGGCGAAAATTGTGCGAAAGTTGTTTTGCTATTGCTTTTCCGAACGAGAGTTGCGCCAACTCGAAATTGGGCAAAACTTTCCCTTGACAACACAATATATTGTGGTATTATGGGCGCCTGCCACAATATAAAGGCACATCTGTTATCATATCCCGCTGGGAGAAATTGGGAGGTTTTCAGTCGTGGGAAACACAGCGATGGATAGTCTTACTAATTCCAGGGTTGATTCTGGGCTGAGGGATACCAATGGGCCGGAGGAGAAGCTCGAGCTGACAGAAAACTCGCTGACGGTTCTCGAGCGAAGATACTTGATCAAGGACGATAACGGGATGCCGGTCGAAACACCGGTAGAAATGTTTCGCAGGGTAGCGAAGAACATCGCCCGCGCGGACGCTTTTTACGACAAGGAAGCCGATCTAAAGAAGACGGAGGACGAGTTCTACCGGCTCATCACGAGCCTGGAGTTCATGCCGAACTCGCCCACCTTGATGAACGCTGGTCGAAGACTCCAGCAACTCGCCGCATGTTTCGTCCTTCCCGTCGAAGACAACATGGAAAGCATTTTCCAGGCTGTCAAGGATACTGCGCTGGTCCACAAGAGCGGGGGGGGGACGGGCTTTTCCTTCTCGCATCTGCGGCCGAAAAACGATGTCGTCAGCACTACGTATGGTCTCTCGAGCGGCCCGGTTTCCTTTATGCAGGTTTTCGACGCTGCCACGCACGCGGTCAACCAGGGGGGATTTCGTCGGGGAGCCAACATGGGAATCCTCCACGTTACGCACCCGGACATTCTGGAATTCATCACGTGCAAGCGTGACCAATCCAAATTAAACAACTTCAATATCTCCGTCGCAGCGACGGAGGAGTTCATGCGGGCGGTGGTGAACGACGAGGAGTATCAGACCGTCAATCCGCGAAACGGCAAGGTTGTGGACAGTCTTTCTGCGAGAGAAGTGTTCGACCTCATGGTCTCGACGGCGTGGGAGTGCGGCGACCCGGGAATCGTGTTCATTGACAGGATAGATGCCGACAACCCGACCCCTCTCGTCGGGAAAATCGAAAGCACCAACCCCTGCGGAGAGCAGCCGCTTCTTCCCTACGAAGCATGCAACCTCGGTTCCATCAACCTGTCAAAAGCGGTTAAGGACAGCAAAGTGGACTACGAGAGGCTTCGCAGGATTGTTCGGTCGGCGGTTCATTTCCTCGACAACGTCATAGACATGAGCGAGTTCCCAATCGAGAAAATCCACGAGATGGTCCACGCTAACCGGAAGATTGGGTTAGGCGTGATGGGGTGGGCGGACATGCTAATTTTGCTGGGGATACCGTACGATTCCGAGGAGGCGATACAGCTCGGAAAAGAAGTGATGCGCTTCATCACCGCCGAAGCTCAAAAGATGTCGGAGGAGCTCGCCCAGCAGAGAGGTCCTTTCCCGAACTTCGGCGGGAGCATCTACGACAGGGCGGGAGGTAAGGAGCTCCGCAACGCGACCCTCACGACCATCGCCCCAACGGGTACCATCAGCATCATCGCCGGATGTTCCAGCGGCATTGAGCCAATTTTCGGCGTCTCCTTCGTCAGGAAAAATGTCCTGGACAACGACGAATTGGTCGAGGCCAATTCCCATTTCGAGAGGATTGCGAAGGACGAAGGATTCTATTCGGAAGACCTGATTCAGCGGATCGCGAGAGTGGGATCGCTGAAGGGCTTTGAGGAAATCCCTGACCGTGTTAAGAGGCTTTTCTCGTGTGCGCACGATATAACGCCCGAATGCCACGTTCAGATGCAGGCGGCTTTCCAGGAGTTCACCCACAACGCCGTCTCAAAAACAGTCAACTTCCCCAGGTCCGCGACGAAGGAGGATGTCAAGAAGGTTTACATGCTCGCCTACGAGCTCGGCTGCAAAGGCGTGACCATTTACCGCGATGGCAGCCGGGAGACGCAGGTCCTCAACAGGATAACCGAGGAAACCGCAACGCCCCAGGCCGCTCCCACAAAGGCCCGTCACCGAAAAAGCAGACCGAAGGTTCTTGACGGACGCACCATCAAGATGGAGACCGGCTGCGGAACGCTCTACATAACGATCAACGAAGACCAGGACGGCTTTTTTGAACTGTTCAGCACGATGGGGAAAGCGGGCGGCTGCGCTGCCAGCCAGTGTGAGGCTATCGGGCGGTTGGTTTCCCTCGCGTGGCGAAGCAGTATCCCGACGGAAGAAATGGTCAAGCAGCTTTCGGGGATATGCTGCCACAAGCAAGTCGGCGTCGGTAACGACAAAATTCTTTCCTGCGCCGACGCCATCGCCAAAGCTATCAGGGAATTCGCGGACCCGGTCAACGAGACGCGCGACGAGACCCCGTACTTCATGCGGGGGGCTTGCATCCAGTGCGGTGGACAGCTCGAGCCGGAAGGCGGCTGCTTCGTCTGCCGCTCCTGCGGCTATTCCGACTGCCCATGAGCGCGCGTTGAGTCCTCCCGCGACGGGTACGGGGTCGGAACGTACCGCTACCGGATCTGTGGGTAAGCCCTTATATCGTAGCCAGACGAGGTGAGTAACCAGCAGTCTCCCGAGAGTCAAAAATGGTCTTCACCGCGAGCAGTGCCTCACCAAATCATAACAGAGCGCTTGATGAAGCTCCGGTTCTATATTGATCCAGAGAGCGGGCTGGCGCACATTCACAGACACGGGGTTGACGAAGCCGAGGTTTAAGATGTATTAAAAAGACCCGCTGAGGACCGGCCCGGACGCGAGGGTGCCAGAGTTGCTGTTGGTCAGACTCGGTCACGGCGATACCTGCGGGTCATTTACGTTCCCGACCCCGAACCGGACAGCGTATTTGTCATCACCGCGCACAACCTAACAGGAAAAGCCTTGATCGCTTATCGGCGCCGCAGGCGGAGAACGCAAAAATGAAGCAGAGGAAGTTTCCTTCCGGATGGGATGAAGAGAGAGTTCGCAGAGTCCTCGCTCACTATGAGGAACAGACCGAGGAAGAGGCTGTCGCAGAGGACGAGGCTGCTTCTGAAGATCGAACGCAGACGGTCATGGAGATTCCCAACGAACTGGTGCCCGCGGTTCGCGAGCTCATCGCGAAGCGTGAGGTCCGAAACGACGCCGAATAAGTTCCTTAGTTAATTCCGGTTGAATGGTTTGCAGGGCATAGGAGGCGTGCACGTGGGGAGAGTGACTGAGAAAGTCAAGCTGACAAACCTCTTCGAGCCGGAGAGGACAACGGAGGTCAAGGCCGTTGCCGACACCGCAGCGCCGCCAAGTTGCTGCGTTCTCTTTCATATCCCGGCCATCCAGCAAGTCCTGTCAAAGGTCGCTCCAGAGTTGGCGTGCTCCCCAATACGCCATCGTATTTCTGAATCTGTGGGCTAAGTGAGAAGTCGCCTCGTCACAGCGCCTTCTGAAATTCCTTCCGCCTGACTGTCTCGAGGACGCGTGGCATGAGAGGTATGAGGGACCTCGTTAGCGCCTTGGCTGCATCCAGTGCTTCCGCGCTGGTCATCCCTTCGAGCGGGGCGGTGACGCGGATCATGGAGCCTGAAATTGGCACCCTCGTCGCCCCATTCAGAAGCAGGATAAGTTGCTGGACGAGACGGCTGCCCATGCTCTTTTCGCCGACCATAAACCAGTAGAACACCAGTGTGTCCGGTTGATCTCTTCCCCTCAGAAGAAAGGCGTTCAGATGGAGCTCTTCGGCGACACCGGAAGAAACGTCAATTGGCTCTTTCCAGGACTTCACGATCTCGCTTCCGGCTCCCATCATACAAATCTCCGGGGGATGAAACGCGTCGCGATGAGTGTCAGAGGCCACGATGAGGACCTGAACCTCCCTCCCGCGCTCATCCCTGTACGCACCCAGAACGATGCTCTTAGTGTTGAGTATTGCCCAGACCCCCTCGCTGGCAATGACCTCAGAACCTATTTTCTGCCACCCGTCTATGCGCTCCGGCAGCTCTACCGGCTTGAGCGATGACATCCACCTCGCCAGGCTCAAGGAGTGCGGCGCCAGAAACACAAGAACCGCAGTAACGGCCGCAAAGCCAAAGACAGCGACGAGCCGTCTGCGTGGAATTGCGGACAGAACGGCCGCAGAGCGCGAAGGCGCTTCCGCGGCGCCGGTCTGCTGCGGCTCCACGGCCTTCTTTCGGCCACCGAAGAGAAGGAGCTTGTGCACCCCGAAAAGACCCGCAAGGACCAGGAGGAAAACTACCGGACTGGAGGCATCGTGGAATATCTTGAACGCTTTGCTCCTGACGCCCCATTGGTTGGCGGCGAAGCACAGGGAGGTGACACGCACACCGTTAGACAACAGGGCGAACGGAATAGAAAGAAGAAACAGCAAAACTTTTCTCAGCTGCGACGCCCTCACCAGGTGAGCAAAGGCCGCCCCGAGCGCAGCCATGGCGATGAGGGACCTCAATCCGCTGCACTCGTAACCCATCCAGAGAGGCTCGCTCTCCGCAAAACTGACCGATGAACCCGTCAGAACGGCAGTCCCCCCAAACAGCCCGTAGAGAAAAACAGCGAGCTTGGCACAAAGGATTTTCATGTGGAATGCGAGGGGGCCTATGACAAGCTCCGGGAGAGGCACCATGAACACCAGGAAGAACAAAGGAAAGCCTATCTCCCGGACGATTCTTTTCCCGAAAAGGTATAGAGCCAGCCCAAAAACCGTCACCACAAGTGAGAATGCGGACACGAAGTCAACTCGAAACCATACCGCCAATGCGTGAAAGAGGAGGCTTGCTATAGCTAAAGGGATCCCCAGCCCGTAGCCTTGCACGAGAAGTTCGCGAAGCCTGTCCTTCTTCAGCCACACGAGCATCGCCGCAACGGGAGGAATCAGAAACCAGTGAGCATAATAGGAGTCGGCACCCGTATAGGACACAGCCAGTGAAACAAACGTCGGCACGTAAGCGACAACAACCGCCACGGGTGCCAGGATTAGCCACATAGCCCGCTTGCTGCGGGGCTCCCCAGGCGGGTGTTTCCATGACAGTTCAACGATTTCGCTGCTCATGGCGCGCCTCATTCCTGACGTCGGGCCTTAAACGTACCGCACGCGGCGACTTTTTGCAAGAACTACCCGCCTCCGAACCCACAGGGAACGCATCCCCGCGCTTTTCCGCGACGTCGCCATCGAGCACCTCCCGGGGCTGCGACCATTCCGCTGGCCGGTCCGTCCACAAGGGAATGCGAGATTACCCTCACGTTTTGCGCACTGGCCGCCGAGGGCTTCGCTTCAGGAGCGGGGGACGATAACCTCTTCGCGCCGGACATCGTGAGTTTTGCCTCGCCAAACGACGGCGGGGTCCCCGAACCCGTGGAAAACCCGGAGCTGGCTGGCGTCCTCAAGAGTGTTCCCTTTCACGAGTCGGATCGTGAACAGGGCCCCATCAGGATAGTCTCGCCCGCCCCATCTCCTTGCGTAGAAAGCGGCGAAGGACCTGCCCTCAACGACGAATCCCCTTTGCGGCAGGACCACTTGTCCGCCGAATTTTGACTGAACAGTCGCGTCGCTTTCTCCGAAGTTCACTACAACCGACGTTGCATCCTCGCCCCGGCCGTAGGTTGCGCTGCGAACCGCTCGGTCTGGGGTCAGAAAGCTGAAGGCTGTGAGGCGCTGTTGGGCGGTTACCTCGTGCAACGGGCCAAGCACCTCGTGGGTAGTCTTAAGAAAGGCGTCCGTCGGATGGAGGCCCTCCGCCCAGCCGTTGTCGGTGCGCGTAAAGCACGCCCGTGGACTCCGAGACCCTTCTTCGACTGCCCTACTCTTTCGTCCCTTGCCGGCCTCCCTCGTCCAGTAGAGATGCTCCGGGATGGAGTGGTAATGGAGAGGCCGGGCGCAGAGGACGTGGTGCGCGACGTATTCGGCTGCCTCGCTCGCCCGGTAGCCGTACTTGCCATAGCATATCTGGCAGTCGTGATAGACCATCTCCCAGAATGGAATGACCGTCGCCCCCAGCTCGGCAGCGTTCAGGTTATGAAAGTATCTGCCGGAGACACCGACCAGTCCCTCAAAGAAGTCGCTGTGGGGGAGTGCCCACTCCCGTCCGCACTCGCTCCCGAACAACCCGAATATCTCTCGTGCCTTGTCGCTTAGCTTGATTTTCCACGCGATGTCGTCGTTGCGGCCGATTGGGTGATTTGGGTCGGCGCACTCGCGCGGTCCGACGGCATAAGTCGTGTCTATAAAATAGCACCACGGGGCAAAGAGCTTTTGAATTCCTGGCAGGTTCTGCGGGCGCATCGCCAGCTCGACCTGCTTGGGCGCACAAACCATGAACGCCCGCCCGCCAAGCCAGCGCCCGCCCTGAATAAGCGAACCGTCCGGCCTCTTCTCGATGAACCCCGGATCCCAGCTTCTTGCGTCGCGGTACATGTCCTGATAGTTGTCGTGAAGACAGGTGACATAGTCAAGCTTCTGAATCCGTTTCACGGCGTTGGCGAGAGCTTCGTTTCCCCCGCACTCCGGGTTAGCGGGGAGGTTGTCGGGGTGCCGACAGTCGTAGCCCCCTTCCGTCCAGCCGCCGAGAATAAAAAGGCAACGGGTTATGCCGAGGTCATCGTGTATGTGTTCGGCGATTGAAGCAGCCTCCTCGAACGTCCAGCGGACCGTCACCGACTCCTCTTTGGTGCTCTCCTCGTTCATGCGGCGAGCAAGGCATGTCCAGAGCTTGACGTTCGCTGCACCGAGCAGAAGTTCTGCCCGGCTGTTCCGGCGCATTTTTTCGCTGAGGGTAACGGCGAGGCCCTTTTTCTCGGCGATGCGGCGATAGGCATCGGCGAGCGTATTCCAATCACCCTTTCCGAGAGGGGTGAGACGAATCGAGCGGGCCGACCCCTGAAGCGAAAAACTCGTTGTGAGCCGCTGGCGCTTTTCCGGCTCGCTGGCGAGCGTGCTCTGGAGCTCTGGCCAGACGCAGGCGTCATCCCAGCTCACGACGAGGGCGGCGCCGCTCTTCAAAAAGCCCATCATGTTCATGTGGCATCCTTCGTACTCGGACGTGCCGAATGTCCGCTTGAACGCCATGCCGCTATCCGCCGGAACCAGCAGCCCCTCACGACACGGCACGACCACGCAGCCATTCTCCGAGTCCGTCACAGCCAGGGCGTCTTCGAGGACTCGGACATCGCCAACCTCCTTCCCCTCGTACTTGATTGAAAGCGAGCGGCCGTCGTCTGCCAGCTCGAAGACCACGGCTGCACCACTCTTATTGACGAGGCGTGCCGCCCTGGCTGCTGTGCGCGAGCCTTCAAAATCCCCCTCCAACCCTTTCGCAGCCCCACAGCTCGCCATTCCTTCCGAAGGCCATCGAGCTGTTGCGCTCTTATCGAGAAGCGACCAATTCCCCGTCTTCGAGGCAATCTCGACGAGGATGGAGGCACTCTCAAGGCGCAGCGTGTTACCCTCCTCGGCCCTGGCGCCTCCGGGCAGAATGCCGAGGATTGCGACCGCAGCGAGCAGAAACCATATTTCCATTCTGTCAATGCTTTGACCCATTTGTTCCTCCTTCTGGAGAGCCTCAGTTGAGGGATCTCACGCCTCTCTGAACCAAAGCGGCACCGTGCTGTTGCGATGCCGGTCTTGGCCGATTCCTCACCGGCGCGAGGACGAGCACCAGGCAACCCGCCGCGCGCAGGGTGGCGGCTCTTCTGCTTTCTCCAACCTTAACAGAACACGAACAGACGCAGCAACGGTTGTCAAAGGCGCTTCCGGGAGCGTCGGCTCAACCGTCGCTATAACACAGCTCTCGGCCGATTCCCTTTCCCCCGCGACGGCTGAACAATGAACGCAATGCTCGGCTGCGCGACGGCCACAGCAGCTCGTAGTGGCGTTCCTACTTCATTTCAATCCGGTAAAACTTCTGTTGTCCGGCTGCCGAGACATCAGTCCAGGAAGTGCTCGCTCCTTGAGACGCCACTGATGCCTCCCCAACCCACCCACCCGTCGAGAGGTCAAAGCATGACCAGGTGGCATACATGTCGTTGGGCTGGCTGTTCCAGACAACCCTTGTTCCTACCTCACTCATAGCCGTCCTTTTGACCTCAACAATGCGGAAGGTTGTAGACCCGTATTCATAGGCCCCCATGTCCACGGTGAGCGACTTTCTGCCGAGGGCAATCCGCAGGTTGCCATCCATATCAAGCCCTCGCGGATTCAGCGCGGAGTTATCCCCCGCATCAATGCAGGGCGATTTCGCTAGGCGATAGACATTATCCCCGTATGTGCGGGGGTTGTTGTCGGCTCCATCCGGGTCAACGAATTGCGGGTCAAGTGCGATGTTTCCATCGCCGCCGCCGCTCCAGTCCTGGATGCAAGAGAAGCTGGGAGTGCTGGAATTCTCGATCTGTCCGCCGTAGACGGAGGTGTTTCCCCAGATGATACAGTTCTGGATGGTGGCTTGTTTGCAGTAGCTCAGCCCGCTGCCGTCCTCGTGCGCGGAGTTGCCCGTAATGGTGCAGTTGACGATCTGTCCGTAGCACAAAGTTACGCCGCCGCCAGAGAAACCGGAGTTCCCTGCGACCACGATTGTTCGAATAGCAGCCCTGGTCTTGCTCGGGAAGAGGGCTCTCCCCGCGATCCCCCCGCCCGTGTAGCCCTTGCCGTTGCAGACGACAAAGCCGGAGAACGTGCAGGCCTCGCTCTCGAAACCGGAAAACGTGACGGTCGGCGCCACGTCCCCGCCATCCAGGATCGTGGGTCCCGCGGCAATGCTGCCATACTGGTTCGCGCCGCACAGGGTGACGTCATGGCCGCAGAAAAGGACATTCTCGCGGTAGGTTCCTGGGGCGACGACGATCTCCTCTCCGGGAAGCGCAAGGCACAGAGCTTGCTGAATCGTGGGGGTGTCCCCAGGCACGTTGACCACGGTTGGACGCGTCGGAACACCAGGGTCGCTGCCGCGCAGAACCTCGAGGCCGTCGCGGAGACCGTCTCCGTCCGAGTCCTCGACCAGCGGGTCAGTCAGCCACTCGGCGTCGGCCTGGTCCGGCAGAAGGTCCCCATCAGAGTCAGTGAGGGAGCCATGCTCGTAGCACCCCATGTCAATCCCGCCGCCTGCGCGCCGGCAGTTGCCATCCATGTCGCGCTGGGGCCAGAGAAGCAGATAGAAGTCCGCGCCTGTGTCCACGCAGGGTGATGCGGCGCCAAGACGGTAGTCACCGAGCGCGGCATCAACGAAGAGGGGGTCTCCGGCGATGTTGCCGATGCCACCAAGGCTCCAGTCCTGGATGCACGAATGGGTGGGGGTGTAGGACTCGTGCAGTTGGGGGTCGTCCGGCGCGGTGTTTCCCCAGATGATGCAACTGCGGATTGTAGCGGGACACTCCGAAAACCCGCCGCCGCGTTCTCGCGCGTGGTTCCCCGCCACCGTGTTGTTCTGGATGATCGCCCCCTGGCACCATCGGAATGCGCCCCCCATGACGGCCGAGTTCTCGGTCACCAGATTGTGCTCGATAACCCCCCGGCAGTTGCAAACTCCTCCGCCCCCTCCGGTTTCGTATGTAGCCGAGTTTCCCTTGATCACGTTGTTCCGTATCGAACCATCGCAAAGGAAGAGGCCCCCGCCCTCGTAGCCCGAGTTCCCTTCAATCGTGTTCCTTTCAATCGTGCCGCGGCAGGAGTAGAGGCCGCCGCCGTCCAACTCCGCGGTGTTTCTGGAGATCATGTTGTTCTCGATGAGGCCGGCGCACCAGCACAGGCCCCCGCCCGTGCCGCCTGCGGGCAGGACAGCGGAGTTCTCGCTGACCACATTGTTTTTGATCGTAGCGTGCGTCTCAGTAAGCGTCTGACCACCAGAGATCCCGCCCCCGGACCCGGCCTTGCCATGCTGAATTGTGAAACCGGAGAGGACGCAGGTTTCGTCCTCGGTGCCGGAGAAGGTCACGACGGAGCCGGCTTGGTTGCCGTCAATGATTGTGCAGGCAACGACACCGGGGTCGAGGGGATCGGTACTGGTGAGGGCGACGTTCTTACCTTTGAACTGGATGTTCTCGACGTAGGTCCCCAGGGCGATGATGACGGTGTCGCCATCGGAGGCAGCGTCAATCCCCTCCTGAATTTTCTTGAAGGCCGTGGCCCAGGTTGTTCCATCTCCGGACGCGGAAACCGAGCCGTCCACGTACCAGGTTGATCCCCAAACCGGGACCAGTGCAAGAACCAGCAACGAAATCGCCACAAGAAAAGAAATCTTCCCCATCTCCGGCACTCCTTTAAGTATGAGTCCGCC
The DNA here is from genome assembly GCA_964482435.1 of uncultured Verrucomicrobiota bacterium. Classification (GTDB taxonomy): domain Bacteria; phylum Auribacterota; class JABMQX01; order JABMQX01; family JABMQX01; genus CAYZXL01. The sequence goes on from CAYZXL010000044.1 coordinate 34,892, forward strand.
TGCTTCGTTTCTCCGCCTCAAGAGTCAGACCCACGGGCAGCCATCAAGGCACCGAGTGTATCGCGCAAGTTCTTGGGGAATCCAGAGCAAAAAACCATTCTCCGCAGCGGTCGCCCTGACTCTCGCCAGTTCCTACAGCTATGCAGACGAGCACGAACGCGCGCAGCCCTTGTTCACCCCTCCGGAAAACGCCAGGACGGTCTGGTTTTTGCGGGCCAGACATGTCGCATCGGAGTTCGGCCTCGACCGCGACGCCGCCCGCAAGCTCACCCAGACTTACATCTCCGCGAGGCAGGAGCACCTCGATAAAGTAAAAGCAAGAGCGCTGCCAAAAACATTCGAATCCTTTCCGTAGCTTACCCAGATGAGAGAAGAGGCGACGGCAGCGCTTGAAAAGTCCCTCGTCGGCGCCCTGGCGATGCCGGGCCGGTGAGTGCTTGCTTGGCGGCGTTGGCTCACCGGCCGCTCTGTTAAAGTAGTTGGCTTTAGGCTGTCCCCTGCCTTTCTCCGGAACAGCGAGATCGGCAATCAGCAGTTATTCAGCTTCTTGGTTTTTCGCTTTTCGCAAATCTCCTGAGCTTTCTTGAACAAATCCTTCAGTTCCGAAGGAACCCACGGTTTTTCACGGAGTTGGGCATACGCCTCGTTCAGCTTCTCGTAGGAGTGCCGGGAAATCTTCTGGCGGTGAAAGACGAGAGCGCCGGCAATGGCGGCATAATAAATCACGGTCGCGGCTGCCTGCCTGGACTTGGTGTCGCTGCGGCGGACTAATTGTTTGCCATAGTCCTTCAGCGTTCTGATGATGGCCAAATCGGTGGTGGGATCGAGAAGAACATCGCCGATTGAGCGGCCGGCGGCGGGAAGGAACTCACCGCAGGGCCGGTTCAGAATGGCGGGGATGGAATCGGACTTAGCGGGGTCGAGGGGAAGCTTTGCCCCGAGGATGTGCCGGAGTTCTTCGGCAGGGGTTCGCACATCGCCAAGGTTGTTTTCGCCATCGTCCTTTTCCAGTCCGATGGCAAGAAGGCGTGCGAGATGCTTCGGGCTAAGCCCGTATGTCGTTTCTTCTTTTTCCACGCGTCCAAGCCCTCGACAGCCTCGCAAATCGTATTCGCTTTTCGGCGAAATCGCCGGATCGAGCCTCTCGAAATCATTGTCGGGGTGTCAGGGAGTATCATCTGCCCCTCACTTATATATAGCCATGTCGGACCCAAATCTTCCCTCACCTTTTGAAAAAATTTTCATCAGATAGCCAATTTCGTCCTCAACCTGGTCGTCCGAATCCACAAGCTGGCGCACTTCTCGCCTTAGAGCAGCCCGAAAAACACCCTTGACCCTGAGAATCATTTTGGAAGCCCGGGCCGGTTTGCCTACGCCATACTTCTCGCACAGGCAGTCCAGAGAAGGCACGTCAGAATTGTCGAGGATAGGCAGGAGAAACCTCTCGCGGAAGAGCTCCCAGTCAACGCGGTTGCCCGTTTCGCAGCATTTTCGCCTAACCCACTCGAGCACCTGATCCAGTAACGCTGATGCCCATGCGTAATCAAAAACCTCGCTCGGCGTCGTGCAGTGAGCAGGCTCAGGGACGTTGAGCCAATCAACGTGTTCGAGGCTGACCAGACCGCCTTCCGGCACGCGCCGCTTCGCTCTCCCGGCGCGCTGAATTTTCGCAACGTAACGGTTCAAGCACGTCAGGAGAAACGTCCGGAACCTTCCTTTGGCACGGTCCGCTCGCTCGAAGAGCCCCCGGCCAAGTACGACTTTGTGAAAGAAGCCCTGAGTGAGGTCCTTTGAGTCCTCCCGATCGAAGCCCTTGCAGCGGAGATAACAATAAACAGGCTTCCAATACCTGGACAGAAGCTCCCCGAGCGTCCTCTGCCGGTGCCCTTCATCGCCCGAGCGCGCCTCGAGGAACTCACTCCAATGCGTGGTCTGAAACGCTCCATTCGCCCCGCCTGCGGTTGTTTTGTTACTGCTCACCGGCATTTACCCGTTCCTCATCCGCAGAAACTTCATCTTGCGACGGCTCCGCCTTCACAACGAGAGACCTCACCTCAAAGAAATCAAACGCGGCGTCAATTTCAGGAGTGGTTGGACGAGAGCCGGTTTTGGCGAAAAGCCCGACGCGTCGCACGGCACCGTCACCCCATACCGCGCAACCCTGGAACACTCCGGTGAGGGGCCAAATCAAGGGTGGCATCGGGATAAATGAGTCACCGTCCAGGCTTGTATAACAAGTGTAGCGATTTCCTCGCTTGACGATGCGGAGCCAGACCTGCTCTCCCGCCGGACTCGGACGAAAGTAAACATTGACGGGGTGCCCTCCCGTCTCAGCGCCGACGTTAAAAGAAGGACTGGCGGCGGTGTTCCGTCCATACTTTAGCCAGTTGTCGTCGTCGTTGTAGCAGATCAAACCGGCCTGGTGGACATCGGCGTTGTAGCAGATCAAACCGGCCTGGTGGACATCGGCGTGGGGCCCTACACCCAGCAAACAGGTCGTGAGCTGAAAATCTTGCCCGCTGCCTGATGGACAATCCACGAGGAACAGGTTTTCATAATCATCGGAGAGCAGGTCGCCATGCTGGGCTGTAATCGTGAGGGTCCCCTGGTTATTCGATAAAGAGAAGTGGGATGGATCGCGCTTGAGTATATCCCAACCGAGCCTCAGGCCTCCGTCAAAACCATCGTAAGCCAGCACAGCCCCGCTTTCAGCCGGGGGCATTTTGGCAAACACATCATCTACATTGCCTTTCGCCCAGAGCGTCTCCGGGTGGTTCTCACCCTGAGTTTTGCGGCGAATTTCGTAGATTTGCCGGTTGATTGTCTGGGCCTCATCAAGCGCGCCAGTCTGTCGCAGCATACGAGCCAGGGAGTTCATTGCCACCAGCGTTTCCGGGTGCCCCTCGCCAGAGGCACGACGCCGAATCTCGAGAGCTTTTCTCCACCTGGCTTCCGCCTCTTCCAGCCGTCCCCAGTGCTCACACAGGAAGGCCCGTCTCGCCATCAAGAAAATCGCCTCTTCATCCTTCTCGCCGTACGCCTCCTGACGAATCTCAACGATTCGCCTGAGCATTTCCTCTGCCCCGTCGAAATCTCCCCTTATCCAAAGCGCGTAGGCCAGGTCTCTCATCGAGCGCAGCGTGTCCGGGTGGCTGTCCCCATAGACGCGGCGGAGAACGTCCAGGACCCGCCTGATGGTTGCTTCGCGCTCGTCCAATTTACCCAAGGGATACAAGGCAATCACCATGTAACCCATTGACTCGATGCTGTCCGGGTGCTCCTCCCCAAGCACCCTGATGTTTATCTCCATGGCGCGGCGGAGATGCTTTTCAGCCGCCTCAAACCTGTCGAGAAACATGTATATCCTCCCCATCACCATCCGAGCCGCCGCCTCAAATTCCGGCTGAGCAGGGGGGGTGGTTTCAAGTTCATGGGCGGCAAGGTCCAGTGCGGACTCTCCCGTTAGGCCCAATATGATGGAGCCGTCAACGATAGTCTCCCGCAGAAAATCGAACGCAGCCCTGGTCTTGTCCACCTGTCTCTGAAGATTGTTGCGAGCGGCAACTGCTTTGTCCCGCTCGCTTGAGACGCGAAGGTGGGCAAAGACGGCCACTCCAATAAGCACAGCGAGGAACGAAGAAGCGACAGCTACACGCGCGCGATGTTTCCTGATGCGTTTGCGGAGGAAGTAAATCGTAGTTGGCCGTCTGGCAATCAGGGGTTCGCCGGTGAGGTAGTTCTGAATGTCCTGGGCGAGGATGCCGGCGGATGGATACCGTTCCTTCGGGTCATGGGCGAGTGCTTTCAAAAGCACGGCTTCCAGCTCATGGTCAATGTCCGTGGCGGTCTCGCGTGGGCGCCTGACCTCCTCTTCCGCAATCCGGCGGAGAACCTCGTAGCGTGTCCCGGATAAGTCGTGCGGCGATTCGCCCGTGAGCAAACGGAACAGGATTACTCCAAGCGCATAGACAT
>CAYZXL010000045.1:0-38601 GCA_964482435.1 uncultured Verrucomicrobiota bacterium
ACCAGGAGGAATTATCCATCAGATACGATCGAATGTCAATATATTTATGACGTTAGCTGGATATGTACTACAAGGAACATGCGCCACCTCATTTTTATGCTGAGCATGGCGATTTCGAGGTGACCATTGGAATTGAATCAGGAATTGTCTCAGGTCGTTTCCCAAGAAGGGCGTTGAATCTTGTTCTTGAGTGGACCATCTTACACGAACAAGAATTATTGGCAAATTGGGAGCTTGCATCAAAGAGGCTACCTCTCAAGCAAATTGAGCCATTGGAGTAAATCTATGATACCTCACGTAGTGGAAGCCAAACACATTAGCGCCTACAAAGTATGGTTAAAGTTTAATGATGGTCTTTCGGGCGAGCTCGATCTGTCCGGTGAACTTGACGGTCCGATTTTCGAACCACTAAAAGACATATCGTACTTTCGTAGATTTTCTGTTCGTTACAATACTATCTCATGGGACAACGGTGCAGATTTTGCCCCTGAATTCTTGTGGGAAAAACTCGCCCAACAAGGGGCTCCAGCGGACTGGCAAAAAACCGCCAGCCACTGAGCGTGGGCCATGGAATATGGTTCAGCCGAGCAGCAGAGAGAACCTATGGGCGTCACTTATGTTGAAGGTCAGGTGAGGGGGCCGACGGGCAAACCGGAAAGTCTCAGGTTTCTTATAGATAGTGGAGTAACCTATTCGCTCCTGCCTAAAGCGGTGTGGGAAGGGATTGAGTTGAAGCCCAAACGAAGGGTGTCTTTTACACTCGCTGACGGCACAACACTCGAAAGATCGGTGTCGGAGGCCTTCGTGATGCTCCCCCAGGGAGAAGCTCATACACCGCTGATTCTGGGCGAGGAAGGTGACGAGGCGCTGTTAGGCGTGGTGACCTTAGAGATTCTTGGACTCGTGTTTAACCCCTTCGACCGAAGCCTCCATCCTATGCGCATGCTATTGTGTTGAGCGTAAGGTGACCGCTGGCTTCCGGCAAGCGTCCACAGAATAAACAGGATTCTGTAAATCCTCCTTATCCCGCTTTCAGTCTTACGAGTTTCGGGTATGGCATCGCAGTGTTTGGCCGTCGGAGCACCCGCAGCTTCCTGCCGTCCCTTTCAAATCCCGGCTATCCCGTAAATCCTGTCGGAAATTTCCTCGCCTTCGGGAGCGCCATGATACGTCGTCGTATTTCTGACTTCATCTGCTGAGATTGCTGGGACCCTTTGGGCGGTTTGCGGCTTTCCTTTTGGCAAAGCTCTGGCGCATAGAAAGAGCGGGCGACCGAGTTGCTCAGCCGCCCGCTCGAGCACAGCACCTCACAAACCGTTCCTGCCTACTCCACCTCCACTCGATAGAACCTGCACTTGAGGCCCGCAGCGTTGGACGGCTCGACCTCAGGCGCACCGTCGTCGGTCCACGTGGCCTCGGCGCCGGTGCCTTCGATCCCCTTGATGAGAAGTCGCCAGGTAGGCTCGCCGGCTGACCATCCGTCGGCGCAATAGACGGAGTAGGTCTTCCCCGGAACGGTCTTCCACCGCAAAATGACCAGCCCGGCAGGATTCGTCTCGACGTTCACTTTCACCACGGACGAAGAGTCGAGTGGGTCAGTCCCGCAGAAGTACTCCGCGATGTTGGACATGCCGTCACCGTCGGAATCCTGGTCTTTTTCGCCGCCGACCTCCCGAAGCCCCGTGATGATTTCCCAGGTATCCGGGATGCCATTTCCGTTTTCGTCAATCGGCGCCTTCTCCAGCGGAATGACCGAAACCACGTCAAGATGCGCCCAGGGGAACGGCGGGATTATCGGCGGGACGGGGAAGTCCGGTGGAACGGCGTCATCCGAGCCGGGGTCTTCGACGCGCGGGTCAATCATCGGAACCACCTCTGCCGCCTCATAGCCCGTAACCTGGACGTACCGCCCGACGTACCAGTCAAGCTCCACCCTGTGGCTGCTCAGGAAGTAGGTAACACTGTTGCCCTCCGGGTTGTAGAGGACATAGCGGCATGGATACGGCCACGGCCATATCTCGGACCCGGGTGGGACGGTTTCTGTCGGCTCGAACCACTTCCACCACCACAGCTTCTCGATGAAACCTTTTGCGATGACGATCTCCGGCGCGCCCTCGGCTACGGAGATGGGCACCGGCTTGCCCTGCCCGTAACCAATTACACCGCCGGCGACCGTATAGTCATCGGGACCCAGCGACTCGAACTTGAACTCCCAGACGTGCAGGCCGTACGGCTCGAGGATGACTTCCTCGCCGGTGCTCCACTCCTGCACCACTGGCGCGATGTCGCGGGTCACCGAGCTGAGTTGCGCGTACGCCTGCTTGCCTTCAGGGAAGGTCAAACTCATTTGTTCTGGCGTGCAGTTTTTGGCCGTGACGTAAACGTAGATCGGGTCGGCTGGCGCGTAACTGACTTTGTCCGTAGAAACGGCGACCGCCAAAAGCCTCCGGATGCTGAGCACAAACAGCTCCGGAATTGCTGGCGGTTCAACCGCAGGCTCTTCTGGCGCGATTCCGTCGTAGAGGATGCCGACGACCTCCACGAACTGGCCGAGATACCAGCCGAAATCTATCTGCGGGTTGCGGAGAATGTAGAGGTTCGCGCCGGTCTCGCGGTCAACAAGAACATATTCGGGGCGATTGTCGGTGGAAATGGTGCCATCATCCGACGGCATTTGGCCGACAATTCCGGACGCGACAATCTTCTCCGATGGCTTCTCGATAATCTGGATGGGGAGCTTGCCGCTCCTACCGTACCCGCGGACCTCTCCGCGGACCACATGCCCTCCCGGTGAGAGCGGACGCTCTTCGCCCCTGTAAATGAACGTCCATTCCTTGGGGACGCCGGGCTCGATCTCGATGGGCTCGGCGAGGTACGGATAAAGCGTCATCGGAACCCCTTCCGGAAACAGGCGAATGTCATCCACCCACGCAATCACGTCTTCTCGCGGATCAATCTTGATCGTGAGCGTCTCGGCCTGCTGTCCCTCGGTTACGTTGCGCGCGATGAGGGTGACAATAATCTCTTCCTGTTGGTAATACTCCGCCTTGTCTGTCTGGACCTCGACCACCAGCAGGTCTCGGATGCTGGTCACGCCGAGCGGGATGCCGGGCACGGGGAGGAGAGTGTAAACATAGTGACCTTTAACCTCGACGGTCTTGTTGACGTGCGGGTCAAGGTCAATGTCTTCCGGGAAGAGGCAATAGACCTTCTCGGGGTCGCCTGTGTAGAGGAAGTACCCGGGATAGCCGCCGTATCTACCGTCTTTCAACCACGGGGGTATCTCTCTCAGGAGTAGCCCCCGCACCGTCAGCTCCTCCGGCTCCCCTTCCTTAACGACGATGACCCTCGGCTCGCTCCGGCCGTACCCGACGACGATGCCCACGATAGAATGCTCGCCAGGCAGCAAGCGATATTCGCGGGCGCTATGGACGAAACGCCACGTTATCGTCGCGCCTGGCGGCAGCATGATGGAGGTCGGAATTGGCAGGAAGAACTTACCCTTCGACCACAAGTACGCCTCGTCTATCCGATAATCGGCTTGATGCAGGGTCGGGAACTCAAGCGTGACGGGCTTATCGGAATTGTTCGTCGCAGACACACCGATTTTGACCGGCTCGTCCAGCTCGTAAATCTCTTTATCGGTCGAAACGGAGACCTGGACGATTGGCTCTCCCTGGGCCACGAAAATCTCAGTCGGCTCGCTTTTGCCGTAGCCGATGACAACCCCGACAATGGAATGCTTTCCGGGGAGGAGGCGATACTGCTCCGCCGTGTGCGTAAACTCCCACGTCTTGAACTGTCCGCCCGGGATGGTTTCGTGAGTAACAACCGGCAGTGATATCGCATGTTCGGACCAGTCGTACACGCCGTCAATAATGTAACTTGCCTCGAGACTGGTCGGGAAAGTCAAAGTTATCGGGTCGGGAAGCGTGTTAGTTGCCGTGACGGAGATTTGCACAGGCTCGTCGAGGGCGTACTCCGTCTTATCGGTCTTCACGGTTACGTTTAACCCTGAGACGACCTGGAATTTAATTGGCTCGCTATGCCCGTATCCGACTACGATGCCCCTTATGGTGTGGACACCGGGGAGCAACGGATAATCCGCCGGATCGTGCACGAAATCCCACCTCATCGAGCCACCCGGCGGAAGAGGTATCGCGGTTCCCACGTCCCCAAGCGCGTACACGTTGAATTGACGGTACGTGTCGTCTATGCAATACCCGGCTACCTCTCCAGTCCGAAACGTCAGCACGATTTCATGGTCGCTTTTGTTGGTTATGGTTACGTGGATCGGGACCTTCTCCCCGACGGAGTACGACTCCTTGTCAGTGGAGACGGTGACGAAAAGGCCATCCCTTTCGCCGACAGCAATGGGGACGGGCCCGCTATGGCCGTAACCGACGACAGTGCCGACGATCACGTGCGTGCCCGGCGCCAGGTAGTAGTCCTCTGAGCTGTGCGTGAAGTACCACGAATAAGTCCCCCCGGCAGGAATTTCAACGTGTGTCTCGGCTTCAATGAACCCCTTGTCGTTTGACCAGAGGTACTTCCCATCAATGGAATAATCCTGCTGGTGGCCGTCAGGGAAGTTGAGAGTGATGGCGCGGTCGGTCGTGTTGATTGCCTGGAGCTCAATCTTCACGGCCTCCCCCGGCTCGTAAACTTCCTTGTCGGTCAGGAGCACGATGCGTATCGGCGTGTCCGTCCAATCAGGAAAAGAGCCGAAAGCGCCAGTAACTGTCAGGAAAACACAGAGAGGTATTAGCACAGCGAGCCTTTTCATGGGACAACCCTCCTTCTCATAACGGTGTCTCGACCTGCACGTTCCGCGAAGCGGGAACAGAGCCAAGGCTGACACCGAATCGCAAGCGTCTTTGGGTATTATACCAAAACTGCCGCTGAATTTCAACCCCATTCTGCATTTTCAGTGATCCCTCACTTTTGGGCGGCAGACGTGACAGAAAAGAAGCCACGATTGCGACAGGATAACAGGATGGACCGGATAATCCCGAAAATCCTGTTAATCTTGTCGGACATCCCTCTGCGGCCCCTGCGTTCTCTGCCGTGAAAATAAGCGCCACGCGGCTGGCAGGCAGGGCTCTCGCAAAGCCGCTAAGGCCGCAAAGAAGCACGCCTTGCGAGTCCCTCGCGTCTTTGCGTCTTGGCGAGAGAAAACGGAATCCGGGTTCTCGCCTCAAAGTGACCGCAGCGCACACTGGATTTTCATGGTCTCGGGCTGTGCGCAGCTCATGAGGCACTGCCCTGAAAATAGGTCGCGGCTTGCACATCGGGAGATCGCAGACTTGGAGTGCGGGAGCCTGCTCCCGCCTTGTAAGGCTGAAGCTGAGCTTCAGCACTCCACAGGCGACCACGCAGGCCGCTGGCACGGAAACGCGCGTTTTCTCAACGCTCCTGGCGGACGCCCAGCGTTGCCAAACCTGTCCAAGCTGAGCGCCGTCCCTCACTGGTTTTCCAGAACTCGGTAGAAGCGGAGGGGAGCGAGGGAAGGCGCGACACCCGTGAGGTAGCCGTCATCGGTCCAGGAGGTGGTCTCGACACCGGCGGAGGGGAGGTTGTTGGTGGCGACGTGCCAGGTAACCAAATCGGAGGAGTAGAAAATCGAGTAGGTCGTCCCGCTACTTGACAACCAGGAACTCCAGGTGAGGGTTGCCTTGCCGCCGTCCGGGGCAATCTCGACCAGATTGATATAGTATTCATGGGCTCCCATGTCCACACAAAGGGCCTCTCCTCCGTACATGGTTCTGTGAAGGCCGCGAATGTCATTCCCGAAGAAAGCCCACGGAAGGTTGACGCCCGCGTCTACGCAGGGAGAGGAAGGTAATAGACGGAAATCGCCGGAGGCTTCGGCGACGAACTGTGGGTCTTTGGCGATGTTCCCTTGTCCCCCTTTGATGCCTCCTTCTACGCAGGAGTAGTCTGGCACGCTGCACTCGGCAAGCTCCTCTCCGCCGTTGCCCCAGATGATGCAGTTTTGTATCGTGCCCTTGCAGTCTCTCAGCCCGCTGCCGCCGTTGCCGACGATGGTGTTGTTCTCGATGGCCCCATGGCAATGGAACAACCCTTCGGCGGAGTTGGAAGTGATAATGTTGTTGCGAATGGTGGCGTGGGTGGGAGTATCGGAAGTTCCACCGAGGATGCCGACGGTGCCGCCGCGGATGACGAAGCCGGATAGGATGCAGGCATCGCGCTCGCTGCCTGAGAACGTGACAACCGGGCCATTCTGATTACCCTCTATGACGGCAAGGCCCGCGAAAGAGGCCGTTGGCCGGAGGCCACTATGGAGAATAATGCTCTTGCCGCCGAAGTTGATGTTCTCCCTGTACACGCCCGGATATACGACAATCTCATTTCCCTCTTCCGAGTCCCGAATGGCATCCTGAATCGTCCGGTATAAAATCCCCTTGTTGAGGTTCTTTGCGAGAGGGTCGGCAAAGGCCGGATTGAACCCGTCCCGGTACTCGTACTGATTGGTAAATCCATCGTTGTCGGGGTCCCCGTTGCCGTTTTCCGAAAGGTCACCGAAGCAAAAAACCTCCCAGTCATCCGGCAGGCCGTCGCTGTCGGTGTCAGCGGATTTGGAAGTCGCTTCCAGCGTGTTTCCGTAAGCGCCGAGGTCTATGCGTCCGCCGTTGGGCATCGGCTCGAGGGAGTAAGGGGACGAAGGGTCGCCCATGTCAATGGAGGGTGACCAGGAGCGCAGGTGGAAATCCCCCGATTCGGGGTCCTGGAAATACGGATAAGTTGATATGTTGCCTGCTCCGCCTTTCTGCCAGTCCTGAATGCAGGAATAGGTCGGGTCGCGCCAGCCATCAAGCTGCAGGTTGCGGTTGGCGGTGTTTCCCCAGATGATGCAGTTGCGGACAACCGCCCAGCATTGGCAAATCGCGCCGCCCTCGTCTATCGCGGAGTTTCCGACGATGGAGTTGCTCTCGATAATGCCATCGCAGTAGTAGAACGCACCGCCGGCGCGACTTGAGTTTCGCGCGATGACGTTGTTGCGAATCATTCCGTCACAGTCGGACATGGCGCCTCCGGCAATTGGTCCTGAGTTGTCCGTGATGACATTGTTGGAGATTGTGGCGTGAGTGCGGTTGCCGCGGATTCCGCCGCCGTAGAAGCCGACCCCGTTGCGAATCGTGAACCCGGAGAGAAGACACGTCTCGCCCTCCGTACCGGAGAAAACGACGGTGGAACTGCGTCCCCCGCCATCAATTACGGTATTAGCTATGACTTCCGAATCAAGCGGATTTGTGCCCGTGAGCGTGATGTTTTTGCCTTTGAAATTAATGTTCTCCAGATAGGTCCCCTGGGCAACGGTGACTTTTTGGCCGTCGGGGGAGGCGTCTATTCCTTCCTGAACGGTCTTAAAGGCGGTCTGCCAGGAGGTTCCGTCACCAGAAGCTGTGACCGATGCGTCAACGTACCAGGGGCCAGAACGGGCAGGATTTGTCCCTCGCTGATATTCCTGAAGATTCGTGATTCCATCGCCGTCGGGGTCATCGTCCGGCCCTCGACTCAGGTCGCCGAAGAAGTATCTCTCCCAGTCGTCTGGAAGGGAGTCCTCGTCCGTGTCCTGGGAGGCGGAAGTGGCTTCTGGGGTGTTGCCATAGGCGCCCATGTCAATTCTCTCGCCGTTCGGGTCTGGCTCATTGGAGTAATCGGACCACGGGTCGCCCGCGTCAATGCAGGGTGACCAGCTCCGCAGGTGATAATCCCCCGCCCCGAGATTGACGAAGTAAGGGAGGTCCGAGATGTTCCCCTCGCCTCCTTCCTGCCAGTCCTCGATGCAGGAGTAGGTTGGCGCGGAGCAGTCCCGCATCTGAGCCCCCTCCGCGCTGAAGTTTCCCCAGATGATACAGTTAACAATCGTGCCCTTGCAGGACTCCAGGCCGCCCGGATAGTAGGGGCACATGTTTCCGACTATGGCGTTGTTCTCGATTGCGCCATTGCAGGACTCCAGCCCGCCTCCGGTGGACCTGGCGGAGTTGCCGGAAATTATGTTGTTCCGAATTGTGCCATTGCAGTCCGATAATCCACCCCCAGTGTAGCCGGCCGAGTTCCTTGTGATCCTGTTTTTCTCGATGAGGCCCTGGCAGGAAATCAGCCCGCCGCCGCTGTACCCAGCCTTGTTTTCTTCGATGATGTTGCCCGTGATCGTGCCGCCGCACTCAAGAAGCCCGCCGCCCGAGTTGCTGACGATGTTTCTTGCGATGACGTTGTTCCGAATGATCCCGTCGCAACGGCTCAGCCCGCGGACATTGTCCGAGACGACGTTGTTCTCGATGGTGGCGTGCGTGTGATTTCCCTCGATTCCGCTTGCATCGAAACCACTGCCGTTGCGGATGGTGAATCCGGAAAGCACACACGTCTCGTCCTCTCCCCCGACGAAAGTCACCAGGTAACCGGCTTTGTTTCCGGCAATGATGGTGTTGGCCACGACATCGGAGTCGAAGGGGTCAGTGCTGGTGAGCGCGATATTCTTGCCCCCGAAGCGTATGTTCTCGAGGTAGGTCCCCTGCGCCACTAAGACCTTCTGCCCGTCCGATGCAGCGGCGATCCCTTTCTGAATGGTCTTGAAGGCCGTTTCCCAGGAAGTCCCGTCACCGGATTCGGGGACAGAGCCATCTACGTACCACGCGGAAGGCGGAGCCATCGTGGGGTCCGTGCCCGCAAGATATTCATCAAGGTTCACTACTCCGTCGCCATCGGGGTCATCATAAGCGTCGGGCGACAGGTTGCCGAAGAAATGCATCTCCCAATCGTCGGGGAGATAGTCCTCATCGGCGTCCGGGGATATGGAGGTTGCCTCGGGAGTGTTGCCATAGGCCCCCATGTCAATTCTTTCCCCGTTTGGTTCCGGCTCACTGGAGTAATCGGACCACGGGTCGCCCGCATCAACACAGAAGGACCAGCTCAGGAGGTGGTAATCGCCCCCGCGCAGGTCAACGAGATGAGGGAAATCGGCTATGTTGCCTTCTCCCCATCCTTCCCAGTCCTCGATGCATGAGTACGTCGGTTCGGAACACTGGTGAAACTGCGCTCCCTGCCCTGCGACGTTTTGCCAGATGATGCAGTTCAGGATTGTTCCGTCGCAATTGGCCAACCCGCCACCGTCATAATCAGCGGTGTTGCCAACGATGGTGTTGTTCTCGATGACGCCGTCGCACTCACAAAGCCCTGCTCCAAAGAAGGCCACGTTGCCGGCGACCACGTTGTTTCGGATGGTGCCATTGCAGTAAAGCACGCCAGCTCCGGCATTAGTGGCGCGGTTACCTGTGATTACGTTGTTGGTGATTGTGGCGTGGGTAAAATTATCAGGGATGCCGCCGAATATTCCGGCGCCATTGGCGTTCTGACCATTCCGGATGGTGAACCCCGACAGGACGCAAGTGGCGTCTTCCGTTCCGGCAAACGTGATGACCGTCCCGGCGCGGTTGCCGTCAATAATAGTCTTGGACACAATCGCACTGCTGCTGGGATCAGTGCTGGTGAGGATGATGTTCTGACCGTTGAACAGGATGTTCTCGACGTAAACACATTCGGCGACGACGACCGTGTCACCGCTGGAGGCAGCGTTTATTGCCTCCTGGATGCTTTTCATGGCGGTCTGCCACGAGGCACCGTCGCCGGACTGGGGCACGGAGCCGTCCACGTAAAAGGTTGTGCCCAGACCCCCACGGGAAACGCACATCATCAGGATAATTGCCGCCATGCGGAGGATTCTGCTCATTGTTCCCCTTTCCATTGTTCGTATCTCCTTCGTCGTGATGGACATGGATTTGAATGCGTTTTGCTGCATTTGCTCTGCCAGCTCGAGATGCAATGCAACTGCGCAGGTTTTGTCCATCGGGTGAAGGGCATCTCTGGCAAGAATTTCGGTTCGGGGAAGAATACTCCGGGCGCGCAGAGTGGAGTTCGTCGGGCCGCATATACAACTGCCGCCGAACGGATAGCTCTGGAAATGAAGCTTGCGGTGCGAATCTTCCCGATCATAGAAGATGTTAACGGCCTCGGCGGGTGTCTCAAATTCTCCGTGTTCCACAGGAGCGTCAGAGTATGCCCTGGTGGTTACACTTCCCTCACAATTGCCGGGTCTCCTTTGCGGGAGACGCTCAGGTTGACCAAGCGAGTCCGCGCAAAAGAAACCGCGGTGACACCGTCATGAGGCCCTCAGGAAGAAGACGAACCGCAACGTTAGCAAGCGACTCTCTTTTGAAGAGAATACCGCTGATTGAGTCGAAACAGGTAAAAAGACGTACTCGGCGATGTAAAAAATGGCAGGACACACGACGTTGCCCCTGCCAGACAATATCGGCTGCGACGGATATGTACGTATCACCGGTTTGCCGCCCTGTCAAGGGCCAGAAAAACATCAGGACTTTCCCGGAAAATTGGGGCTTATCGGCAGCGTTATCTGCGGATGGGCGCGGGCCGCGCCGGCCGCTCGGCGTTACGTGCTTCGCCGAACGCGAACGTTCGTCGGCGCCCTGCGAGACCACCCCTTTCATGGGTTTTCGAGAATGCGGTAGAAGCGCCGGGGGACGAGGGAGGGCGGGAGGCCGGTCTTTGAGCCGTCGTCGGTCCAGGAGGTGGTTGTGTTGCCGGAGGACGGGAAGGCCTCGACGCCGAGATGCCAGGTCAGAAGGTCGGAGGAGTAGAAGATGGAATAGGTCTTTTGGGAGAGGGAGCTCCACGTGAATGTCGTTTGGTCGGGGGTCGGGCCTCGGGTGAGGGCGTTGATGTAGAACTCGTATGCCCCCATGTCAACCGTGAGGCTCTTCCCGCCGAACATGACTCGGTGCATCCCGGCAATGTCCGTCTCCGGCAACTCGGGATCGTTAAACCCCGCATCAATGCACGGCGAATCCGGCATAAGCCTGAAATCCCCCTTCTCCGCATCCACAAATCTCGGCTCCTCACTGATATTCCCCTCCCCTCCCCCTGTCCAATCCTGAATGCAAGAGTAGCGAGGCTGCGCGCCGTAGTGGTAGAGTTGCCCGTCCCCCCCGTTTGCCCAGATGACACAATTCTCGAGTAGGGTGTGGTAGAGCCCCGTCACTCCGCCGCCGAGGTTCGCGTATACCAAATTGTTCCGGATCACCGCATAGTCGCCGCCGGAGATTCCCCTGGAGGAATTTCCATAGATTATGTTGTTCTCGATCGGCCCCCCGCAGTCCCCGAGCCCGCTACCGCTGTTGTTGAAGATCAGATTGTCGAGGATGGGGCCCCCACACGCGTAGAGCCCGCCGCCGACATTCCCAGTAATGGTGTTGCCTCGGAAGAGCGCGTCGCAGTAAGCGGCCCCGCCGCCACCGATCTCGCAGATATTATCGGCGATGAGGTTGTTTTCCACGGTGCCGTCGCAGGACCACAGTCCACCGCCTATGCCGGGGTCGGGGTTGGCGTAGGGGTAGAACGTCCAGCCAATTGCCTTGTTGCCGACGATTGTGTTGTTTCGGATGGTTCCGGCGCACTGGGAGAGGGCGCCTCCGAAGCCGGCGCCGAACTCCCCGCCGGCGACGTTATCGGAGATCACGTTGTTTTCGATGAGCCCGTGGCACTCAAAAAGACCGCCGCCGCACGCGATCTCGGAGCCAACGGCGGTATTGCGTGTGATTACGTTGTTTCTGATAGTTGGGGGGGTTGCGTTGCCGGCGACTCCTCCACCCCAATCAGCGCCATTGGTGATGGTGAAGCCTGACAGGACGCACCTTTCGTCTATCGCGCCGTAGAATCTAACGACGGAGCCCCATTGGTTGCCGTCAATGATCGTGTTCTCGACCACAGCGGGGTCCAGGGGGTCTGTGCTTGTAAGCACGATGTTCTTGTCCCAGATAAATACGCGCTCGAGATAGGTGCCCTCTGCCACGACCACGGTGTCGCCCTGGGAGGCGGCGTTGATGGCCTCCTTGATCTTCTTGAAGGCGGTCGGCCAGGTCAAGCCGTCACCGGATTCGGCGACCGAATCGTCCACGTACCAGGTCGCCGCGGAAGCGATAGCCGAGATGAACGTCAGGAACCAAATAGCCGGGACCATGATTCTGCTCATTTTGCATACCTCCAACTCTCACGGGCTTTCAAAAAGCCGATAGAACCGGCGGGGGATGAGCGACGGCGGAACGCCGGTCTTTGAGCCGTCGTCAATCCAGGAGGTGGTTTGATTGCCGGAGGAGAGGAAGGAGGCGATGGCGAGATGCCAGGTCAGGAGGTCGTCGGTGTAAAAGATGGAATAGGTCTTTTCGGCGAGGGAGCTCCAGGTGAAGGTCGTGTCCAGGGGTCGGGGGCCTGGGGCCAGGTCGTTGATGTAGAACTCGTAAGCCCCCATGTCAACCGTGAGGCTCTTCCCGCCGAACATGACTCGGTGCATCCCGGCAATGTCCGTCTCCGGCAACTCGGGATCGTTAAACCCCGCATCAATGCACGGCGAATCGGGCAAAAGCCTGAAATCGCCATTCTCCGCATCCACAAACCTCGGATCCTCGCTGATATTCCCCTCCCCTCCCCCCATCCAGTCTTGAATGCAGGAGTACGTGACGTAGCCGTAGAGCTGGGGGTCATCCAGGACTGCCCGGTTCCCCCACACGATGCAGTTGCGGATAACCCCGGTCCCGGCCGCACCGCCGCCGTTCTCCGCGTGATTCCCGACAATTATGTTGTTCCGCATGAGACCGTCGCACCACCAGAGCCCCCCGCCGTCCCCCAGGCCTGCGCAGTTGTCCCAGATGACGTTGTTCTCGATCACGCCGTCGCATTTGGCGAGGCCGCCTCCCCATCCCTGCTCCTCCCACAGGCCGTAGTCTTCTCCCATAGCCTTGTTACCCACGATGAGGTTGCCCCGAATGATGCCGTCGCAGTCGTAGAGGCCTCCCCCAGGACGGATCTCAATGCGGTAGTCGTCGTCTCCGGGCCGGAGGGATAGAGAGCAGATTCCTCCGCCGACGCTGTTGTCCATGATGATATTGTTCTCTATCAGCCCGTTGCAGTGGGCGATGGCTCCCCCTGCGTTGCCGGCGTAGTTCCCAATGATCGTGTTGTTTCGGATGACCCCGTCGCAGTACGCGATGGCTCCTCCCTCCCCCCATGCGGAGTTGTCGAGGATGGCGTTAGACTCGATGCGGGCTCGCGTGCGGCCGCTGCGTAGTGCGCCCGAAATTGCGCCGCCGTAGTCTGTGCCACCGTCTCCTAAGGTAAAGCCGCGAAGGGAGCAGGTTTCGTCCTCGGTCCCGTCGAACGCCACGGCCGGCCCGGACCCCACATCGTCGATCATCGTTTGGGCGACCGTGGCGGGGTCCAGGGGATTGGTGCTCGTCAAAATCAGGTTCTTCCCTTTAAACCGGACGTCCTCGGGGTAGGTTCCTGGGGCCACGATGACAGTGTCGCCGTCGGAACCCGCGTCTATGCCCTGCTGAATGGTTTTGAACGCGGTTTGCCACGAGGACCCGTCGCCGGAAGATGGCACCGATGAGCTGACGTACCAGGTGGCAGGCAGGGCGGGAGCCGGGGGGACCGTGGCGAGCAGGAGTGTGAGCGAAAAAGCGTTTCGCATGTTGAGTCCTCCAGGTGTCTAATTGCGGAAGCAGGTTAGTGAGGCGATATAAACCGTCTTGCCGGATTTTACCCGAGCGCCGATGTCGTAAGAGCCGCTGGCGCCCACCGTGAACGTACCTGAGACGCGGCAGGCCCACATGTACCGCTCCGGGGCGCTCTTGACGGTCGTCAGGACATAATCCTCGTAGGTGCCGCTGGGATTCCCAGGGGCATACGGCTTGACATCGTTGACGGTGACCTTGTTGCCGTCGGTGAACGCCAGGAACTGAACGGTGTAGGTGCCTGGCTGAAGGCTGACCCTCTGATACAAGGTCTGGTCCTCGGTGTCTTTGTTCTTGCATCTGAGGGACTGCGCATCACTTCGCAAATGGTTCTGGATCGTCCTTATCCAGCGTCCATCGAGGGTCCATTCCTGAAGCCTGTCGCAGAACCAATCCGTTGTAATCATCGTAGGCTCCTCAAGTGGCTCCGGCGGGGCAACGCCCACGCCCCAGCAGCAGAAACTCTGGCATTCGCCGGAGCCCCGGATGCCCCAGTGCGCAACCCAGTTGCCGGCCGCGTAGTATTTGTCGAACACGAGCCCATCTCACTCCAGCTCGCCACTGCCCATATACGCTTGCCCGTTTCGGTGTTGGAACGTCTACGTGCCGTCAATGTTGTTGCTTTCTACACATAGCATACAACCGCGTCTAAGGGTTTTCAAGGAGGCGGTAGAAGCGAATACGCGAAAGCGAGGGGGGAAGGCCAGTGAGAGTGCCGTCGTCGAGCCAGGAGGTGGTTTGATTGCCGGAGGAGGGGAGGGAGGGGACGGCGAGATGCCAGGTCAGAAGGTCGTCGGTGTAGAAGATGGAATAGGTCTTGTCGGCGAGGGAGCTCCAGGTGAAGGTCGTTTCATCGGGGGTCGGGCCTGGAGTAAGCTCGTTGATGTAGAACTCGTATGCTCCGATGTCAACGGTGAGGCTCTTTCCGCCGAACATTATTCTGTGCATCCCGGCAATGTCCGTCTCCGGCAACTCGGGATCATTGAACCCCGCATCAATGCACGGCGAACCCGGCAAAAGCCTGAGGTCCCCCTTCTCCAGGTCGACGAACCTCGGCTCGTCGCTGATGTTCCCCTCCCCTCCCCCCGTCCAATCCTGAATGCAGCAGTAACTCGCCTGGCCATGGTGCAGCCACACCTGGGGGCTGGCTGTATTGCCCCACACAACGCAGCCGACGACGGGGGTAAACAAACTCGTCGAGCGACTCAGCTCAATGCCATGCCCGGAGTTTCCCACAACCGTGTTATGCCGCGCGGCGCCCCACCCCAGGCCTCTAATACCGGTGCCGTAGTTGCCCCAAACGAGGTTGTTCTCCACCTCGCCGCCCGCGGAGATCCCCCCGTGAGTGTTGCCGTAGATGACGTTGGACGCGATCCGCGCGCCGCCCGTAATGCCAAGCCCGGAATTGTGTGCGACGGTGTTGCCCGCGACGATGCCGTCGCACGAGTCGAGGCCGGACCCGTCGTTATAGGCGATGTAGTTCGCCTGGATGGTGCCGTTGCAGAAGCAAAGACCGCCCCCGGCGGAGTCAACGAGGCCGCACCCGAACGGCGGGTCGTCGCAGACGACGGCCTCGCCCAGGGCTTTGTTGCGTACGATCGTGTTGTTGCGGATTGTCCCGTGGCAACGGAAGAGACCCCCTCCGGAGCCGACGCTCGTTACCCAGCCGATCTCCACGCCGCCTGCCTGGTTGTCAGAGATGATGTTGTTTTCAATAAGCCCGTTGCACCAGTATGCCCCGCCGCCGCCCGTGTAGGCGATGGGGGTCCTGTAGTCGAACTCGAAGGCTCCCAATGCCACATTCCCGGTTATCACGTTGTTCCTGACGGTAGCCAGGGTCCCGTTCCCGTTGATGCCCCCGCCGTCCGTCGCCCTGCCGTTGGTGATGGTGAAGCCCTCGAGGATGCATGTCGCCCCCTCGTCTCCACTGAATGTCACGGCCGACCCGGCGGCGGCACCGTCGATCACGGTGCTTGCCACGACATCAGGGTCGAGCGGGTTCTTGCTTCGAAGGACAGTGTTGCGGCCGAGGATCGCGATGTTCTCGGCGTAGATGCCGGGGGCCACGACCACGGTGTCGTTGCTCCACGGGGAGATTGCGCCCCCAATGGTCTTGAAGGCCGTCTCCCATGAGCGGCCGTCGCCGGCCTGCGGCACGGAACCATCCACATACCATGTGGTTCCCCAAGACCTTGCGGTCACCAAGCAAGCCGTCACTATAATTGGCATCGCCACGAATCTATGCATTTGCACGTCTCCTCCATACATACGCGGGCCGGGGCCGGTCCTACGGCGTCTTGAAGCAGCTCATGGACGCCAGGTACACAAGCCTGGCTGTCTGCCCGGGGCTTTTCCCCTGGACCTGCACTCCCATGTGCCAATGGTACTCAGCCTCGCCTGCAGCGACATGGAACGTGCCCCGCACGAAGTAAGCTTTTCGATCCGTTCCTACGCCCTGGGCAACCCTCGTCAGGACATAGCCCTGGTACTCCCTATTTTCTTCGGTGATGCGATTTGGGCGCGGCTCCTGGTCGCCAGTGTAAATGACGAGGGGGAGCACTTCTCCAGCCATGGTCGCCTCGATGGCGTGAGCGGAAACCGCTTCGTCGAGATTCAGCTCAGTAACCACGTAAAGGTAGGATGACTCCGGCGACATTCCTGCCGGAAGCGGAGGCTTCGCGTCGAAGATGATGTTCTGGTGGATTCCGTCCCTCTCGCCGTCAAATTCGAGGTGGACTCCGTCGCCCAGGGCGTTGTTGAAGCGAAGCTTCGAACGGTCCGAGCCAGCGATTTCTCCCGTCAAGCCGGGCACAACCTCCGCGGCAACTTGCTGTCGCTGCCCATCGTACAGGACGAGGGACGATGGCCCGAATCGCAGACCTCTGCCGTTCACGCTGTACTCGAGAGGCTCTTCAGAGAGGAGCCCCTTCGTGGCAAGGTATCCGGCCCGTGCGATTTGAAAGCCGGAAGCACTCCTCTCCCATTCAATAACCGACGGCTGCCAGTTACCGTTCACGTCCCGATAGCACAGCCCACTCCCCTTCTCCTTTATGAGCGATTCCGTCTGCTCGAGGCGTTTCTCGCCGGTGCCCGGGTCAGTCACCTCCACGTCTCGGACGACTCTCCAGACCCTCGTGTGATCGTCCCTCTCTTCCACGACCTCCACGACAGGATGCTCCGCAATGATACTCGTGGTTGGAGTGGCTTCGGCGAGTGCCTCGCCCATTTCCGTTGCCTTAAGTACCCCACCCTCACGGACTTGGAGAAGATAGGATATGCCTGCGGCGAGAATACATGCGGTGAGAACTGCCCCCTTCGTGACTTTGGTCGCTTTCACGGCTTCGCCCCCTCCACCTACCTTGATCTTTCGTTACCCTCCGAGCAAACTATAGCAAAAGTAGTAATGCACCATCCCGGTCGAAAAGTCAATAGCATTTTCGAGCTTTTTGTGGACGCTGTCCGCAGCGGAGAATGATTGACATTTGGTTAGACGCAAGGTATTTAAGGATGGAGGGTTGAATATTCACTATTGCAGAGCGTCTAACGAAATGGAAGTGGCCCCCCAAGGGAGGTGCACGCTGCGGAAGATGCGGTTCTGGAGATTCGGACTATGAAGTCTGGTGTATCCCCGGGGAGCCACAACGATGAGGGTCGCGAGCCGGAAGTCTCGGATTTTGAGCTTGTTGAGAAGGCGGGGAAGGGCGACGAAAGCGCCTTTGAGGAGCTGGTAAAGAAGTACCAGCAGAGGGTTTATACGATTGCCTATGGTATCTCTCACAACCAGCAAGATGCGCTTGACGTTAGCCAGGAGGTTTTCATCAAAATACACAGGAAGCTGAAGGACTTTCGGGGGGCATCGAGCTTCTACACGTGGCTGTACCGGATTACGGCGAATGTCTCGATTGATTTTCAGAGGCGGAAGAAAAGGGTTACGACGGTTGACTTCGATGAGAAGGTGTTGGAGGAGCCGGCGCTGGAGCTGGGAGCCGGAGAAGGAGCGAAGTTCGACCCGAGAAGGATACTGGAAAGCAAAGAGATTCACGGAGCGATCTTGAAGGCGATCGAGATGCTTCCGGAAGACCAGAAACTGGCGGTAGTGCTGAGGGAACTGGAGAACCTGTCGTACAAGGAGATAGCGAGGGCGATGAATTGCTCGCTGGGGACGGTGATGTCCCGGCTGCACTACGCCAGAAGGAAGTTGAAGGAGATGCTGGCGCCAGTTGTGTCGTGAGCATGGAAGAAGGTGAACGACGATGAAATGCCCGAATGAGAGAGAGTTACAGAGGTTTTCGGATGGCGAGTTGAGAGGGCGGAAGAAGTCGCGTGTGGCGGAGCACGTTGAGCGGTGCGAGCTGTGCGCGAAAGAGGTCTTAGGGCTTCGGCGGGTAGGGGAACTGGTCTCCGGCGCGATAAGGAAGGAGACGGAAGGGCACGAGCTGGCGGGGCTGTGGGAAAAGGTTCGTGCCGGGATTGCGGCGCAAGAGCGGGCGCCAGGCAAGGAAGCAAGGGTCTGGGAGGCGGTTTTGGGGTTGTTGTGGAAGCCTGCGGCGAGGGTTGCGTACGCGGCGCTGGTGTTGTTGCTGGCAAGTTTCTTTGCGGTGAAGGTCTTTCTGCCTGGGGAGCACACTGTGGCGATAGCCCATGCGGAGGTAAACTCAGTTGCGAGTTACAGTCCAGAGGTTGCTGTGAGCGTGGTTGTGGCTTACGGCGATAATTCGGAAGTCGTGTGGATAACGGGGCTGGACGCCACGAAGGAGAATTGATGGCAAGGGTCGGCAAAATCAAGAACGGTTCCCACGAGCTTTTGCGGCGATGCGTCTTAGCCGTATCGCTGGTCGCGGGAATCGTATTGTCGGCGCTGGAAGCCTCCGCGGCGGAATCGGTCCAGTTTGAGGTGACGATTGCGCTGGCGTCGCGGTCCGGCAAGGGGATTGACAGCAGGCTCGCGTTTGCGAGAGGGGAGCTGACAGGGCACGGGTACAATAGCGCGACTTATCTCAGGGGTTATCCGTTTTCGCTCGCCGTTGGCAGCTCAAAGAGGTTCTCGGTTACGGAGCGCATATCGGGGGTCGTCCAGCTCAAGGGAGTGGTCGGGCCGGGGGGCCAAAGGGTTCAGTACAACCTCGCTCTTTATGACGGGTCGAGCAAGCGAGTTGACACGATATATTCCATTTCGAGGAGAGGGGGCATGGGGATGGCGGTTCTCGCACAGCCCGGGGGATCGGCGTACGTTGTCCTCGTGAGGGCTCTCCGGTAGCCCCTGGCCGCTTTCGAGGCCAGCCTGCCTTCGGCCATCAGGTCGTTGACGTGATTGCGAGGAAGCCCTCGCGCGCACAGGCAGGCCCCATCTCTACGCAGCTGCTGTGGCACCTGGCAAGCGGGGGGCCCCTGCGCTATTCACGGTCTGCCCCACGGCTGGTTGCTGGGCTCCAGGCCCATGGCCTCAGCGGGATATAATGGTGTGGGGCAGGGACTTCCGGAGCTCTTCGACTCCGGCGTCCGTCACTTTCGTCTCCGAGAGGTCCAGCGTCTGCAACCCCTTCAAATCCTCCAGGTGAACTAGGCGGGCGTCCGTGAGCTCCGTCTCCGAGAGGTCCAGCGTCCGCAACCCCTTCAAATCCTTCAGGGCCACCAGACCGGCGTCGGTCACTTTCGTCTCCGAGAGGCTCAGCGTGTCCAAGCCCTTCAAGTCCCTCAGATCCACCAGACCTGGCCCTGTCACCTTCGTCTCGGACAGGTCAAGCTTCTTGAGCCCTTTCAGCTCCGTCAGTTGCAGAAGACCTGCGTCGGTCACCCGCGTGTCTGCGAGGTTGAGCTCCTGCAGCCCCTTGAGGTCCTTAAGGTGCACCAGGCCGGCGTCCGTCAGCTCTCTCGTGAACCCGAGGTGGAGCCTCTGCAACCCCTTTAGCTCCCTCACGGCCACCAGACCCGCGTCCGTAACTTCCGTAAACGCCAAGTCGAGCGTCCGCAACCCCTTCAAATCCTTCAGGGCCACCAGACCGGCGTCGGTGACTTTGGCCTGGGAGAGGCTGAGCGTCTCCAAGCCCTTCAGATGCACCAGACCTGGCCCTGTCACCTTCGTCTCGGATAGGTCAAGCTTCTTCAGCCCTTTCAGGTCTTTCAGGGCGAGAAGACCTGCGTCCGTCACCTGAGTACGCGAGAGGTCCAGCGTCCGTAACCCCTTGCGTTCCCTCAGAAAGGGGAGACCCGCGTCCGTCACTTTGGTCTGCCAGAGGTTGAGTTCCTGCAACCCCCTTAGCTCTTTCAGGACCACGAGGCCTGCGTCGGTGACTCCCGCACCCCCGAGGTTCAACGCCCGTAGCCCCTTTAAGTCCATCAGGTGAACCAGACCTGCGTCCGTCACGTCAGTTCGCGACAGGTCAAGCCGCTGCATCGCCTGAAGCTTCTTAATGTGGAGGAGACCCGCGTCGCTCACATATGTGTCGCTGAGGTCGAGTTCCTCTAAATTGCTCAGCTCCCGCAGGTGTGCCAGAGCGCCGTCCGTCACCTCTGTCGGGAACCCGAAGCGGAGAGTCCGCAACCCCTTCAGCCCCTTAAGGTGCACCACGCCGGCGTCCGTCACCCGCGTGCCGGAGAGGTCGAGCTCCTGCAACCCCTTCAGGTCCTTCAGGTGCACCAGACCTGCGTCCGTCACGCCTGTCCGCGAGAGGTCGAGCCGCAGCAGCCCCCTCAGGTCCTTCAGGTGCACCAGACCTGCGTCGGTCACTTTCGTGAGCGAGAGGTCCAGCGTCTGCAACCCCTTTAGCTCCCTCAGGGCTGCCAGACCTGCGTCCGTCACTTCCGTCCAAGCCAGGTCGAGCGACCGCAGTGCCCTCAATTCCTTCACGTAACCTAGGTGCGCGTCCGATGGCGGACACAGTCTCAACCCTGGGATCCTCTGGATCTTCACCTCCTGTGCCACCGCCTCCATGTCAACCGGGGGCACCGGTTGCACGCACCAGACCCAGCACGCGGGTATAGCCAGAGGTTCCCGGGCCGGCGTCGAGCCGACGAGTTCGGCCTCATCACCCTCCTCAGCTACCACCAACACCCCAAAGTGGATCTTTGAGTTGAAGATGCGGGCGGGCAGCTTCTTGGTCAGCCGTCCCTCGTCCGCCCCGCTTTCCTGCTTCCGGCAGCCGCCGGTCACACTGGCACCTAATCCCAGCAGCGCCAGCGCCAACAGACTTCTCAAGGCTCCCTTGCCCACGTCCTGCCTCCTTTCAACCATCGCAGCCATCTGCCGTGTTCCGTCTCCTTTGTCCACGCGCAGGATGCGCGTGCCACGCCAAAACAAATCTCTTTACCGCGTACCTCAGCCCTGTGAATTGAGGATGAAGAGCAAGTTCACTGTACCCGACGAAAACAATTCTCGCAAGGCCCAAGATTCGAAGCAGCGCCCTGGAGTGGCTCGCTGGCTTCTTCCGGGATCCGTCCTCTACGGAGGGTCGAATAAGTGAATGGCGGGGTTCGTCTATCTCTGTGGAGTTTGAGGAGAGGAAGTACGAAAAGACAAACTGGAGGTAGGAACCATGAAAAAGACGATCATCATCCTGATGGCGGCAGCGGTAGCGGTGGTTCCTCTCCGAAACTCCTTCGCGGGAGATAAAGAGTGGGCCACCGCGGGAAAAGTCCTGACAGGTCTGGCTGCGCTGGCAATCATAAGCGACCTGGTCTCAGATGATCACCCGGTTTACGTGCCTGCTCCGTTTCCTCCACCGCGTCGAGTTATCCACGTGCGTGCACCGCGAGCGGTCTGGGTTCAGGGAAGGTACGTGGACGTCCTCAGAAAGGAATGGGTTCCGGGCCATTTTGAGGGAGAGTGGGTGCCGCCGGTTTGCGACCGGGTGTGGGTTGCAACCCCCTTCGGAGGGCACTGGCGAGAGATGGTTGTCCAGCCGGGCTATTACACGAAGGTCTGGCAGCCGGGATACTACATAGACAGAGTCGAGAGGGAGTGGATTCCGGCACACTGGGAAGAGATTTAGTTCGCCCTCTCTTTCGCCGTGAGGGGCCGAGAAAAAGTCGGCCCCTTTTTTGTGCGCAAGGGAGGCCGGCGGCTTTCAGCGGCCAGGCAGATGGCAGAGATGAGAAAAGGGGGTTGCCGCGGGGAGAAAGGCAGCCCGTGCCTTCGACGCTCTCTGCCCTAACTTCACCGCAGGGCGACTGAGGAATCTCGATTGAAAGTCGGCCTTGCCCCCAGGGCGCCGATGTGGTAATTTGAGTGTGTGATTGCATCTGGGGCGACTGGAGGCCGCCATTTTCGCGGAGCGCTATCGGCGGAGGCAAAAAGGGAAAGGAGGGGCAAGATGAGAAAGACAAGCGTTCTTTTTGGGGTATTAGTCCTGGGACTTGGGGTGGGGGTATAACGGGCCTTGCCCGTAGCCAGTCCCCTTCAGAGCTAACCGACCTGAGGTCGCTCGCCGAAATGTACAATTCGCAGAAATTCACCTGGGTCCATTTGTTGCCCGGAACGGAGAGGTTCGGTGTGGAGACTGGCCGGTTGGGCAATTTCCAGGCCTCCAGTCTGAGCACGGAGCAATATGCGATTTTCCTCTCGGCGATGGCGACCGTGGCGTCAAACGGGGTCAAGGTTAGGACGCTGTACGTGTGGGAGAGCGACGCCGACAGGCATCTTTATATCTATACTGAGTCCGGCAAGGTCATCGCATCGTATCCGCCACCTGACGGGTACGATCCGTACAAGCTGTCTCGGAGGCAACTCGAGGGAGAAACGGCCCTCGACCAAGAGCAGCGCGAGGGGCTGGTCAATTCCCTCGATCCTTCGAGAGTTATTCTTCGCGTCGAGGTGGCAGAAGGGCCGGTCCCGATTGCGCCGCCGATCCTCCAGCCCGAGTTGTCGAAGGCGGCCGTCCTGCCCGGCGGCTTGGGCACTCTCGGCTTCGACCCTCAGGGGGAGGAGCCTCTGTCCAGAGACGTGGCCACCTGGGTCCCAGGATTAGGCCCTAAGCTGACGTTCCAGAACCCTGGAAAAGGGTCCTCGATTCCTATCTGGCGCAGGGATGGGCCGGACTTTGGCGCCGCGTACGCCTGGTGGAAGCAAATTGACAATGTGGGCTCGGACTCGGCCGAGACGCCCGATGAAAGCGGCGTGAATCTTGACAGCCGGTACTACTACGCGCCCTTCCTGGACACAACTTACGTCCAGGCGCCCAGTTCCAGCTCGCTGACGGTGACGTACGTTGCTGCCAGGAACCTCCCCCACACTGCTTTCTTGTGGAAGCCCGGTGCGTGGGGTGACGCTCTTAGCGGCGTAGCCTCGAAGGCCTCCCTTGGTTCGGGCGTCTACGTTTACGAGAGGGCCTTCAGCGGCCTCAACGCCGACACAGTTTACAAGTACTGCTTCACCTGGTCGGACGGAGCCGAGCACACGGCCGTCGGGACGACGCGGACATGGCCGGAGCAGGAGGACATTGCCGAGTTCAGCTTCATCGTCTATGGCGACAACCGGGGCGATGACAACCACAACTTCCAGACCCTGCACAGGGACGTGGCTTGCCTCGGGATACTGAGGGGCGGGTGCATCTTTCAGGGTGGAGTTAAGGTTGACGACGAGACCGTGTACGTCAGCGACTATCCCCCTTTCATGCTCCACACCGGTGACCTTGTCAACGCCGGCGGAGACCCGCTTCAGTGGATTCCCCATTTCTTCCGGCCGGCAGGGGCTCTGGTTTCCCGAGTGCCTGTTTTCCCGTGCGTGGGTAATCATGAAACGGGGAGCGGAGACGCTACAGTCTCCAAGTACAAGGCGCTGTTCAACTTACCTCAGAATGCGACGAATTCCGCGCACAAGGAGCGCTATTACTGGTTCAACTACGGTGATTGCTACTTCGTCGTTCTGGACACCAATCTTCCGTTCGGGGAGGGCTCCGACCAGTATAAATGGCTTATCGGCTCCAACGGCTGCCTGACTTGGACGGAGTTCCTTAACGCGCGCCGGCTTTTCATCGCGCTGCACTGCCCACCATATACGGATGGGCGCACGCAGAATCTTCCTCAGGGTGTCGGGCGTGCCCACGAATGGAACGACCTGCAAGACGTGCGGCCCGTAAGGGAGACGCTCGCTCCCATATTCGAGAGTTCGACTTCACCACGGCTGCATCGGAAGGCCGACGTAGTGTTCAGCGGCCACAACCACTTCTACGAGAGAAGCGTGTACGGCGGCGTACAGTACGTAGTCACAGGGGGTGGCGGCGCGCCGCTGCACGACCCCTGGCCTGACGAGCCCCCGGAGCACATGGACAACGACTACAGGCAAATCGCGGTCATGGCACGACACTACTGCCGCGTGGACGTACTCGCGAGCGGCCCTCTCCGTCTCGTGGTCTTCCATGAAAACGGCGATGTCATCGAGGAGGTAGAGGTCCAGTGAGGCCGGCGCACACTCAGGAGCGAGCGATCGTGGCCGGCGGGTGTGCGCGGGTCAGACGGTGCGGCGCCCTCGCCCTGCTCCTGGCGGCCATTTCCGTTTGGAGCGTGTACGCGCGGGCCGACACACACTACGTTGGCGGTCCGTGGCCGGGCGGACCTCCCCCGTACACGTCGCCGGAGACGGCCGCGTACTATCCTCACCAGGCCATAGACGCGGCGGACGCGGGGGACGTTGTTGTATTCCTCCCAGGCTGGTACGGTAGCCCCGACAGGCCCATCGAGATGAGGGCCGGAGTTAGCATCATAGGCAGCGGTCCGGACAACACATTCATCCTCACGGACGTCTTGCTGGCAGCGCGCGTGACCATAAGCGGCTTCAGGGTCGTAAATAGCACGATGCTGATGTACGACCTGTCGGCCGCCCCTGCCGCGGATGTTGTGATGACAGACTGTGTATTCGACGGTGCCTGGATAGCATGGTCCCAACCGCAAGGCTCCCTGTCCCTGCAGCGGTGCCTTTTCCTGGGCAACTGGCGCTCTTCGGCCGTCACGACCTGGAGCGTGGACGTCCTCAGAGTCTCGCAGTGCGCATTCATCGGCGGACCCTATAGCGGCGCGGGTGGGATCTCTTTTTCCGAGGGGGAGCGGGGGGAGATATCGCATTGCCGCTTCGACGGCTGCTCCAATGCGCTCGGTTGCTGGGGCGCGCTGGACCTACGGGTCACGCACTCGACGTTTGTCAACAGCAACCTCGCATTGAACCTTTCGGTGGCGGACGCGTTGGTCGAAAACTGCACCTTCTTCGCGAACGAACACGACCTTGGGGTCGCGAACGAGCCCGGCGTCATGGCACGCGTTCGAAACTCCATCCTGTGGGCGTCCAGCAGCGGCCCGGTGTCCTGGGCCCCCGACGGCGGCCCGCCGCCCGTTGAGATATCGTTTTCGAACGTTCAGGGGGGGTATCCGGGCCGGGGGAACATTGATGCCGACCCCATGTTCTTCCTGCCGTCGGCCGATGAGCCAGACCTTCACCTCTGCGCCTTCTCGCCGTGCATTGATGCAGGGGATCCCTTTTCGGACTACAGGAATGAGCCGGAGCCGAACGGGGCAAGAGTGAACATGGGGGCGTACGGGAACACGTGGGAGGCGACGACAGGCGAGCTTGTGGATACCGACGGCGATAACATTCGAGACGATTGGGAGATTGCGAATTTCGGAAGCCTTGCTCGAGACGGGTTCGGTGATGCGGACGCTGACGGGCTGAATGATCGCGAGGAGTACCGGTATTTGAGCGACCCTAACGACACCGACAGTGACAAAGATGGGCTTGTTGACGGAGAAGAGGTACACGAATTCGGCACCGATCCGATTGTCGCTGACACCGACAACGACGGCACCCCAGACAGAAAAGAGGTGGCTCAAGGGACGAATCCCCTCGACTCATGGGACGCGTTCACGATAGTGAAATTCTGGATTGAGGACAACCAGATTCACGTTGTTCACCCTGTTCAGCCGCGCTGGATTTACAATCTGGAATCGAGCTTCTGGCCGAACGGTCCGTTCGGAACGCTGTGCGGCGATTGGGAGGGTCGCTACGGGGTGCTTACACACTCTTTCATCGAGGACCTCAACCCGCACACTCATTTCTTCCGGGTTCTCGCCCATCCCCGCCCATGAGGCCTGCCGATAACCTCTCGGTCAGGGAGTCAGCGGCCGGCCGGCGGGATGGGCGCGAAGCTCCATGGTGTGGGTCGGCGGCACCAAGTACTTATCAAGTTACATTCTGAACTCGCGGCTTTACACCGATTCCATGGCGACGGTGCAGAGATTTGATATGAACAGGCTCAGGGAGCCGCAGAAGGTTGTGGTTCTCTACGATAGAAACAAGTGGACTTATAGCCCTTCGGACGCGGACATGACGGATGAGTGGGGGAACAGCGGGTTCGATGGTTATGGGTCGGGCGGGCTGTGGTATTACCACAGCGGGGGACCGGATTTCTCGGGTCCACACGGTGGCGGGTATAGCATTCTCTTTGCGGACTCCCACGTGAGGTGGTTTGGGGAGCTCACAGAAGGGAAATTCACGCGACATGCAGAACAATGAGAGGGTGTGCCTGAGGAAGGAGAATTTTCGGCTTGGACAACTGAATATCGAGATAGCAAGTTGAACCGGCGAGGGAGATTTCCTTGCCGGTTTTGCTTTGGTTTCAAGGGGTCCGCGAATCCTTGATGTCGAAGAGGTCGGAGACGAGGGCATCAACTTCCTTTTCCAGCGGAGGGATTTCATCGCGCGTGCTATCGGCTTTGAGGCGGTGAAGGGCCTCGGAGAGCTGGGCGAGCTTGTTGTGGACGGGATGGCGCGGATCGAATTTCGGAATGCGCACGTGGCTCATGACGGAGGGGGCGCCGAAGCCCCTCCCGGCGGACGAGTAGGACCGGATGAAATTGCGCACCGGGGCGGAGTTGACGACGGCGCAGAGGTAACAGGCTTCCGGCTCGTTGTCGGTCGCAAAAAGGGCAGTCGTGTCGGTTGGAATCACCGTCTTGTAGCCGAAAGGCGTTTCGGCCTGAGAGACGACTGCGGCGACGATGTCGCTTGCCATGCGCTTCCAGACCACCTTGTATTGCGCGACTGTATGTGGCCCAATGCCGAACATTGCGTAGAATGCGGTTCGCTCTGCGAGTTCGCGGATCGTTCTTGAGCCGCGAGTGAGGAGCACATCTTTGAATCTCGTCAGATAGGCATAAGTCCGGGGCCACTGGCGTTTCATCTGGCGCTCGGGGTAGGGCTCACGGGTTTGGGGATTCTGGGACATCAAGATGAAGATGCGCGGTTTTGTGAGCCAGCGTTCGATGTCCGAGCCGCGAACGGCGGGGAACACAAGGTCCGGCTCGATTCGTTCCTCCACTTGCTCGACGCTGCGTTTCACTCTCTCGAGGAGGTTGAGGACGATGAGTTCGCCGTTCGAGAGGACCTGCTTCACCTCGAGGCGAAAGACGCCGTAAGGGTCCGTGCTTGCTCCGCTTCGTGCCTGATATGGGTTTTGTCCGGCGACGGTGGTCAAGGATGTTTGATCCGCGCTAAACGTTTGCCAGGAGCCGGTGGGGGAGCCAATTGGCTGAGCGAGCAGTGGCCTTCTATGCAGAAACGGGCGTGCTTGTTCGAGGGAGAGAGTGGTTGGGAGTTTGCCGGTACCTCTTCTCCTTGTCCAGACCGTATAGGGAACGGGATATTCCGTTTTTGCTCCTTTCTTCAGAACCACAAGGGCGGTCTTATTCGCTGCTCCTTCGAAGGGCTGGACCGAAACAAAATCGTGAACCTCAGCGACTTTCAGGGGCTCCCCTGCCCCAAGGCGAAATCTGCGGAATCCCTCGCCCGCGCCCTTTGATTTGAACGCTTCCTGGGTGATGAGGAATCCGAGCATGCCGCCTTTCTTAAGGTAGGTGTCCGCGGCGGCATAGGTGAAAAGCATTGAGAAATCCTTTTCCCCTCCGCCGAGGCGGGCGGCGTGCCCTTTCAAAGAAAAAAGCCCGTACTGCTTCCACATGTCGAGCGTCTCGTTTCGGTACTCCTGCGAGAGGTAGCCCCAGCGTATCCATGGGGGATTCCCGACGACGAAATCGAATTTCTCGGCGGTCATCGGGGCGAAGGCGTTTTTGAGGAAGCGTGCCCAGATGCCGTTGTCGCCGCTCTTTTCGAGGTCGAGGACCTGCTGGAAGAAACTTTTGACGATCTCCTCGTGGGGGGGGAAGACCAGCCCTTCTTTCTTTAGTCGCTCGACGGCATCCGAGGGGCTATAGGACGCTCTAACCATTTCTTCGATGATGGGCGAGGCGGCCCTCATCAGGAAGCCCTTGTCGCGCACCCAGATCCGCGGCACAAAGAAGGTCGCGACGGAGGTTTTGACTCCGACAGAGTCTCCTGGCGGTCCCAGGTCCATTTGGCCAGGCGCCTGCCTCCATAGGACCGAATCGGCGTGGTAGATCCGCATCTCAAACTGGGATAGCCTGCTGGCTATCCCGCCAAGGGCGAAAAGGTAGTTAGTGCGGGCAGCGATGACCGCGAGGGGATTCAGGTCAAACCCCCATACGTTTGAGACGATTCGTTTGGCGGTCTCCAGGGGAGGCTCGTTGCTAGTTCGTCCGTAGTCCTTTGCCCGCTGAATGGCGAGAACCAAAAATGTGCCCGAGCCGCAGGCTGGGTCGAGCAGGCGTTTATCCGGGTTGCCGTCGTAGCCGACACGGTCCAGAAGGAACTCCGCAAGCCAATCGGGGGTGTAGTATTCTCCGAGTCCATGCCGGACCTCCTGGGGAACGAGATACTGGTACAGCTTCTTGAGGAGGTCCCGGGCTGCTTCTGGGTCGATGCTGGTGGTAGCTGGCTCGAATTCGGAGAGGGCACGGGCGATTTCGCGAACGGCATCCTCGAGGCGTGGGGAGAAGGCGTCAAGATACCAGCGGAAGAAGTCGCCCTCGAGGAAGTTGGTTATGCCTATTGCGGCAAAGATTCCGCCGTCCTCGAGAGCGGCCAACTGTGCTCGGAGCGCGCCTTTTGAGGTGTGTGACAGCTCATGGCACAGCGAGGACCCCAACGGACTTTGACCGAGTGTGATAAGTTCTGTGCAGATCAGCTTCATGAGGAGGGCGAAGTAGGTGTGGACGCAGAAGAGGACCTCCTGGAAGGCGGTTTCGGGGCGGACGTGGTACAGGTGTCGGAAGAGTTTCGGCTCTTTTACTGCCGAGGCGTTGAATTTCTCGCCGTAAACGATGCCGAATAGCCGTTTCCACTCTCGGAAGAACGTGAGGACCCTTCGGGAGCTCCAGTTTTGAAGCGCGTCTGCGAGGGCGGACACGACCATTGGCGCGATGTTGCTTTCCGGTCCAAAAGTGTCGGCGAGATGCTCGGCGGTCAGCGGCAGACGGCTGAGTGAGCGCAAGTATGTCACAAATGTGCGGGCGCTTTCTGAATCAAAAGGGTACGGTCCTCGCCGGATGAACGCTTCCTTGCCAATCGTCTTGTTATTAGCGCCTCCCTTCCTTGCGTGCTGAACGAAGAAAATCGAAGCACCATCGAAGCCAACGCCGGCGAACCCGTTTAATGCGGCGACGGGATCGGTTCGAGTGGCCTGAGCCTCTGCCATCATGTGGGCAACAAGTTGATCGTGGGCGTGGAGAACGGCCTGCTCGGAAGAAAAAGCGTGCGGGCGCTTGTATTCGATTATGACATGGCCGTGGACTGCGTCGGGCCGACCACGGTAGATCGTTTTCGCGCGGCTAACGCGCTCGTACCTGGGCTTGGGCTCGACACCAATGCTCTTCAGGAGCGGGTCGAGCAACTTTTCCAGTCCGATCTGCAGGTCCTCTTCGGTCCTCGCGGTGGCGACGACCTGTCGCACACAATGCACAAGCTTGTCGGCAAGCTGCAAGGCAGAATGCTGGACATCCAGCTCAGGGACTTGGTTCATCTTGGTCAAACGAGGAACGTTTTGCTCGTTGCGCGCGCCACGGTGGGGACAGGCTCGACGGCACGCTGGTCTGCCCCCGCGGACGTCAGGGAGTCTATAGCGGGCGGCCGGCGAAAGTCGAGCGTTATTTTTAAGGGGAGGGAATAAAATTTCCGGTTGGAGGAAGGCAAAGGGTCTGGTATGATCCAGTCGAAAAGAAACCATCGAACGATACATCAATCCGGGGGTGACTATGACTGAGAAAGGCGATGCGGAGAAGAAGAAGGCTCTTCAATTGGCTGTGGCGCAAATAGAAAAGCAGTTCGGGGCGGGCTCCATCATGCGCTTGGGGTCTGACGCCGCGAAGGTGAAGGTGTCGGTGATACCAACGGGAGCACTGTCGCTCGACATCGCGCTGGGAGTGGGGGGAATTCCCCGGGGAAGGGTCACGGAGATTTTCGGCCCGGAAGCCTCCGGGAAATCCACTCTGGCGCAGCACGTGGTAGCCAACGCACAGCGGGCGGGGGGATTGGCGGCGTACATTGACGCGGAGCACGCCCTCGACCCGGCATACTCGGAGAGAATTGGAGTGAACCTGGACGAGCTTTTGATCTCGCAGCCGGATTGCGGGGAAGACGCCTTGAACATTGCGGAGATGCTCGTCAGAAGCAACGCGATTGACGTGATTGTTGTGGACTCGGTCGCGGCGCTTGTGCCCCGGGCGGAACTGGAGGGTGAGATAGGAGACCAGCACGTTGGGCTACAGGCTCGGCTGATGTCGCAGGCTTTGCGGAAGCTCGCTTCTGCGGTTGCGAAATCGAACACTTGCGTGATTTTTGTGAACCAGATAAGGGAGAAGATCGGGGTGATGTTCGGTAACCCGGAAACGACCCCCGGCGGGAGGGCGTTGAAGTTCTATGCGAGCGTTCGGATTGATTTGCGAAGGACGGAATCCATCAAGTCGCCGAACGGGGAAGTGATTGGGAACCGGACGCAGGCCAAGGTGGTGAAGAACAAGGTGGCGCCGCCGTTCAGGAAGGCGGAGTTCGACCTCATGTTCGCCGAGGGGATTTCGATGGCAGGCTCGATTCTCGACCTGGCGATAGAGTACGGAATTGTGGATAAAAAGGGAGCATGGTTCACGTTCGGGGACGAGCGCGTCGCACAGGGGCGAGAAAGCGCGAAAGAGGAACTCAAGAAAAACCAGAAGTTGTTGAATGAGATTGTGGCGAGGATCAAGGAAAAGGTGAAGTTAGCGTGAGGAGAAGTTTGATGAACAAGAAAGTTGGCGGAACGACGATTCTTATAGCAGCGTTGTGCGGTTTGCTGTCTTTCGGCGTGAGTTTTCTGCTGCGCACGAAAGCGATGGGGGAGGCGGAGAGCGAGTGGATAAAAGAGGCTCTCGCGGTGGAAAAGGCTTTTGTGCAGGTCGCAGAGACGACGGCGAATGCAGTTGTGACCATCAGCTCGGAAGGAAGGGTGCCGGTGGACGACACCTTTAGCCTATTCTATTACCGCGGTCCAAGTTGGGCGGAAGTTCGCGGGCTTGGCTCGGGGGTGATTTTCGACAAGAAGGGATACGTGTTGACGAATGACCACGTCATAGAGGTCGCTGTCCGCAAGCTCACCGGCAGCGACGAGGGAAAGCAAGTGGAAGTGACGGTGGGGAAACGCGCCTCGAAAATCAAGGTGACGCTGCCGGATGGGAGGAGTTTCGACGCGAAGATTCAGGGACGCGACAGGATGCTGGATGTCGCAGTGCTGAAGATGGAGGGCGTCGAAGGACAGGATTTGCCGGTAGCGGTGCTTGGGGACTCGTCAAAGGTGAGGGCAGGGCAGTTTGTCATGGCAATTGGAAATCCGTACGGCAGCTATCAATACCTGGATAGCCCGCGGCCGACTGTCACGGATGGAATAATTAGCGCTTTAGACAGGACTTTCCCGACGGACGATAACCGGCGGTCCTACGGGGGGTTAATTCAGACGAGCGCGGCGATCAATCGGGGGAACAGCGGCGGGCCACTGGTGAACCTCCGAGGGGAGGTCATCGGGATAAACGCGGCGATATTTAGCACCTCACAAGGGTCGGAGGGAATCGGTTTTGCCATTCCGATCGATCGCGCCAAAGCGAGGCTGAAAGAGTTGATCGCCGGAGAGAAAATCCGCTACGGATATTTGGGGATAACGCCGGTGGATATTGACCCGGTGAAAGTGGAGAGGCTGGCGAGGCAAGGAACGACTATTCCTCGGGGGGTATTCGTTTACGGTGTGGAGCGTGGGCACCCTGCGGAAAAGGCGGGGCTGCGCGAAGAGGACATCATAGTGAAGCTCGGAGACAAGGCGATAGTCAATCGGGCGCAGTTGATTGACATTTTAGCGAATACGCCGGAGGGGACGGAGATGCCTATCACCGTTGTGCGGGATGGTAAGACCATTGTGAAGAAGGTGACGATTGGGGGATGGACTCCACCCTATTTCACCTGGGACGGGGAACTCGAAAGCTGATGGGCGGACGACGTTCTGGAATCTGTCCGGCTCTGGTGCCGGAGGAGGAAGCGAAAAGCGGGTCTGGGAGAAATTTCCCAGACCTTTTGTTTTGCGACGAGAAATGGAGCCGGAGAGGCGGTTCGCGGCGGGCACAAGGTATCAAGAAAAGCCCCGGCGGCGCACCATCTTCCCGGAGTGGTTGACCAAGGAAAGGAAGGGGTTCGGGATGAGCAGTGCTTATGAGTTCGACGAGTTCATGGCCAATGCAAAAGCGGCGCTCGAGGAAGGAAATACGGAGACGGCGAACGATTGGGTCAACCGGGCGCTTTCGCTCAGGAAGCACATAGATGAGGAAGCGATTGCTCGGGCTTATGACTTGAAAGCGCGGGTTCTCGTCGCGGAGGAGGAGTATGGGGAGGCGGAGGAACTCGTGCAAAAGTCGCTGGATGGGTTCTGGCGGAACGCGGACGGGCACGTGCTCCTGGCCGAACTGATGATTCTCGACGGGAGACACGGGGAAGCTGTTTCGGTGCTGGAGACGGCTATAGAGATGGCTCCGCGAAATGTCCATGCGATTTCTCTGCTCATTTTTTGCCGCGGCGAAGGCGGGGAGCACGAGGCCGCAAAGAAGCTCTTCGAGAAATGCGTTGAGGTGGATGCGAACTACGCAGAGGGTTATTACCACATGGGGATATGTTCGCTTCACGAGGGGAATCCAGAGGCGGCGAACTTCTTTGAAGAAGCCCTGTCGAGGAATCTGGTTCTGACGGGACCTCATTACTATCTTGGACGGATGAAGATCGAAGAGGGGGATTTGGCCGCGGCGGAAAGGGAGCTGCGGATGGAGCTGGAGCTGAACCCGGCGAATTCGCTGGCGGAGTTCCAGTTGACCCGGCTGTATCTTGTGAGGGTATGGCAAGAGGCGGCGGAGCTCTTTGACAGGCATTTCCCGGCGGAACTTTTCTGCGACATACCGGCGCTGAAGGTCTGCCGATTCCACTTCAATTACGAATTGCTCAATGCGAATTTTCAGCCGTGGATTGAAGCAATCAGAACGGAGCTGCCGCAAACGCCTGAGAATCTTTTCCACGTGGCGAAGGTCCATCGGTACAAGGCGCTTTTCGGCGAAGCGGTCGAAATCCTGAAAAAAATAATAGAAACGGAAAAGGAATTTCGCCCGGCGTATCGGGAGCTGGCGGAGATTTACAGCGTTCAGGATGATTTCGCCAGGGCTTGCGACGTTCTCGATGGAGAAGCCGTGGTCTTCCCCGATGGGGAGGCTTATTGCGAACTGGGGAAAGCCCTTTTTTCGTGCGGGAGGTATAGCGAGGCAGAAGACGCTGCCAGAAAGGGTGTGGAGATGGCGCCCGATCGAGCGGAAGCGCACTACCTCCTCGGCTCTATCCTGGCGAACATGGCGATGCGGGCCACCGGGTCAGAGAACGTGATTGAGGAGGCGAGGAAATGTCTGACAAGGGCTCTGGAGATTGACCCGCGGCACCCCCCTGCGAGGGCATACCTGATGCACCTGGCTTTTCAGGAGGGGAAGTACGGCGAGTGTCTTGAGATGGCCGAAGGGGCGCTCCGAGAGAATCCGCAAGACAGGTTAGCGCTGTCGTATTCGGGGCGATGCTTCCGTGCGGAGGGTGCAATCGCTCAAGCGGAGGAGCGTTTGGCAAGGCTCGTCGAGCTTTACCCCGACGACAGGGAAGGCCGCGGACAACTCGCGGAAGTCTATCGCGCTCAGAAGAGGTTCAAGGAGGCTGCCGAGGAGCTTGAGCAGGCAATAGCCGTTCCGGGGAGAAGACCACCGCCGGAACTATTGTTCCGGCTGGGGGAGATATACCTGACTGACTTGAAAGAACCGGCGAAGGCACGGGCTTATTTCTTCCGCTTTCTTCAAGCGGCGCCGCCAGGCCATCCGGACTACGACCTCGCAAAAAAGCTTTTAGGGGGAGTCGGCCTGGGCGACCTTTAGTCGGGCGTTCCGAGACGGAGAACCTGCTCGAATGTGGCTTTCAGCCTTTCATCATCGCCTGACACGTTCACCTCGAGCGACATCACCAGCTCGCCCTTTCTCGGGGCTTGCATCACGGCGTCAACCGAAGCGCTCTGGAGGTCGAAGTTGCTTTGAGGGCTGTAACGTGCGTAGGCGAGAACCGTCTCGGTCTCAGGCTTCACGCTGCCCGCAAGAGCCAAAAGGTGCGTCCGATCTTGCGGTTCAACGCGGGGAGGACTGAACAGGAACGTCCCATCCTCTTTTATCTCCCATCGCGCACCCTCGAAGAGTGCTGTCAACCGCGACATCGCCGCATCCTTTGGTTGCACCTCCCATTTCCGTCCCAGACCATACAGGGGCGAGCTGACATCGTAGGGCGACTGCGTCTGGCGCTCGTACGAGGCGATTGAGACCCTGGTAATCCGGCCTGCACGGTGTACACCGACGAGGTCGCGCAGGTTCAGCTTTGCGGCAGGGCATCCGGGTGACTTCCCGACGGGTGTCGGAGGCGACTTCGTCGCGCCCCGGAGGATCGCGACTCCGAGCGGCTGAATCCGCTGGCCGAACGCTGCAAGCAGTTCCCGCGTGCCATCCGACCGAAAGAGAAACAAGCCCCCGGTTCCGCTGACTCCCTTGACATCGGCATCCGGGTCGGCAATCAGATGCGTGTCGTCGGACCATTTGGCTACACCGCGCAATAGATGCGGCTCGTCGGCAGTGAACATCCGCAATGGCTTGTCCCCGTCCAACAACTGGTGTACGCGGCGGTTGTTGTCGAGGCGCCAGACGCCCGAGGTTCCATCAACAATGAACAAGTTTCCCTCCGCGTCGAGCATCAAACCGAGCAGCGAAGCGAACGGCTTGCCATCCTTCTCGCGCTTCCCCTCGAAAAAGACCGAGGCCTTTCTGTCCGCTTCGATTCGCCACACCTTGAATGGCTGGTAAATGTACCTCGGGCGGTCGAGGACGAAGAAGCACCGCTGCTTTGGGTCAGCGACGAGGGACGTGGGGCTGTTAAAAGTCGCCGTGCCCCAGGAGACTGGCGTCGTCCCGACCAGCCGATAGAGAGTCGGCTTCTCCCTGGCAATGAACACGATCAGGTCTTCCCCGCCGCGAGGTTTAACGCTATTCTGCGAAGATTCCCCGTTCTTGCAGCCACCTTTGGCGCAAGACACAACGGTGACCACCAGAAGCACTAATCCAAGATGCCGGCTTGTCAAACAGTTCCGATCGGTTTTTTGCACCTGCCTTCCTTTCACCTTCGTAGCGCCAGCGTCCCAGAAATCCACTTTTGGGAGTGTAACCGAAGTCCATCATTGGAGCAAGTGGAGCCGGGCTCCTGCAGCCCCGAAGGGGCGACATAACTTAGTGCTCTGACTCATAAATTCGGTTACGTATTTTTCCCCGACAGGATGAACAGGGTGTACAGGATTCTGTGAATCCTGTTCGTCCTGTTTTCAATCTTATCAGTTTTGGCCATGCCAGGGCCCCGCCGAAGGCGGGGGCGGAGCGACTGATTGCCCACAGATTCGTGCCCTCGTTCCCAAATCCCGGCTGTCCTGTAAATCCTGTGGAGAGTATCCCCGCCTCTGGCCGGGTCTCGCATACGTCGCCGTATTTGTGAATTGATGTACTTAGCCCACGGCACCGCTCTGGGGGCGGGGCCAAAAAGGTGAACCGGCCCTGAAGGGGCGCAATAGCCCCACCGCATCTTCGAACGTAGGCGCACCCCAAACCGCCAAATCACAGCCGCACCGAGGCGTCCACAGCACTTGAACAAGGTGGCAGAGATGAGCTATTCTTAAAGACGCGTTGGAGCGTTGCCTCGTTGGCGAACGAGCTTTGCGAAGACTCTGAGGCGGAGGAGTGGCCGAGTGGACTATGGCGACGGTCTTGAAAACCGTTTCTCCCTCTGGGAGACGTGGGTTCGAATCCTACCTCCTCCGCCATTCTTCCCTTTTGTGGCATCCCGCCAGCACTGACCACGGTGAAGTCCATGTAGCAGAGGCACTTACGCGACCGAGGGAAAGGTTCGAGAAAACCAAATCGAGTAATTTCCGTCTTTCCGTTTGATTTTGTGCAACGTACAGGGCGGGAGCATGTTGCGCGAGTTCGAGAACTTTGCGTGCGGTGGGGATCAAAGACGCTTGGTCAGTCTCCAATTCAGCAAGTTTCGACTCTATGGCCGGCAACTTAAGCGATATCTCGGTATTCAAGGCAGCGTAATCCTGCTCGGA
This sequence comes from uncultured Verrucomicrobiota bacterium, assembly GCA_964482435.1. GTDB lineage: Bacteria > Auribacterota > JABMQX01 > JABMQX01 > JABMQX01 > CAYZXL01. Next base: position 36,173 of record CAYZXL010000045.1, read on the forward strand.
TATTTTCTCGTCGAGGAATAGCTCAAGGGCTCGTCGCTTTTGTTTCAGTAAGCGGTCTCGTTCAGTAAGCAGGGCAGCTCTTTCAATGTCGCGTGTTCGATACTCCTCTTCTTGAGACTCCATGAGCATGTCCACAATCAGTTCGGCTGCTTCTTCGTCAATTGCCAGGCGCTTTAGGTTTTCAGCGACCGCGGCGTCAATTTCGTTTTCCTTCCAGAATCTTGGCTTTGTCTTCCGTTTTCGGCAACTTCCGCAAGAGTAGTAAACATACCAACCTGATCTGTGCCCTCCGCGTTGCGTTTCTGGCGTTAGCCTCTTACCGCAGTCCGCGCAATACACCAATCCAGAATACGTGTAAAAGTGGCACTGCTGCTTGACGAATCCGTTAAGGCTCAATACCTTCTGGACGGTCTCGAAGGTCTCTACGGATACCAGTTGTTCCCACTTGCCACTCCGTCTCTCGCCGAATGTGTCCATGTATCCGCAATAAACTGGATTCCGGAGGATGTTCCTGAAGTGTCTGAGGCAGAGCGTCCTGCCGCCGATCTCAGTTAGACCGCTCTTCTGAAGCTCAGCGAATACGCCTTTTTGAGAGTAGTGTCCGGTGGCCGCCAGCCTGAAGACCTCCTTGACGACGTGGGCGAGTTCCGGAACCGGTTCCAGCAGTCCGTGCTGCAGATGTTTGGCGCGATCGGATCCCTTCGGACAGTTGCGGTAGCCGAACGGGGCCTTGGAAGGATAACAACCCTCTGAAACCCGGCGCTTCAGGCCTGTTATGGCTCGTTCAGCGCGAATCTCGTTATCGAACTGAGCCACCCCTGCCAACACAGTGAAGGTCAGCCGAGCCGCCGGGTTATCCTCGTTCAATGCAGGCTCTGTTGCCGAATAAACCTGGATACCGATCTTCGCAAGCTTCGCCTTCTCGGTATTGGCGTCCCCGGCGTTTCGTGAGAATCGGTCGAGCTTCCAGACGATGACCGCCTCGATCTTGCCCTTGTTCGTGCTGCAGAACCTCAGCATCTCTTGGAAGGCAGGACGCCCGGTTGTCTTTGCACTTTCTCCCTCTCCCTTGAAGACCTGGAGTACATCCAACCCACGCTGCTCAGCGAATGCACGGCATTCTTCCTCCTGGGTGTCAAGGGAAGTTCCCTCTGTCTGGTCATCGGTGCTGACACGGACGTAGATGACCGCTTTACCCATGCTCGTTGTGCCACATTCCTTTTTCATTTGTTCCGCTCCCTTTCTATCCGCCAGACCCATTCTCCTCGTCGCCATAAGTCGCCCCAGTGCGTCGGGGCTTGCTCGGGTTCCTCAAAACCGCGCCTTCTCGTCTTCGGACACCAGCGAGACGGACGTTGGTTTTTTGAGGGTACGGCCTTTTGTACAGTCGAATGCGCACCTTGTCAAGCTCTTTTTTCAAGTTTTTTTGCTACTCAGAGCCTGTTCCACGGGAGCGCCGAGCCGCGCGAGCAGAGATCAACGAGCAGAGCTTATCCTCTTGTTGATTATCGTGCGAGGCTTTTGTAGTCACCGGCGGATTCTCTCTTTCCGGAAGGGGACGAGGCTGGAGCGAATGTGGAAACCTTCGTGTTTCTATTGTATCGCGCTCTCTTCCTTGCTTGGCTGCTTCTGCCCGATCCCACTGGTCGAGGAGCACGAAGACCCTGGCAATGTTGTCAATCGCCCGGCGAGCTTCGTCAGGCGAGATGTCCTGCCCAGTGCGTCGCTTGAGGAAGTCGGTCGCTTTGACGACGATGTTTTCTTTGCACTGTGCCATCGGACAAGCCGTAAATGAAGCCGGACCACTGCAGCGGTGGCCAACCGGCTGAATCGCCGTCTTCGGAATCGCACCGATAGCACAGCGACCAAGTCTTCTTTGTTTAGCGCCTAAATCACATAGGTAGCGTTGCGTTTGTCAAGTCGAGCGGATTTCTCCTTCGGGAATGATGAAGCAATAGCTCTTCCCCGCCTTTAGCAAAAGGCGGCGTTTTTTGCCCTTGATAATCTCGCACGTGATCTCAAATTGAAAAAAACCGTGCCGTAAACCATCCAGTAGTGCCTCTTCGCACGTTTGCAGGGCCTTCCTCGTCTCTGGTCCAATGTCTCCGCGTGACTTCAGTGGAAGAGCCAGTGACGGCTCGCTTTCTTGGTTGGCTCTGCACATGTTTCTTCGGTTCCTCTCAGTCGCCAAAAACGCCTTGGATTGAGACGCGCGCCTGTCGCGCTGGACGCCAAAATGGGTGTCGCGCTCGCTCGGCGTTACTCCTCCTCGTCGGCGTCTTCGGTCTCACCGCGATTAGTCTCCTTCCTCGCCTCGGCTTCGTACTGGCACTCCTCAAAACCGCCGCCGTGGTCCGCCCACCTCTCGCAGTCCCGACAGGTCTCCTCGGCGACAAACTGTTTGTCTTCGGGACACCAGCGAGTGGTTG
>CAYZXL010000046.1:0-38517 GCA_964482435.1 uncultured Verrucomicrobiota bacterium
TGTTGCGACACTCCTGCTTATCGTGACGCCTGTGCGGGCGTCGCTAACGACCTCCGCCGCTGCCGGTTCGGACGCCGTCGGGACGGCTTCCACGGCAATTGTTGTTGGGACTGGCTTCTCTCCCTTTAGCTCGTCGAGCAGACGACGGAGAGATTCAATCTCCTTTTCGAGGGCGTCGTTCTTTTCCCGGAGAGCTTGAAGCTCGGTCTGTCCCTCCTCCGCAGAGAATGCGGGAGGGCTGGCGAGGAAGAGGAGCGCCAGCGAGATGATGCAGAGTGTTGGCAGGGTTGTTGAGTGAAGTTTCATGTTTCGTGCCTCCTTGTTAGTTTGATGGTTGATTCTGCTATTCCTCTAAGTGTGCCTGCAGGCTCGATGAACTGCTCGATGGATGCGGGGAACAGAGGCTCGCGAGCGACCGCCTCGACGGCGTAAGGAAGCCCAACGGACGCGACCTCGTACCGGGCCACCACTTCCGCTAACTCCTTGAGGGTTTGAGAGGAAAGGGCGAGCGTCGCGCGGTCCGGTGTCATGGGCGCCGAAAGACGGGAAACATCTGGCCCCGTGGTTTGCCTCGTTGTGAGGAGCAAGGCAGAGCCAGCCACGACTACGAAAACGAGTGCCGCAACGGAAGCCCAGAGAGGGCGACGGAGCCAGGCCTTTCTCATCGCGCCTGGCCTGAGTAGCTCGGCGAGGATCCGGGCCTTGTGCATCGGGGTGCGGCGTGCGATGCCGTCAAGCTGGCGCTTTCTTTCGAGGAGCACTTCTTCGATTTTTCGCAACCCGGCGTGGATTTCCCTGCATCCCTCGCATTTGGAGAGATGGGGAGAGATGCGGCGAAGGGTTTCTTCGGAGCCACCCCTGGGCATTGTCCGGAGAAGTTTTCTGACTTCGTTGCATCGGATTTCAGCGGTCATTTCTCAGTTTTCCTTTGAGAGCTTGATAAAGACGTTTTCGGGCGTTGAAGACGCGAGACTTGACGGTTCCGAGGCGACAGCTGAGTATCTTGCCAATCTCGATGAGGGACAGGTCGTCAAAATAGTGCATGGCGATAACGGTTCTGAGTTTGAAAGGAAGCCGGTCCACAGCCTTGATGAGGAGCTGGCTGTCGTCGCGGTTCGCCACCTGGTCGGCGAGAGGAAGAATCTCGGCTCTCACGTTATTGGTCTCGCCGGGATTGTGGTCTGCGCGGGCAAACCCCAGCCGCCTCAGTAATTTCCTTCTTCGGCAATAGTCGCGATACTTGTTGAGCATGATTCCGTAAAGCCATGTGAAGGGCGAGGCCGTGCCAGCGAAACTGTCAAATTTCTTAAAAGCCACGAGAAAGGTCTCCTGGACAAGTTCCTCTGCGAGGTCTCTGTCGCCGGTGACCGACACGGCGCCGCGGAATATCCTCTGGTAGTGGGCGTCGACGACCTCGTCGAATTTGTGGTTGTGTTGCGGCCCGGGCATTTCGATTCGTTCCACAAGAGTTATTGGCGTGAGGGGTGAAAAAGGTTCACTTTTTGCTATGCTTTTCTTCGACCTCCTGTCAGAAAGGCTGTTACGGTTGTCAGCGATGGCAGTGAAGACCTCCCACATTCTTATACGTTGCGACTTGCGAAAGGAGCCCAGGAAGAATGGGTGAGACGGCGACTATTGCCACAGTGAAGCTGCGAATCCTGAAGCATTCCGTGGAGGGGTTGAAAAAACACTCCCGGCTCAAGATTGCCGTTATCGCTGGCTTTGGAGTCGGGTACTGGTGCGGGTCCTACTTTTTGTTTCGAGGCGGCTTTGGGTTCGTGGAGAGGTTTCTGCCGGGGCTTGGCGAGCTGCTAATCAACCGGCTGTTCTACCTGTTCTTTCTGGCTACGTTCGTCATGCTGGTATTCAGCAACATGATTCTGGTCTATTCGCTGGCGTACAAGTCGAAGGAGGTTGATTTCCTGACGGCGATGCCCCTGCGGCATGCGACAATCTTCAAGTGGAAGTTTGCAGAGACGCTGTTTTTCAGCTCATGGGCTTCGGTGTTTTTAGCAGGGCCCCTGATTCTGGCCTACGGAATGGACCGGTCGGCGCCGATAGGTTACTACCTTTCCGTGCCAGCGTTTCTTTTTCCTTTTCTGTTGGTCGCGGGGGGCCTTGGCGGGTCGGCGATGGTGGTTCTGGTGAGGTTTTTTCCGAGGAGAAAACTTTTAGCAGCGGTCGTGCTCACGGTGATTGCTGCTGCGGCTCTTTTCGTTCTTCGTAAGCCAGCTGCGTCGTCCGGGGGCGACATTCTGGAATCGCCGCTGCCGGTTCTCGACGAAATGATGCGCTTTGCAAGGGTTTCGAGGAGCGAACTTCTGCCGAGCACGTGGCTGGTCAAGGGAATGCTCCTTGAGGCGAAAGGGTATCCGGAAGTAACGCCCTGGCCGCACGACAAACTCCTCGGACTGGGGATGCTCTGGGCGAATGGCCTGATGGCGGTTCTGGTTTGCTTTTTCATCGCGAAGAGGATGTTCTACTCGGGCTGGTCGAGAAGCAAAAGTGCCGCAGGCATGAAGAGTCTTCGTTACGGCGGCGATGTGATCGGGAGGCTGAGCGTCTTATGGCGATTTCTCGGCCCCTCCACGCGGGCGATGGTCACAAAGGACCTGAAGATTTTCTGGCGAGACCCGGCTCAATGGAGCCAGTTCGTGATTTTCTTCGGTCTTCTTGGGGTTTACATTTTCAACCTGAGGAACATGTCGTACCACACCTTTCCGGCATTTTTTAAGAACACCATATCGTTCATGAATCTGGCGGCGACGGCGCTGACGCTTGGGACTCTGACCACACGGTTCGTGTTTCCGCAGATGAGCCTCGAGGGAAGTAGATTCTGGGTTGTGGGGTTGGCGCCGGTGTCGGTGAAAAGAATTTTGCTCGAGAAATTCTTGCTGTGCTTCGTTTGCTCGACGCTGATTGCGGGAGGACTCACGCTCTTGTCGGGACTCATGCTCGGTCTGGATTCGGCGACAGTCGCGATTTCTTCCGGGGCTATGTTGCTGATGTGCTTCGGGCTGTCGGGCTTGAGCGTCGGGCTTGGGGCGCTCTTTCCGAACTTCACGAGCGACAATCCCGCGAGGATTGTGTCCGGGTTTGGCGGGACGCTGGCGCTGGTGCTGAGCCTTGCGTATATCACGATTGTGCTGGCTGGCGAAGTGGTCATAAGCCACCTCAACCTCACGGGGCAACTGAAAACCCCGTCGCTGCTCCTGGCGTCGGCCAGCCTGGGGGCCGGGATTGTCGGCTTGAGCATTCTGGCGGGGACGCTGCCTATGGCGCTCGGCGCCAGGCACCTCAGAAAAGCAGAGTTCTGACACGGAGAGGCTTTTGCTCTCTTCTCCACTTGAGTTCCCATGCGAGGCGGACAGCCCGCCCTTCCCCCCGACAGCGAAGGACGCGTTTTGGGCGAACGTGTGCTTCAATGGTGCGGGTACGTTTGGGTACTGGACTTTGGGCGCCGCCCCAGAGGGGGCGCCGGCCAGTTGGCTGTAACGCCGCCGTCCCGGCGGGAGTCCTGAGGGTGTCCCGCCCTCAGGGCGAGGGCAAGATGCCCCCGGGCCAGCCGGCAAGATGCCGGCGGTACACAGCCCGACTGTGACACGCCCCAGCTTGGCCCCTTTCGTTCAGGGAGCGCCGTCAGCCGCACGTCCCACCGAGGCGTAGCTGCACTCTGCCGCAAAAAAGTCGTTGACAACTGTCCTTGCTGGTCGTATTAGTAGCACGAGTTTTCGATTTGTAATACGGGAAGCCCCTTTCAGGCGCTACTCGGCGCGGCGCCATTCGTGGGTCGCATAACATCTTCGGAAAGGTCCCTTAATGCACATACCGCATGGTCTCCTGACAGCAGAAGTCGCCATCGGCGGCTACGTGGCAGCGGTGGCGACGTGCGCCCTGGCGGTTCGCCGGACAAATCACGCAATGAGCGAGAATCAGATTCCTCTTTTAGGCGTGATGGGGGCGTTTGTCTTTGCGGCCCAGATGCTGAACTTCAGCATTCCGGGTGGGACGAGCGGCCATTTCCTCGGGGCGCTCTTGCTTGCGGTTTTGCTCGGGCCGCTGACCGGGTGCCTGGTGATGGCGGTGGTTTTGACCATCCAATGCCTCGCCTTCGCCGACGGCGGGCTTGATGCCCTCGGAGCGAACATTCTGAACATGGGTGTCGTCGCGAGCGTCGGCTGTTATTACGTGTTCCTGCTTCTGAAAAAGGTCATGCCGCGGACGAGAGCCGGGTTAACAGCGAGCCTGGCTGTCGCCGCATGGCTTTCGATTGTTATTCCGGCGGCAATGTGTGCGGTGGAATTATGGCTGTCGGGGTTTGCGCTGGGTGTAGTTCTCCCTGCGATGGTGGGGATTCATGCCCTGATTGGTTTAGGAGAGGCGGCGATAACGGTGGCTGTCATCTCGGTTCTGGCGGAGGCACGACCTGATTTGGTGCCGTGGCTGCCGTCTTCGCGGAAAGCGGCGGCGTCGGCGGAGTGAGGTTCGGTATATGAAGCGAAACACGAAGTTTATCATTGCGGGTCTGTCCGTTTCGCTCATCATAGCGTTTTTTCTTTCGCCGCTGGCTTCGACTCTCCCCGACGGGCTGGAGAAAGTCCTTGAACACTTTGGCTCTGCGCGCCAGGGAAGAGAAGCAGAGCCGCCAGCTTTCACTCCTTTTGCAGAATACGTGTTTCCGGGCATTAAGAGCGAGCGTCTCTCGACGGGATTTGCGGGGGCGATTGGAACGGCACTGGTTTTTGGCGTGGCGATTCTTCTGGGCAGGGTCCTCGTCAGGAAAAAATCATCCGGGGCGACGGCGAGGAAGCACAATTGAAACACGGCTTTCTCGACAAATACTCCGACCTCCATAGCCCGCTTCATTCGCTTTCCGCGACGGCCAAAGCAATTGTCTTTCTTGGTCTGGTTGTTTCTTGCGTAACGACGCCCGCGACCAACTCCGCGTCTTTCGGGTGTTATTTCGCTTTTCTCGTCGTGTGCCTTGTCGTATCGCGTGTTCCAGCGATGCATGTTTTGAGGCGGTCGTTGGTGGTTCTCCCCTTTCTGGCGATGGCGGCGATTTCCATTCCTTTCATGGCAAAGGCAGGAGCGGCGGGCAACACAGGCGCTGCCTCGCATCCGGGGCTTCTCATGTTCAAGGGAGTGGCATTGAAGTCTTATATCGGCATAGTGTCTCTGGTCATCCTATCGGCGATAACACCCTTTCCGGAGCTTCTTGGTGGGCTTCGGAAGCTGGGCGCACCGAAGATTTTTCTGTCGCTGATGAGCTTTACGTACAGGTATTTGTTTTTGCTTGTGGAGGAGTTTGAACGGATGGTCCGCGCCAGGGATGCTCGATGCTACGGCGGGAAATGGTTGTGGCAGACAAAGGTCGTTGGGCGGATGATTGGAACGTATTTCGTGAGAAGCTACGAGCGGGCGGAACGGGTGCATCAGGCGATGGCATCCAGAGGGTTCGACGGGGGAGCGACTGCGCGACCAACGCAGCCGATGCGGGGAAAAGATTACGCCTTTGTTCTGTTGTCGCTGGCGGTGTTGCTCTGTGCGAGGATTGTTCTGCACTGAAAATGGCCTCTACGCGGCGAGTTGGGAGGTCTCTCGCAAAGCCGCAAAGGTGCAAAGACGCAAGGAAGCGACGCCCTGTGAACTCTTCGCGTCCTTAGCGTCTTGGCGAGAGAGAATAGAATCCGACTGGCTCAAAAATCGGGGCTACTGAGAGCGGATTTTCATAGTCTCCGGGTGTGCGCATCTCATGAGGCACTGGCCTACGAATCGGTATGGTGACCGGGATTTGAGACACGAAGGTGCGACGCGCCAACTCATTCCAGGCTGAGGTTTCCCAAAGGTCGTGAAAAAGATAGTCGAAATCGAATCGCTTAATTTCTCCTACCCGGACGGGACAGTCGCCCTCAAGGGGATAACCCTCGATGTCTTCGAGGGAGACACGGTCGCCCTCATCGGACCGAATGGAGCGGGTAAGTCAACCTTTCTCCTGCATCTGAACGGGATTTTTCGGGGCGATGGGAGCGTGAAGATTGACGGCCTCCCAATGGAAAAGGGAAACCTCAGATCCATCCGGCAGAAGGTTGGGCTTGTCTTCCAGAATCCGGACGACCAGCTCTTTTGCCCGACGGTTTTCGAGGACGTGGCGTTCGGTCCGCAGAACTTAGGGCTTCCGGCGGAGGAGGTTCAGCGACGCGTCGAGGAAAGCCTTTCTGCCGTCGGGATGCTCGGAGCCGCGAAGAAGTCTCCTTTCCGGCTGAGCTTCGGAGAGAAGAAGAAGGTGGCGATAGCGACGGTTCTTGCGCTGCGGCCAGCGGTTCTTGTGATTGACGAGCCGACTGCCAATCTCGACCCGCGGGGAAGGAAGGGAATCATTGCGCTATTGCGAAAGCTCGGCGGAACTCAGGTCATTGCGACACACGACCTTTCTCTGGCAGGCGAACTGTGCGGCCGCACAATTCTGCTCGACGGCGGTGAGAAGGTTGCCGACGGGCCGAGCGCCACAATCCTGGAAGATGGGGCGCTTCTCGAGGCCCACGGGCTCCTGTAGATTCGGCGAGGGGAGAACGACAAGAAGAAATGGCGATGTGGATTTGGTCCATTCTCTTCGGGGGATGAGTTTTTTTCTTGATTTTTCTCTCCGGGACGTTTACAGTATCGTACACTTCGAACAGAGGGTGTTGTTTTGCGCGAACGTTCCGCCGGGCTTCGGGCGCGGTTCCCAAAAAAGACTTCTAAGCATATGTTTTAGCAAGTACGATCACGTATTCGGGACCCGGTGCTTCTTTTGAGCACCATCAATCCCGCCCCGCGTTCCGCGGGGGACAAAGCAAGTCTCTCGCAAAGCCGCAAAGACGCGAGGGCTCGCTCAGAATGAGACACACAAGGTGCTTGGCGTCTTGGCGAGAAAAAACTGAGGATGCTCTCCAACCCCGCCGAAGGCGGGACAGAATTTATGAATTGGAGCACTAAGTGAGTGGATGGTACAATCGCAACTTGAAGGAGAGAGATGAGCGAAATTGTTGACACGATAGCGAGAGAGATTCTTGATTCGAGAGGAAATCCGACCGTCGAGGTGGAAGTGGAGCTGAGTTCCGGGGTAATGGGAAGGGCGGCTGTTCCCTCGGGCGCTTCCATAGGAGAGCACGAAGCACTTGAGCTGCGGGACAACAACCCGGAGAGGTATCTTGGGAAAGGTGTGACTAATGCGGTCAGGAACGTCAACGAGGTTATTGCCCCTGAGATAGATGGCATGGATGCGGCGGACCAGCCGGGGGTTGACGCGAGGCTCCTTTCTCTCGACGGAACGCCAAACAAGTCGAACCTCGGGGCCAACGCGATTCTTGGCGTCTCGCTGGCGGTGGCGAAGGCTTCGGCGGAGTCCTCCGCTTTGCCGCTGTACAAGTACATCGGCGGGGTGAACGCAAAGGTTCTGCCGGTGCCGATGATGAACATTCTGAATGGGGGCGCTCACGCGGACAACAACATGGACATTCAGGAGTTCATGATTGTGCCGAAGGGGGCGTCGTGTTTCCGCGAGGCATTGAGGATGGGCGCGGAGATTTTCCATACGCTGAGGAAGGTCTTGAAAGGGAAAAACTACAACACCTCCGTCGGAGATGAGGGAGGTTTTGCGCCGAACCTGCAATCCAACTCGGAGGCGCTCGACCTCATCGTTCAGGCGATTGAGAAAGCTGGATACCGTCCCGGGGAAGACGTTTTCATCGCCCTCGATTCGGCGGCGAGCACGTTCTTCAAAGACGGCAAGTACCATCTCCTCGCGGAGGAGAAGAAGGAATACAGTGCCGAGGAGCTAATCGAGCTGTACGCGGGCTTTGCACAGAAGTATCCCATCATCTCCCTGGAAGATGGTCTGGCGGAAGACGACTGGGATGGCTGGAAAAAGTTGACGGACCGCTGCGGAAAAGAAATTCAGATTGTCGGAGATGATTTATTCGTCACCAACACGGAGAGGCTGAAGAAGGGGATTGAGATGGGGGTGGCGAACTCCATCCTGATAAAGGTCAACCAGATCGGGACGTTGACCGAGACGCTCGAGACGATTGAGATGGCCAGGAAAGCCGGTTATACGTATGTTATCAGCCACCGCTCGGGAGAGACCGAGGACACAACGATAGCTGACATCGCCGTGGCGACCAACTCCAGGCAAATCAAGACTGGGTCTCTGTGCCGGACGGACCGAGTGGCGAAATACAATCAGCTTCTGCGGATTGAGGAGATGCTCGGCGACGCGGCGGTTTACGGGGGCACCTTATGAAGAAGGAGGAGAAGGCAAGCAGGGTCAAGAAAGCTGCCTATCCCCTGAGTCTGATTCTGACGGCGGGATTGTGTGGCTATGTCCTCGTGCCGGGCTTCAAGCAGCTCGATAGAGTGCACGTCCAGATTGACGAGCTTCGGCGGACTGAGCGGGAAAAGAGACTGTATAACGAGGCCTTGAAGCAAGAGATCGGGAGCATGTACACTTCGGAAGGAATTGAACGGGCGGCCCGGCGGCATTTGCGGCTGGCGAGGCCCGATGAAGTCATCGTCGTTTTTGAGTCACCGCAAGAGAGCAAATCCGCGGAGTAGAGATTTGGAAGACGAAGCTCCGGAAAAACAACCCGAGCCCGAAGCGCCGGAAACGCCAGAGATTAAAAAGGGCGACATCGTGGAAGGAACGGTGAAGAGAATCGCCCCCTTCGGAGCTTTTGTGAGGCTTGCCGACGGAAGAAAAGGGCTGGTGCATATCTCGCAGATTGACGATTCATACGTCACCCAGATTCATCAGCACCTGAAGGTCGGAGACTGCGTTAAGGCCAAGGTCGTCGCCATCGGCGACGACGGAAAGATTGACCTATCAATAAAAAAAGCAAGAAAGCAGGTCTCGACCAGGAGAACGAGGCCCCGGCAGCCAGTCAAGCTGAAGCGTAACAGCGGCTTCAAGTTCACGCCGTTCGAGGAGGAGTTTAACAAGAGCCTCGACGGCACCGTGAAGCCGTGATGTCCCACCGAGGCAGACGCTGTTGCAGACCCCTAAGAGCTTTGATAAGGTGGGAACGTGCGCGCACGCAAGGACTCGGCAGACGAAGACACGCATGGGGCGATCAAGAGCTGGTCGAGCTAAACCATAAGAACGTGCAGGAGGAAATAGACGAATGTTGCGGAAGAAAGCAAAATACAATGTCGCTGTCGTCGGCGCTACGGGCGCTGTCGGTAATGAGATGATTTCGATTCTTGAGGAGCGGAAGTTTCCGGTTGATGGAATCCGGTTGCTGGCGTCGGCACGCGTTCCCGGAAGGAAGCTGAGGTTCCGAGGGGAAGAGGTGCCGGTGGAGGTGCTGAGCGAAGATTCCTTCCACGGGATTGACATCGGGCTTTTCAGCGCCGGAGCAAGCCGGAGCAAGGTGTTTGCTCCGATTGCAGCCAGAGAGGCTGTGGTGATAGACAACACGAGCCATTTTCGGATGTTTCCGGACGTGCCTCTCGTGGTGCCGGAAGTCAACCCCGATGACATTTTCTGGCACAAGGGAATCATAGCCAACCCGAACTGCTCGACGATTCAAATGGTCGTTGCGCTGAAACCCATCCACGATGTGGCACGCATCAGGAGAATCGTCGTGACGACGTTCCAGAGCGTCTCGGGGGCTGGGGCGAGGGCAATGGACGAGATGTTCAAGGAGACCCGCGCTCTGCTTGATGGGAAAAGCTATCAGAGATCTGTTTTCCCGCATCAGATAGCGTTCGACGCCATCCCTCAGATTCCTCAGTCGGCCGCCTTCTTAGACAACGGCTACACGCACGAGGAAATGAAGATGGTCAACGAGACGAGGAAGATGTTCCACGACGATTCGATTATGGTCTGTGCAACGTGCGTGCGAGTGCCCGTCGAGAAAAGCCACAGCGAGGCGGTGAATATCGAGACTGAAAGGAGAATCACCGCGAGGGAGGTGAGAGAGCTTCTTTCGCGGGCAGAGGGCGTGAAGGTGGTGGACGATATTGCCAACCAGGAATATCCGCTCCCCATTCACGCCGCCGGAAGGGATGAGGTTTTCGTCGGACGCATCCGGGAGGACATATCCTGCCCCAACGGCATCGCCATGTGGGTGGTGAGCGACAACCTCAGGAAAGGCGCTGCGCTGAACGCCGTTCAGATTGCAGAGAGGCTCATAGCGGCGCTGTGACGGCTGGCTTGAGAAATTAACTCCGCGGTGGGCGGTGACGGCTCTCTTCTGATGGTTAAATTCGCGGACAGCTCGGGGGCGACCCAGTCGGCGCGGAATTAGAGGCGCTGGCTGCCAGAGGCGGAAGCGCCTGCGTTCATCGTTGTCGAGGGGCAGAACAACCAGAAACCAAGGGCACGCAAGTCAATGGACCCGCTGAATTACAGGCTACTTTTCCTGGGCGGGGGAGTCTGCCTGCTGACTCTCGTCTGTCTCGTCGCGACGCACCGGATTGTGCGGACGAAGGCACTGCCGGCGAGGCTGGCGGCCTGGGTGGCAGCAGGGCTCTTCCTTTTCGGCGGCAGCCAGATTGTCGGCAAAGGCATCGTCGGCTGGTGGCCGTTTCTGGGGATGCCGGAGGTTTTCGTGCACCTCGTGAAAGTCGAGGTGTCTGCGGCGTCAGGGAGAGTGGCCGTCATCGCCTTCGCGGGGTTCAAGGGACAGGCGGTTCAAAGCGAAGCAAAGGTGTTTGTCGCCGACCGCGATGGGAAGGACATCGCCGAGGTGTGCGGCGGGACGGTGATGGACGTCCGCTGGTCGAAGAATGGCGAACAACTTTACCTCCTTCGCAGCGGCGCCGGGCGGCAGGATGTTCCCTCCAAGTCGCTGTGGGTTTACACGCCCGCGACCCGAGAGATGACCTACGTGAGAGAACTCGCTCGCCTGGCGACTGTCCTCAGTTTCGACCCCGCGGAGAAACGGCTTTTGTTCACGGCCCCTCGCCCCGCCGATACAGAGGGGAGAGTTCTTCTCGTCGAGGGAGATGTCAGCCACGACAGGGAGGACCGCGCAGTCTGCTGGCGAGAGGGGTGGCAGGGGGGCCAGACGTGGGGACCGAAAACCGGGAACATGTTCATCTCGACGAACGACGAGAGCTCTTTCAGCGAGGAGTATGGGCTGTGGATGATTCGGGACCAGGAAGGCTCGCCGAAGCCGGCTGCTATTCTCCAGATGGAGGGAATCGAGGGCATATGGATAAATCTGAAGGAAACCCATGCGGCGCTTTTTGTCCGGCGGTTCCCTCCGCCGTGCGTGGATTTCGATTTGTACCTTCTCGACATGGCAGAGGGGTTCGCGAGACCGATAGCAAGCGGTGTGGAGTGGGGCTCGGCGGTTTGGGACCGGGAAGGGAAAATCCTCGCTTTCGGGGACGCCACGGGCTTGAAGACCTATGAGGTCTCGACTGGACGCGTGCGCATCCTTCTGGATGCACCGCGCAACTGGCTGGACCCGACCTTACCCGAGAGGCTCAAGCCGCTGAGCTACAGCCCCTCGGGAGACGTCGTTTTTCAGACGGGACGCTGGAGGGTCGAGAAGTACGACCGCGATTCCGGTCAAGCGAAGACGCTGCTGCACGCGGGGCAATTCCGGCGATATTTCCCAGTTCGTGGCCGGAAAGGAACGAGGGCATGAGACGGACCACTCTGCGAGGCGGCAGGAAGTAGAGGCACCGCGAAAGGGCAGTTGGCGCGCGAGCCAACACCGCTTGGCTAATTGGTCCGCTACTCGCGCGCAAGCAGAATGCTCACCAGCTTTTCGGGCAGGTCGTTCCGATTCTGGAAATTGACTTCTAAGATAGTCACGTCGGGGCGTCGCTTGATGGTCTCGATGAAATTGGTCCCTCTGGCGGCGATTGTGCCCAGGACTGTGTTTGGTGAGTCGAGGACTTTGAGAAGAGCCTTCCGGAACCCGTCGGAGAAACACTCCATTTTTCCCACTTCGTCTATGACGACAAGCTGGTCGGGGGACGCAGGGGTCATCGCCGGGACAGCCAGCCGCTCGATATCCTCGATGTTGACGGTGTATCGCCCGAGTCTGAACGTCCCTTTTGCTCGCACGTGAGCGAGGATTCCTTCTTTTCCGTCGAGGGTAACGATGGAGAATCCGACTCTGGCGGCGCCGTCGCGAATTTCGCGGGTGTAAAAGCCAGTCGCGGGAATGGAAAGTTTCTCTATCGCCTTCTGGATGACGGTGGTCTTGCCGATGCCGGGCAGGCCGGTGAGAAAGAGATTTTTGCCTGGAGTTGTCATCGCACTAAGAGCCATGCAGCGCGGGGGCAGAACAGCTCGTCCGCGCCGCTTTCCTCGTCGAGGCGGGGCTGGTCCTTCTTGCAGACGCTACGGCGTCGCGAGTCAAAAAGCAATCATCGCTTTGACCACACCGTCCTTGTACGTCGAGACAAGCTCGTAAGCGTCGTTCGTTTTCTCCAGCGGGAAGCGGTGTGTAACAGGGGTGCGTATGTCAACTCTCCCCGCCATGACGAGGTGCAGCCCTCGCTCAAAGTAGTGGACCTGACGGCGGACGTTCAGGATGACCAATTGCTTCCGCCGCATGATGTCGGTATGGAAAGCGTATTCGGTCTTTGCTCCGGGAATCCCGAGGAGAACCAACGTCCCTCCGGGGCGAAGGACTTCAAGACCCAGCGTAACCGTTTCCTGTTCGCCAGCGCATTCGAAGACGACGTCCACGCCCCTGCCGTGGGTGGCGTCGAGGATTTCTTTCACCACATCGGTTTCGTTCGGACTAAAGGAGTACGTGGCGCCGAGCCTCGAGGCCATTTCCACTCGCTCTTTCACGATGTCCGTGGCAAATGACAGCGCCGCGCCTGACGTGTTGGCCACTTCCATTGTCAGAAGACCGATGGGACCTGACCCAAGAACGGCGACGCTATCGCCGGGCTTGATGCTGGCGAGGTTGACCGCATAGGCGGAAACCGACAGGGGCTCGAGCATCGCGGCGTCTTCAAACGTGAGCTCGTCGGGGATGGGGATGACATTCGTCTCTGGCATGACCATGAATTCTTTGAGACATCCCTCCAGTTCGCCCGGGACGGAAAGGAAGCGGACCTTTTTGCAGATGTTCTGCCTGCCGGTGAGGCATTCGTCGCACTCGCCGCAAGTTACCGCAGGCTCGACGGCCACACGGTCACCGGGCTTGACCTTTCTGACGGCTCCGCCGACCTTCTCGACGACGGCGGAACATTCGTGCCCGAGAATCATCGGGAATTTCACTTCCAGGGAGCCGGTTCTGCCTTCGGCATAGTTGTGGATGTCGGAACCGCAGACACCGGAGCATCGCAATTTCAGGAGGACGTCCCTGTCGGTTTTGATTTCGGGCTTAGGGATGTCGCGGATTTCAAATTTGCGTCTGGCGACGAGGCAAGCTGCCTTCATTTTTCTATTTTCGTTCCTTTCGCGGATAGGGGTCACCGCGATGAAAAAACTGTTGCGGAGTTTGTTGCCGTTTTTCCGAAAGGTAGCGGAAGCAGCACGGAATTGCAAGAGGGCTTTTTTGAACCATCCGCTCGCTCTTGAGCGAGTAGAACGAACGGCCGGGCGGTCGCGCGGGCACCAGCCCACTTGTGGCGCCGCTCGCGCCACTTGGCGATAGGAAACAGAATGCCAATGCAACTTCTCTCGCAAAGCTGCAAAGGCCGCAAAGGAGGGTGGCGAGACGCCCTCGAGATAGCCGGTGTACGCTTAGAGGAAAAGAGGTTGCATTATTCTCTTTAGGTGGTATCTTTTCTATGAGAAGGCTGGAGAAGACTATGCCCGAGATGACGGACATCCGATGCGAAGACTGCGGCGCGGTCTTTCCGATGATTGTGGGAGAGGCGCAGCGCAAGGAGGACCACTCGTGGTTTCCGGGGAGGAAATGCCCGATATGCGGCTCGGAGAAATTCTTCCCCGTCGTCAAGACGGTCGAGGCAAAGCCCATCGCCAAATGGAAACTCGATAAGAGGGTCGGGATAGCGGCGGGGGCGGTCGCGGGAGTGTTTCTCATCATTGGCCTTGCGTGGTTCAGCCACGAGCGACCGCACCGGAAAGGCGGATTGAGAGCGCTCTATATGTGCGAGGTGTGCGGCGAGCGATTCGTCAGGAGCGTGACCGGGGCGGTCCCGAAGAAGTGCCCGGAGTGCAAGTCGCTCGCTGGCTACAGGGCTGTGCAGTGCCTGAGCTGCTATAAGGTTTACCCCTGGAAAGCAAAGGACTGGGCGAGCGACCGCCCAACGTGTCCGCAATGCAAGTCGAAGGAGTCAAAAATCCTGCGTGATTTCGCGGACATTCAGAAGAGACCTGTAGTACCCAAAGAGAAAGAGGAGGCGCCGAAAGAGGGCCAACCCAATGAGGGCGAGAAAGGGATTCACGCTGATTGAGCTCCTGGTGGTGATAGCCATCATCAATATCTTAGCGGGAATGCTTTTGCCTTCGCTGACGCGCGCCAAGGAGCAGGCCCGCCGGACGAGCTGCCTCAACAATCTGCGCAATATGGGCCAGGCGCTGACAATGTATGCGGGCGAGAACGATGGCTTCTTTCCGCCGGAAGATAGCTCGCCGACTGAAGGGAGCGATCTCGACCTCCTCTACCCCGGCTATCTCGACAATGCAGTTATATTCTGGTGTCCGTCTGATCCAGTCAAGCCAGCGTCGTTCAGCAGGCCCCCTCATGACCCGAGGAAAGACGTCTCGAACTTCAGTTACGCGTATCTGGGCAAGATTCAGACACCAGGAGGCAACGTCAGTTTGAGACGAGACAGCGACCCGGGTTTTATTCGCGTCGGCACAGAGATGGTTGAGATGCCGCCTTTGGTGGGGGACGACGGGTGCGGCCTTGGTGCTCTGACGACAGAGCGACCGAACCATACCGGCGGAGGCAACCTGCTTTTCCCGGACGGCCGGGTCAAGTTCACCCTTGTGAGCCGTTGGCCGAAGGAGACGGCGTTCAACTTACACTGACGCACCCCTGGCGGTGTGTCAAGCAGCACGCCGCCTCCAGGAGGCCGGCCGTCGGAGGAAGCGGGACCCTGAAATTTCCGTCAAAGGCTTTTGGGATAGAAGGTGCCTGACAAGAAGCTGAAAGTGAGGGTCGGAGTCATCGTCGTGCACGAGGGAAAGGTCCTTCTTGCGAAACAGCACGTGTCGCAAGGACAGGATTTCTGGATTATCCCCGGCGGAGGGCTCAAGGAGGACGAAGGGCTGCTGGACTGTGCGCGCAGGGAAATCGCCGAGGAGACAGGGCTGCAAATCGAGCCAGTTCGGCTCCTGTACGTCGGCGACTTCTTCAAAGGCGACAGGCACGTTGTGGACACGTTCTGGCTCGGAAGGCTCATCGGAGGAGAATTGCGGAGACGAGTGGACGAGATAGACAGCCTCCAATTCTTTGAGATTGAGCGCCTGAAGGAAATCGAGATAAGGCCGCCAGAAATCGCCGAGCTCGTCATTGAGGGCCTTGCCGACGGTTTTCGCGCTCCAGTCCGCTACATCGGGAAGTATTCAAAGGCCGCTGTTCCCGAAAGCAAGTGAAAAATGAAGCAGCCTGCCTGGAGGGCTTCGTCGGTGAGGCTCTCGCGGGACTTTTGGAGCCGTGCTCATGGCGGGACCACTGGATAACATCCGAATCGTTCTGGTGAGCCCGAAGGCGCCGGGGAACATCGGCTGGTCGGCTCGCGGGATGAAGAACATGGGGCTGTCGAGATTGTACTTAGTGAATCCCGTCGAGTACCGGCCGGAAGAACTCAAGCCGTTCGCATTTGGGGCAGAGGATGTTTTGAAGGAGGCACGCATTTTCACGTCGTTGAAGGAAGCTCTTCGGGAGCCGCAGGTCGCCGTCGCCACGACGCGGAGGATGGGAAAGGACCGGCGACCGAGTTATTATCTGAGAGAGGCGGCGGCGAGAATTGTGTCGGCGGCGCGAACAAATGTTGCGGCGGTGGTTTTCGGAGGCGAGCAAAGCGGCCTTTCGAACGAGGAGATTGCGCTGTGCGACACGATAGTGACGATTCCGGAGGAGTCCGAATATCCGTCGCTCAATCTATCGCACGCAGTGACGATCGTCTGTTACGAGCTCTATCTTGCCAGCCAGAGCGAGTCGCTGCTTCCTTTGCTCGGTCTCGCGTCGAGAGAGGAGGTGGAGGGAATGCTGGAGCACGTCCGCCGGGCCTTGGCGACGATGGGTTACGAGAAAGAGGGAGAAAGAGACGTCTTGGAAATCATTACGTCATCCCTCAAGAGGATTTTCGGGCGCAGCGGTCTCGAGCGGCGAGACGTCAATGCCATCCGGGGGATATGCCGCCGAATCGAGACGAGAACGGCGCTCCTGCACGAGGTGCGAGAGAGAGATTCTTCGCCGGAGCATTGAGCCTGCCCCCAATTCTCCTCGTCGCGGTTCCTCCGTCGCGTGGCTTTGAGCTTTCGCGATTGGCGTCCCGAGCTGAAAAGGCCACAACGTGTGAGGACTTCAGCGACTTCAGCGTGGAGGGACACCCTGAAACCTGCGATGCTTTAGGAACCACGCATAGAGCTCAGGATTGTCGTAGGTCGGGTCCCACAAATCGTGACCCCGGTCCGGGTAGATGGTGGACTTGACCTCGGCGCCCGCGGCTTTCAACGCCTCCACCATCATCAAACCGCATTTGACGGGAACGATGGTGTCTTTCTCTCCGTGAAAAATCCAGGTCGGGAGATGCCGGAGCCGTTGCGCAGCGGCCCGGGGATTGCCCGCGCCAGCGACAGGCGCGATTGCCGCAAAACGATTCGGTGAAAAGGTAGCCAGTGCCCATGTCGCGTGTCCGCCCATGCTCAGGCCGGTCAGATAGACCCTGTCGCGATCAACCGAAGAACGAGTCTGAATCCTGTCGAGGAAATTGCCCAGAATTCTGACCGACCAGCCGCGCGAGGTCCCCGGGGCGACGACGATGAATGGAAACTCACTGTGCTCGAGGGCGTACTTGATGGGGCCGAAGTGTTTCAGTTTCTCCAGGTCCTCATCCTCGCATTTCCCGTGGAGGAAGACGATCAAGGGCCAGAGTTTTGGCTGCCTGCCGTAGCCCTTCGGCAAAAAGCAAAGGTACTTGTAGCCGGCAACTCCCTCGACGAGAGTGCCGGCGGATGAAGCGCCTGGCTGAGCGGTTCCCGAACCGGTGCTCGACGCTGACGCCGGACGGGAGCGCTCCTCTCCGGCTGCTCGCACCGTCGCCGCAGAAAAAGCGACGACTGCTGCGACAAGTCGCGCAATTGGCCACCTCATGCCTTGCATCTCGCGATACACTTACCTGTGGATTTCATGACCCAAACAGAAACCCTTCTCTGCCGAAAGAATACGTCGTGCTGAAGTCCCGGTCAATCTCGGGTCATCGCGGCCGCCCTGCTGCGGGAAATCGAGCGGCCGGGGAACCTCTAAGCTGAATCCATCTCCTCGACGTAAACTCTCATTGTCTGAAGCCGCGCCTTGAAGGCGTCGCACAATCCGTCGGACGTTTCCCTCAATGTCCTCTGCGAGTTTGTGTAAACGTTGAGCGCGGTTGCTCGGTCAACCTGCTCGATCAAATCCTGCCGGATGGACCCGCCGCCGGAGAGGGCACCCGAGACTCCAGCCGATATGGATGCCAAACAGTCGGTATCCCTTCCCATGTTGACGGCAGCTATCATCGCTTCCATGGGATCGCCCTTGACCATCCAAAAAACGCAGACCGCTTTGCTGACGACCTCATTGGCGTAGCTGAAAGCATAGGGCATTCCTGAGCCGGTGTAAATTGTGTCGAACGTTTTTCGCATCTCCCGGAAGTCTTTGCAGCTTGCGGTGGCTTTCAGTGCTCTATCTATCTCCCTCACGACGCCAGCTTCCTTCCGAGACAGCCGGTCGGTCGCGTCGCAGTTGTCGAAGACCGCTCCCAGGACGCTATCCACCGTCGCGCCGGGCTTGGTCGCCGCAGCGATTGCTACGGCGGTCACCGTCGCCCACTGGATTCCCCGGCTATTTGCCGTGTTGTAGAGCTGTCCAACTTCATAGACGTCGTCTATTGCGCCCTGAACGTCGCCCGCGTTTATCAGGCCGATTGGATGGCATGACCGTGCCATAGATACCAAGCCAGAGTAATCGCAGTACTTCCCGAGGTCGGACGCGGGAATCGGCGTCTTCGCCATCGCCAGCAAATCCGCCTCAAAAGGCTCGGAGACGTTCCCGGCAGATTCCGGCTTGATGTCTCTCAGCCAAATTCGTCTGACGTCCTCCGCGTTTACCCTGTCCTTTTTCTCGATGATTGCCGTAATCATCAACTTCTGTCTCTCGACGCCGTCTTCGGTGGTCCCCGGCTCGCGCACCCACTTGCTCGTGGCTCTGTAATGATGGTACGGGAGGAGCTTATCGAGGGTGCCATATCTCTCTTCGATGCTCTGCCAGGACGACCCTTCCACGGCGGCGCCCATCGAGGAGCCGATGTGACAACCGGCGATGCAGCCGAAGAACTTTTCTCTCAGACCAACGCCCGCCATCGGGGTACTCGGCTTGCCTTCCGCTACTTTACCGGCGCGCACCGCTCCTGGCGCCGCGACGCCAGCGAGCGCAATTCCCTTCAGGAAGGACCGGCGATTGATTCCGTTGTTTGATTTCTCCATGATTGTTCCCTTTCGTGCCTGATGACATGAGCAACACATCCCGCTTCGTCTAACGTCTGCGTCCAGACAATATCACAATTGCCAGCCTCGTCGAGAGGCGAATCTGCTTCAAGGCATTCACGATTCGCACAGGGCTTGAAACAAAGGGAGCGTTTTGTTAGCTTCGACAAGGGCATAGGTGGGAGTGGCGGAGGACACGGCGAGGACGAGTTTTTCGTCGCAAGCTGACCAGAACATCGAGAGAGAAAGACGCAGACGTGAAAATTGCTTGCTGCTGGCTTTATGCGATTAGCAAATATGGCTATCCGCCGAGCATTCCGGATACGTTTCGTGCGCTGGAGGACATGGCGCGGCTTGGCTTCGTCAACGTGGAGCTTGAAGGCGTCAGAAGGGAGAACCTTCTGGCGATTCGCTCTCATCGCGTGGAGCTTAAAAGGCACTGTGAGAAACTTGGGCTTCGGGTGGTGAATTTCTGTCCGGTTTTGCCGTCGGCGGTTAGCTTGAACCCCCAGGAGAGAGCAGAAGGGCTTGAGCTTTTCGACGTGGGGATCGAGTGCGCGACTTACTTCGGCTGCGAGACGATTCAATTGGACAGCTTCACTCCGCCGCTCAAATTCAAAGGCGAGGCGCCATACAAAGAAGCCATCAGATTTGCGAAGCCCTTTCAGGTGGAGATTGACCCGCAGTTCCGCTGGGAGGAGCAGTGGAAAGTCCTCGTTGATACGGTCAAGCGGTGCGCGAGAAAGGCAGCGAAGGCGGGCATGGTTTTGACGATGGAGCCGCGAGTCGGCGAGATGGTCAGCAACACGGACGCGATGCTTCGCTTGATGGACTACGTGGCGGATGAGAACTTCGCGGCGGTTCTGGACACGGGCCACCAGAACGCCCAAAAGGAAATCCTGCCGCTGAGCGTCGAGAAGCTCGGGCGGCGAATCAAGTACGTGCACGCTTCCGACAACGACAGCCGGACGAATGAGCATCTCCCTCTCGGGGCCGGGACGATTGACTGGGAAGGCGTTTTCCGCGCGATTGCGAAGCACAGGTTCGACGGCTACGTCGCCATAGACATCGGGGGAGTGGAGAATCTCGACGACGCATACCGGGAGTCAAAAATGTTTCTTGAGAAACTGGCAGAACGGCTGGGAATCTGATGAGTTGTATTCTGATTGAGAACGCCAGGATTGTTGCAGCGACAGAGACGATAAGCCGAGGTTTTGTCGTCGTCGAGGGGCGAAGGATACGGGAGGTCGGCAGCGGGAAGCCCGGGCTCACGCGGACGCCTGATAGGGTGATCAACGGCTCGGGCAAGACCGTCGTTCCGGGCTACATTGACCTGCAAGTGAACGGAGCGATGGGAGAAGAATTCTCTCAAAGCCCGGCGAGCAAATACGACGAAATTCTCCGTTTCTTCGTCGAGCACGGGACGACAACGATTCTCGCCACCGTGCTGACGGATACCCCAGACAGGATGCTTCAGGCAATCGAGCGGCTGGTCGCCTTCCGCCGGTCGAAATCTGAATATTCCGAAATCCTCGCGGGGATTCACGTCGAGGGGCCGTTTCTGAGTCCCGCGCGGCGTGGCGCTCATCCGCTGAGGTTCTTGCGAAAGCCCGACGTGAGAGAGCTTCGGAGGTGGTTGAAGGCGGCAACTGAGGACATGAAGATGGTTACGCTCGCACCGGAACTGGACGGCGCGGGGAATCTGATTGATATGTTGAGCCGCGAAGGAGCCGTCGTCGCTGCAAGCCACTCGCTCGCGGATTACAGGTGCATGGTTGAGTCGGTAAAGAAAGGGCTGTCATTCGTCACGCATGTGGGCAACACAACTGACTGGCCTTACCGGAAAAAGCAGCCGGGCGGATGGCTCGGGGCGGAACCGGGGGTAGTGGGGAGCTTTCTGTGCATCGAGCGGCTCCGAGGGAGCATCATTCTCGACGGGTGTCATTTTCATCCGGCGCTGCTGAAGCCAATCGTGCGGTGCAAAGGAGCCGAGAACGTCGCCCTGATCACCGACGCCGCGTTCGTCGCTGGACTTCCTCCTGGGACGTACCGACGAGGGATGGAAAGAGTCGCTGTGACGCCGGAGGGATACACCGTCGGGAGACGAAAAGGATGGCTGGCGGGGAGTGTTCTCACGATGGAGCAGGCCGTGAGGAACGCGGTGAATCTTGCCGGGATTTCGCTGACGGAAGCGGTTACGATGGCGACGTTGGCGCCGGCGTCGGTTCTGGGTCTGGCCAGGCGAAAAGGGAGGATTGCGAAGGGCTATGACGCGGACATTCTCATCCTTGACATGGACCTGAACGTGGAGCTGGTCATCGTGGGCGGGAAAGTCCACGCGAAAAGCCATGACTCACAAGAGAATCGAGGTGAAAGCAACGAACTGCTATAGGAGGAATTACCATGAAGAGATTTCACTGTGCAGTCATTTTGGCCGTGGCAGGGGGCCTTGTCCTGTGGGCGATGCCCAACATGGTTCAGGCAGAACCCATTCGGGTGCTCGTTCTCCTGGGCGGCGAGCATCATCCCTACGAGGCAGGGTCGAAAATCCTGATTGATGCGGCGCGGAAGCAGCTCGACATCAGAGCCGATTTCGTCCGCCTGGACAATCCGCCGGAAGGATTCCCAAAAGCCGAGAAGGCGACTATTCCGTCGAATGTCAGCGTGCTCGACGACCCGAACCTGGGCAAGAAGTACGATGTCATCGTCGCGTACAACCAGAGCAACTGGACGAAGCTTACGGACAAGCAAATGGAGGCATACCTCAGCTTCGTTCGAAACGGCGGAGGGCTGGTCGCGGTTCACAGCGCCACGGAAGCGCTCGCAACAAATCCGGAGTACGTTCGGATGCTGGGAGCGAACTTTGTCAAGCATGAGCCTTACCGAAAAATGAACATCCTGCGCGTTGAGGGGAAGCATCCGATTCTCGAAGGAATCCAGAACTTTGACATTATGGATGAGTTCTACTATCACGACCAGTGCGACCTGGAGGATAAGCACGTCCTTCTGGTGTGCCAGAGCCCGGACGACAATCTCGTCCGGCCCATCGCCTGGACAAAGACGTACGGAAGGGGGAAGGTTTTCTACACGGCGCTCGGGCACTCGGTGGAGTCGTGCAGCCACCCCGCGATGCTCCGGTCGTTCACTCAGGGTCTTGCGTGGGCGGCGGCGAAGAAAAGGGGTGGGCTCTGATCTACAGAGCGGCGATGTCGTTTTCACAGGCGGACTGGCCCGCGCACGCGCATCGGAGCCAAACCATCTGAAGAGCCTCATGGCGCGCTCTTGGCCCAACCCGCTTGCGCGGCCGGCGACGCTCGTGCTACGATTACCCAGCACAGGCGGGCGTTGACCGTGTTTGGGGCGTGGACTACAATCTTGTATCGCGTGGAACGAGAGTCGTAGCTTAACGCAAGCGAGTGGACAGCGCGTTCCGACGGAGCGGGCGCTGGCTTGGGGCGGCTGCGGGAGGTTGGAGTGATACTGCTGGAAGAATGGCGCGCGGCGATTTTCTGGCGCCGGTGTGGTTCTGAAACAAGCGGCACGGTCGTAGGAGCCGGGCCGCCGTGGGGGTGCGTCCTGCGGGCGCAGAGAGTCCACCTGCGTTGAGTAAAGCGGAGAAGAACACTTGAGCAAGATGTCGGAGAAGACGAGAGAGACAGGCGAAGTCTCGATTCTTGCGCTCGCCGACAGGCCGGAATCGCTCGTTCCCATAGCAAAGGCTCTCCAGAAAGAGGGCTTGACTTGCGAAAGGACGTCGAGCGCCAGGGCCGCCGTTCAGCTCGCCAGGGAGCAGGAGTTCGACGTCATCGTCGTGGAGATGATGATGAGGGACATGACGGGGCTGGAGTTTCTGAAAATTGTCAAGGCTTTCCACCCCGAGACCCAGATTGTCTTGTTGGACAGGTCGCCATCCATCAGGTCAGCAGTCAATGCACTCTCCCTCGGGGCGTTCGATTATCTGGCGACCCCCGTCGAGGCCGATGAGCTGTGCTTTTCTGTTCAGCGAGCCTTGAGAAAGAAGGTACTCAAAAGCGAAAGCGTACGCCTGCCAGAGCCAGGGCAGGCCGAGCACTCGTTCAACGGGATTGTCGGGCGAAGCGAGCAAATGCTGGAGGTGTTCCGCTTGATAAGCAAGGTCGCAAAGACGAATGCTCCGGTGATAATCCAGGGAGAGAGCGGAACGGGCAAAGAGCTCATCGCCCGGGCGATTCACGATGACAGCCTGAGAAGAAACCAGAAATTCCTTGCGATCAATTCTGCGTCCTTGCCTGAGACGCTCCTCGAAAGCGAGCTTTTCGGCTACAGAAAGGGGGCCTTCACGGGCGCTCATAAGGACAAGATGGGGCTACTTGAGAGCGCCAACCGAGGAACGCTGCTTCTCGACGAGATCGGCTCGATGTCCAAGCAGCTCCAAGGAAAACTCCTCCGTGCGATGCAGGAGGGCGAAGTTGTTCCCGTCGGGGGCACTGAGCGGGTGAAGGTTGATGTGAGGGTCCTGGCAGCGTCGAATCGAAACCTCTGGGAAATGGTCGAGCTCGGAGAGTTCAGAAGGGAACTGTACTACCGGCTTAACGTTATCGAGATGACCATTCCCCCTCTGCGGGACAGAAAGGGGGACATCGCGTTGTTGGCAGAGCATTTCCTGGAGAAGTATTGCCGCGACCAGGGTGTCGAGCAAAAGGTTCTGGGGCGGCCAGCCGCGAGAAAGTTGCTGAGGTACAACTGGCCAGGCAACGTCAGGGAACTTGAGAACGTCATCCGCAGGGCGGTAATAGTATCCAGCGGAAAACTTATCAAAGGCAGCGACATAGACCTGAAACGGCCTATCTCCGCCGACGTTTCGGGGAGGTCGGACTTGCTCTCGATGTCGTATCGTGAAGCAAAGAAATTTGTACAGGGTGAGTTCCAAAAGGCGTATTTGCGGCGGATGCTCTCAAAATCGGGAGGGAGCGTCTCGAAGGTGGCGGACCGTGCAGGGCTGAGCCGGCAGGCCGTTCATGAGATGCTCAGAAAGCACGGGCTGAAGAAGCGCTCTTCAGTAAGAGGTCGCGGATAAGTCCATCAAACGCCAGCCAGCGAGAACAATCGGGGCGGCTAACGCGAAAGGTTTGCGCCGGAGGGACAGAGAGATGATTGTTCGGGCGTCGCCACGACGTCGAGCGAAGGTGATTGATGCTTGACAACTCGAAGCATTTTATCTACAGCTTTCTGATACTGTTCCTGTGTATCCTTTTCGTCATGTTTGCGATGTTCGCGGTCGTCAGGCATTTCGATCGCGACCTTCGCAGCGGAAAGGGCCTTTCGACGGCTGCGGACAAAGAGCGTGAGACCTCCGCTGCAAAGAAGGACACCTTCCGAGACCTGACCGCCCTCTACCGGGCAAACCTTTTTGCGATTGACCTGTGCCTCATAGTTCTCGTTGAGACCACGCTGATTATACTCTTCGTGAAATTCACCGTGCCGGCGGCGCTCGTCGCCACGCTCGTTATGATTTATGTGACGCTAAGCATGAGCGACGAATGGCGCAGCGAGTCCCTTCAGCGGTTTTTCTCACGCTTTGTCACGAACGGGCACGCGACCCTCAGCCATACGGATATGATGCTGCTGATTGTCCTGAGCGGCACAATCATGTCCTTTCTCATGAGCGCCCTTCTGAAGCAATCCGGGATAACAGCGGTTCGGAAAGAAGCGCCGCAGTCCGGGTCTCCACTTTCCCCTCCGCCTCCCGATGCCTCCGGTCCCCTTCCGCCGCCGCTTTCCTCATGACTCTGCTCGGGCGGGGAAGAGCCTTCGCCGTCACTTGGCAAGGTGTGGAACCGCACGACCCCTCCTGACAGGTACTTTCGTGAGCGCCGTGCTCGATGCCCACGCTGTGTTCACGCCGGGACCCCGTCGGTTGCTTCTCTCCCCTTTCGCCAGACCAGAAGGTGAGTCACCACCTTGACTCTCGCTGCGCCTCAGTATAAGCTCGGCACAAAGGCCAGTGAAGATTTCGGACAAACATCTGCCTCCACGCCAATCGGCCGACCGGGCCCTTTGCGACGAGGACACTTAGAGCATTGCCGGAGAGTGAGCGATTTGAACTGGAAAGCTTTCGTCAAGCGAAGCGTTTACTATCCCCTGCGCCGTGCCGTACCGATCCGGCGGCGGGAAAGGCCAGAAGGGGTCTGCATGTGGCCATGGCGGGCACTGGTCATCTATTCCGACCTGGACACGACGTGCAACTGCGGTACTTCTTTGAAACAACTCCTCACGGGAAACGTTCGCTCAGGGATAAAGGCTGTCTGGTACGGAGACCTTTACACAACCATTCGGCGAGACTGGCTGGTGGGGAAGATTCCTTATTTTTGTCGCGGCTGCCCGGTTCCCTTCACGAAAACCCTCAACCGGTATCCCTATTTGCTGACAGACAAGCCCGACCTTCCCGAATATCCTCCGATACTCCAGATTGAGCCGACCGCAGCCTGCAACCTGAGATGCCCTCAGAAGGCTTGCGACCAGACGCTCATCCGGAAGCACCGCCGGAAAATGTTTATGACTCTCGACGAGTTCCGCGCCATCATGGACGAAGCTGGCCCTCAAACCGGAACAATCAACTTCTTCAATTTCGGAGAGCCGTTTCTCCACAAGGAAGCTATTGAGATGATTGCTTACGCGAAGAAAGTCAATCCCCGGACTTTCATCCTTTCCGACACGAACGGTCACTTTTTCCAAACAGGGGAAAAGCAGGAGGCAATTGTGGCGTCGGGCATTGACCGGCTCGTCTTCTCGGTTGATGGGGCAACCCAGGACAGCTATGAGAAATATCGCGTCCGCGGAAACCTCCGCGCGGTTTTAGATGCCATGCAAGGAATCGTCGAGATTCGGAATCGCCTCGGGCTGAAAAAGCCGGAGGTCATCTGGAAGTACATTCTCTTCCGAACGAACGATTCCGATGAGGAAATCGAGCGAGCGCAGACACTCGCACGGCAAATTGGCGTTCCGCTGAAGTGGCACATCACCACATTTCCGAAAGGATGGCCGTCGCTCAGGTTTCAGACCACGCACGACCTGCCGCAACGAATGCGAGAAAACCTCTTCTGCGCTGAGCTTGCGTGATGCCGTTCGGCGACTGATTGGCTGACCGACGCACTCTTCATGGAGCACCCTTCAGGTCAATACTCAATGCCCTTGCGTGCGGGTTTCCCCAAATCGAAGTAGTGCTTTACCTTCCGCATTTCGGTAACAAGGTCAGCTCGCTGGATCAGGGTGGGAGAATTGAGTTGACCGGTTAGGATTAGCTCGGTTTCGGGGGGGCGGCGAGAAAGCTCCATGAGCGAGGTGATTTGGCCCTCGTCGAGAACGCCCGGGCGCACCAAACCCAATACCTCGTCCAGAATGACGACCGAATACGTCTTATCCTCGAGAACCCTTAACGATAATTGATAGCCCCGGCGGGCTTCCTTAACGTCCTCGTCGGTCATTCCGAAGCGGAAGGGGCACTGTCCTCCCATTCTCGGCAAACCTGTGGGAAATATATCAATCGCCGGAATCGAGCGAAGGATGCTTCGCTCACAGTAGGGATGGCCAGGCTCATCCCCGCCGGCCTCTCCCTTATCGAAAAAGACGATTACGACTTTCAGTCCCGCCCCGGCAGCTCTCACCGCCAGACCGATTGCAGCGGAAGTCTTCCCTTTGCCGTCGCCGAGATAGAGATGAACCATTTTTGCTCTCCGCTCTTCGAGTCAGGGTCTTCTCCTCCGGCCCCGCTTCTCGTGGAACTCGCCCCATCCCGCGGAGCGACCGTCCACCACTGGCATAGCTCTTCTCTTGACCTGGTGCGCGGAACCGCTGGGCACTCCGAGCATGATTTCCCGGGCCGCCTATGCCAGGGTCCTAAGCAGATACCGTCCTGCCAACAGCTTCTGCAATGCGCCGGACGCCATCCATGAGGGATGCAAAATCCTCCGGGCGCAGCGACTGCTCGCCGTCGCTCAACGCCATCTCGGGGTTGGTGTGAACCTCGACGAGCAAACCGTCTGCCCCCGCAGCGATAGCGGCTTTCGACATCGCCTCGACGTACTCCCTCCGGCCAGTTCCGTGGCTGGGGTCAACGAAAACCGGCAGATGCGTCGCCTCCTTGAGAGCGGGGATAGCGCTGAGGTCGAGGGTGTTTCTGGTGCCGTTCTCAAACGTTCGGATACCCCGTTCGCAGAGGATAACGCTCATGTTACCACCGGAGAGGACGTATTCCGCCGACATCAGAAGTTCCGTGACAGTCGAAGCCCTTCCTCTTTTCAAGAGAACGGGTTTGCGCTGCTTCCCCAGCTCCTTGAGGAGACTGAAATTGCTCATGTTTCTCGCCCCGACCTGCAAGATGTCGGCGTATTCCGCGACAAGCGGAATGTCCATCGTGTCCATGACTTCCGTGACGATGGGAAGGCCCGTGACCTCCCTCGCGCGGGCGAGGTACTTCAACGCGGGTTCGCCGTGCCCCTGGAAACTGTAGGGAGAAGTCCTCGGCTTGAACGCCCCTCCTCGCAAGATGCTTGCGCCCGATTCCTTGACGCGTGTTGCAACGGCGATAAGCGTTTCCTCGTCTTCAACCGAGCAGGGGCCGGCGGCAACAACCACTCGATTCCCGCCTATTTGAACCCCGTTGACGGCGATGACCGTGCCG
Source organism: uncultured Verrucomicrobiota bacterium (assembly GCA_964482435.1). Taxonomy (GTDB): domain Bacteria; phylum Auribacterota; class JABMQX01; order JABMQX01; family JABMQX01; genus CAYZXL01. The sequence continues at coordinate 27,279 of CAYZXL010000046.1, forward strand.
TCCCTCTTCAGCTCTCGACTCGCCAACTTGTACGGCCTGAGGATGGGAATGACCTTCTCGACCCCGGGCAAAACTTCCACCTGGAGCCTTCCGGTGTCGGGCTGAGTGCCTATCACCCCGATGACAGTCCTTTCGACCCCTTCTATCGCCTGGTATCTCAAGCCGACACGCCGGATTTCCTGATAGACTCGCTCCTTCTCCTCCGCAGCTGCATTCCGTTTCATGACCACAATCATGACATCACCTCCCGCGACGCACGCTTAACTCCTGTTTACACTCCCTGTTCTGATTTGCCAATAAAAAAACAGCCTCGGAACTTCGGAAGTCCCGAGGCTGACCAAAATCGCCATGTCAAGCTATCTCAAGGACTCCCCCTCGAGAGGCTGCTAAAGTAAAAGTACCAATACCAGTTTGTGAGCAGAGCGCTGCCCGGACGGCGGGATGCCGATTCAGCAGTCACGCTTCTCTGGTTTTTCCAGGCATCAGTACTCATACGCGTCCTTGATTTTGCTACTTATATACCTCTTTCAACCGCGTCTGTCAAGACTTTCTTCGCGGTTTTCCGCGCGCGCCCGGCGTCGTCGAGCAGCAGGCACGTCCTCGCCAGCCGCAACCTCGCCAAAAAATACAGAGTGGAGATGGGGGGAGTCGAACCCCCGACCTGTGCGTTGCGAAGGCGACAGCGCAGACAACGTAACCTGCGATAATCAAGACACTTCCAACGAGTTGTGAAAAGAAGTTAGTCTGAGACTTTTGGGGAGTTTATGGGCAGTTTCGGCGACCACCGCCCACAAAACGCCCACAGTGGCATATCGAGCGGCGGGTTCATTCCTCCTGAAAACCTAACCGGGCATCCAATTCCGGGTAGAATGTTTCGTTCAGTTGGCGCTCACGTTCAAGCCTGGCCCGCTCGTATATTTCCTCCGGGTCCAGACTATGTTTCGGCCTGACCAACTCTCGCAACGACAGCGGCATGGCGGCCCAACGCTGCCAGAATGCAGTTCTGGCGACGCTGAGGCCGACGGACCGGGAGGTTGTCCTCAAGTGGGCCGAAGAGTTCGCGCGGGCGGTCACCCACAAAGTGCCCACAGTTCGCCCGGGCGTATTGTCGGGTATTACTTGGGCCGATTATGCGGCGGAGGCGCAGAGCGCAACATGCTGAAGCCAGGAGGGGCGACCGCTTGAGTCCCGGAAAAACACATTTGAATCTCGCGATTAGCTGCTTTATTGGCCCTGCGTGTGACGGCGCGGATAGAACCGACGAAACATTGCTTGGCCAGCGAAACGGATGACGATTGAGGTCGAAATATCGGGATCGGGGCAATTCCAGGATTCGGATGCGAACTGCACAGCCCGGTGCTCAGCTTCCGTGTCTTCTCGTCGGCCCTTTTCTCCAATTTCTTGTCATCAGACATCGGATCTTGACCAACTTTGCGCCTTTGAGACCCGTAAATGTGTGGCCTGGTCCCTGGTAATGTGACCATGCGAGAGCGCGGGCTCCCTCCAGAAATCGCCAAGCGCTTTAGCGGTTGACGCTTCCAACAATTAGGTCTATACTCAGCCCAAAGGATGTTGGGAATCTGAGCGACGGAACCCATTGGTTGAGGTCATGCTAAGAGGGTCGAGCGTCCTGCGGTAATTCAGCAGCCTCGTGGAGAACGAGTCGGTGGCGGAGATGTCAACAAGCTTTCTCGCCCACAGCCGTAGCAAGTTCGGAACAGAGGACCTTGTTCGGTCTCATCTCCAGGACGTGGCAAACCGAGCAGCCGAGTACGCGAGCGCTTTCGATGCCTCTGCCGAAGCGAAGCTCGCCGCACTACTCCACGACCTGGGGAAGTACGGCGATCTGTTCCAGAAACGTTTGAAGGGCGAGAAACATCCCATTGACCACTGCTCTGCCGGTGCCTGGGCTGCCCTCACGAGGTGCGGGTTGCACGGTGTGGCTTCGGCGCTTGCGATCCAGGGGCATCACATCGGCCTCCAAAGGGCCGACTGCGACTCTCTGCGTGAGCTGGACATCAAGAAATTGGTCGAGCGCCCTCCCCATGAATTCCGGCTCTCCGAGCCGAATCTGGAGGTGCTGCTCCAACGATTCAACGCCGACGGCCTGAAGCTGCCCGAAGTCTCCTCTTCGCTTTACGATTGTAACACACGGGGAAGTATGTCAGCCGCCGCGATGCTCGACGTGCGGATGTTGTTCTCAGCGCTCGTGGATGCCGACTTCATCGAGACCGAGGCGCACTTCAACGCCGCCCCTGACGCGAGCAAGGGATATCGCGAACCCGGTCCCCCGCTCCAAGATGACAGGGTGTTTCCTCTCCTGCTGTCTTACCTCAACGAGCTCGCAGCGAAGTCAAGCGCGTCCCCGGAGGTCAATCGCCTGCGCAGCGACCTGCTTGCGGCATGCCTGGAAGCTACCAGCTCCCCGCAAGGCCTATTCACCCTCACGGCTCCGACTGGGGCGGGAAAGACCCTGAGCATGCTGGCGTTTGCGCTGGGGCACGCCCTGAAACACGGCCTCCGACGCATCGTCACAGTTATCCCTTACTTGAGCATCATAGAGCAAACCGTCCGAGAATACCGCAGAGTATTCACGCCCCACTTCCAAGCGAAATACCTCGACCAGTATATCCTTGAAGACCATAGCCTCGCTGGCACACGTGGGGCAGACCAGAAGGGTAAAGGCGAATGCGACACCGAAAGCGAGGCCGAGCAAAAACCGCGGCTTCTCGCGGAGAACTGGGACGCCCCCATCATCGCCACTACCAGCGTTCAATTCTTCGAGTCTCTCTTCGCCAACCGCCCATCAGCCTGCCGGAAACTCCACCGACTTGCGAAGAGCGTCATCCTGTTCGACGAGGTCCAGACGTTTCCGGCCCAACTGGCGGTTCCTTCCTTGGCGACGCTGTCGCGCCTGGTCGAGCGGTACGGCGCCACGGTCGTCTTCGCCACCGCGACGCAGCCGGCGTTCGGCCATCTCGACAAGTGCGTGCGGGAATACTGCGTTCGCGGTTGGCAGCCGCAGGAGATCGCGAAGCCACAACTCCGCCTCTTCGAGCGAGCGAGGCGCACCCAAGTAGCCTGGCCGAAGCTCGACGAAAAGACTTCCTGGGCACAACTTGCCGAGCAACTTTCCAAGCACGACCAGGCCCTCTGTGTCGTCAATTTGAAACGCCATGCGCTGTTGCTCTTCGACGAGTTACAGCGGCTTAAGCTGGACGGTTTGTTTCATCTCTCCACCAACATGTGCCCTGCCCATCGGCAAGTTGTGCTCGATACGGTTCGCGAGCGCCTGCAAAGAGGAAAACCCTGTCGCCTCGTCTCCACTCAATGCGTCGAGGCAGGAGTGGACGTAGATTTTCCCGTCGCCTTCCGGGCCCTCGGCCCCCTCGATGCGATTGCGCAGGCCGCCGGACGCTGCAACCGCAACGGCCGCGCTGCAATTCGTACCGTTAACGTTTTCGTCCCTCCTCGAGAGGCACGACCGCCCTACCCCGATTTCGCGTACGAACAGGCCGCCGGTGCCTGCGAGCGTCTCATTGCGAAATATCCTGCGGGCGTCGACATTCACAACCCTGCCCTTTTCAACGAATATTACCGCTACCTCTACGATGTTGGCGGAGCTGCGGAGCCGAAGAAAGAGCTAATGAAAGCCATCAGAGCGCAGGATTTCGAGAAAGTGGCGCGCGAGTATCGGATCATCGAGAAAGACGGGATCAACGTTCTCGTCGCCTATGATCGAGAGGTCTTCCGCGAACTGGCCTCGGAAGTCCGAGGGACTGGCCTGACCAGGGCGTGGGTCACGAAGGCGCGCCCGCACACGATTGGGCTATTTCGGCCCAAGCGCGATAAGGTCGTTTCACGCTGGCTTGAGGCCGTTCGTCTCGGCCGGGGTGTGTTGTCAGAGGAGTGGTTCATCTACATGAATGAAGAACATTACGATCCCGATAAAGGCCTTGTTCCACCTGCGTCACTCGAATGTCTGATTGCATAACCGCAAACAGGAAAGGAGACACTATGAAGCCGAAAGATCAGGTCTTGGAGGTATGGGGTGACTTTGCGTGCTTTACGAGGCCGGAGCTGAAGGTCGAGCGGTTCAGCTATCCCGTCATAACGCCCTCAGCAGCGCGCGGCATCTACGACGCCATTTACTGCAAGCCGGTCGAGTTTCGCTGGCAAGTCACCGAAGTTGAGATTCTCGCCCCGGTCAACTACATCGCCCTTCGCCGGAACGAGGTCAAGGGCGCTATCCCAGAGAAACTGGCGACACAGTGGGCATCCGGGAGAAACGCGCCGCGTCCCATGCTTGTTGACGACAGAACGCGCGCTCAACGTCAGACCATGGCCCTTAAGGGTGTCCACTACCGCCTCCATGCCGAAATTCGTCCGTGGCCTGGCTTCGAGTCCGGACTCCAGGGAATGGAGATGCAGTTCCGGCGCCGTGCTGCAAACGGAAAGTGCATTTATCAGCCCTACTTCGGCTGCCGCGAATTCCCCGCCTTTTTCGACCTCGTCGAGCCGGATTCGCCGCCCGCAAGCCCTGTTGGCACCCTGTGCATGGACATCGGTCTGATGCTCTACGATGTGTTTGACCTATCGAAGGCGGGGAGAGACCATGACCCGCCATGCATAAGTCTCTTTCAGGCCCGAGTCGAGGCCGGGGTTCTCAAGGTCCCCGAATACGAGAGCAACGAGGTTCTCAGAGGTATAAGGAGGGAACGCTGATGCTTCATCACCTTGTGAAGTACGCTGAAAGCAAGGGCCTGGCGCCCGAGCCGGGCTTCAAACAGACGACGGTCAGGTGGGCGCTCTCATTCGGTGCCGGCGGCCGTTTCTTGCGCGCGATCCCGCTGGGGGCAGCGGCGCCGGGGAAGAGGAGTCCGGGCAAGAACTTCCCCAGATGCCCGTACGTGCACTTGACCTCGAGCGGGGCAACCAGAAGTCAGTTCCTTGCAGACAGTGCAAGAGTCGTCGCATTGCTCGGCCAGGAGCCTGGTGACCCCAAGGCACACCGCAAGCACAGCTACTTCGTCGAGCTCCTGCGAGAGGCGGCACAGGACATCCCCAGGCTCGCGCCCGTCGCATCCGCGATGGGCACGAAGAGCACCGTCGACGCCATCCGTTCGGACCTGGAACGAAGCGGCGCCGGCCCGGGCGATACGGTAACCTTCGAGGTGGAGGGAACCTGCCCCGTGGAATGGGCCGAGTGCCTGGATTGGTGGCGCCGGCGCCGGGAGACTCTGGCGCCTGAGAAGGCGCAAAGCGGGATCAGGAAGCGGCCCCAGCGCCCTTGCAGGCAGATGCGATGCCTGGCGACGGGGGAGCTTGTCGAGCCCGCCCGAATCCACGAGGTGAACATCCGCGGGCTGGAGGACATAGGGGGGAGACGCGGGGGCAGCGCGCTTGTGAGCTTCAACGACCGCGCGTTCTGCTCATACGGACTCGACCAGTCCTATAACGGCCCCATGTCTGAAAAGGCAGCCGCCGCGTACTGTGCGGCGCTCAACGACATTTTGCAGGAGTCAGGCCACCGGCTGGCTGCCTCGAAAATAGCCTGCTGGTTCAAGGGCAAGGTGCCGCCCGAGCAGGATCCAATTGCCCTCCTTTTTCGCGCTCAGGTCGATGAGGTGCAGGAACTCAGCGCCCTGGAGCGCGCCAGGCAGCTCGTGCAGTCCCTGGAAACAGGCAAAATCCCCGACCTCCACGAGAACTGGTTCTATGCGCTGACGCTTTCGGCCGCCGAGGGCCGAATCATGGTGCGCGACTGGACGGAGGGTCAATTTGAACAGCTCGCGAGAAACGTCTGCGCATGGTTTGACGATCTGCACATCGTTGCTTATCGAGGCTCGGAAACGGCCCCCTATCCCGGCATGGAGAGGCTGATAACCTCCGTTCTCGAATCGAGGAGGCCGGGGCAGCGCTACGAGGACTGGGTTCGGCCAATCGGGCCGGAGCGCGTCTTGCTTTGGAGGGCGGGGGTGCGAGGAGAAACCATCCCCCATGGCGTCCTGGGTCGCCTGGTTGTTGTTCATCGCCCATTCATCCAGCGCGCTGAGCTCGAAGAGGCTGAGAAGTCACCCGACCCGCGCAGGAAGGCAGCTGCAACGGCTGTCCTCCACGCCCGCATGATGTTGATGAAGGCATATCACATTCGCAAACACAGGAAAGGAGGAGGTGAAAACATGTCACACGACCTTAAACCCTATCTCAACGAGGAACACCGCGCCCCGGCTTACCAGTGTGGGCGGCTTATGGCCGTTCTGGCCGGACTTCAGCGCGCGGCGCTCGGCGGTGTCGGTGCCGGTGTTGTTCAGCGGTACTATGCCGCCGCGAGCGCCACCCCGGCGCTTGTTTTCGGGCGACTGGTCCGGACGGCCCAGTTCCACCTGAACAAGCTCGACCCAGGACTGGCTCACTGGTACGAGGACAAAATCGCGGGGATCACACAGCGCCTCAAGGACAATATCCCGCGAACGCTCGATTTGGAGGAACAGAGCCTTTTCGCCCTCGGGTACTACCAGCAGTTGGCCGACATGAGAACAAGGAAGTCTGACAGCTCTATCGAAGAAAAGGAGGAAAGCCATGAGTGAGACAATTCGGAATCGTTATGAGTTTACCTGGTTGTTCGACTGCGAGAACGGCAACCCCAACGGCGACCCCGACGCCGGCAACGCACCACGCCTTGACCCGCAGGACATGCACGGCCTTGTCTCAGACGTAGCCATCAAGCGCCGCATGCGCAACTACGTCCAGATCGCCAGAGGAAACCAGAGGCCCTATGCGATTTTCGTCGAGCATGCCACAAACCTGAACGTGCCGATTGCTCGCGCGCACGAGGAGGAGAACGGCGGCTACGAAACGGACAGGAAGAAGGGCCCCAAGAAGGCCCAGGTGGACAAGGCCCGGGCATGGATGTGCCGGAACTTCTATGACATCCGGGCCTTCGGCGCCGTCATGAGCATTGGCCCTAATGCCGGGCAAGTCCGCGGCCCTGTGCAGATTGCCTTCGCTCGCTCCCGCGACCCCATTCTGCCGATGGACATCTCGATCACACGCATGGCTATCGCCGAACCCGAACAGCGCCTCAAATCAAGCGAGGAGTACGTCGACTACACCGACAACAAACCGGAGGACACGCTCCGCACCATGGGCCGGAAAGCACTCATCCCCTATGGCCTTTATATGGCCAAAGGCTTCATCAGCGCTCACCTTGCCGAGGGCACAGGCTTTTCCGAGGACGACCTGGCGCTTCTGTGGGAGGCGCTCCTGAATATGTACGAGCAGGACCGCTCGTCCAGCAAGGGTGTCATGTCGGTCCGCGAGCCAATTTTCGTCTTCAAGCACGTCGGAACCGATACCAATGAAGCCCAGCGCACCCAGCAAGCAAAGCTTGGCTGCGCTCCCGCCCATAAGCTTTTCGCCCTCGTTGAGGTCAAAAAGCGGGACGGGGTCGAGGCGCCGCGGTCCTTCGCCGATTATCGAGTGCTTTTCGATCAGAGCGGCCTCCCTGCCGGCGTCAAAATCGGTTACGTCGTCTCAGCGGAGGGTGGAAAAGCGGCGATTCATTGGGATAAGCTCCCTGCGACGGCGACACACGTCGAGGTCAAATGAAAGGCGGCCGACCATGTACGACGAGGACGACCTTTTGCTGGTCTCTGCACTCCAGCACCTCGCGTTTTGCGAGCGGCAGTGGGCGTTGATTTACATGGAGTGCGTCTGGGACGAGAACCCCCTCACAGTCGAGGGGCGTCATCTCCATGAGCAAGCGGACGAACCGCACACAGAAGTCCGAGGGGACCTCCGAATCGCCCATGGGCTCCGCTTGCGCTCCCTCCGCCTCGGACTCACGGGAAGGGCAGACGTCGTCGAGTTCCATCGTCTGCCTGACGCGGAACCGGACCAGCTCGGCCAGAGCGAAACGCCCCTCGGCATCCCATTGCAGGACGTGCCCGGCCTCTGGCGCCCGGTCCCCGTCGAGTACAAGCACGGCAGGCCAAAGCCCGACCGCTGCGATGAAGTGCAGCTTTGCGGCCAGGCGCTCTGCCTCGAGGAAATGCTGACGGTGTCAATCCCGGCTGGCGCCATTTTCTACGGAACACCCCGAAGACGCTGCGACGTGACTTTCGATGAAGAGCTCCGCAGGGAGACCGAGGCGCTTGCAGCCAGACTGCACGAACTGACCCGGCAGAGAAGAACTCCGCCACCAAAATACGAGAAGAAGTGCCAGAGTTGCTCATTGCTCTCCCTTTGCTTGCCCAAGGCCACAAGCCGAGGGCGAAGCGTGAAGGAGTTTCTCTCAAGCGCCATTGGCGAGGCGGCCGAATGAGGAGGAAACCGAAGTGAAGCACCTTCTCAACACACTGTACGTCACGACGCAAGGCGCCTACCTCTCGCGCGAGGGCGAGACTGTTCTCGTCCGGGTCGAGCAGGAGACCAAGCTTCGCGTCCCGATCCACACCCTTGGCGGCATCGTCTGCTTCGGCCAGGTCTTGTGCAGCCCTCCTTTGATGGGGCTTTGCGGCGAAAGGAACGTGACCGTTTCGTTCCTCAGCGAGCATGGAAAATTCCTCGCGCGCGTTCATGGCCCAGTTTCGGGCAACGTCCTCCTTCGCCGCGAACAGTACCGTCGGGCAGACGACGAGGAAGGCTCAGGGAAGATCGCCCGCGCAGTCGTCCTGGCAAAAATAGCCAACAGCCGGACGGTCCTCATCCGGGCAGCACGCGACCATCCCGATAATCCCAATGCAGCCGCCCTGAAAGATGCGTCGCTCACCCTCTCGCGCATCCTGGACGCTCTCCGAGAGCCAGTCCCCCTCGACACCGTCCGCGCCAGAGAGGGAGAAGCCGCCAGAACATACTTTGGCGTCTTCGACCACCTCATCGTCGCACAAAAGGAGGACTTCTTTTTCCGCGAGCGCACTCGCCGTCCCCCTCTCGACAACATGAACGCGCTCCTCTCCTTCATGTACACCTTGCTCGCCCATGACGCCTCCTCCGCGCTCGAAGGCGTCGGACTCGACCCGGCAGTCGGATACCTCCATCAAGACCGGCCGGGGCGGCCGGGACTGGCGCTCGACCTCATGGAAGAATTCCGCCCCTTCCTCGCAGACAGGTTGGCCCTCTCCCTCGTCAACCTCCAACAGGTGAGGGGAAAGGGATTCCGCCGAACAGAGACCGGCGCAGTCCTCATGGACGACGACACTCGAAAAGAAGTCCTCGTCGCGTATCAAAAAAGAAAACAAGAAGAAATCCAGCATCCGTTTCTGAACGAAAAGGTTGCCCTGGGACTTCTGCCACACGTCCAGGCCATGCTCCTGGCACGCCATCTGAGAGGAGACCTGGACGGGTATCCACCTTTCATATGGAAATGAGGACAACATGTTGGTCTTAGTCACTTACGACGTCAGTACCGAGACAGCCGAGGGCAGAACGAGGCTCCGCCGGATTGCCAAGATGTGTCAGAACTTCGGGCAAAGAGTCCAAAAATCGGTATTTGAGTGCTTGGTTAACCCAGCTCGGTGGGCCGACCTCCGACACCAGTTGGTCAATGAAATCAACCAGGAACAGGATAGCCTCCGGTTCTACTTCCTCGGCAAGAACTGGAAGCGAAGAGTGGAGCACATCGGGGCGAAGCCTTCTTACGACCCTGAAGGGCCTCTTGTGGTCTGAGACCCTTCTCCGCGGACCAGAAGCGGGCAGAGGTTCAGGGAGAGCTTCGCGGGTTTCGTAACTTGCTGCCATGGCGGGAATAACGACGTGTGCGGCATCGGCGTAGGTCGGTTTCGGGAAATGCAAGTCGGCGGGGCCGCGAAACCGGCGCCGCAACTCCTTGCGGCGTGCTTAATTGACCCGCCCGCAGTCGCCCCCCACGCGGGGGCGTGGATTGAAACGGTACATGGTCGTGGACCGCGGTAAGCGCTCTTCCGTCGCCCCCCACGCGGGGGCGTGGATTGAAACCTGGCTTGCTCATATCGCAGCGACTCCGATGGTCAGTCGCCCCCCACGCGGGGGCGTGGATTGAAACTCAGACACGCCTCGCAATAGGAAACTGCACCGCCGTCGCCCCCCACGCGGGGGCGTGGATTGAAACAGCCAACCCGAGCTCCCTCACAGCCAGGAGGCGGGTCGCCCCCCACGCGGGGGCGTGGATTGAAACCCCTGCAAGTCAAGATAATTCTAACTTATTTCCTTGTCGCCCCCCACGCGGGGGCGTGGATTGAAACTTTTCATGCCCCCCCTGGGACACAGCGATCCGTGTCGCCCCCCACGCGGGGGCGTGGATTGAAACATCAGGTACAGCCCCGACTGCGATCCATGCCGAGAGTCGCCCCCCACGCGGGGGCGTGGATTGAAACATGAAGGCGTGGAACAGCGGCGTCCTTCGCTTCGGTCGCCCCCCACGCGGGGGCGTGGATTGAAACTCTAGTTGTTAGGGCCCAGTAGGCCCTCATCACCGTCGCCCCCCACGCGGGGGCGTGGATTGAAACGTCAAGCGTGTAGCAAAAACCCCAGGAAAACGAAGTCGCCCCCCACGCGGGGGCGTGGATTGAAACCCCTCGCCGTCATGGTTGGCGAATACAGCTGGCGTCGCCCCCCACGCGGGGGCGTGGATTGAAACGGATTATTGGGGCGTCTTTTCCCGCCATTGCAAAGTCGCCCCCCACGCGGGGGCGTGGATTGAAACATGGCTACACCCAAGAGAAAGGATGGTTGCCAATCGTCGCCCCCCACGCGGGGGCGTGGATTGAAACGCGTCAATCACGCAGCAAACGACGTCATACTGCCGGTCGCCCCCCACGCGGGGGCGTGGATTGAAACCTACAGTCTCTGGAGCACTTTCTGCAAGGTCGAGGTCGCCCCCCACGCGGGGGCGTGGATTGAAACCAGGAATGTCGGTTCCATGGACAGGAATCTTCTTGTCGCCCCCCACGCGGGGGCGTGGATTGAAACTCTATATTGCCGTCGCTATCGGGTGACTGTAGAGGTCGCCCCCCACGCGGGGGCGTGGATTGAAACTCGCTCTCAAGACGTAATACCGTCCCCTCAAGCTGTCGCCCCCCACGCGGGGGCGTGGATTGAAACGCCTGATGGTCAGGTTGAACGGAAAGGAGGTCAATGTCGCCCCCCACGCGGGGGCGTGGATTGAAACCCACATCCTCGGCGTCGGTGATTATGCCGAACCTCGTCGCCCCCCACGCGGGGGCGTGGATTGAAACGATTCGCCATCGTCGTCTCCTAC
>CAYZXL010000047.1:0-38263 GCA_964482435.1 uncultured Verrucomicrobiota bacterium
CATTTCCAAGCACCCAGTTTTTCACAATACCCCGCAACTGTAGAAGACGGGTTTGGGCTTCTGCCTTGTCGTGGAGTGTGGCCGGGAGGAATTCAATATCCGGGCAGGCTTCGCGCAGCTTGCTGACCAGATGCTGTTTGCGTCCTTCATAATCGAAGCCGATATTCGGCCACGTCGCATGTTCCGGCGGGATGTGCGTGAAGACGAGACGGATCTTGGGTTTCTCTCCTCCCGGTGCGGGGATGCTCTGTTCGGAAACGATCCCTTCTGCCAGCGCTCTCCCTGCCGCCGACATAGCCGAAAGGCCCGCCGCACAAGCCACGCAGCCGCCAAGAAATTCCCGTCTTGAAATCCCACAACCCTGATCAACAGCTTTTGTGGACTCATTAGCTTGAGATTGTTGATGTCGAGGTTTCATATGAAGCTCCTTTCACATCGTTTCCCACTTTCCACTTGCGATTAGCCAACCGGGGCGCGGGGGTTTCCTCAAACATCCCACATTGGCTGGGCGTCCAGTGCAACGCTTCTTCTAACAATGCTTGCCTGGTTCGTGGATGGCCGCAAACCCTGCGAGTCGAGCCGTTGTGTGACTGCATTGCACGGTATCCAACCCTTCAGTCGAGGGGTCTGGACTTGCCCGGTTCGTTCGGTCGGCCAGGGGACGCTGGGTTGTGCAGGGGAAAACCCGAAGAACAACAACGCTGGTATCTCAAAACGGGGCCTCGAATGACCCGGCGCTCTTCTGCCGGTCTGGGGCCACAACCTCATGGAGAAACATTTCCTTCGAACCGATGCGAAATTCCGCTAAGCCATGCGCGCTGAAATCAGGCTGACGCAATATGGGCGTGTCTGGCTTTGCTTAATCTTAACCTCCTTGCTTCAGTTCTAAAGCAGAACACACCGCTCTCTTCCCGCTTATCCGGAAATTCACACACGCTTACCTTCAGTACGCGCGTTTACGATTCTGCAAAAAAAGCTTGACAGGTTTCCCTCCGATGGAGTACGTTCGTAACACGATTCAAAAATTCGTGTTATTCGACTCGAGCGATGGAGGGTACAAATGCGGTACAAGGTGTTCTTTTGCTGTCTTGCGATCACCGTTGGGCTGGCGTCGCCGGCTTCGTGCGCCAGTCTGTATAGCATGCGGGACCTCGAGGCCGTTGATGAGAACGGTCTGGGCGTCCATCCTTTGGTTGATGCTGCCCCTGTCCCCGAAAACCGAGTTGCTGTGCAGGGAATCGCTCTGAACAGCACTGATGAAATCCTCCCCCTGTACGGCGAGAGCGCAATGTACACACTCTTTCTTCAGGACGAAAGTGGCGGCCTTCAGGTTTGGGCTGGGAGTTGGTGGTACGGGGATGACTGGCTGCCGCCAGAATATGCTCTTGTGGAGGCGGGCGACCTGGTGAGAGTGGAAGGGTTCCTCGCCGATCATCTTGGCAAGGTCTTCATCAACGATCGTCACAGCTCCGCGCCCGAGCTGCGATTCATTGTGACCATCATCCAAAAGGGTGTTGGCATGCCTGAGCCGAAGGTTATCACTTCCGTTTCCGCCTGCAATTCTTTCGACCAGAGCCGCGCCGGCGGCGGAGAAAAATATCAGACGCAATGGTGCCGCCTCAACAACGTGGAAATTGTTTCAGGAGCGTGGGGAAACGAGGAAGAGCTGGCCGTCTCCGACGGAACGGGCGAGCTCACGGTGAAGCTGTCGTCCGAAGGAGATTTCGATGACCATCCGGCTCCCACAGGCAAATTCGACGTGATCGGGGTATTCGACCAGGAAGACCCCGAGCTCCCTTACCACGATCATTATCGTATCTGGGTGAAGAAGTATAAATACATCATTCCCAGCATCGCGATTCGCAAAGCGATTAAAGTCGAATGGCCATCAGCTGTTGGCGTGACTTACCAGGTCTATGGCAGCGATGACGCGATAAACTGGCAGCCCCTCGGGGCGCCTCTGCTGGGCAACGGCACATCCATGTTCATTTTCGACGATGTCGAAGAGGCATGGAAGAAGTTCTACAAGATTGAGATTCGGTAGGCAAAGTTCCACTTTGCGTTTGCGCTTCGTTCACGCGCCCGTGCGGTAAAGAGGAGTCCGATTTTTGCGTTCAGGACCCGGTGGCGAGCACCGTCACTGACGAGGGACTGACAGGCCACTTGATCATGTGAATAGGATTTTGCGATGCGGCGGGAAATTCGCGGTTTCACGCTTCTTGAATTGCTGGTGACGGTCAGTATCGTAAGCATTCTGGCCGCGCTCCTGTTGCCTGTTCTTCAGGTAGCGAGGATCAAGGCTAAAGTCGTCCGCGCCCACGCCGACTTGCGGAACATCGGGACGGCGATTGAGTCTTATCGCCTGGATCACGAGGCTTATCCTCTGGCTCGCTCGTACTGCGCCGGAGGAGGAATGAAAGTTGACGATTACAACGAATGTCCACCCGAGCTGCTGTTGTGTGGCTACCTGGGCGCATTTCCGGAAGACGTCTTCAACAAAGGGCGGGCCTATAAGTACATCGCCCCGGGCATGGGATATGCCAATAGCGTATTGACCATTCTTCCTATATGGGTTCCCAAGGACTTTCCATCCGATAACTGTAGGGACGTCCCGTACTTCAAAGTAGGTGATTCACCTGTCAGATGGGCGGTATGGAGTGTCGGGCCGTGTGGGGCCAAGACGTTCTGGGAGTCTGAAGTCCTCCACTATCCTGTCCCCCGTCGGAACTGGTACAACTTCAAAAAGGGGCCGGAAAGCGAAGGAGTCATCGTTTACCTCAGCACCGGTGAAAGTTCTCCGTGAGAGGAAAGCATGGCAGAGGGGCACAGGTCCAGTTTCAGCCTGGCGCCAACTGGCCCAGGCACGGGTTGCGCAATGCGTAACATTGCTGTAAGGAAAGCAGCGAGACGGCCGGTGAGGCAGGCAGTAGGGCAATCAGGCGGGGCGGACTGCTTGAGCCGGAGAAGCTTTTCCTCTACGAGCGAGCGGTTGGTCAGGGCCAGAGCGGTGCTGCTTCTGCCATTCTTTTTCGCGTTTTTTGGTTGCTCGGAACATTCCCGCCCGGCGGAAAAGCTGTATATCGGCGTGACCACCTCTTGGCTTGAATGTGCCGTCAAGGATATTGCGGGTTGTCGCTTTGAGCTTGTTCGCCTTTTGCCGCCCGGCGATTGCCCGGGGCACTTCGATGTTTCCCCGGGGACCTTAAGGCAGTTGGCGAGGTGCTCCCTCCTCTTCCGCTTTGACTTTCAGGAAGGGCTGGATGATCGGCTTTCCGGTCTTGTCGCGCGCGGCCTGCGAATCGTCCCGGTCGCTCCGGTGGCGGGGCTATGCGTTCCTGACAGTTACCTCGAAGCTTGCCGACAGGTCGAATCGGCTCTTCGAGAAATGCATCAGGCTCATGCGGACGAGTTCCGGTCACATCTGACCAGCGTCCAGAAGAGGTTATCCGAGCTTTCGGCAGCAGCGCGGGCGAGGATTCCCGCTGCCGGGCTAAGCGGCAGAAAAGTGGTCTGTTCGCATCACCAATCGTCATTCTGCCGCTGGCTCGGCCTCGAGGTGGTCGCTGAGTTTTCCAGAGCCGAGAACGTGACCTCTTCTGCCGTTGCGCAGGTTGTTGCGTCCGCCGAACGCTCCGGCGCGCGGCTGGTTATCGGAAACGCTCAAGAAGGATGCCAGGCTGCGGACGCCATCGCCCGGCGCCTCGGCGTCCCGGTCGTCCTTTTCAGCAATTTCCCTTCTATGGAATCCAACCAGGAGCGGTTCGACGACCTTGTGCTAACCAACGTCGAGTCAATGGTCCTGGGAGCAAACGAGTGAAGGACTTGGCAATCCAGTTTCGAGGTGTCTCGGTCACCAGAGCCCGCCGTCGAATCCTCCACATCCCCGAACTGCATGTTCGGTCAGGGTCATTTCTTGGTGTTATTGGCCCCAACGGCGCCGGCAAGACCACGCTTCTTCGGCTGTGCGCATCTCTCCTTCGCCCCGACGACGGAGAGATAAGAATCCTTGGGCGCGACTCCCTGCACGCCTCCGCATGGGACCGCTCTTCGATCCAGCGTTTGATCGGCTATGTCCCCCAGACGCTCGAGTACATGGCCGAGATTCCCTTTACGGTCCGGGACATCGTTTCCATGGGCCTCTTTGGACGGAAAGGCCTCTTTAGAAAGCTGGACGCGGAAGCGCACTGCAATGTCGCGCTATGGATAGACCGGCTGGGACTGAAAGCCCTTTCGGACCGTACCTATCGGAGCTTTTCTGGAGGCGAACAACGCAAAGTTCTCATTGCGCGGGCTATGGTTCAGGAACCGAAACTCCTTCTCCTCGACGAGCCAGCCACAAACCTCGACCTCGATTGGAAGGAGCAATTAGTTCAGCTCGTCGAGCAATTGTTCAATGATTTCGATATAACGGTTGTAATGGTTTCTCACGAGACATGGCAGTTACCCCCTTCTTGTGAGCAAGTGGCCTTGATGAAAGGTGGGGAAATCGTCTCCATCGGTCCCAAACGAGAGGCTCTTTCGAGCGCCGCACTTTCCCGGCTCTTCGACTGCAGCGTCGAGACCGTGATCCGCGCTGGCCGATTTCATTCTCTCAGCGCTGGAACAAAAGAGGGAGAAAATGCGGCTGGTTGATCCATATTTCATTCCGGTCATCGCCGCTGCCGTTGCAGGAGGGGCTTCGACGGGATTGCTTGGCCTTTACATCGTCGGTATGCGCATCCCTCTCATCGGCATTTGCATGTCCCACGCTGCGATGGCGGGCTCCATCTTTGGCCATCTCCTGGGCTGGCCGCAGACGCTGTGCGGAATCGTCGCCGCGGCAGTCGCATCCCTCGTCGTCAGCCTCGTGAGCCAGGAGCGTGTCGGGATCAATACCGATGTGGTTCTGGGAGTGATCCTTTCGCTGACCATGGGCCTGGCTTTCCTCGGCATAGGACTGGCGCCCGGGCCGAAGTCTCGCGTCCTCGGACTTATATGGGGAAGCTTGCTTTTTGTCAGTGGGCGCGATCTCCTCGTCATCACAGCAACTTCGATGGTCCTTCTGCTTTTCGTTTTCGTGTTCTCCAAGGAAATGAAAGCCATCCTTTTCAGCCGGATGCTGGCTAAGGCTTCCGGCATTCACGAAGGATTCGTCTGGGGCTTATTCCTGGCTTTCTGCGGGGTCACTCTTACTGTGAACCTCAGCACCGTCGGGGGCTTGATGATATATGGTCTGATGGTCAACCCGGCTGTTGCGGCGCTTCAGGTCTGCCGCAGTTATCGTCGCGCTGTTGCTGTCGCGGTTTTCTTCGGCGCTCTCAGCGCCTTGGGGGGCTTCATCGTTGCTTATTATCTCGACCTGCCCGCGGGCGCCTGCATTGTCCTTTTCTCCAGTGTTCTTCTCGCGGGAGCAGTATCTTATCGTTGTGTTTTTCGGAAAGGAGAGTGAAGCGGGTGTGATAAGAAGGAATTCGCAGGCGCGCAGTTCGCTTGCTGATTATTTTGATTGGTGCGCCGACGAGGGCGTCTTCGACGAGTTTTCGCCTGAAGAGATGCTCATCGCCACTGACTTGGTTCGCCAGATGAGCATTCTGCCGGGGCACAAGACCCTGGAGCCGGGCTGTGGCACAGGACGGCTGACTCGGCTTTTGGCAGAGATGGTCGGCCCGAAAGGGAAGGTATTCGCTTTCGACATCTCTCCCCGCATGGTCGGAAAATGTGTTGCCAGAAATCTTCCGCCGCACGTGGAGGTTGCCCAGGCCTCCGCCATGAGCCTTCCCCTTCCTGACAGAGAATTCGATGCCATCGTCTGCGTGAACGCATTCCCGCATTTCGAAGACGCCTCCGCGGTATTGTGCGAATTCCATCGGATACTGCGTAAGGAAGGCGTTCTCTGGGTCGCTCACACGCACAGCCGTGAATGGGTCAATTCGCTCCACTCCTCAATAGGCGGCATTCTCTCAACGCATCTTCTCCCCACCAACGCGGAGTTCGAAGGGCTCCTCCGCGAGAGCGGTTTTTCCCTCGCACTCCTTCATGACCTCCCCGACCGCTTCCTCCTGAAAGCTGTTCCTATCCTCTAACGCTGCGTGTTATCCTTACCGGTCAACCTCACGAGGAAAGCGCAACGCGGCCGGAAGGGTTTGACCCAGGCTCGCGGCACTCACAAGGCATAAACAGCGACCGCCAATCGCATCCGGAGGACCCTTGAGGCCATCTTCAGGAAAGCCCCTCAATTTGCCATACCGACAGGCTAAAGCGTGAAAGCGACCGTTGTGGTTATCGTATTTGTACGCCCTTTGCCTACGGCCTGGAGACATACGCCAAATCCTCAAAACGAAACTCCGAAGCGAATCGGCTGTCGGAAAGCTGAAAGAGCTTCGACCGGCACCATATGCAAGGTGTTCGGGTCACCCGTGGACTATTCGAAAGCGCCTTTCTCCGAGAACATGAATGGAAGCTCTGGAGACGTACGCCCGGGACGCGAGACCCCTTCCAGGGCAAGGAGGAGGTGCGAGGTCTTGCGGTCGCGTCAACGACCGCCTTATAACAACGCCGATCCTTCGGTGTTCCCCAACCGGAGGTGTTTTCGCAGCAAGACACGTCGCGGCGTACCCGGTCAGCCCGAAGGCCCCGGTTTGGGAGGCCGGCGAGTTACACGGAGGTCGCGAGGAACAGGCGAGGCAAACTCTTCTCCGCCCCGCACTCGCTCGTATGTCAGCGCGGCAGCAATGGCCCCCAGGACGGGCGCTAAGAAATAAATCCATAGGTGGCGGAGGGCGGCCCCTTGAGCCAGGATCGCTGGCCCAAGACTGCGGGCGGGATTCATGGATGCCCCGCAACACTTCCCGGCTGCAAGGCAGTCAAACGAAACAGTCATACCGATTGCGACCCCTGCGATGCCGGGGGCTGCCCTCGCATCTGAGGCAACGCCCATGATCACGGCCATCAGGAGGAAAGTGAGGATCGCCTCCAGTGTCAGACCCTGCCAAACGTTATTGCCAAGGGGGACTGTCGCCCCGAACGCCGCTTCCCTCGCAACATTGCCGAATACCAGAAGGAGAGTAACGCTGGCCAACAGAGCACCTGCCAGTTGAACCCCCACGTACTGCGGCACCTTCCCCCACGGAAACCTTTTGGCGACCGCGAATGCGACCGTTACCGCGGGATTGATATGCGTGCCCGAAATGTGACCGAAGGCATAGACCATCGCCGTAACTACAAATCCAAAAGCGAGCGCTACGCCGACATGCCTGATTTCTTCAGGAAACTGATGAGCCGCAATGCATGTCCCGCACCCTATGAAGACAAGGGCGAACGTCCCAACAAACTCGGCGATGTACTTCCCTCGAGCGTTCATCTCTGTGATCCTCCCAATAGCTCGTCAACCAGGCGAATGGCTCTCCCAGCGCCTTTTTCGACGATGCTGATCTCTTCCGCTCGGAGCGCTCTTCGCCCTTCCCTCTCGATCCTCACCTTCGACCCCCGAAGAATAGCCGGAATGTACAACTCCGCAGCAGCTTCACCGCCCCGGGTTCGAACTGCATGGGTGGCACACCTGTGGTTGCACCCCTCGATCACAAGCACCGGGTATTGCTGGATGAACCCGATGTCTTCCTCGACACCCTTGACCAAGGCTGGGAGGCAAACGAGCACGGTTTGCTCTGGCCTCAGATCGTCGCAGACGCGGTACCCAATTTGGCGGCTAATGGTTCCGACGACCTGGCCCATGCCTGTGCAAGCGAGAATCGCTACCTTTTTCATCTTCCTCGTTTTGTCTTACCGATTTTGCGGGATTCCTCAAGTTCTTTTCAAAGGAAGAGCGTCAGTATCAAACTTAGCAGGATGCTGACGATAATGCAACCCACCACTGGAGACCGAAACCTGAAGTCGTCCTTCTCGGGGCAAATTTCGCGGGGCGGTCTTCCGGCGGCTACATCGAGAAATGTGTCCGTAAGAATCCTGGCGCTGAGAGTGCGAAGGGCATGTTTTCACCAAAGCGGACGCCGGCTTTATCGCCGGGGTAGGGACGTAGCCTGACCACAAAAAAGCCGCTCTGCAGAAAGGCAGCTCCGCAGTCCACTGGTCAATCTCAAAGTTGAGGTCAGTTACTGGTTTGACACCGTTCCCAGCACGCGGGAGACGATCAAGCGCATCCTATCGGCAAAAATGCTTTTTTGACTTTCAAGGACGGTTCAAAAACGTCCTCGACCGGCTTTCCGAAAAGCCTTGCCTCTTATGTCCTGCTTTTCCAATACCACCGACCAAATGGTCAATAACTGATGCGTAACCCCGGGTGCAATTTTCTGATTGACGTGACACCAGAATCCAATTAGTATATTAGCGGATACTAAAGGAGACATTTGTCATGATCGAGCATGCCAAAGTGGCTCGGATTTTCAAAGTCTTCTCAGTAGAAGCGCGAGTCCGGATCGTGCAGCTGCTCAAGAGCCGACCCCTTTGCGTGGGGGCGCTCTCCGTCCGCCTCGGGCTGACCCAAGGAGCCGTATCGCAACACTTACGCGTGCTGCGAGACGCCGGGGTGGTTATCTCAGAGAAACGAGGCTACTATGTCCACTACCGTTTGAATGCAAAGACCCTTGCGAGGTGGAAAGATGCGACAGGGCGGCTTCTTGCTTTGAAGCCGAGCGCCGGGTCGTTGGTGAACCCTGGCAGGACTGCAAAGAAAGGAGCGAAAGCATGAGACGCAAGAACAAAGGATGCCAGAAACCGCAAGAGCTGACCGGCAAGCCCGAGGAGTGTTCCCCGCACCAGATTAAGAAATGTCACGGCGACGTCAAGGAGCATCCGTGCGCCCCACAGACACGGAAGAAGTGAGCGGACACCCGGCAGAAGCCAGCGACGCGGCCATTTACGTCCGGGGGCTATGCAAGAGTTACGGCGAGGTTCGTGCCCTTGACGAGGTGAGCTTCGCCGTATACAGGAAGGAAGTCTTTGCGTATCTTGGGCCAAACGGTGCGGGGAAAACGACCACGATCAATATCATGTCCGGTCTGCTTCCGCAAGATGCTGGAGAGGTGCGGGTCTGCGGACTGGACATTACACGTGATCCCGTCGCCGTGAAGCAGCGAATCGGGGTCGTCCCAGAGGAGTCGAACCTGTATCCGGAACTTTCCTGTCGCAGGAACCTTGAATACCTTAGCGAACTGTACGGTCTATCCCGCGCGTCTCGACGAAAGAGAACAGACGATCTTCTCACCATCTTCGACCTCACCGATAAGGCGACTGCTCCGTTCCGAGCGCTATCCCGCGGGTTGAAGCGACGACTGACGGTCGCGGCGGCGCTCGTGCATTCACCGGAGGTGCTTTTTCTGGACGAACCTACCACCGGACTGGATGTGCCCAGCGCCCGCGCGCTGCGCTCGTTGATCCGGGCCCTCAACCGCGCCTGGGGGCGCGGCACGACGGTTTTCCTTACAACCCATAACCTGGCGGAAGCCGAGGCTCTATCTGACCGGGTTCTTGTCTTGGTCAAGGGACGGGTTGTCACTGCGGGCACTCCGGCGGAGATTCGTCAGCAAGTCGAAAAAGCCAAAACGGTATCGGTGACGTTTTCCGCGGATGTCGCGGAAGGAGCGCTCCGCAAGGGATGTCCGGCGGTTCGATCGGTTTGCCCCGTGGATGGGGCGTGGCGGCTTGAGGTTACCGATACGCACGCCGCGGTCGCACAGCTCGTGTCGTTTGCCGAGAAAGAAGGCCTTCGGGTTTCGGAGATCGGCACCATCACTCCGACACTGGAGGACGCTTTTGTGGCGATCTTGGAAGGGCACTCTGGCCGAGAGGAGGCAGGGAAATGAGCCAAGCGGCGCGCGCCTTTTTCATCAGCCGGAAAGACATCGAAAGCTACTACAGCAAGCCGCCGCTTATCACGTGGGCACTTCTTTTTCCCGCCATACTCATGCTCGCCGTGTACGTGAGAGAGCCGACCAGGTATCTTGCCGTTGCCCCAGGGATCGTCGCGATGACCTTGCTTTTCGGCAACACCTCGATGGCGGCTATCGTCATCACCTTCGAGAAGCGCTCCGGGACCTTGCAGCGGCTTCTCCTCGCCCCCGTGAGCCATCGCACTATCATTCTCGGCAAGGCGCTGAGTGCTGGCATCTACGGCATCGGCACTTCCCTGGTTCTGACGGTGGGCCTTTGCATATTGCTTGGCGTGTCCCTGGCAAACCCGGCATTTCTCATCTTGGGCCTGCTATTGGGAGCCGCCACGTTCTCGCTCCTGGGGCTTATCGCCGCGGTGATGGTTAAGGAGGTCTTCGAGGCGATGACCCTATTGAATTTCATCAGGTTCCCGATCCTGTTCGTCAGCGGTGTTTTCATGCCGCTGGACGGACTACCGACCTGGCTGAGGCCGGTAGCGATGCTGTCGCCGTTAACGTACGTCGTCGAGCTGCTTCGATTCGGCCTTTCAGGGCGTTCGGGGTTTCGCTCTCCCTGGATACCCGCTCTCGTCGCTTTGGCTTTTGTCGCCATTAGCTGGTTATTTGCGGAAGCTACTTTCCGTCGAAATGTGAACCGATAGCCTCGACTCGGGTACCCTGACCCCGCCCTCGGCGGCGGGCGCGGATGCCGGAGGATGGGGCCATCGCTTTAGCCGGGCACCGGCAGCGTGCCAGACCTTGGAGTCGAGGTAGGAAGCTGTTCCTTCAAAGAATGTAACCCGAGGCTCGGTGGGAGGAAAGGGTCCGCAGCCCGAGGTCCGACCGCCTCCCCAACAACTCGGACAGAATCGGAGCCCCGCCACGGCGCGATTTTCCTCTCCGGGTTGATCCCGGATGACGTGTTGCTCGTTCTGGGTGCTGTTCCGCCTCGTATCGAGTGGCATGGAGAGAAACCCGATAGGCGCCCGCGAACGCCTCGCCGGGGGATGTTCCATACCTGTGGTCTCTGCCGCCAAAGAGCTGTACTCACCACAAATGAGGCCTGTGGAATCGGGATTCCTCGGGAGGCGCCGCGCCTTCCGCTCTTATCCAGCGCGCCGAAACAACGAGCAAGCGGCTCTGCCAGCTGAAACGACCACGAACAGCGCCGCGTACACGCAAACCACGGCGGGGCCGGTCGGAAGGTCTGCCCGGAACGAGAGGCTTATGCCAGTGGGGACGGACACTATCACCACGAGAACAGCCCCAAGCAAAATGAGCCACATCCGTCGGAAAACGGTGAGGGCAATCATGGCGGGGATGAGAAGCGAAGCGAACACGAAGAGAATCCCTGCGGTCTTCATGGCAAGAGAGATGGAAAGGCCCAGGCACGCGTAGAAGCCGGTTTCATAAAGCCAAGTTCTCAAGCCCATGGAGCGGGCGGTCTCCTTATCGAAGGAAACGAAAATGAACATCCTATGCAACGATAGAAAAGTCAGAAATACCAGAGCTGACAAGGCCGCCAGTTGCCAAATTTCCTTGTGGGAGGCGTACAACAACTGTCCTGATACAACATCCAGCCCATGAGCCTCCGCCACGGGGTTTTTGGCAATCAGGATAATTGATGCTCCTGCCGCAACCACATACGCCCAGCCGGTGAGGCTTTCCTTGGAAACAACCTGGTAACGCCCTGGAAGGGAGAAAAGGAGGGTTGCCGCCAGAGTCAATCCAAACGCGGCAGCTTCGGGGTTCCATCCCACGAACAGCCCAAGAGCGACACCGAGCGCCGCGGTTTCCGAAAGCGCGACTCCGAGGAAGACGATTCTCCTTAAGATCACATAGACCCCGAGGAAGGCGCACACGCTCCCCGCAAGAAGGCCGGCAAAAAGGGCGTACCGTAGAAAAGGCTGCGTGAACACTTCCGTCGGGAAGAAAGCTGAGAGCGAAACCATTTTAATGAAGTGCGACATCCTTTTCTCCCCGAGGCACGATGACAGGCCTGCCATCAACGACTTCCACTTGGATGGAAATTCCATATATCTCGCTCAGCAGTTCCGGTCGCAGCGCCTCATGTCTTTCGTAAATGCGCCCTTCTTTGTCCTTCAGAAACATCACGCGATGTGCGTGGTTGAAGACAACATTCAGGAAGTGACTGACCAGCACTATCGTGATGCCCGTGGAAGAGCGGATATCGCGGATCAAGTTCATTATCTGCTCCTCGGCCTGAATGTCGAGGTCGTTTGTCGGCTCGTCGAGGAGCAATACGTCCGGCTCAAACGCCAGCGCCCGTGCCACCAGAACACGCTGCTTTTGTCCACCGGAGAGCTCGCGGTACTTCGTGCGGCTGAGACCAGCGATTCCCGCGATAGAAAGCGCTCGCTCAATTTTGTCATTGTCGTCCCTCGAAAAGCGGCGAATCGGCCCAGCTCTCCCAAGCCTTCCCATTGAGACCACTTCCAAGACCGAAAGCGGAAAAATCTCGTCCAGAGACTGCCGCTGCATGACGTAGCCGAACTTTAGCCATTCCCGAACGGTTATTGAGCCCCGGAACGGTTTGACCGTCCCCAGGATCGCCCGCAGAATTGTCGTTTTTCCTGAGCCGTTCGGGCCGATAATCCCCAGGAAATCACCCTCGGCTATGGAGAACGTGAGGTTCGTCAGAGCTATCACACGACCGTACCCCAGGGAAACATCCTGAAACTCAACCACCGCGTCGTTTGTTCGCCGATTGTGATTCATCGCGATAGCGACTCCACGATCTGGTCAACGATGTAGGTCAGATTCTCGAGGTAGCTATCTATTCCCTCTTTGCCTCCGACGTAAAACGGCAGACGAAGAACCTTCGCGCCAGTCTCCCGAGCCACGAACTCAACCGGGCGCTGCGGGTAATAAGGTTCAATCAGCATCAGCTTGGCGCCTTCCCGCCGCGCTTTTTCAACCACCTGGGACAAATGGGAGGCAGAGGGCGGGATGCCCGGTTTCGGCTCAAGGCTTGCGACTATCTCTAAGCCGAACTCCGAACAAAAGTAATCCCACGACTGATGATATTGAATGACCTTTGTCCCCTTGAACGGGGCCAACTTTTTGTGGAGCTCCTCGAAGACGCTATCAAGCTTTTTGAGGTATGCCTCCTTGTTCTTCTCAAACTGGCTCGCATCCTTCGGCGAGACGCGAATCAGACCCTTCGTGATATTTTCCAAAATAATCCGCGCGTTCTCTCGAGTGAACCAGTAATGAGGGTTTCCGTACGGATGGACGTCCCCCATCGCCCCATCAATCCTCCCCCTCGGCACCTGGATCGGCATCACGCCATCGGACGGATCCACGTACCCAGGCGCGCCGAACTTGATCTTTGGGTTGCGAGACGCGTCAATCATCCCAGAAATCCAGACGTCCAGGTCCAGGCCGCCAACGATCAATAGGTCCGCCGACCTTAACTTCATCACCTGGCTCGGTCGGGGATCGAAAAAATGAAGGTCGTACTTGCCGGTTGAAATGGCGTAAACGCTCACCCTATCGCCTCCAATCTGGCTGGCAATATCCGCCATTTCCAATGTTGAAGCGACCACGTTAAGTTTGTTTGCGGCAAGACATGGCACGGCTATCGTCAGCCAAAGAGCAATGATTGCTGCTTTCATCAGAACCTTCATCTGTCGTTCACCTCCAATTACAAAGCATGTCAATCCTCAAGCCGGTGAGCGTGCGGACCAAGTCCCCATACGAACTGGAGAAGGAACGCATGCTCGTCCTCCCCGCCAGCAAGCCGGCTGTAGCTGTAGGCAGTCCTCAGGTACATCGAGTGTGTGAAGTAATAGCTCAGGAAAGCCGTCGCACCCCACTCGTCGTCCAGGTAGTCGCCATCCCACCAGTCGAAGCGGGCGCCGGTCTCCCAGTATTTGGTGAGCGTCAGCTGTAGCAGGGAATAGAGTCCCCACGCCTCAACATCGTGTGTCCCTGTGTCCAGCCGGGCGGGAAGAGGGTCTTCCCCCAGCTCAAAGTCGCCGACGAAGAACTCGTTCTGCCAGCGTATCTTCCTGTAAGTCATCGGCCAGCGGTGAATAAACGTCAGGTCCAGCCCATGAAGCGCGTTCTGCGTACCCTCGTCCCCTGCGAAGCTATAGCCCGCCATCAAATTCGTCTCGCGGCTGAGAGGGAGATCGAGGGTTGCACGTCCTGTGAAAACGTGCCCATGCCAGGCTACAGGCCCCTGAAACCCTCCGGCCTCGCGCACACCGCCAGACTCTTCGGGTTCGTCCTCAGCGAGCGACCTTCCGTTCCAGATACCTCCCTGGACCTTGAAATAGAGCTTCCACGGGTTTGGAATCAGGGTGCTCACCTGCAACCCATCGTCGTACCAGGAATCGTCTCCAAACAGGCGGCGCAGCGGCAGGGGCGCATCGGGCATGGCCCAGTGGTGGGGGTGGATCGGGTTAAGCCTTCCGAAATCGAGCAATTTGCGTCCCACCTGGAGCTGGAAATTCGCAGGCAGTTCCAGGAGCGACACGTACCCTTCTTCCACTCCCACGTCCGTGTGGATCCGTCCGCCATCCTCCGGATGCTGCCCGACGGCGCCAATGAAGTCCGCCCGAACTCCGGGGTAGAGGTAACCCTGAATGGCGAGTTCCGCCTCCTCGAGCATGATTTTCTCGTCGAGGGGGTCGGTATCGTTGTCCGTGAGAAGCCCCTTGACGTCCGCTACGAGGCTTGCATCCGGGTTCATCAGACCTCCGTATGCCCCTACGGGCGCCGCCTTATGGCGGAGTACCTCAGCCTTTTCCAGCTGCCCTACTCTCTCGCCAAGCTCCTCCAGCTCTCCCTGTTTCTTCAGGGCAGCAAGCTTCTCATCCAAGGCTCGAATCTCCTTCTGCTTCTCTTCGATTGTCGCTTTCAGGCCTTCCTGCTCAGTGATCTTTTTCTCCAACGTTCGGATTCTCGCCTCGTAAGAAGCTTTTATCTCCTCGAATTCGGCCTTTAACTTTTCAAGTTCCGCCTTCAGATTGCCGTTTTCTTCTTCGCCAAGACATGCTGTCATTGGCGTCAGAAGTGCAATATACACACCTATCAAGCATTTCCATTTGTGCCAACGCATTGGAGTCTTTGCCTCCTCAAGGTGAAATAGGGGTTGCCTTGCTTCAAAAGGGTCAATGAACCGGGAAACTAAGGATTTGAAGACCACTCAGGGACAAGAAGGATCACGTTAGTCGAGGAGGCGGGGGGGAGCTCGGATGGAGAGTTGCCCTGTTGACCGCGCCGAGACAGGAAGTGGTACCCACAGTGTCGCCAAGAAGCCAACCGGGACAATCAAAACGAGGGCTACTCCCTCATGGAGGAGAAGGGAAAAGAAAGCTTGCCAGTGGCAGGCTGAGCAATCCCTGTGGGTTTTGAAATCGCTATGGTTATGGACAGGGCCCAAAACCAGTAAACACAACAGTGTAGCTATGCTGACAAGCAATGCAGCGAAAACGAGCAGACCTTTGCCACCGGACAGATGCTTCTTCGTCATGTCCTTCTCCGAAAAAGTTGCTTTTAGCTGGCATCGTAAACATATATACTCCTTCGGCACTTTTGTCAATGGCCCCGAGAAAGAAAGTTTCCCAGAAAATTCCCGAATCTGCCCTTTCAGTTTATTCGCAATTTGTGTGCGATCCATCTTGGACCTCCTGTGGGTTACGACCTCTTGTTGACCCAAAACTTTTACCCCAGGAGGTCTCCTTTTTCCTCAAAAAGATTCCCCATTTTTCCACAAAAAGCCACCCCTCCCACTTGCCAATTTCGATTTCTCCCCCATTACCAGGAAGTTACATCACCACCCCAGCCATTTTTGGGCAATGTCCTGGACGGAACGCGCTTGACGGGCGCCGAGTTCCGTTCGTGGAGCGTCCAAGTACTCTTGCACCCCATTTGGCCCGAGGCGAATCCTTGGGGAGGCGCCGTTGTCGGACGACGGTTCCTTCTACATTCGCGTGCCGGCGGAGACTCCCATTGCGTTTCAGCTTCTTGACAAAAAGGGTATGGCAGTCATGACGCACCGGAGCTGGATGTGGGCAATGCCAAAGGAAGCCCGCGGCTGCATCGGCTGCCATGAGGACAGGGAGATGACTCCTCCCAACCGACTGGCTGAGGCGGTGGCCAAGCCGCCGGCTATTTTCACTGCCCCGCCAGACAAGCGTCGAACGGTAGATTTTCGCCACGAGATTGCACCGTTGCTCGAGGGGCGGTGCCTGTCGTGCCACACCCGAGAGCATCCGCGATTGGACCTCGCAGACATCGAGACCCAAGCTCCTGGCTCCGCGTTCCCTCTCGCCTATGAGGTGCTCCTTTCACCCAAGGAGGAAGGAACAGAACAACTCGCCGGACGGTACGTGAAACCGGGGAGCGCCCGGGAAAGCCCGCTCGTGTGGCGCCTTTTCGGCGCGCGAGTGGACAACAAGGATGAAACCTCCGGCAGCGGGGAGTCCATTTCGGCGATGCCCCCGAAATCGCCTTTGAGCGACACGGAGCGGAAGCTTTTCATCAAGTGGATTGATCTCGGTGCGCAATGGAACAACCGTCCTTTGCCGGAGGATGTGGCGAAGGAACCGGCTGTTCCGAAAACAGCAGAGGAAAGAAAGTGATATGCACAAGCTCTCTCTGCTTGAAGCGTTCATGGTTTTGATTCTTCCGGCGGTCCTGTTTGCGGCAGAGGAGCTGCCTATATTCACAGACGTGACGGAAGAGGCAGGAATCCGTTTTGTGCACAGTTTCGGGGACGACAATCTGGACTCCATCGTGGAGACGACCGGGGCGGGATGTGCCTTTTTCGACTACAACAACGACGGATACCTGGACATGTACCTGGTAAACGGAGCCTATGACAGGGTGGTGAGCCACCCAAGCGGTCGGCATCTGGCGGGAAAACTGAAAGACGTTCTGTATCGAAACAAAGGTGATGGCACGTTCGAGGACGTTACTCAGAAGGCGGGACTTTATAATCCCGAAGGCCGGGCAATGGGGGTAACCTCCGGCGACTTCGACGAAGATGGAGACATGGACATCTTCGTGAGTAACGATGTCATGGAAAACCACATGCACGTAAACAATGGGGACGGGACGTTCCGGGAGATTGCGCTGATGTCCGGCACGGCGTTCGGTGAGAACGGCGAATCCACCTCTGCGATGGGGCCGGACTTCGGGGGACATAGACCGGGATGGGTTTATGGACTTGACGGTTCCAGACCTCGGGTACTGCTGCATCTATCGCAACGTGGGCAACGGGTTGTTCCAGGACATAAGCAGTCTCATGGGAGTTGCTTCCGTCATGGGGCAGTTCAACAGTTGGTCGGGAAACCTGTTTGACTATGACAACGATGGATACCTCGACTTCTTCATCACCAACAGCAGCCCCCACAGGATGGAGGAAGAGGAGAATGTTCTGTTCCGAAATGACCGCGGGCGGAGGTTTGTTGATGTGTCGTCGAGGTCTGGAGAACCTTTTGAGCACGAATACATGGGGCGAGGAGCAGCGGTTGGGGATTACGATAACGACGGCGACATGGACATTGTGATACTGAACTTGAACAGCCGTGCGATTCTCCTCCGCAACGACGGAGGAAATCGGAATCATTGGCTCTTTATTCGCACGGTAGGAAAGAGGAGCAACCGGTGTGGGATAGGGGCACGCATCCGGCTCACAGCGGGCGGCTTGACCCAGATTGCCAATGTGAGGTCGGGTTCTTCGTATCTCACCACCAGCGACTTGCGGGTGCATTTCGGGTTGGGGAAAGAGACTGAAGTTTCCAGCATTGAAATCCGCTGGCCAAGCGGGCGAATTCAAGAATTGACTCGAGTGAAGGCAAACCAAATCCTGACGGTCAAGGAACTGGTGCGAGAGTGACATGAGGATCGGGAGTATGAAGCGCTACCTGCCGGCTGCAATCATAGTCCTGTCGGGTGTTGGGGTCCTGTTGGGTTTATCTCTGGGCGCCCCCCAGCGCCCAAAACCCTCGTTTTACGTCGGGTCGCGGGTGTGCATGCCGTGCCACGGGGGGAAAAGGGGCTGCGACCAGTACAGCCTCTGGCGGCTCTCGAAGCACGCGAAAGCGTATGCGGCCCTGAGCCTCCCGCAGACTTTTGAGGTCGCGGAGATTTCGGGTGTAGATATCGAGCCGCGGGAAAGCGCGATTTGCCAAGGATGCCACGCCACCGCCTCCACGGCGGAGCCCTGGCAGATTGATCCGACCTTTCACCACGAAGACGGCGTACAATGCGAAGTTTGCCATGGGCCCGCAGGGCTTCACGTGCAAGCGATGAAGAGCGGACATGGGAGTTCGGTCGCAGCACTGCCCATGCCCACCCCCCAGGCGTCCGACATGGTTCCGCTGACCCATGAGTGGCGCGCGCCGACGGGCTGCGCTTCAAGCGCCTGGCAGGGCCTGGTCAGGTGCGCCAGGACTACCGGACGAGGTCCCTCCGGGCCCGCGGGGCCGGTGCCAAATCCGGCACAGGGGACCCCTGGCCAAGCCTGGACAGACGACATCTGCGCGCTAGGCGCACCAGCCGAATCCGGGGACGATCTCTGCCGCGGGGGAGACGCTGATCGCACTGCCACGCCGTACATGCACGACACATTTGAACTTGGTCTGGTTCTTCGCCTTTGCGGGGCTTGAACGAGTCTACTATTGGTGCTTCGCGTCGCGACATGTCAGTGTCATCTCCCGCTTCGTGCCGAGCCTGGGGATCTGACCTCAAGGGTCAAAGGACTTTAGGGGCATCTCACGCGCAATCTTGAGGCACGGGGCCTGCCTTGTCAACTGCTATTTTGGCAAGGCTTCTGCTCCTATCGACACCGGTTGCGCCGGTAGCGCTACATTTTGCTAGGTGTCGACGCCTGGGGTATGATTCATGATTACCTACTACGAGTGTTACACAGTGTAACACTCATAGTAGGACTGCATGATTTGCCACCGACACAAGGACACCCACACGAAGGTGGTCAAGAGCGGAGAATTCGATTACCAAAAAGCTCTGGCGGAAATCTCCCATGTCGGGAGCGAAGTTGTGATGCGTCCTTCGTTCGTTTTCCCGATGGCGCAAACTACCCGACACTTTGTTGGCGCGAAGGCATGCGCGCAGTGCCACTCCGAGACGAGAAACGGAGGTCAGTTCGCCCTGTGGATGTGGTCCGCTCACGCAGAAGCCTGGGCGGTTTTGGGGACCTCTCGGGCATGGCAAGCGGCGGAGAAAGCCGGAGTCCCGGGCAATCCTCAGACGAAGACGGAATGTCTCCGCTGCCATGCCACAGGCTTTCAGGAGAGGGAGCAGGGTTTTGCCGACTCGTTCGAGGTTGAGCACGGGGTGCAGTGCGAATCATGTCATGGCCCCGGAAGCGACTACTCGAAGGAGACCGTGATGCGAGACAGGCAAGCGGCAATGGCCGCAGGGCTTGTGATTCCGAACCAGCAGACATGCCGTTCCTGCCACAGTGGGGACTGTCCCGCCTCTTTGGAGCAATTCAGTTTCGAAGCGGCCTGGAAAACGGTCTCCCACCCCAGGCAGCCTTTGAAGCCCCCGTCGGTTTCGGTTGAGTACAAGACACCATTTAACCTCGTCCTTTCTAAAGACGGGCGGCGCGCCTACGTTGCCTGCGAAGGCTCGAACTCGCTGATTATTGTGGACCTTGAAACTCGAAAGGTGGTTGCGGAGGTCGAGGTGGGGCGTCAGCCTCACGGCGTCTGCCTGAATCCCACGGAAACGATAGCCTACGTTACCAACCGCAGTTCGGACACGGTCTCTGTCGTGGACCTCGCGACGAACAAGGTTGCCGCGACCATCGCCGTGGGGGACGAACCTCACGGGATTGTAACGGACGTCAGCGGCGACACCCTTTATGTCGCCAACGGGGCAACCAACAACGTGTCGGTGATTGACGTTCACAAGGCGACGGAGGTCAAAAGGCTCGTGGCGGCTCGGGGAACGTGGGGCGTCGAGCGTTCGCCCAACGGCGAGACGATTTACGTGACCAACTACCTCTCGCACCTCGTTCCCTTCCGGACAACCTCCATGTCGGAGGTGACCGTCATTGACACCGGGAAGAAACAGGTAGTCAACCGCATACGCGTGCCGGAGACCAACCTCGTGCAGGGCATCGCGTTCTCCCCGGATGGCCAGTTCGCTCTTGTAACGATGCTGCGGACCAAAAACGTGGTCCCGATGACGCGTGTGTTGCAGGGCTGGGTTATCACCAACGGCTTGGGCATCATCTGGAAGGATGGTCGAGTGGACGAAGTTCTCCTCGATGAGCCGAATTCCTGCTTTGCTGACCCGACCGACGTCGTCATCGCCCCTGGCGCGAAATACGCGTACGTCTCCGGCGGCGGCATTGACGCGGTCGCAGTCGTTGACCTTTCAAGGCTCTTCAGCATTCTCGGAATCGCCAGTGAGGAAGAGCGCCTGAACGTCATCCCGAATCATCTGGGCATCTCCACAGAATTTGTCGTGCGGCGCATCCCGACGGGAAGGAATCCGCGCGGGTTGGCGCTTTCGCCTGACGGGAAGTTCCTGTACGTCACCGCCGCGCTCGATGACGATCTCACGATAATAGACACCGCCAAGAAGGAAGTCGTCGGCTCCATTGACCTGGGCGGGGCGAAGGAAATCACGCAGACACGGTTCGGAGAACGGCTTTTTCATAACGCGGACATCACGTTCCAGAGACAATTCTCCTGCCATTCTTGCCATCCGGACGGAAACGTGGACGGTTTGACCTACGACATTGAGCCGGACGGAATCGGGGTTAATCCAGTGGATAATCGCACGCTGCGCGGGATTCACGACACTCCACCGTTTAAGTGGAGCGGCAAGAACCCCTCCTTGAGCCGGCAGTGCGGCGCGAGGCTCGCGGTTTTCTTCACGCGGGTTGACCCGTTCACGCCGGAAGAGCTTGCTGCCGTTGACCGATACGTCACGACAATTCCTCGCCCACCCAACCGCTACCAGCGACCGGAAGGATTGGCCCCCGCGCAGTCGCGTGGTAAGGTGTTCTTCGAGCGAACGGTTACTAACGATGGGCGCCCCATTCCGCCGGAAGGACGGTGCATCACGTGTCATCCTGCACCATACTACACAAACTGCCAGAAGTTCGATGTCGGCACGAAATCGTGGCTGGACACGGACGGAGCGTTTGATGTTCCACATCTCAACAATATCTATGAGGCGGCTCCCTATTTGCACGACGGGCGGGCGGAGACGCTGGAGGAAATCTGGACGAGATTTAACCCTAAAGACAAGCACGGGTTCGTGAACGATATGACCAAAGACCAACTGAATGACTTGATTGAATATCTCAGGGGCCTATAGAAGGAGGTTCGCGTTATGGACAGATGGTGCGGTCGTGTTGCAGCGGTCATACTCCTGACACTAACGGTGGCGGCATTGCCCGGCGACAAGCCGCCGAAGAAGAATGCTCCCTTAGGCATGCCCTTCGTGTATGAGAACTGGGAGGTTTTCACCACAGAGAACACAAAAGGCGCCCTCCCCAACGACCACATCTTCGCTTTGAAGGCTGACGGTCCCCGTGTCTGGATCGGCACGGAGGACGGTCTCGCCTGTTACGAAGATGGAGAGTTCAAATCCTGGAACAAAAAGGATGGTCTGCCCTGGCACGTCATCACCGGCATTGATGTTAGCCCACTGACTGGCGACGTCTGGCTGGCGCTGTTCGGCGGAGGGCTGTGCCGGTTCAGCGGGGGGCGGTTCGAACACTTCCACCAGCTCAACAGCGGACTGGTCAACGACGTAGTGTACGGCGTCGCTGTTCAAGACCACATGATTTGGGCCGCCACAACTGCTGGCGTTAGCTCCTACGACACCGTGACGGGCGAATGGACGATCTATACGGAAAAGAACGCCCCGATGGAGGAGATTTGGTGTTACAATGTCCGGTACAACGACGGAAAGGTTTTCGTGGCCGTTTGGGGCGGGGGCATCTTAGAATGGGACGTCAAGCTCAAACGCTGGAGGGCGCACGTGGACCCGGACGGAGAGATGGAAATAGACTTATACCGGGACGATGGTTTGATTCACATCATCACCACAGCCGCTTCCTATGAGTCGGGAATCTTGTGGGCCTCGACCTACTTTGGGGTGAGCCGATACGATGGGAGGCACTGGCGAGGTTACATGGACCACGACAGCGGCCTTGTCAGCACTTTCGTGAATTCGATAAATTCGCGGGACCAGGAAGGCTGGGCCTGCACGGACAAGGGGCTGTCGGCGATGGTTGATTTCCCAACGGATACATGGGTGACGTACAAGAAGAACGAGAAAGGTAATGACGGGACTGCCATCGTCTCACGCGGCAAGCAGGTCATTAAGACCGTGCCAACAAAAGGCGCGATCCCGAACAATTTCATGATCTACGTTGAGTTTCAGGGCGACGATGTTTGGGCCGGCACCTCGAAAGGTCTGGCTCGCGGAATTGGCAAAGGACGCTGGGTCGGAGTGAGAGTCGAAGAATTAGCGAAGCCTGCGGAGGCCCCTCGGCAAGGTGGCTCTGAGGCGAAATAAAGGAGGTTGTGTCATGCGACAGATAGAACGCTTGAGTTTCGTTGTCCTCGCACTCATTGTGAGTTCGGCCGCAGTGGCGGCCGTGCAGACGGAGACGGCTTCTCCTCAGCCAGCGGCTCTTCCTCAGCCGCCGAAGCGATACGGCAACACGCCCGACCGCTACATGCCCTTTGGACACTTCACTGAGCCTTACAAGCGATTCTTCCTGGAGCCACTGGAGTTCACAGGACCAGGCCGGGAGAAACCGGAGCCGGAGGGATTGAAGTCTGTCAAAATCGGTTTTCTCGGCCCTATTGAGCCGACTGTCTCTGTTGCCACTGGAGGCGCATCTCATGAGGAGACGCTCGGCATCAAGATGCTTCAGGGAATGCAACTCGCGTTTGAGCAAGCGAACGCACGCGGGGGATATCGCGGTCGCATCCCGTACGAGTTGGTGGTCCGCAACGACAATGGACTGTGGGGCTCTTCCGGCAACGAAATCATACATCTCGCGTACAATGAGAAGGTCTGGGCGATTCTTGGCGGAATTGACGGAGCGAATAGCCACATCGGTATCCGCGTGTCCCTCAAGGCGGAGCTTCCCTGGGTGAATACCGGGGACACGGATCCGACTTTCGTCGAGACGAAAATCCCGTGGGTATTCCGCGTCATCAGCGACGATCGGCAGATGTGCTATCTCCTCGCCGATTACGCGTATCAGAAGCTTGGACTGAAACGGGTCGCGGGCCTTCGAATCGGAAGCCGATATGGCCGCGTCAACATTGACGAATTCCGCGACGGCTACCGGCGGCTTGGACATCCCCTCGTGACGGAGGTCCAGTACAAAGTCGGTGACACAGACTTCACCGCGCAACTCGAGCGAATCAAGAGCCTGGACGTGGATGGCGTGGTCACATACGGCGACGCCAAAGAATCCGGTCTCATCCTCAAGCAGATGCGCGACATGGGATTGACGAAACAGGTGTTTCTGGCGAGCGATCGGATTGTCTGCGATGAGTTTTTGCAGACAGTCGGCGAGAACCCGGGACCCGTCATCGCCGGGTACCCCTACGATCCCACTCGCGACGACCCGAAGCTTCACGAGTTCCGAGAGGCATTCCGCGAGCGGTTCAGGGAGGAGCCTGAGCAGTACGCCGCGCACGGCTACGACGGGGCGCGCTTCCTGATTCAAGCGGTCGAGAAAGGCGGGCTGAACCGGGCGCTGATTCGGGATGCCCTGGCTGAGGTCAAACGTTACCACGGCGTCACCGGGGAGATCATTTTCGACCATATCCAGCAGGACGTCAGCCCCGCCTCCCTGGCGATCCTGGAAAACGGGAAATTCAACTTCTACAGTCGTGAGGCACTGTTCGGGCCGGAAAAAACCGAGACAAAGCAAGCGTCCGCCATCAAAGATGCGCCGAACCTATGATTGAACTCTCGCCCGACCGTTTTCTTGCGTGGTGCCGAATCGCGCGCCCATGGCTTCTCGCTTTCCTTACGCTTGTTGTCCGGGTGGCCGCATGCCCTGCGTCCGAAAACGACCCGAGGACTTCCGCGCCTTTCTACAAGAGTATCCTCGACGAGAAAGCGGATTATCACGGCCCGGGAAGGGGCGCGCCCGACCCCCAGGACATCGCAGAAATCGGCATCGGGTTCTTCGCCCCCCACCATTCGAAGAGTCCGATCGGAACGAATCTCTATCATGGCGTGACCCTCGCTATCGAAAAGGCCAACGCGGAAGGAGGGTGCCGGGGAAAACCGTTTCGGTTGGTTTGCCGCTGGGCGGATAATCCCTGGGGCGCGGGCTCGCAGGAAATGACCCGCCTCGTGTACCAGGACAACGTCTGGGCCATCATTGGCTCTATTGACGGTGCTTCCACCCACATCGCCGAGCAAATCGCCGTCAAGGCTCGCATCACGCTCATCTCTCCCCTGTCGGGCGACTCAAGCCTGACTCATACGGCGGTGCCGTGGATGTTCCGATTGCCGCCGGATGACAGGTCCGTTGCCGAGACGCTCGCAAAAGTCGCCATCCCAAAAATGGGAGTTCGCAGAATTGTCCTCCTGAATTCCACAGACCATGATGGTAGAGCTGGCGCGGCGGAAATCTCAACCGTGCTCCGCCGTTACCGTGTCGCTCCCCTCCTCCACCTGACCTTCGACCCCTCGCAGACTGATTTTTCTCAGCAAATCAATCGGGTCTCTTCCGCCTCCGCGGATGGCATTGCCCTGTGGGGTCTTCCCGATCCATCGCTGCGTCTTCTGATCGCCCTGCGCGAGCAAGGAATCAAGCTCCCGGTTTTCGCACCGCCCGGTTTTTCGTTGCCATCGTCCCTCGATAAGGCGGGCGCCGCTGCCGAAGGTCTTGTGACCTGTCGCTTGACCTGGGGAACAGATGAGAGCGGTTCGGAGGAATTCGCGGCGGAATACCGCTCACGTTTTCGGGAAAAGCCGTCCGATGACGCCATCCTTGGGTACGATTCTGCGACGATGGTAATCGAGGCAGTCCGAAAGGCAGGACTCAATCGTGCCCGCATCCGCGACGCCATCGCCGAAATGAGCGGCTTCATCGGCCTCGCTGGAAAAGTCCTCTGGGACAACGGCGGGGGCAACATCGCCGTCCCGCAGCCAGTCCAGTTGCGCGAAGGGCACCTCGGCGAAATCAACCAATCCGACAGCTTCGGCTCAGTTCCTCGACGGACATCCCCTCGCGGCAGCTCTTTTCCCGCGATCATCCGCTGACGCCGCGGCTCCCGCCCGCAAGCGGGCAGGACGTTAAATCCCTTCATCGCCGGTCCCGTGAAACCTCGCCACATCGCGCCGCAGCGCACGGGTGTTGTAGAGGCTAAGATATTCGGCGTGGGATGGATCGTCCATCAGTCCTTCTTCGGCACCGAGGGGATAGCCCTTCATCCCCCGATACGGCAGGGGTTCGACGCGGTCGCCCGCGAACGTGCTCGGATTGGCGTCTTTGATCCAGCCATCCAGCCGCAGGACGAAATCCCGCTTCTGCCCCAACGCAAGCTCCGGCGGGGCGGAAAACGTCAGGGCCAGCTCATCTCCCGGACCGAAGACTACCAACCGGTCATCGGCGCCGGCAAGAAGCCCAAGAACATCCCCGAACCGGGTGAGGAGCCCCTGCTGGGGCTGCCACGGCGCCGCGAGCGAGACCTTGTCGTAATTGTACGACGGCGGTTTGCTCTCTTCGCTGCGGACAATCTCCGAGAACCCGCGGAAGCGGAGGTCGGCTTCAACCAGTTCTAATTCCTGCCGCCTGACCGGCTTCGAGGCGCCGGCGTCACCGATGGCGATGCGGTCCCAATACACTTGCAGGTTGGTCGTGATGCGAAGCCGCGTTCTGTCCCTGCAAAGCCCGCGAGGCAGCTCCACAACAACGGTCTTTCCGATGCCGGCGGGGACACCGATGTTGTCGCTGAGCTTCTGCCAGTCGCTGTCCACCCTCTCAATCTCGAGGACCGGGCCGAGCGGTGCCGGGCCCGCGCCTTGCCCGAGCGCATATAGGGTATCCCCATCAATCCACTCGATCCAGCCGCTCAGGACAAGAGCTGGCTGATTCATCGCAGGCGTGCTGTTGAAATCGAGCGTAAGCGTATGTGTCTCCGCAAGCCCGTGAAACCTTGTGAGACCGAAGCCATCCGCATATCGCCCGTCGAGCTCGGACACGACCCGCGTGGCGTCCTTGCCCCGATCATCTCTGGCGCAAGCCGGCGGACACAGATCCGTCACACAATACAGACGCGTCTCTTCCGTCGCGGGCGGTCCGACGCATTCGTCGGGATAGACCGCGCAATGGGAAGCGCTGTCAACCACTGTCAGCGTTGCCCGATCAAGATACACCAGCTCCCGCAACTCGCCCGTCAACTGGATAGCCAAACGGCCATCTTTCGCTTGAATCCGCGACCCGGGGATTAGAATGTCCTCCTTGCTCCGGTACGAAAGGAAATTGCCATCTCCGAGCGGCACGCCAAGCGCCGCTCCGTCGAGCGCATCAGTTAGAAACGAGAATCTCTTCCCGTCCCACACATAGACGAACGGGCAGCTCGATGGCGGACCCAGCTTTTCACGGACTTCAACGATCTCGCCGACCTTTGGAGAGAGGATGTTCTGAGCGACCCCCGTGGGCCACCAAAGCCTAAGAACGTCGAGGGCCTTTCTCTCGCCCAAACCGAAGAGAAGCGGCTGCCCCATGCAGATCTTCCTCTGGAAGAAATCGCCGTCCCTGACCTCCACTTTGGTCGCGGCGCCGAAGCGATTGCTCTGCAGCCCCTCGAGGCTCGCGCGAATCCAGTTGTTGCGGTTGCCGCCTTGGTTCCGGAGAAGCGCCAGCCGGCCATCTTCCCAGCAGAGGGCGACGTCCCAATCCCCATCAAGGTCAAAATCTTCCGCTACGGCCTGAACCAGCCCACCCGACCTCTCCAGATGCAGACCAACTTCAGCCGTGACGTCCGTGAACGCCGTGTCGTTCTGGAATAGCCGCCCTGCTGCGAAAAGGTCTTCATCTCCGTCGTTGTCGTAGTCGAGGAAAGCGAGCGCACGACCAGCTCCCTCCGTTTTGCCGATGAGCGATCGCTGAAGCTTTCCGAGACGTTTTCCCGTCAGGGCCACAACTTCGCCGTTCTCGAGGAGCAAAACAATGTCGGGCCAACCGTCGTTGTTAATATCGGCAATCGCGGCATCCCGGGGGTTTGCCGGCTCGGCGACGCCAATCCGACTGGCGACATCCTGAAACTTCCTCATACGCATGCTCGAAAGCAGTTGGCTGGCACTGCCCGAATGCGTCAAGAAGAAGTCGGTGTCATTGTCCTCGTCGAAATCCACGAAGGAAACCAGCGTCACGGGTGTGCCGTCGCCCGAAAGACCCGCTTCGTCCGGCACAACCTCGAAGCCTGCTTTCCCATTGTTGCGGTACATTCTCGCCGGCGCGGACGGAAACGCCGCGTACACGTCGAGGTCACCATCGTGGTCGAAATCCACCAGCAGCAGCTCGTGTGCCGCTCCCCCCTCCGCGGCTACAGTCTTCCCTTCCGTTTCCAGGAACTTCTCGCCCCCCTGGTTCAGGAAAACCCGGATGCTCTTTTCCTCAGCAACGCAGAGGTCATTGTCCCCATCGTGGTCGAGGTCGCCGCAAGCTATCGCGGTAGACTGGGAGAGCACCTCCTTCGACAACCCCAGTCGCCCTGAGACTTCCACGAACCCATCTTTCCCGCGGTTTCGCCACACTTTTAGGGGACTCCCTGACGTCCTCAGAAGGAGCAAATCCGGGCGATTGTCGCCGTCAATGTCTCCCGAATGAATCGGCTTCCGCGGGAAGGAGCCGGCCCCTTCTCTCGACGGCAAACCCATTGTCGCCGTCGCATCCTCAAATGTCACGCCAAGTGGATTCTTCGTTACAGTCGCCACGGGTTCCGGCTGCCATTTTTCTGCCTCGATAATCTCCGTGTACACGCTTCGTTCGAGTTCCTCGGGCGTCCGCGTCCTCGAATCCACCGCCCGAAGCTCCGTGAATATTGTTCTCTCGGCGACAGCGATCTCCTTTTTCCCGAGCCGCATGGCAATAATCATTCGACGGTAGTGCGGACCAATTTCGTCCGGCGCCAGTTCCACCGCCCGGCTCAGCTCTCCGAAAGCTTTCTCGATCTCGCCAAGGCTCTCATAGACCACCGCAAGGTTGTAGGCGGTGTCGGGGCAAGTGGAGTCCAGCGCTCGCATCTTCTCGAATTCCTCTGCCGCCTCTTTGAAGCGTTTTTCTCTTTTGAAAGCGATTGCGCGGTTATAGGACGCGTAGGGCGCGAGCGAGGGGTCGAGCTTCTCGCCCCTTTCGAGGTGCTGCCGGGCTTCGTCGTACCGTCCAAGCGAAGCCAGGACTATGCCAGCATTCATCTCGTCTATCGCCGACTTGGGGACGAGTTCCAGGCAGCGCTGGAACATCTTCAAGGCTTCACTGTAATTCTCCTCTTCGTAGTACGCCCGGCCCATGTTCCGCAGCCAAGGAACTTCCGCTGGGCGACCGGTTTCGGCTGCACGAGCCGACACAGCCACCGCCAACGGAACCAGTAAGACAGCACAGCACATCCTTTTGGACACGTTCACCCTCCTTTGCATGTGGGGTTATGGGCTCGTCACGGCGCAAACCAAGCCCTCCTCGATTTCGGAAGATGGGAACATCCACTGGGTATGCGGGGTTGCCCCGGGCAACCCTTTGTCCGCCCGCTCGAGCCGAAGGACGCGAATCAACTCCCGCCAAGAGGCCTGACGGTCATCACCTCAACTTCGAACAGTAATTCATCTCGACAAACATCCGCTGCCGTCTCGATAACGCCGCGGAAGTCGAGGCCTTCTTCCTCTGCGATACGGTGAAAATCGGTCACGTATTCGGGACGCTTGAGGAATGCCACGCAGTGGACAACGTCCGAAAAGCCATGGCCGCAGGATGCCAGAAGCTCTCCGACAACGCCGAGCGTATGCCGGATTTGTCTCGCGGGGTCTCCAACATGGACAGTCTTGCCGCCTTCGTCAATGCTGGCTGTCCCGGAGACGTACACCCGGCTCACCGACTCGTCCCTCAGTTCAACGGCTCTCGAAAATGCGCTCCCGTACTGGAAGGCTTCGCACTGGCGCGGGCTGTGCACCATTTCCTTCTCCAACATCCCCCCCTTGCGGCGGGATATGGCGAGGAAATCCATCATGCACTCACGCCCCAGCGGGCAATCCCCTTGAATTCCCGTGCTCGCCGGAAGCCACACCGGCTTCTGCCCGTCGAGCAATCCGAAATCCCGATACGCCTGTCGCCTCGTAGCGTTAAACTCATCGTACCAGCTCAGCAACTTCGGAAGGTAAATCCACGTTCTCGCGACATCAGGGTACGTAAGCCCATTGGCTGTCAGGACACGGTTCGCCCGCTCGAACATGGACAGCGCGTGGTCTTGAAGCCCGGATTCTTGCCCCAGATCCGTTCCCGGACCAAGCGACGCTACCGATACGTAGCATGTGTCCCGATAACAGAACTTCCTCCCGACCACTTTCCCCTCCAGAAACAGCGGGATGACTGTGGAATCCTGTTCCGGCTGCACCGCCCAGACCTGTATCCCAGCCAACGGCGACGCCTCGCAGGGCGTTTCTCCCACGAAACAGAGTGCCCCCTCCGACCCGACGCCATGCTTCCTATACGCTTTCTCGCGCGCCGCGGAAATCTCCGGATAGGTATCGGTCATCGCGTAGCATCTTTCCTGGACAATCTCGCCCCGGATGCCCGATACGAATTCCGCAACGCGGTCGTATATCTCTTCCGCGGACTCCGTTCGTCCCGAGGAACCCTCCGTGGGGCGGAAGGTCAGAAAAAACTCCTTCAGCTCCCCCTCCGGACTTCCACCCGGCTCATCGGCCCGCTGACAGAACGAATTAAGCGAACGCCCCCTTGGTTGCCTGAGGCACAATTGCAGCTCATTTAAATGGGTCCTGTGAAGAACATAAGAATTCTGCCGGCAAGTGACCTTCGCACCCATTACAACGGATAACGATTTCCGCGGCATGCCGGGGCGACGTCAAATGTGGGTCGTAATGA
This sequence comes from uncultured Verrucomicrobiota bacterium, assembly GCA_964482435.1. Lineage (GTDB taxonomy): Bacteria > Auribacterota > JABMQX01 > JABMQX01 > JABMQX01 > CAYZXL01. The sequence goes on from CAYZXL010000047.1 coordinate 29,971, forward strand.
CATTTCATCCCGAACAGCAGAAGGATAGAACACCTTAGCTTCCAAAATCAACACAATATTCCGTCCTCCGTGGAACGTCTCCACCCGGTCGCCGGCACTGGCCGACGGTTACGGATATTCTGGCTTGGGACTGCGCGGGCCCCACCGCCCGATTTCCCATTCTGTCATGGGACGAAGCCGAGACCATCTTCCCCGCGGCCACCCTGCGCGGAGGGATGTCGCCCGGTGCCATAGGACGACGGCCGCGCCAGGCGGCGCACTCTGCCCACACATCGCTGGGTGACCAAGGGGTAGTGAAAGCGGCTCAGCAGGCGAACCAAGAAGAAGTGAAAAAGGCTTGGCTGTACCGGTGGGAGGTGATATTAAACTGACCAGTGTTTCCGAACGCTGCTTCGCGTGCCACTCGCTGTTTGAGTGAGCCAGTCCTCTCGACATGCTTGAAGTGTGGTGCCTTCAACCAAAAACGCCAGGTGGGTCGACCATCGTGGCGTGTTTGACACTCTGGGGATAGTGCGGCGCGAAGACCCACGAAGTGCACGCCTTCAAGCCCGAGCAGACTCCGTTGCGGGGTGCCATGGATCTTGCCAGCATTTTCCAATGGGTGCCAGTCTTGTGCGCGGTATAATCCGACCCGGATCGTGTGAGACGGAAATCGTTGAGGGCTGACCGGCCCAACCTGCTCGCAGTCGTGCGGTGGAACCAGGTTGTGGATTAGTGTAAAGGAGGGCGCCACGTGACGTCCAGATTCAAGAGATGCTCCTTTCTTACGCTGAGCCTCTTTGTTTTTCTGGCCGGGGTTCCTGCGTGGTAGGCGCTCTCGCAGTGGGTCTGCAGAATGAGCGTCCAGGATTTCCGTGCTCTTTGCAGGCTGTATAGGTCGGCTCCAATGGAGAATGACGACTATGAACAATCTCAGACAGTTTCTCATGGCTGGACTCGTTGGGCTAATTGTTGTAAACCGCGCCGCTCATGGCAAAGCAACCGTCCCTGACAAGCAGAGTCCGCTTGCACCGTCCCAGGTGAAGATGAGCGGTTTCCTCCACGAGCGGATGATCAGCAGCGAGAAGAACTGGCTGCTGAAGCGACCCGAGGACGCCCTTCTCGGGGCATTTCAGCACCGGCCGGGCAGCCATCCCTGGATCGGCGAGCATGTTGGAAAGTGGCTTCACGCCTCCTGTCTCGCCTGGTCTTACACCGGGGATTCAGCACTGCGGGAGAAGATGGACCGGGTTGTCAAATCGCTCCTCGCCGCTCAGGAACCCGACGGATACCTGGGCACCTACACGAACGACGAGCGGTGGACGAGTTGGGACGTTTGGGTGCACAAGTACTGTCTCATCGGACTACTCAGCTATCACGAATTCACCGGCGAAAAGGCTGCCCTCGAGGGAGCAAGACGCATCGGAGACCTTCTTACGGACACGTTCGGCTCGGACAAGCGAGACATTATCGTGTCCGGGACACACGTCGGAATGGCCGCCACCAGCGTCATGGAGCCGATGATGCACCTGTATAATGCGACGGGAGACAAGAAGTACCTCGACTTCTGCGAGTATCTGGTGAAAGCGTACGATCAGCCGCACGGGCCTAAAATCATTGCGTCACTTCTCACAAGGCGCAATGTCCACGAGACAGCCAACGGCAAGGCGTACGAGATGATGTCGAACCTCGTGGGGCTGTGTGAGCTTTATCGCTGCACCGGAAACGAGAAGTACCTCCGCGCGGCCGAAATCGCGTGGGAGGACATCGTGAACAACCGCATGTACATCACCGGCGGGACAAGCCTCGGCGAGCATTTTCAACGGGAGCACTACCTGCCCCGGACGGGCGCGGTCTCCGAAACCTGCGCGACCGTCACCTGGCAGCAGCTCACTATGCAACTCCTTCGTTTGACCGGCGAACCGAAATACGCTGACGTCCTCGAGCAAACCATCTACAACCATCTGCTCGCCGGGCAGAAACCCGACGGTAAGGCGTTCTGCTACTTCACGCCGCTGGAAGGCAAAAAGCCATACGACTTCAGCATATGTTGTTGCACCTCGAGCGGCCCCCGCGGCGTCGCGCTCATTCCGAGCCTCGCCTACAGCGTCAAGGACGATGGCATCACAGTGAACCTGTACGGCCCGGGCAGCGTCTCGCTCACGCTGCCAGACGGACCGACAATCGAGATTGTTCAGAAGACAGATTATCCTTTTGGCGGCCGAGTGACGCTTGAGGTCTCGCCTGAGAAACCCGCAGAATTCACGTTATACCTGCGCATTCCTTCGTGGTGCCGGCGAGCATTCATCCTGGGGCAGGGTCCGCGGTTAACCCAGCCCCCCTTGCCCGGAAAATACGCCGCCGTCTCAGGGAAATGGGAAAAAGGCGACACCGTCACACTGGACATGGAAATCCAGGGAAGGATGATCAAGGGTGACTATGCCAACGAGGGGTTCGTCGCCCTGACGTATGGCCCCTTTGTCCTCGCCGCGGATGCCGCCATCAACCCGGACGTGGACTCTTTGCAGAGGGTCGCCGTGGACTACGAGCCACGGGCTGCGGGCCTCCGGCTCGAGAAACGCGATGGCAAAACAGTCTTTAGCGTTCCTGCACACGTGCTTACGGCAACGGTCGAAAGCAGGCAATGGACGCCCGTGAACCTCTATCTCACGACCTTCGCCGACGCAGGTGCGGACGGCTCGCAGTTCAGGGTCTGGCTGCGTGACGGTAGCTTCTTCTCGACGGCCGGTTTCTCGTTGTTCTCTTTTGGAGAAGAGAGTTACTCGCGTCAAGGCAACGTCGAAGGACTCATTGCTGACGGGGAGGTCGGAACGTTTTGCGTGACATTCGATGGCAGGAAGGCTGAAGAAGACTGGTTTGCTGTCACTCTGAAGAAACCAGTGAAAATCAACCGCATCCTCTACGCCCACGGTCGAACCTTCCACGACGGCGGCTGGTTCGATACTTCGACGGGAAAACCGAAGCTTCAGGTTCTCCGCAGGCTGGACGGCGAATGGGAGACCGTTGGCGCACTTGAGTCCTACCCTGCGACAACGGCAACCGACTCTGCCAGGCTCCGCGATGGGCAGGAGTTTTCCATCAAATTACCGGCGTTCGAGGCCTACGGCATCCGAGTTATCGGCAAGCCCGCACACGGTGACAACCCCCGCCAGGCCTTCTCAAGCTGCGCCGAACTCCAAGCCTTTTTTGACAAGTAAGAGGCATCCAGGGAGTAGCTTCGCTCTCAGTACTCAATCTCATTCAGCGGGTGACGAACAACGCCATCGGCGAAGGAGAAGGCGTCCAGCACGAGCCAACCATCGTTGAACGGCTCTGACTGAGTTTGGATTACGAGGCTCTCAGTGGCCGAAATGATTTTCTCTTCCACTGACCTTGCGCCCGAAAACTGGGTCAGGTTTGAAGTTAAGATCTGGGCGGTACGATGAAAGAAATGAGGCCAGGTTAGGCTGGTGAGGAGACGATACTCGCCAGAGCAGACCATTGCGAAGTTGCGGGATGTGGAGGTGATGCTGAACCCTGATGCGGAAACTGAAAGGTCACAAACCAAGCAGATGCCTTGAGGGGCAGGGCATGGGCCCGCGTCCACGACAACGCGAACCGAGGGTAAGTCGTTCAAAAGCAGGAGAAAGGAAATGATGACTGGACGTACTGGGAGTCGGCGAGCAAAAGGGATGATTGGCTGCATGGGTCTTCTTGCCGTGGCGGCGATATTGTTTGCCGCTTCCGCATCGGCGGAGAAGAACGTGATCGTAATGGTCCCGGACGGATGTTCCAGCAGCATCCAGACGCTGGCCCGCTGGTACAAGGGCAGCGATCTGGCTTTGGACGGAATCCGGGTGGGCGCAGTAAAGACCTACATGGCAAATTCCGTCATCACCGACTCGGCCGCTGCCGCCACGGCGTTTGCGACGGGACATAAGACCACGTGTGGTTTCCTGAGCGTGGGTCCCAGGACAAATGACCTCCTGACCGGTTTTTCGCCCACGGCGGACCCGTATGAACCATTGGCCACCGTGCTCGAAGGCGCAAGATTGGAGGGCAAAGCTACGGGACTGGTCGCGACAAGCCGCGTCACGCACGCGACACCCGCAGCGTTTGCCTGCCACATTCACGACCGTGACATGGACAACGAGATCATGGAACACATGGTCCACCAGGATATTGATGTGGTATTCGGGGGAGGGAAACAGCATCTACTCCCAACGAACCAGGGAGGCAAGCGAAAAGATGGGGAGAACCTTCTCCAGGTCTTGCGGGAGCGCGGTTACCAGTTCGTGGAGACCCAGGGTGAGATGGCCGCGCTGACCGGCGGAAAGGCGTGGGGTCTGTTTGCCAGCGATCACATGGCGGCCGACATTGACCGTGCTGAGTTTGCCCCCAGGGAGCCGTCCCTTGCCGATATGACGGCGAAGGCGATCGAGCTGCTCTCTAAGGACCCCGAGGGCTTCTTTCTGATGGTCGAAGGGAGTCAGGTGGACTGGGCAGGCCACGCCAACGACCCCATCCACATGGTGACTGATTTTCTGGCTTTTGACAGAGCGGTGGAGATCGCGCTGAATTTCGCGAAAGCTGATGGAGACACCCTCGTCATCGCCTTCCCGGACCACAACACGGGTGGCTTGAGCATCGGCCACGGCTCGACCTCCGTGGACTATACCAAGACTACGGTGGAAGGCCTTATTGCGCCCCTCATGCGGATGCGAATCACCGCCAACGGGTTATCGAAGAAGATTGGCGACGACCTTACAGAGGAGAATATCGGGGAGAAAATCCGGGAGTGGTGGGGTATCAACGCTACCGCCGAGGATGTCAGGCAGATCGCGTACCTTCACAAGAAGAAAGGGTTGTTGCTCAAGTACGCTCTGGGTGAGGTTGTCAGCAGGAAACACACGGTGCTCGGCTGGACAACCCACGGCCACTCGGGTGAGGACGTACCCCTGTGGGCATACGGGCAAAGTCGGCCGGTTGGTCTTGTTGATAACGCGCAACTGGCTACGATTGTTGCCGCCGCTCTTGGCTTCGATCTGGGGAAGACGACTGCGCGTCTTTTCGTGGATGTCGAAGACGCCTTCGCAGGGAGTTACGTGCTCGACAAGACCGACCCCGAGAATCCTGTTCTTCTGATTCAAGGGAGAGCGAAACTGCCCGTGGGCAAAGACATTCTTGTTGTGAATGGTGTACCTCGCAATCTGGAGGGCATCGTCGTCCACGCACCGATGACCAAGAAGGTCTACTTGCCGCAGGAAGCTGTGGACCTGATCGGCTCCCTGCCGTGACAGATTAGAGGAAACCGGCTGGCTGCTGTGAAGCAGCCTCCCCAAAAGCTCTCCGTCTGTGGATAGCAAATGGACTTTTCCAAGACCTCGGAGGCAGCAGCTTATGGCCACCACTACTTCCCTGGTGTTCTGGCAACGCTAATCTGCGTTTCCTCATCCTTCATGTCGCTTGAAAGTGAACTGGCGATGGCGATAATTGTGCAAATCCGAAGAAAGCGCGATGCCTGATGAGGTCGCGTCTGAGATTGAGTATCAGACTGTTGTCTCACCAATCTGAAGGAGGTCGTCATGAAATGGCATGGACATCTGATTGTGGTTCTGTGTGCCGCTCTGGTATGCTGTGGAGCAGTTTTAGCCAATGCAGCCGAGCAAGACAAGACCAGCAGGGAGTTTCGCGAGCAATTCATCAAGGACTTCAATCGCACCGGCATGGACACGACGATTGGCGATGCCATGATGCTGCGAATCCTCGTCGAGAGCGCGAGGTGTAAGCGCGGCGTCGAGGTGGGATCGTACAAGGGCTTTGGCGCCATCAATATGGGAATCGGTTTCGAGAGAACAGGCGGGCATCTCTACACGCTGGAGATTGACCCAAGAAGGGTCAAAGACTGCCGAGAGAATTTGCAGAAGGTTGGCCTGGAGAAAACGGTTACTTGCGTAGAGGGAGATGCCCTCAAAACCCTGCCAGCCCTTGAAGGTGAGTTTGATTTCGTTTTCATTGACGCAGTTAAGCGAGACTACTTCAAGTACTTGAAACTGATCGAGCCGAAACTCAAACCAGGGGCGGTCATTGTTGCCGACAATGTCATCCAGTCCGCGGGGGAGATGAAGGATTTTCTAGACTACATCCAAAACAGCCCAAACTACGACACGGTGATTATCCGAGCTTCAATGGAGAAAAACGATGGCATGTCGATCAGCTATAAGATCAAATGATTCTCTCTGAGTTACGCGTTACATATCTCGGTTGCAGAACCGAAGACCCTGCTTCGTGTCGGCCATCTTCCCGGGGATTACCTTGTTGACAAGGGCGGCTGAGCCTGACGTTGTCACCTACGCAGGAGTGTTAGGTCCTGACGCGTCGAGGTTATGCAGGACGATGAAACAAAAGGCGCCTGCACCCGCAGCAACTACAGCAAACCGACGTCGTGGACGACTTTCTCATTCTCCGGCGCGGCGATCGTTGGCACGAAGGCTGGGATTGACGCCACCCGCGATAACGCGAATTTCCGCCTCCTGCCCGAGCCGGACTTCAAGGATGTCGCGAGAGACGGTCCAAGGGCGGTAGGTGCCTCGCGCTGACATGAGATGGGCTGGTTCATTGCCTGTCGCGGCGTGAAACCCGCCTCGGCAAGCTTCGAATGCTGGCGCGAGATGCAGACCCGAACAGTTACGAGTGCCATACGGCTCGGCGGCATGGCACTGAACACGCGCGTTAGTGGCCAGGAATAATCCATCATGGAGGGAGAGATGAAAACTACCATCCTGCCACTCGTCCTTCTCATAGTCTCAGCGATGTGTACCATTGGAACAAGGAGAGGCCCGTTCGCCTCCGGGGAGAAGGAAAGGAAGTTTTTCAAGGTCTGGCCGATCGGGAGAGTCGTGAAGCAGGATAAGGGCGCCCGAATCGAAATTGATTCTCAATACAAGGAAGCCCTCGTCGGCTTGAACCAGTTCTCGCACATCCATGTCTTCTACTGGTTCGATAGGAACGATACGCCCGAGAAGCGAGCTGTCCTCCAGGTTCACCCTCGCGGCAATAAGAAAATCCCGCTCACGGGGGTCTTTGCCACCCGGGCGCCGGTCAGACCGAACCTTATCGCCATGTCAACCTGTAAGATCATCTCCATCGAGGACTGCACTATCGGCGTTGACTCCATTGACGCGCTGGACAAGTCACCCGTCATAGACATCAAGCCGTACATTCCGGCGTCTGAGCTAATCCTCGACGCAAAAGTGCCTGACTGGGTCGGTTGGTTCTGAGTGGAAGGCTGTTGTCTCGATCGCTCTGCCTTGTTACAGGATTCACCGCGCTCCCTTCTGCTCTGAGCTCCGAGCGATAGCCCCCGGGAGAACGAGACAGGGATATATGGGTGTGCGTACATAGTCGCACACCGTGAGTAAAGCTGGGAAGACCCGAAGAGCGATTGTGTCTACCGTTATGGGGTGTTTCTGAACAGGTAGTTGTGAATGGCCTGAGCCAAGGTCTCGGCAGCGAGAAGGGCGCAGTGTCTGCTCTCATCGGGTAAGCCGCCGAGGGCGTTGAGAATCATCTCCTGGGTGATAGTTCTTGCCTCCTCGAGCGTTTTCCCGATGGCGAGCTGCGTTGCCATGCTTCCGGCAACCATGCTCGGTCCGCATCCGTCCGTGGTGAACGTAGCCTTCGCAACTCGATCTCCGGTTATCTGGAGGAAGATTTCCATGGTATCGCCGCAAGGACCCTTAATGCTGGCGTAGCCGTCCGGGTGTTCAAGCGGGCCCATGTTTTGCGGATTAAGCCAGAGGTCAATTACCTTATCGGTGTAATACGCCCTGGCATCCCGAATGACGTGCTCCTGGAGATTCTCCGCGAAATTGTCAAATCTACCGGCCATGTCTCATCCCTTCTTATAGTAAACGCACCTATTACGGAGCGTGTAGGTGACGAGGCGCTCAGAAACAAGGTCGTCGAGATGCTTCAAAACGTGCGCTCTGTTCATCATCAAGCCATTGGCGATGTCCTCCACGGAACATGGCCGCCGCGCAACCAGCGCCAGAATATCGTCGCGGAGAGCCTTGGACTCTTCGCCCCCGGACTTCGGGGCAAAGGGGGCAATGACCTCCGCGCGCTCGCCAAGAAGTCTGCAGAGCTTCGCCATCTCCTCGGCAGCCACCGGAAAAGCGTATTCTTCGGCGGCGGGGCGAACGACAGTGTTGAGCTGGATTCTGTCGGGTTTGATCCGGTCAGCGTGTTCCTTGATCTTCAGGACTTCGTCAGCCACGGCAGTGACTCCGCCGAGAAGGAAAACTTCCAGCCA
>CAYZXL010000048.1:0-38127 GCA_964482435.1 uncultured Verrucomicrobiota bacterium
GAGACCCAAGCACAAGGAACATTGCGGAACACCCTCAGTTTGTTGATCCTGACGGGCCCGACAACGACCCGGCAACTTACGAGGACAACAACTATCGGTTATCGGCGAGCTCGCCGTGCGTTGATGCGGGCCTCAACGAGGACTGGATGTGGTCGGCGACAGACCTGGACGGGAATCCGCGAATCGTGGATGGCGACGGGGATGCTCAGGCGATTGTGGACATGGGCGCCTACGAGTACAGCTTCAAGTTCCGGATTAGCGAAGTCCTGCGACAGGCGGGCGGCGCCGTCAGGGTCACCTGGACCAGCCGTCCGGGAGCCAATTACGTCGTCTGGTCATGCACGGACTTGAGTGGCGGGTCATGGACGGATGAAGCGGGAACGCCCTCCCAGGGGGAATCAACGACATGGACGGACACCAGTCCCGGCGGTTCGCGCAAGTTCTACAGGGTCGAGCAATTCTGAGGGCAGCCCGCCCCCGGTTTCGCTCGCCGGAAAGGCGCAAAGACACGAATTACTGGCAGCGGAAGGCTTCCTCGTGCCTCGGTGTCTTCGTGGTTCATTCCTCCTGCCATTGGTCCCGCCATAGGCGGGATGGAGGATCATGGGCAAGATGCCCATGCCATGACGGAGCTCGTGCCCATGTCTTGTGTGGACGGCACGCTGACCAAAGGGCTTCCCGTCAGCGCGTCTTGAGCGGCGGCGGGATTGCTTTGATGACGACGGTGACTGGCGTTTCGCGGGGAGGGACCTGTTTGGTGTGGACGACATAGACGGTATCGTCGCCGCCTTCGGGGAGCGGGTTATCAATAAGACTGAACGGGTCGTGGAAAGTGGTTGCGATTTGCCCCTCCCGTTGGGCCATGAAACCATCCTTCGTGACCACCGAACCCACATATACCCAGTGAGTGTGAAGCATCGGGCGATTCTTGTGCGTGTCGTAAACCCAATCCTCGGCACGCAGAAGCTTTTCCTTATCCCCTTCCCCGACTTTGAGCCAGATTTCCACCGGGCTGCCGAGGGGCGTCGTCGGGTCGCCCTGGTATCTGACCGCACGCCCCCCTTCCAGGCCGAGCATCAGCAGAGCAACGTTCAGGTACAAAGGGTCAACCTTCGTGCTCAGGAGGCTCTCGTGCGTCTTGCCGTATTCTGTGCAGATCAGCACCTCCAGCAGACCCTGCCCCATATTGACCTGAGCGGGGAAGGTAACCGTGCGCTCCCTGGAGTCCACCACGACCTCCCCGATACGATAGAGGTTCTCTGCCAGCCGGATGACCGCAGGCTTTTTTTGCCCAGGCGCCGGTGCTTCGGCAGAAACGTTGACTTTCTCCGGCGAACCGGCAGCGTTTTGCTCTCCGCCAGCACTCTCGGGAGAACCCTTTCCGTCGAGACCCGAAAGGCACGCTGCCACCAACAGCCAGACTTTTCTTGTTTTGGCAAGAATCCCGCCTCTCACAGAAGCTCCTCCTTGCGAAAACCGTCAGCAGCGGTTCCCGTCCAACCCCTCGTGGGAAACCTTACCCGACCCGGCATCCGTCGTCAACCATAAACCCGCCAGCCAGGTGACCCCTCACTCCTGCGGGAGAAAGCAAAAACAAGCCTCCATTCTGGGATGTCTCACGAGGGCTGTGAGTCCCGCCCGGTCCAGACGGCGAAAGATTTATCTCCACAGATGGCGGCTCGGTCTAATATGATATAAGAGAAGAGCCCGTAGTGCCGTTCAGCGCTGTTGAGGCCAGAAAGAGCACAATTTGTTGACCGCTGGAGTGTCCCGATAGCGGGTTGCGGTCCCTCGTTAGTGCGGGCTTTTCGCGGGTTCTTATGAGAGGCCGGCGGCCGGCGGGAAAGGGCTTGTTCGTTCTCGACGGTCCTGGTCGTTCCGACCGCAAAGGAAGGAGACTGATTGTGGGAGAGAGACGCAAGATTTCGAGACGTGACTTTTTTACGAGGACGGCGTCGGCGGTGGGGATGGGGCTTTTCGCTCCGTACGTTGTCTCAAGCGACGCCTTTGGCGGGCCGGGTCGTCCGCCTGCCAGCGACCGGATTATCGGCGGCGTCATTGGGGTCGGGGGGAGGGGCTCGGGGTTTCTGGGCAGAGATACCGCGGCGGTCTGCGACGTGGATGAGGAGAACCGCGCCCGCGCGGTCAAAATCGTCGAGAGCAAAGGAGGCAAGGCGGACTCGTACCTCGACTACCGCGACCTGCTCGACCGGAAGGACATTGACGTGGTGTTCATTGGAAGCCCTGACCACTGGCACGGTCTCCATACCGTTCACGCATGTCGGGCGGGAAAGGACGTCTATTGCGAGAAGCCCGCATGCAAGACCATCGAGGAAGGGCGCGCGATGGTCAACGCCGTAAAACGCTACGGGCGCATCGTCCAGATAGGCTCGCAGGGGCGGTCCACTCCGGCAGCCCACGCGGCGGCACAGTTCATCCGCAACGGCCGCATCGGCAAAGTTCAGAAGGTCACGTGCTGGCATTACGAAAACCCCGTCGGGAAATGGGAGCCGGACAGCGACCCGCCGCCGGGCCTGGACTGGGATAAGTGGTTGGGGCCGTGCCCGTGGGTGCCGTACAACCCGCTGCGCTGCCACTTCAATTTCCGCTGGTTCATGGAATATGGCGCAGGCAACATCCGCGACCGCGGGGCGCACGTCTTCAGCAACATCATGTGGGCGATGGATTGCGACAATACCGGACCCGTCAGCGTCGAGGCGACGGGCGAGCCGCCGCACGACGGGCTTTTCGACGCCCCGGTCACGATGGACGTCAAGTACGAGTTCAAGAATCCCGACTGGATTCTGACCTGGAGCCAGCCCGGGCACAAGGAGATGGATGCCGCCTTCGGCTGCAAGTACTGGGGCGATAAAGACACGCTCGTCGTCATGGGGGGCGATGGCGGTTGCGACACCGAGCAGAAGGCGATGGAGTACAAGGTCCCGCCGGGCGGCGTATCGCTTTTCAGAAGCCCCGGGCACGAACGGAATTTCCTCGATTGCGTGAAGACGAGGCAGCAGCCGATTATGCACATCGAGGCGGGGCATCGGACTGCGACTCTGTGCATCATCGGTAACATTTCGTATCTGCTTGCTCGAAAACTCAACTGGGACCCCGTGAAAGAGCAGTTCATCGGCGACGAGGAAGCCAACCGGCTTCTCAGCCGAAACAATCGCGCGCCGTATTTCCTGTGATGATGGAGGCAAGGCGTGACCGCGAACGACATCGTTTCTGCCGTCGAGCAAGGGAGGACGTAAACATGCATAGCTCGTTGAGAACACGGTTCGTACCGTTTGTTGTGCTGGCGGTTTCCATACTGTCCGTCTGTCTCTTCGGAACCGCCGCGAGGTGCGCTTCAGAGCAGGAGCTGAAGGAGTTCATCGGCAAAATTCAGAACGAAAACGCCGACGTGCGTTATGCGGCGTGGCGGAGCGCCGGGCCGATGGGGGCGCCCGCCGTGGCGCCCCTCGGAGAACTCGTCGCGAGCGAGAATCGAGGCGTCGCCAAAGCTGCCTCGGAAGCGCTGAAGACAATTGCTCACCATGCATCTCGCCCCGGTGCCGCGGCGGAGAGGAAGGCGGTGAGCGCGGAACTCGTGAAATTGCTCGCGGCGGACAAGCCGTTTATCACGCGGGTGAGAGCTCTGGAGCTTCTTGCGCTGACGGCGGACGACGAATTTGTTCCGCCAATCGCGCGGCTCCTCGACGATGAGAAGCTGAGGGAAGATGCCCGACGGGCCCTCGAGCGCATCCCCGGGAGGGCTTCGGTTCAAGCTCTCGTCGAGGCTTTGAGCAAGGTGCCGGAAAACTTCCGCCCCTTCGTGATTCATTCTCTCGGTCAGAAGAACGCCGTCGAGGCTCTCGATACACTCGTCACCTGCGCCGAGAGCTCGAATAAACCAATTGCAGTCGCGGCTTATGACGCGATATCGCGGATTGACGGGCTTCCGACTCGGCGGCCCCAGCCGGCAGTGGGATGGGAAGAGCTGTCCGAGCGAGAAAAGGTAGTCGTCGCAGATGCCTTCCTTCGATTTGCAGACAGGCGGGTTGCCAGTGGCGATACTGAGATGGCGGCGGGCATCTATCGCGCCGTCTTGGCGCGAGCCACGGGAGAACACTATAAATGCGCGGGGCTTATCGGATTGGCGAAGATTGGCTCGGCTTCCGTCGTGGAGATGATGGTGCCGTGCCTGACCGATGAATCGCCCGCCGTCCGGCGAGTCGCTGAGGAAGCTCTGGTTTCCACGAAGGACCCTGGAATTAACCCCGCCCTCGAACAGGCTATGCAGACGGCAGCTCCCGAGTTGAAAGATGCGATTGCGAAGGTTCTCTTCGCCAGGAAGGCTGGCCCCGGCGAAAGGAAACAACCTTAGCGTGGGTTGCTTGCTCGGTCGGTTTCCGACGATGGCAGTTCTCCGCCGACATGTGAGTAGTTGGCAATTCGCACCCCGGAGGGACGTGCGCCATATCTCAATTTGGTGGGAGGTGAGTTCTTGAAAAAGGGTTCAGGGAGCGATCAGAACAGAGCGAGGATACGAGTCGCCCATTACGGGCTTGGGTGCATCGGTACGAGAGCGGCAGGCATCGCTCTGCGAAACGAGCACCTCGAGGTCGTGGGCGCTATAGATGTTTCCGCGGAGAAGGCGGGAAAAGACCTGGGAGAGCTTGTCGGCGCGGAGAAGCCCCTCGGCATCGTGGTCGGCAACAAGTTTCAGGACGTCTTCGCCCAGCGTCCGGACGTTGTCGTTCATTCGACGGGCTCGCACTTGAGCGAGGTCGCACCGCAGATTGAGGAGATTGTCTCTCGACGCATTAACGTGGTCTCGTCAACGGAAGAGCTTCTCTTCCCCGTCGGGAAGAACAAGCAAATCATCGAAAAGCTCGACGCTCTCGCAAAAGACAACGACGTTTCCATTCTCGGGACCGGTGTCAATCCCGGGTTCGTGCTGGATTCCCTTCCCGCTTTCCTGAGCGGCGTGTGCAGCAGCGTCAGAAGCATCTTCGCTCGCCGGATTGTGGACGCGTCAACTCGCCGTGAGCCGCTTCAGAGGAAGATAGGGGCAGGGCTGAGCGCGGAGGAGTTTCGCCGTCGCGTCGAGCAAGGGAGGCTCGGGCACGTCGGCCTCGTCGAGTCGGTCGCGCTTCTTGCCGACTGCCTCGGGTGGGAACTCGACAACCTCCTCGAGAGGATTGACCCTGTCATCGCCGACGGGAACACAAAGACCGAATACGTCGAGGTGCGCGAGGGGCAAGTCGCAGGCATTCGCCATACCGCGAAGGGCTTTCGGAAAGGGGAACGTGTCATCTCCGTCGAGCTTCAGATGTACGTCGGGGCGCCGGAGCCGCACGACTACATCCGGATTGATGCAGACCCTCCTATGGAGGTCACCGTCGAAAACGGAACAGCCGGCGACGCCGCAACCGCCGCGATACTCATCAATGCCATTCCGAAAGTCGTTTCCGCCCGCGCGGGTTATCTAACGATGAAAGACATCGGCCTGATCTCGGCGCTGTAACTTGCGAAGCCGAATGCTGGGGTCGTGGTGCCGGTTCACTTCTGTCTCGGAGTTGAGACGCCGTTTGACGCGCCTTGTTGCCTTTTGTTAGAATGACCCTCATTGAATAAGCCCGCGTAGCTCAGTTGGTAGAGCACCGCATTCGTAATGCGGCGGTCGTCGGTTCGAATCCGACAGCGGGCTTTCGTTTTTGTTCCCGTTGCCGCGCCGAGGGCCGCCAGTTAGCGCGTACACCCTCGCACTGGCGGCCTTCCCCTCCTCTTGCCCCGAAGCCGGAAGCGTGACCATTTTGTGACCACCCAAGAGGTCAACGGCCATGGGGGGGCGTGGAAGTCTCATTTCGGTGTCAGGCCGTCGCGTGGGTCTGACGTTCTGCCTTGCAGGAGGAACCTTCTTCCTCGAGGATCGCCTTCAGCGCATCACCGAAAGCCTTACCCTCCTCGGTCGCCAGAAAACCGTTCTCAACGTCTGTGGCGCTGTCTTCGCGGCGCAGGACTTCATTGTCTCTAACCAATTCAATGGCCAGTGCCAACTGTTCGAGGTCCCGCATGCTGAGACTCATGGCGCGGCAGAGATGCCGCAGCACGCTTCTTGTTTTTGCCTTGTCCATATCCGGGATATGCTTGGACATAGTGATCGCGGCGTCAATTGGCCATCTCATGGCTACCCCCTCCTTGTGACCGGTTACTTGACTTGCGAAATCTCATCGCGTAGATTGTTGATAAACTGTTTCTTCTTTTTGTCGGTCCGCCATGCCTGACTGGCATACACGCGTATTTCCTTGGCCGGGGTCAGGAGCTTAAGGTGCTGCGCTGCTTCTTCCAGGGGCAGCAAGTCAGATTCTTCATTTCCGTCCCATAGATACGCGCAGCCGGGCGCAAGGGGCGTCGTCGGGTATGGCAGGATCACAGGCGAGTCGAAGGCGAGCAGGGAAATCTTGGGCCAATTCTTGGCAAGTTTCTTTCGCAGTCGCTCTTCAATCTCGACTCTGCGCGCGAACGCGCCGCCCTGACAAAGGCGAGTAACAACGGCTGCGGCACCTGTGCCGATCTCCTCCTGGCTTATCATCTTCGGCAACTTTCTGGAACGTAGGGCTTCAATTCCTGTTTTGGCCACCCTATCATCTGCGAGGAGGCATAAGCAAGTGTAATCATCAAATCTGATCCAGAAATCCGGATTAGTGAAGTCTTGTTTTGCCAAGATGCCACCTGTCGGGCGAAAGGCGTCGAGAAGAGCCCTCTGAAACAGGACGCACGCGGCCCTCACTGTACGGTGGAAGTATAGAGCGCTATACATGAAGAAGTAGGAGAGCAGTGCGCCCTCCAATGCGTAACGCGCCTTCTTGTGGTGAACCGGCCCCTTGGGATCCGGCTTGTAGCGCAACCGAGTGGACAGGATTCGTTCCCAATCAACAATGGCGTACTCGGGCACACCCGCGTGAAGAGCGTCTCGCCTCAGATAGTCCAGCCTGTCGATGCTAAAGACGCCCGTCATGGCTTCCCGGACCAGGCTAGGCGCAGTCTGGTCTCTGTGATCTATTAGCTTGCTAATTCTGCCTGCGAGGTCTTTCCCCAGAAGCTTGATCAGGCCGAACCGGCTGTCGAACAAAATCTTCTGGGCCCACCACTCGTGAAAGCTGGTGTCGTCTGTTTTGTTGTTGCCCAGGTGCAGGGCAGCAACCGGTTGAAAAACGTGTGAAAACGGGAAGTGCCCGATGTCGTGTAGCAGCGCTGCCAACTCAAACGCCTCCAGGTCGAGCGCGGGCACCCTCAGACCCAGACTTTTGAACACGTCTATGCACCGCCGGGCCAGGTACATGACTCCGAGGGAGTGGCTGAACCTGCTGTGAGTGCCACCGGGATATACGAGGTCAGCAAAGGAGAGTTGGCTTACTCGCCTGAGCCTCTGGAAAACAGGCAAGTCAATTACCTTGGTTTGGCCCTTCGTCAGGCCAATATATCCGTGGACCGGGTCTCTGATGTAGCGCTCGTAGTTTACCGCCATGTACCCCCCTTGACGCCGAGCTAAGGACAGTCGCTCGCGCCATGCGCGCCAGATTATATGTTCACTGGTGAATGCGGGTCAAACGCTTTTTCATCACTCATTAAGGTGTGCCGCGGCATTGGCCTCGCACCGCGGCCAACGCCATCTCGCTTCTTGATCTGGCTCTCGGGCGCGAAAAAAGTGGAACCAGCGCACCAGAAGAGCATCCTTTTCAACGAAGTCAAGATACAGGACGTCTGCGATGAACCCACGTCGACCCTTACCAGCGCCACAGGGGGCTGCTTGCACGCAACGACAAAACCAACAGAAAATGCGCCGCAACGAGTGTGTCCTCCGCCTACAATTGCCTGAGCTGCGACGTGCCGCTGAACACGGAGCCAATCCGTGACTACTTCTTGCGCTAAATAGGCCGAAATCCACGGAAACCGGTGGGATCCTCATCGTCGAGATCGAAGGCGGTCGTCGGTTCGAATCCGACAGCGGGCTTATTTTTCTGCGCCCGGGATGAGAAGCCTCCTGCCTCACGTCGCGCGAGCGATGACCGCACCGGGAATTGTTTCCTTGACTTTTGGGGTGGCTTTGGGTTGAATCCTTTTGATTCGTCAAGTCCTCAGGCACATCGAGGCTGCGCTGCCCGCGAATGTTGCGGCGACGGCCGAAACGCTGCTTCAGAAAAGGACCGCCCGACGCAGGGCAAGGAACTGACATGGAGCAGGACAAATCTCCACAGGAGCTGCAAAGAGGATCTCCCGGACCCCTCGGCGAACGAGAGAGCCTCGGAATGTCCGAGAGGCTCTACCGCGCTCTCTTCGACGAAGCCCCCGACGCCATGTTCGTCGTGGACCTCGGAGGGAAAGTTCTCGCGGCCAACGCAGCAGCTCTCCGAGGGACCGGCTACAGCGAGGAGGAAGCTGAGACCCTGACGATTTTCAAGTTCTTCTCGCCTGCGTTCTCCGAGCGGCTTAGCAAGCAGCTCAAGGAAGCCGTTGACGGTCTCCAGCCGGGTCCAGCCGAATACAAGCTCGTGGCAAAGGATGGAGGAGGCTCATGGGTTGACGTCGAGCTGAGAACCGTGAACGACGCATCGAAGCCTGTTGGTGTTCAGGTTATCGCGAGGGACATTTCGTCCAGAAGAACCGACCAGGAGGCCCTGAAATGCTACCGGGAGAACCTCGAGCGGGTCTTGAACGCCCTTCCCGACTCGGCGCTTCTGGAGAGCCCTGACCACGTCATCCAGTTCATCAACAACGCCGCCCGTGCCCTTTTCGGGAATGTCAAAGGGAAAATGTGCCACGAGGCCCTGAGACGGCTGCCGCGGCCGTGCGCCGATTGCCCTGCGGAGGAGGTAGTCAGGAACAGGAGGAGTGTTTGCCGCGCCACTCACCATCACGAGGGAAAACTCTGGGAGATAATGGCTCTCCCCCTCCTGAACGCCGACGGGAGCACCTCCGTCCTCGAAATTGTCAAAGACGTCACAATGTCCCGACAGACCGAGGAAAACCTCAAAGCCTCTGAAAGGCTTGCAGTCCTCGGCCGCGTCACCGCCGAAATGGCCCATGAGATAAAGAACCCTCTCTCCGCGATTACCACATTTGCGCAGCTCTTGCCGGAAAAGTATGACGACCCGGATTTTCGGGAGGTCTTCACGCGAACCGCTCTTCAGGCCGCCAACCGGATTGACTATCTAATGGAGGAGCTTGTCGGTTTTGCCCGGCCCCTCAAGCCCGTGTTCGAGGAGACGGACCTCCGGGAAGTCATTGACGAGGCACTGATGGAAGTCCACCAGCTGTTCGCAGAAAAAGCAGTCCGCGTCAGCACAGACCAGTCCCCGGAGCCCCTCGTGGTCCCTGTGGACCACCAGCAAGTCAAGCGGGTAATCACGGAGCTTCTATCCAACAGCGCCGATGCCGTCGGGGATGGCGGAAACGTCAAGATTTCGGCGCGTTTTATTCGTGAGGGCGGTGAGCTCGCGCCGAGGTGGCTGGAGGTGGTGGTCTCCGACGACGGCCGCGGCATCCCTCCGGAGAACCTCCCTCGCGTCTTTGAGCCTTTCTTCACTACCTCGACTGAAAAGCTCGGCCTCGGTTTGGCTATAGCCCAGCGAATCATCGAGGAGCACTCCGGCAAAATCGAAGTCAAAAGCCAGCCCGGCCAGGGCGCCACGTTCACGGTTAGACTGAAAGCCGAGTGACGATTCTCAAGGATTCGACAGAAGCGCCTGGCCACCCTGCAATCACTCGCAGCTTCAGACAATAAGGGCGCGAGGCGTTCGGCACCCCGTCTGTGGTGATGCGCTGCACCCACTTTCTCGACTCCACTCCCTCCACCCGAGTTAACTTGTTCCTCCTGCTATCTCCTCAGCCAGAGCGAGCACCACCCGATGCGTAACCCTGTCTCAGAGCCTCCGGACCGAGCGTCATGCGTGACAATGTTTTTCCGCGTGAGAATCCGCGAATGCTCAAGGAAGCTAAAGAAGGTCGAGATACCGTGCGTCAAGCCAGGACTCTCGAATTCAGTTCAGGACGTTTGAAGTTCTCCCCGGTGAGCAGGTAGAATGTAGAAAAAAAGGAGTCTGCCATGACCTTTAACGAGAAACTGAAATCAATCGCGTCCGAAATCAGGTCGTTCTGTGCCGAAAACGCGAACGAAAAACTGGCTTCACGCTACGCCCGTTTCTTCACGGAAGGCTACGACGCCTACGGCCTGACCAAAGAGGCGATGGAGGAGCATTCAAAGAAGTTTTTTGAAGCCTACAAAGAAGAACTTGGCCTCGACGGCTTTCTGAGACTCGGCGACATCCTTCTCCAGAGCGGAAAATACGAGGAAGCCTCTTTTGCCATACTCTTCACAATCCCGCTTCATAGCCAATACACGACCGAAACCTTCCAAAAACTCGGCCAGTGGCTGGAAACCGGAATCCGAAATTGGGCGCATACGGACATCCTTTGCAGTGAGGTGCTTTCCCGGTTTCTCCAGAGACAGATAGTCAAGTTGGACGACCTTTCTCCCTGGCGAGAGTCCCCGTCAAAATGGAAGCGCCGTGCCGTGCTCGTTTCCATGCTGACCCTGCTCAAGACAGAGAAGAATCACAGAAAACTCCTCGATTTCATCGAGCCCCTGATGATGGATGACGACAAGTTTGTTCAGCAAGGTCTCGGATGGTTTCTGCGCGAAGCCTGGAAAGAGCAACCTGAGACAGTCGAAGCTTTTCTTCTGAAATGGAAGGACTCAGCTCCGCGCAAAATCTATCAATACGCCACAGAAAAAATGACCCTCGAAAACAAGGCGAAATTCCGCCGTGAAAGACAGGCCTGACTACCGGACAATTGTTGCTCTCAAGATGCGCACAATGCCGTATGGCGTGCCTTCCCCACTGTGCCTGCGATACTTCTACGGGTTTTCAAGGACGCGGTAGAAACGCCGGGGGACGAGGGAAGGGGGAAGGCCGGTGAGAGAGCCGTCGTCAATCCAGGAGGTGGTTGTGTTGCCGGAGGACGGGAAGGTGGCGACGGCGAGATGCCAGGTAAGTAGGTCGGCGGAGTAGAAGATGGAATAGGTCCTGTCAGCGAGGGAGCTCCAGGTCAAAGTAGCCTGATTTGCTTCGGGACCGGTCGAGAGCTCGTTGATATAGTACTCGTACGCCCCCATGTCAACGGTGAAGCTCTTTCCACCGAACATTATCCTGTGCATCCCGGCAATGTCGGTCTCCGGCAACTCCGGATCGCTGAACCCCCTATCAATGCACGGCGACGAAGGCAAAAGCCGAAAATCGTCAGTATCCGGGTGGGCGAATTGCGGATCGCCCGAGATGTTCCTCTTTTTGTAGTCTCCAGTCCACCCCTCGATGCAAGAATAGGTCGGGATGCTGCACTGATGAAGCTGAGGTCCACTCGGAGCTGTGTTGACCCATATAATGCAGTTCCGGATCGTCCCGTTGCAGCGATACAGCCCGCCGCCGCTCATTTCCGCTGAGTTGCCCGCTATCGTGTTGTTCTGGATCGTGCCATTGCACGATAGCAGCCCGCCGGCGCTCGCTCCCGCCGAGTTGCCCACTATCGTGTTGTTCTGGATCGTGGCGCGGCTGGCACTGTCCGGCGAACCGCCCCGGATTCCGCCGCCGTACTCAGCCACGCCGTTGCGAGTTGTGAAGCCGGAGAGGACGCAGGTCTCATCCTCCGTCCCCTCGAAAGTCACCACAGAGCCGGACCCGTTCCCGTCAATGACGGTGTTGGCGATGACGGAGGGGTCGAGAGGGTCGGTGCTGGTGAGGATGATGTTTTTGCCGTTGAATTGAATGTTCTCGACGTAGGTGCCCTCCGCGACGATGACGGTGTCGCCATTCGAGGCGGCGATTATTCCTTCCTGGACTTTCTTGAACGCGGATTCCCAGGTCGTGCCGTCGCCGGATTGCGGCACCGAGGCATCAACGTACCACGTTGTGGCACCAGCGTGGAGGGGTAGGAGGACCAGAAGCAAGAGAGACGAGGTAACCTGGCGCATCATTGTCTTATCCTCCCCATACGTTCCTTGCGTTTTCATTTTATGGAATACCGCGCGGCATCTCGGGTTTTCAAGGAGGCCGCAGAACCGGAGGGGACCGAGGGAATGCGCGAGGCCCGTGAGGGAGCTGTCGTCAGTCCAGGAGGCGGTTGTGTTGCCCGCCCGCGGACGCGCATGCCACGTCTCCGTCATGGATTCTCCAGCATGCGATAAAACCGACGGGGGGCGAGGAGTGGAGGCAGGCCCGTCAGGGAGCCGTCGTCGGCCCAGGAGGTGGTTGTGTCGCCGGAGGAGGGCAAGGAGGCGAGAGCGAGATGCCATGTGACGAGGTCATCGGAGTAGAAGATCGAGTACGATTTATTGCCGAGGGAACTCCAGGTGAAGGTCGCTTCGCGTTCCCCCAGACCAAGTTCTAATATGTTGACGCAATACTCATAGGCCCCCATGTCAAGCGTGAGACTCTTTCCGCCGAACATTATGCGGTGCATCCCCGCAATGTCGGTCTTGGGCAACTCCGGATCGTTGAACCCCGCATCAATGCACGGAGAATCCGGCAAAAGCCTGAAATCCCCATTTGCCGCATCTATGAACCCCGCGGAAGGCGGGGCGATGTTCGTGTCGCTCCCCACGTCCCAGTCCTGAATGCAGGAATACGTCGGCTGGTGAGACGAATAGAGCTGAGGCTCATTCAGCCCAATGTTTCCCCAGATGATGCAGTTTCGGATGGCGCCGTAGCAACCCGAAAGCCCGCCGCCCCACTCGGCCGTGTTTCCGACGATTGTGTTGTTCCAGATAAGGCCATCGCAGGAAGACAGCCCACCACCGCTGCTCCACTTGGCGGAGTTTCCGGAAATAATGTTATTCTGGATGACGCCGTAGCATCCGTATAGCCCGCCGCCGCCCCATCCGGCAGAGTTTTGGGTGATGACGCTGTTCTGGACGGTGGCATGGGTGCCATTTCCGGCGATTCCGGCGCCCCATTGAGCGGCGCCGTTGCGGATGGTGAACCCCGAAAGGACGCAGGTTTCGTTTTCATTGCCGTTGAAGACGATAACGGGGGCGACACCGCCGCCATCAAGTATGGTTTTGGCGACGGCATCTGCCGCAGACGGGTGAGTGCTCCTGAGAACGACGTTCTTCCCGAAGAAGTAAATGTTCTCCCTGTAGGTTCCGGGGTGAACAATGATCTCGTCCCCGTTAGCGGATTCACAGATGGCGTCCTGGATGGTCTGATACCATTGGCTGCCGGTCACGTTCTCGACGAGGGTTGTTGCGGGTATCCTGGGGTCCCAGCCGTGACGATATTCGCTGCTATTGGGGATGTGGTCGCCGTCGGGGTCAGAGTTGCCATCTCCGTCAAGCGTCCCGACTCGATGCCATTCCCAGCCGTCGGGCAGGCCATCTGCATCGCCATCCGGGGATTTCGAGGTCGCTGAGGGAGTATTTCCATAGGCGCCCATGTCAATCCGCCCTCCATTAGGCTGCGGTTCGTTGGAGAAATCAGAGAGAGGGTCTCCTGCGTCAATGCACGGCGACCAACTCAGGAGGCGATAATCTCCGCCCTCCGGGTCAACGAAGTACGGGTCGGCGTTCGTCTCGGTGCCTCCACTCCAAAATTGAATGCGGGAGTACGTCGGGTCAGTCGAATCATAGATGTCCGGGTAGCGCTCAGCGATGTTGCCCCAAATTATGCAGTTGGTGATCGCTCCCTGGCAGCCATAAAGCCCACCGCCCCAGACGGCGATGTTCGAGACGATGGTGCAGTTCTCAATGAGGCCGTTGCAGAAATATAAGCCCCCGCCGCCTCCGGCGGAGTTATGGGAGATGACGTTATTGCGGATGAGGCCGTCGCAGCAGGCGATTCCCCCGCCGGAGTTGTTGGTGATGGCGCAGTACTGGATTGTTGCGTGGGTCCGGTTCTCTGACCAGCCGCCGAAGATTCCTCCACCGCTGAGAGACCATTCACCGTTCTGGACGGTGAAGCCGGATAAGACGCATGTTTCGTCCTCGGTTCCCGAGAAGGTCACGACGGGGGCGGCTTTGCCGCCGTCAATAATGGTTCCCGCGACGACGCTCCGGTCAAATGGGTCCGTGCTTCTCAGAATGACGTTCTTCCCGAAGAGGTTGATGTTCCCGCTGAAACTACCCGGATACACAACGAGCTCATCCCCGTGACCGGATTCGGTGAGAGCCGCCTGAATGGTCTGATACCACTTCGCCTTCGTGAGGTTCTCAACAACCCTGGGCGCCGGCGTTTCGGGGCGCCATCCATAGTGGTACTCCGTGAGGTTGGCAACCGGGTCTCCGTCGGGGCTGGAGGCGCCATCCCACTGGAGGTTTCCAAACCACTGATACTCCCAACCGTCGGGCAAACCGTCGGAATCGGAGTCGGCGGATTTTGAGGTCGCCTCGGGGGTGTTTCCGTAAGCCCCCATGTCTATTCGCCCACCGTTGGGTTGAGGCTCTTTTGAGAAGTCCGAGGAAGGGTCGCCCGCATCAATGCAGGGCGACCACGGGAGAAGATGGAAGTCCCCATTCTCCGCGTCAACAAAATAGGGATTGAAAGGAATATTCCCTTCGCCTCCTCCAGGCCAATGCTCGATGCACGAATAAGTCGGCTCGCTCGAGTCGGCAAGCTTAGGGCTTCCTGGAGGCAAGTTTCCCCCGATGATGCAGTTGCGAATGACGCCGGTGCAGCCGTGAAGAGCGCTCCCCGACCACCCCGAGTTCCCCCAGATGGTGTTGTTCTGGATTGTCCCGGTGCAATCATACAGTCCGGAACCACCGCTGTCGCTCGAGTTATAGGCGATGACGTTGTTTTCGATGGCGCCATTGCATCCCGAAAGCCCACCGGCGCCGTGACATCTCGATTTGTTGCGGGAGATTACGTTGTTGCGAATCGTGCCGTTGCATGAGTACAGCCCGCCACCGGCGGACTCGTCCATCGTAGTCCAATTATTGGTGATGACGTTGTTTTGGATGGTGCCGTTGCATTCGTAAAGGCCACCACCGCCATCGCCGGATGCGTGGTTGGCGGAGATGACGTTATCCTCGATGATGCCGTCGCAGGAGGCAATCCCTCCCCCGTCACTCGCCGTGTTGTGCGTGATTTGGTTGTTCCGAAGGACGCCGTCGCAGCCAAACACCCCTCCGCCTGCCCACGCGTAGTTGGACGTAATGATGTTGTGCTCGATCCTTGCGTGAGTGTGGTTGTCCGGCGGCCCACCCGAAATCCCGCCGCCTCCGGAGGGCCAGGCCGCCCCTATGCCATTCCGAATCGTGAGGCCCGCGAGCACGCACGTCTCGTTCTCGGTGCCGGAAAAGGCGACAACGGAAACCCACCCGGTCGCGGCGCTGCCGTCAATTACGGTTTTGGTGACAACGTTCGGGTCGAGGGGATCCGTGCCGGTGAGGATGATGTTCTTGCCGTTGAACCCGATGTTTTCGACGTACGTCCCCTCGGCGACGATGACCGTGTCGCCGTCGAAAGCAGCATCTATCCCTTCCTGGATTGTCTTGAACGCGGACTCCCAGGATGTCCCGTCGCCGGACGAAGGGACGTTCGCGTCCACGCACATTGTCGTCCCCGATGCCGGGGAAAGTATGGCAACAAGACAAAATATGGCAAAAGTGAGAATCATTCTTTGTCCCTCCTGAAGATGAAACGCATCGGTTTGTTACTAAAGCATACCACGCCTTTCAGAGCTTTTCAAGGTCTGGTACGTTGAAACGGCTGGAGCTGTATTTCCGTGGCGGAGAGGGCCTCCTTGAACAACCTTGGCGGCCTTGCCCTGCGGGGGAGCGGCCTGATGGACTGGCGTGTGGCGGCCAAGCTAACACCTAAACGTCGGGCCCGAAACAACGAGGCCGAGGTGGCATGGGCATCTTGCCCATGAAACTGCTTCACGCGTCCCGCCAGAGGCGGGATGCCACGATTAGACAGCCACACCCGTCGAAACTGATGGCTTGACTTCTGCTGCTCGTCGGGATTGAGTTATCTGAAAGCTCTCGTTGTCGGTCACTGCCTGACAAATGCAGGAGAACCGCTCAGTCAAGAAGCTCTGTGTGTTCCTTTCGTTGGGAGGAAGGCGTGAATCGTCATCCTGCGATTGCGCTGCTTGGTGCTGTTATCGTAGCTTTTCTGGGGCTGACGGGCTGTTCTGAGAGCCGTCAGGTGCGCCAGGACCCGTTTGCCACGCGCAAGGCGATCATAGCTAAGAAGAGGCACCGCGCAGCCCGCTCGTGGAAAGCTTCTCCGAGCCCGCAAAGCCCAGAATACATTTTCGGCGATGCCGGGAATGGATTTCTTCCATCGGGCGCGACTACAAGCGCTGCCCGTCCTGAGCAACGAACGAAGGACCACCAGAAGAAAAAACCCGCAAATCCCGCTCGCACGACGCCGCGAACCACCAGGGCGTCGGTCGAGGAATGATTCTCCGCTGAGCACGAGCGATTCCGCTGAGGTCCGGGAGACCATCTGCCCTGCCCTGAAAATGACCGCTGCGCGGTGAGGAGGCAGGTCTCTCGCAAAGCCGCCAAGACCCAGAGAACCACGCCCTGTGAACCCTCCGAGCCTTTGCGTCTTGGCGAGAGAAAACCGAATCCGGGTTCTCGCCTCAAAGTGACCGCCGTGCACACTGGATTCTCATGGCCTCCGGGTGTGCGAAGCTCGTGAAGGACTTCGGTTGGAAGAGGAGGGGCAGGAAGGGCTTGTGAGGGCGAGGAAAAGGCTTCTGTCGGGGTGGGATTGAGGTCTGGATGCAAGCCCCTGGTGAGCACTCCGGGCCGCGGTCAATCGTTTTCGGTTGATTTCCCCGAAACAATGATTTTCGGTTGAAACCAGGCGCGAAAAGACGGGATGGAACTGTGCTCCATCCCGTTCAACTAATGGGTGGCTTCTTGTTGGGAGTTCCCGTTTATAGAATCACGGTGTCAGTCACGCCTGGTCGTCAGCGCTTGAGGCCAAAGTCTCGACTGTGGCGCTGCGGGCCCCTCGCCCCAGACTGGCTCGCAGGTGAAAGCCGACGTCACTCCAGCGGTGGCAGAATGTGGCCCTGAGTCGGACCCAGGCTGCACGTCGGCTTCTCGCGCACAAGCCCGTAATTATAAACCCCATCTGCCGGGCAACTGGGGATTTTCTTGATGTACAGGTTGACCTCGGCGACGTCCACAGGGTCTTCCGTCCCCTTTTTATTCATCAACGCCCAGGTCTGCTTGGCGTAGTTAATCTGCCGGAGGTTATTGATGCAGATTGTTTTTCTCGACTCCGTGGCTGCCTTCATCCCCGTCGGAACGGCAATGGCGACGATCGTGCCAATGATGCTGACGACGATCATGAGTTCGATCAGCGTGAATCCCCTTTTCGTTCCCATTAACGACTCTCCACTCGGACCCCGGATAGGTCAGTTCGCAAAATCAGTGCCACTCCGATAACCCACGCGGAGGCCTCCCCAACACGCACAGATACGATTAGGTTAGAGACAACGCAGCACCGTACTTGCCCCCTCCATGCGCAAAACCACATACCCGTAGCGGGATTCTCCCCAGCGCGTCGGTGTTTTCCTCCTCGCGGCGTCTCCGCGGCGGTCCGGCGATAACTCAAGACGGCAAAGAAAACGAGGGGGACGGGCGCGGGCAGGATGTGTTGTCCGCGGTGAATCTTTTGCTGAATTGAGCTGGCGCGAAATGCCTTGACAGGCTTCAACGTGAAGTCACAATAGGATCGGAGAGCGGGGATCACGCGAGCGACTGCATAATAATCATCGTTGGGCAACAACATTCGCACACCAAAACAGGAGGGAGCGTGCGATGCGAACAACTCTTGCCGTTCTTGTTGTGGCGAGTGTGCTCGCCGTTGGGCAACCCGGTTTCGCGAAGGTCACGGCGACGACGGTCCGCCTGTATATGCAGACAATGGACCCGTCCAAGCTTACGTACACCGTCCCCTCGGGGACAGTGTTCATCCTGCAACATGTGGGGTTCTCAACAAGCTGGACACAAACCCGGGTGATTCAGATCCTGCCGCCAGGCGGGAACAAGTACTCCAGCATCGTTGAGTTGACCTTTAGCAAGTCATTCAACACGCTCGACCGGGAGCTGAAACTTCCGGCTGGAACAAACATTGTCTCGCTCAACACCATGACCATGGAGGAATGCATCCTGTTCGGCGTGTTGGCGGATGACACCGACCTCTACGCAGCACTCGGGGGCGAGTTGACGAATCCGTCGCTTGCGGGAGGATTCCTCTCGGCAGACCTTGTTCTGAACTCCCCACGCCCCGCTGTGGTCGCCGCCGAGTCAACGGGACAACTGGATTCCCCCAACTGGCGAGGGGAGCCGGACGCCGTGACCGCGACCGCAGACCGGCGAATCCACAGGGTCCGCGTGAGCGCCGGCGCAGGCGAAAGCAAGTTTGTTCGAGCCTCCGCCCGTGCCCGCTAGGCCGATGACTGAAAGGTCCCGGGGCCAGTGCGTGCCGACACCTGGCCATCGGCAAGTGCGACTTGACTTAACTCGTACAGAGGCTACAATAGCCTGTGGAAGATAAAGGAAGTAAGGCGAAGATGCGAACATGGATGAGAGCAAAAAGGTACTTAATCTGAGCGAGGCTGCGAAGTTGATTCGCGTGAGCGCTAAGACCTTGCGAGACCTGGCTCGGCGCAAACGGGTGCCGTGCCAGAAGGTCGGCTGGGAGTGGCGCTTCCTTCTCCCAAGCCTCGAGCGGTGGCTTGCCGGTGAGATGGACACCTCCAGGCTGGCGGAGTCTACGGAAGCATACGGGCAAGCAACGGCTTTCCCGCCCGAGGCAACAGCCGATGACGAGACGACTGTGTCTCGATTCGGAGATACCGGTTTCACAAAGAATCGGCGCGAGCCCCTTCATCGCTGGGTCCCGTGGATCGCCGGTTTCTCAGCAGCTTTCGTGGAAGAGGTCCTGAGCAAAGCGGTCTCCGGAAACCCAGCGGACGCGACGGTTCTCGACCCCTTCGCAGGCGTGGGCACAACGCTCGTGGAAGGCCTAAAGCACGGCTACAACGTCGTGGGATTCGAGATCAACCCGTACGCAGCCCTCGCGTGTGAGGTGAAACTTTGCTGTGTCGGGTGCAAGCTTAAGCCGCTAACGGAGGCGATCAACAAGCTGGAGGACCTCCGCCGGAACCCGTGGATGAGACGAGCACAGCCGAGGTCGAAACCACCAGCCAACTTCAAGAGCAAGAGGCCTTTCTTCAGTCCCGCTGTTGAACGTGAAGTACTCCTCCTTCAAGACTTCATAAGTGAACAAACGCACGGCTTCGTAAAGAACCTGCTGAAGGTGGCCCTTGGCTCCGTTATGGTCAGTTTCTCCAACTACTCTTATGAACCGAGCCTCAGCACCCGTTCGGCCGCTGGCAAGAATGACATCGAGCACGCGGACGTAATCGGGGACTTCTGCAACAAGCTCTGGGAGATAGCAGCCGACATCGGTTTTATCCAGCGGCACATGAAACGCTTTGAACACACGCCCACAGCAGCGATCCACCGCCGTTCCTACCTGGACAGCTCTTCTCTGCTGCCACCGTGCAGCGTTGATGCGCTCGTAACCTCACCTCCCTACCTGAACAACTACCACTACGTGCGAAACACCAGACCACAGCTTCACTGGCTTGACCTAATAAATGGAAATAGCGAGCTGAGGAAACTTGAGGAGGATAGCTTCGGTCGGTTCTGGCAAACGGTGCGGAGCGCTCCTCCGGTCGGGTTAGACTTCGACCTTCCGGAGCTCCAACAGGTGGTGGAATGTATCCGAAAACAGAATCCCGAGAAGGGCACTTACGGAGGTAGCGGGTGGGCAAACTACGCTGCCACCTACTTCAATGACTGCAACAGGTTTTTCAGGGTAACGCGCCGCGTGATGAAACCGGGGGGATGGGCTGTTGTCGTCATCGGCAACAACATCGTGCAGGGTGTTCACGTCGAAACAGATCGTTTTCTTGCACAGATTGGTGAGCTTCACGGCTTCACGGTTCAAGGTATGCACCGGGTGCGGAAGAAACGAACCGGGTCGAGCATCGTGAACTCGTCGGTCCGGGCAGGTTTCACCAGAAGACAGACTGAACTCCACGAAACCGCCGTCGAACTCAGAGCCCCCGAATAAGTATCCCCGCATGGCATGGGGCAGTACGACACACTCACTCCGACTGCGTAAAGGAATCTTGCAGCTTCCGGAGCACCTGTTCGAACGACTCCGCGGCTGCAAGCTCGGCAGCCCAGGGCCGGCCAGGATGGAGGATATCCCAACGGGGTCTTTTCATCCCGTGCCTTCCTGCACCTGGATCATGGTTGCCGAAACCGTCAATGGCGACGTTCCAAACGGGTTTGTAGTGTTCAACGAGAAAACGCTCCGCAAGCGTGATCCAAACCGGTACAACGACGAGGTAGCGACACGTAAAGTCGTCCAGTCTCAAGTTCTCTGCCTGCTCAACGCTTTTGGCATGCTGCTTGAGCCTCTGGCAGAGTTCCCGGCCTGCTGATGCGGATCGCCCTCCTTTGCGAGCCCCTGTGGGCACTGCCATCCCCACATAGATCGGCGGAGGGCAGTGCGCTTTCACCAGCGGGGCATACCCCTCGAAGTCACCGTGATAGTAAATGGCGTACACCCCGGCGCCTTCGAAGGTTTCACATGGCGGGAGCGGCGCTTCAGGCCCGCACAGCAGCGCCTCAACAATACTCCTTGCGAGGTTATCGTAGTCCAAGGGATCGTACGCTTGCATTGTCCATCTCCAGCTCGGCAAGCTTCAGCGATCAGGCGAACTTCCGTCCGTCACTTTGGAAATCCACAACAGGGAGAGTACCTCTTTGTGAGGGCCATGACCAAGAACTCATGGGGCCTGAGCCGTACAGGCGCGGCTCCACCGAACTCCTGAGCAGGCCGAGACGTCCTCACCGGCGATAGAAGGCTCAAGTTCAATGTTTGCCGATCAGTCCTTAAGTTGTCAAGCACGAGTTTTTTGGTTCTCGGGAAGAATCAGCGGATCCATCCAGCACGCGCTATGATGCTAAGGGACGACCCCTGGGAGAAATGGGGCCGCGCTCGCCCTTGTGTTTCAACGGTTTCTCTGATCATCCTAAGGCGAAGATCGCCGGGCGGGGTCAGGGGTGCGGGCGAGGCGGGAGAGCTCCTGTCGCATCTCCCTGACGAGCTGCTCTATGGTGGTCACTTTCTCGAGTAGAACGGCCGTATTCTTCTCGTTCCGGCTGATTTCCTTCTCGCCCTCGTTGACCTTCTCCTCGAGGGACCCGACGCGGCTTATGGTCATGGTAGAGACCACCGAGAAGTAAGCCACGATAACGCTTACGATGGTCAACAGCGTCTTAATGAGCACGTTTCTGTTGTTTGCTCGGGCCATAGACCGCCTCGTTGCGATGCGCGCAGCTCATGCACGCAGCCGCGTTCTTGTACTCGACGCCCTGGTAAAGCTGGCACTGGAAGGCGTTGATTTCCTTCTTGAAGAGCGGGCAAAACATCTTCTCGCCCGGGCTGGAACCGCCGGACTGCACCATCTTCTCACCACCCGACGCTGTATTTAATCTCGCATGTCCCATACTGGCTTGCCACGCCGACCTCCTTTGCGGAGACCTTCGCGTATTTCATGCCAGATATGGGAACGTCCACCTTGAAAAAGTCGTACGTCCCCGGCGGCGAAAGTGCCTCGAGAGTGTACGTCTTTACCGAAAGCGAGACCTCGTTGTCCGTTTCGCAGTAGAACGCTGTCCCGTCAACGCTCAGCTCGACTTTCAGGACGACGGAGTTGCCGGTCTCTCCAGTTCCCATGGTGTACTTCACCAGAAGGGAAAGGAAGCCGTAGTCCTCCACTTCGATGACCGTCCCCGGGACGAACGAAGCAGTGAGCTGCGAGCTCTGTCTTATCGTCCCGTTTCTTGTTTCTGCTCCCGCGATTCGTGTTCTTACCGCCTCTTTCATCTTCCTCCTCCTGTGGGATATG
Source organism: uncultured Verrucomicrobiota bacterium (assembly GCA_964482435.1). GTDB lineage: Bacteria > Auribacterota > JABMQX01 > JABMQX01 > JABMQX01 > CAYZXL01. Next base: position 22,003 of record CAYZXL010000048.1, read on the forward strand.
TCTTGTTTGAAATCGGTCTCCTGATATGGGATGGGAAGCCGCCCGTTCAGTCGCCTCCTTTCACCGGCTCGGCCGCACGACGCATCCTGTGCGCCGATTGTCCTGCGCCGCTTGTGCGCTCGTCCCCACGCTTATATGTCGGCGTCCGAGATGTTGTTTGGAGTGCCGATGAGGTTCGTGATGTCCGCGTCAATGGCGCCGGAGTCCACGTTGAAACAGCACTCGAAAATCTTCGCGGTAACAGCGCCCGTCGCGTGAATGCACTCCGTGGCGGAGCCGCTTTTTCGCACGATGCTCGACCGAACAACCGTCCCCGTTACTCCCGCGGAAAAGGTGATCCCGTAATTACTCCCGCCGGCGGAGATGTCGCATCTCTGAATCAAAATCCCATTTGCCGCAGTCGAGACGTAGATTCCCACCCCGTTCGTGACAATTTGACAATTGTCAATAACGCTGTTGTCCCCGCCGCTGCCGACGTTGATTCCGTCGAACGCAACGCTGTTTTCAATCCTGCAATCCGCGATCCTGGCCCCGGCGCCGTTGCAGTAGATTCCAACGGAGGCGCTCCCTATGCCGTTGTGGATGATCGAGCACCTCCTCAATTCCGCAGCAGCCGAGATTTTCAAGACGCCGCCATCGGAAGCCGTCCCCGTCATGACAACATCGAATCCTTCCATCGTCGCTGCCGCTGTTATGGACATAACGTAGTTGAGGTTCGGCGGACTCCCCGTGATGGTTACTTTCCCGACCGCCCTGAGATGAACCGCTTTATTGACCACAAGCTCTGACGAACCCTGGTCGTACGTCCCCGGATAGACAAGGACCGTGTCTCCGGATTGCGCCGCGGTAATCGCCGCGCTGAGCGTCGTGAAGCGTTTTCCCGACTTCGCCACTTCCACGACGCCCTGCGGCCGCGTCATAATCCCCGCGGGATTCTGTCCATCGTTTGCTATGACGAATTCGTCCTCCGAAACGTCGTAGCTGAGATACGGCTCATTCGCCTCGCCCGTGTTGGCGACGATTTTCTTGTCAACGACGTTGGAGTCGTCGCCGACGGTGATTGTGTTCTTGTGGCGGCCGTCCGCGTAGTGCTCCTCGCCCACTGCGGTGTCCAGGACGTCGCTGTTGCCGTTCACCTCATCGTCCCAGTCAACGTCCCCCTTTGCCGGCTTTGCTAAGTTCAGATTTGGTGTGTAAGTGGATGCCATTTTCGTTTCCTCCTTTTTTCGAGACTCCGCACGCTTCGCGGTCTCTGCGCTCTCGCCTGCGAGAAGTGCGACCCCTGCCCGCCTCAATATCCGAACGGAAGCCGCCCGTAAGCGCTGACTCCGAAGCCCGGATAATCAAACGTCGGCACGTACCCGATATTCATGTAGATCTCCACTCCATATACCGGCGGTTGCCGAAGCCTATCCTTGTGCCCCCAACTGTATTTCTTGATGTCGAACTTGCTCGACGAGAACTTGAACGCGGTGCACGTGCCATTAAGGTTGTAGTAGGGCCTGAGGGCGTTCTTGATGTCCTGCTCGAGGTCCATGATTTTTTTCCGCGAGCCGTCGTTGATGCTTCTTTCCGGGTCAGACTCGAGCATGTATCCGGTGATGACCAGGACAAACGTCGCCTCCAGCGGATACGACTCACTCTTCTCAATTACGTCGCTCGGCTCGAGCATGATTACGGTTCTCTTACTCCCGTTGAGGTTGTCCCTCTCCCTCTCGTAGATTCGGTTTACGTAAGTGCTCAGAACAGAGTCCGCGGCGAGAATCGCCTTCACCTCGTTGAAAAGTTCCTTTGGTGTGCTCATCGCCTTCGCCCCTCATTTCTCATGCCCTGAAAATCTCCACTCCGCCCGTCTCAATCTCGTCTTCAAAATCCTCGTCATCGTCGGTGGAGATGTCGAAAGAGAGGGAGGTCATCTTCTCGTCAAACAGCCGACGATACTTCGCCGACTTGACGTCGAAAATGTCCCCTTCCTTCGTTGACAGCCAGTTGAAAATCAGAAAAAGCGCGTGGAGCACCGAGACCGTCTTCAGGTCCGCTTCGTCAACCACGTCGTTCATCGTCTTCTCGCCATTCTTCACCTTCCACCGAAGTGTCTCCGGCAGCCGAGTCAGGATGATTTCGTCAACGATTCTCTTCGACTCCGCGTGCTGTGAATCGAAACTCGTCGTTGGCGGCTCCGTCTCCGGCAGATGGCTCAGGATGTCCGGCTCGTACGCCAGAAGGTCGTCGTCTGTGCTATAGTTGGCCATTTTCAATCCTCCTTTCGGCAGAGCGTGGCTGCCTTTTTGTCGAGTTGTCCGTCGAGGCGCTCTGTCGGTTCTCCCAACATGGTTTCCTCGATTCGTGCAAGCCTCTTCTCCAGCGAAAAACGCTCCTCAATCCATTCTCTGTAATCGCTGCTTCGATAATCTCCGTCGGCAAGAGCCCCTCGCAGTTCTCCCGTGTTGGAGAAGAACGCCGCCGGACCGTACAACTCTCTCGCCCCGATCCAGGTGTGCACCAGGGGCTTGATCCCCTTCGCCATCGCCTCCAGAACCGCCACCTGCGTCCCCTCCCACAGCGAAGTCGAGAGGATGTAGTTCTTGTCGTTGAGAAAGGCATTGATGTCCTCGACCCAGCCGTGCAGGTGCACGTTCGTCAGCTCGTTCTCAGCAACATAGTTGTCCCAGTAAACCCGCAGCCTCTCGTCCTGAAAGCTCCCCGCCACGTGGAATCGGTAATCTCGCAACTGACACGCAATTTCCAGGAGGAGCGGCACGTTCTTCTTGTGGTTGAGGAACCCAACCCAGGCTATCTCCTGCCCCGGCTCTCTCTCTCGGTATGTGAACCGAGCAAGGTCTATCCCGTCGGGGATGACGCAACTTTTCACGTTCCGAAGCTCCGGGAACTTCTCTAACGAAAGCCTCCGAACGTGCTCCGCGACAAAGACCAGATGGTCCACGTTCGCCCACTTCACTTCTCGCGGGTGCTCCGTAAAGTATTCGTAGCTCCTCAACGTGCAAATGACCCTGCAGTCCCACCGAACCTGGCTCGCGAGGACGATGTTCTCGTCGCACCAGTCGAACCACGCCACGTCCGCCCACCTCATGTATTGAGGAAGAAACTTCTCGATGACCTCCACGTTGAATTGTCGTCGAAAGTGCTCTGCCAGCTCGCGCGAGAATTGCCCCAGCCTGTCAACGATCAGGAAGTTCTTCTTCCCGCTCTCGCCGGTGCGCACCGGCTGCGATGCCATGACCTTCTCCGCCCAGCGCGGCATGAACGACTCCACTTCCCGACGATGCTCCTCCGGAAGATTGTCAAATGACAATACCTTCTCCCCGGCAAGGATTGCCTCGTAGTACCGCCCCGACTTCTCGTACGCCTCGCACAGCTTGTGGTAAGGCAGCCACGTGTAGAAATCGTGGCTGAAGAAAACCCCCGAAAGCGGTTGATTTCTATCGCATGCCGACTTGAAATAGTGCTCGGCTTCGTCCCACTTTTCCTCCCGCAGCGCCATGTCTCCGAGACCGACGTAGCATTCCGGCAGGTCCCACCTCTCCTGAATCCCTCGGAAAAAGGTTTCCCTCGCTCCGTCTTTCTCCCCCGATTGATATAGCGCCCGCCCCAGCTGCCACAGAACCTTGTACCGCTCCTCCGGATGGTCGCTGCATTCCAAGTATCTTCGGTAATATTCGATTGCCGGACCGTAATCCTTCCGCTCGTGGGCGTGAATGCCGAGGTAATAAAGGGCCTTCGCGTCTCGTGGATTCCTCGTCAAGGCTTCTTCCATCTTCCGGGGAACCATCTCGTTTCTCTGCCTCTCTCTCAGTTCGCGGTTACCGGTCGGTCGCAAGTGGTCAATCACAATGTCCGCGAACCCGATTGTCCTCGCCGCGTCGCACTCGACGACATTGTGCACGGCCCCCGTGTACCGAAGCCGACCGTTGTTTCGGAAAAGCCGCAGTTGAATTCCGGACACGCTGTTGTCCTCCGCCTGAAGCTGTAGCCGAAAACCAACCTCCTGCGTCCCCTCGGGCAGCGCTTCAACCATTTTCTGAAAAACCGCCACAGACGACTCCCTCAAGACCTCGTGTCCGTCGAGGACGAGAACCCAATTGCCGGTGCAGTGGGAGAGCATCTCGTTGCGAGCCGCCGAAAAATCGTCCCCCCACCGAAACCGATAAACCTTGTCAGTGAACCTCCGGGCGATTTCCTCACTGTCGTCGGAGCTTCTGTCGTCAATCCCGACCACTATCTCATCCACGACCGGCACCGCGCTCTCAATTGCCCGCTGAAGCGTCTCCGCCTCGTCGAGGACAATCATGCAAAGCGACACCCTCGGCCTTCTCTTCGCATCCATCTCTGTCTCTGCGTCCTCTGCGGTTAGTCCCTTGTTCTGGCCCCGCAGGGGCAGGGGGCAAGTTCAGGTCTCCTTACCGCCTTTCGATTGGCTCGCTGTGCGGTTTCCCACCCGGGACTGTTAGACCTGCACTTCTGAAGCCCTCCGCCCCTGGGCAGCCAGTTTGATGTCTCAAGCTTCGGCCTGGGTGGCACAGGCATCCTGCCTGTAGCCGAGCCTGGCGAAGACGCCCGTGCCACAGCCCTGTTGCCGCTCAACTGCTCGCCTTGACCTTGATCCACTGAGCGAGCGCCTTCGTGCTGTGGAGTGCCAGCCCTGCAATCAGCCTCATCCGACGGAACACGCTGTCCCGGTCCTGGTGCACCACGTCGGGACTGACCTCGACGAGCTTCCCCGGCCTCGCCGGAATGAATCCCGTCAGACCCACGCCTTCCCCGAAGCATCCCGCGGTGATTCGAGTAACTCCCTGGAATCCCCCGATGGTTTCCGTGCCGATGTAATCGTTCACGAAAATCGGGATGCTGCTGAAGCTGTTGACGGTCATGGAGCCTTTCTTCCCGCTGATGGGGTCAGTGAAACCTACCTCGATGTTCTCCACCTCGCCCGCCGTCGCCCGAACCAACGCCCGGTAGTCACGCAGAGCGGCGGAGTTCATCACGATGAAGTCCACCTGCCCATCCTTCGCCGTTACCTTTCCCAAAAGCTGCTCCAGACCCGGGAACGTGATTGACGACGCTGACGTCGTCGCCAGGTCCAGAATCTGGCTGGAGTCCACGAGGCTGTTGATCCCCGTGATTTGCCCGCCGGAACCCGCGCCGGTGATCAAGCCCTGCTTCCACAGCCTACCGATGGCCCGCGCCTTCTCCTCAATCTGTGCGGCCATCTGGTCGGTTCTTTCGCTCATCGTCAGCTCTTCCAGGGCGTCCACTTCCGCGTCGGCGACTATTCGCCCGAAATACGCCGTTACCTGCGTGATGGAAGCGGGCGTCTTGTTCACTGTATCGCCCACCGAATACCACGCCGCCGTCCCCGCGGTGTTTAGACTCCGGTTGTAAGTCAGCGATTTCCCCTCGACCGTCACAAACGGCAGAACCCTGGAAAATGCGTCAACCGTCAGAATCTCCGCAATCACTCCCTGAACAAGTTTGCTCTGCGAAAGCAAATCCGCCTTTGCCAAACTCAAACTCGCCATGTTCTTTCCTCCTCGTTTTCACCACTCACGGAGACCACCGAGAGCAGAAGGCTGTCGCATCGAGCCCTCTCTGCGGCCTTGGCGTTCTCCGCGAGAAAATCTTTGTTTCTTATCCCTCGTCAAAATCTCCGAGTGTCCGCGTGGGGTGGCTTCTGCTCTCCTCGACCAGTCCCTCGGCGATGAGGTCGCCGCTCGTCGTCGGCTCAACGGCGAATCCACGGCTGGTCCTCCCGGAGCCACTGCTTCCGCTTCCGCCTTTCGCTGAGCCGGACTTCACCAGGTGCGGATTCTCCGCTAAGAACAATCGCACCTGCTCCTCGACCGTCATGAACTCGCCATCTCGATTGAGCTGTCGCTCACCATTCTCGTCGAGGACCATTGGCTCGAGGTCCTCCCCGAGCCTCGCCCTGTCCTTCAGGAGCTTTCGGACCTGGTCCGGATTGACCGCGCCGTTAGCCCCCGCAGCCGCGATCAGCGCTTTGTCAACCTTCACCTCGCTGATCGTCGCCAGAAGCTTCTCGTTTTCTTCTTGCGCCGCCTGGAGTGCTCTCTTCTGAGCCTCCTCCTCTTTTTTCCGGCGCTCGATTTGTCGCTTGTGCTCGTCGAGAACCTTCCGGTCGAAATGAATCTGCCGCATCAGCTCCTTCCTGAAGTTCGGAATGAAAACCTTGTTCAGCCATTCCTGCTGCTCTCTCGACAGGTTCGGCTTGGCTATCCGGCCTGCGTACTGAGGAGAGGCCCCTGAAATCTCCGGAGAGCCGGAGACATTCTCCGCCGGCTCCACCCCGGCCTCCTCCGCAGCCACACCCTCCACGCCTCCACCTGTAAGGTCCTCAGGGGCACGTTGCCCCTCCGTATCTTTTACCTCCGCGTCCGGAGTCTGCTCTGCCTCCAGCCCAACGCCCGAGACCGAACCCGTAACAATCTCGTCAGATTTCATGATTCCTTTTCCTTTTGTTTTCTGTGGCACGGGCATCTTGCCCGTGACTCGCCGTGTTCCTCTTTAAGACCGCTGATGACCGCTGATCGCTCAACTGCTGAACCGTCGTTGCCCTGCGTCTATCTGCGGTTGCATCTTCACCGTGGCATGGGCATCTTGCCCATGATCTTTGAAACCGCCGATGAACGCCCATGAACACTGATAAGTTGGACCGTCATTCATCCGCGTGCATCTGCGTCCATCTGCGGTTCCCCTCCCGTCGTGCCACGGCCATCTTGCCCCCTTTGGAGTGCGGCACTCCCGCCCTGCGGCGGGACCGCCTTTATCCGAGGGAGCGAAGCTCCCGTCCTCGACAATCCGGTTAATCCTGTTCATCCTGTCAAAACCTTCTCTGCGCCCCCTGCGCTCTCTGCGGTTCAATGAAAAAGGCAGGACCGCAGACGCTGCTTTCTTCGCAACATCCGCAATCCTGCCCTGTTCTCTTCTCAGTAGCAGGCAGCTGCGAGCTGCTGCGTGCCCTCTTTGCCCCCTCAACGAATCAGACGTCTCGGGCACCCGAGCACGCACTTCGGAGACCCGGCCTCCTTTTCAGCCCAGCCGGCGCCATACCGGCCCCGACCCGCTCAGGAAGCCGTTTCCTACATTCTGGCGAGAATATATAATATCGCCACCAATTTGTCAAGAAAAATCTGGCCGCTTCCCTACGTTACCCGCCCCAACCTCGGGGTCACGTGGCTGCCGGCTGGGGCGGCTGCTCTGCGATTCTGAGCTGCGCCACCAACAGCAGGGCATGCAAGACAAGAGCACAGCTGTCCGGCCTGAATTCTTCTGGTCCCAAAAGGCCGTGGCAGAGCCTGTTTCGGAGGTTGAGTCCGCGGGGGTCAACGAGCACGGTTCTCAAGTATGGCAGGTATTCGGCCAGGGCCGATCTCGCCAGGAGCGGCTCGGTCAGCACGTCCCACATATTCTTCTCCTGCATCCCGCCCCAACGGCCCCTCTTGTCTGTCGGTATCCCTATCGCCTGAAGCAGGCCCCTGAGGGCCTGCTCGAGCTGAGGCATGAGGACGTGCACTGCCGTGACGTGGTCGCCCTTCAACCACGCATCGAGACCGCGCTCAACCAGGCCGCGTCGCTGTGGGTCGAATAGTGGGCACTCAAAGATATGGTCTGCCATATCGGCGGCGGTGGGCTTGTAGGTCTCCCTCACCCTGTCTAACGAAAGCACCAGCAGCAATGAACGAACCGCAGCCTGCTGCGCAAGTTCGAGCGTGACGTGGCCCTCCGGGTCCTCGTCGAGGGGCCCCACCTCCGCGACAACGTGACCGTCCGCGACCAGAGCGCGCGGCATTCGGACCAGCAGGGGGTGCTCGCGCGCCGTCTCCTCAAGCTGCTTTGACGCGTCCCCCTTTTTCAAAGCGAACCTGAACGCGATCCGGCGGAGTGACCCTTCCAGTCCCCCTTCCGTCATGGCAGCAAGGTATTCCTCGACCTGCTCATTCGACAGGGAAACTTCCGCCGAGAGCCTCGGCATGTTCTCCGCGGCCAACGCACCTTTTGCCTTGAGGCTCAGCTGCACGCGCACGGCGTCCGCGTTCATCCCGGCCTTCAAGTATTCCGCGTGCAGATCCCGCAGCCACGCCATGCCAAGCGCCGGATGCGCCTGGTCCCCCAGCCTCTCGACCGCCCCTCCCCACACGCGCATCACGCGCAGGACGTCGCCCAGCCTCCCCACGCGCCTGTAGTGGTTGGCCAGCCGCGTGGCGGCCGCCTTTCCCTCGAACTGCCCCAAGCTCCCGGCCGCCTCGGCAGTGCAGCTCTTCGCCAAGACCAGCTCAACGCGATCGATTAGCTCCTCGCCGTGGGCCTCCGACAGCGCCACTTTCTTATTGTCGTAAACCGTGTCGAACAGGGCAGCCCACACGCCCAGCGCCCCGGGCTCTGCGTATCTCCGGAACGCCCTGAGGATCGAGTCGCGCACGTGCCCGACAAGCAGCGGGTCGTTGAGGCACAGGGCGAGTGCTAGCGCCCTACGTAAGCCCCGGACGGCATCCACGCCAGACGCCCACAGGTCCCCGTCCGATGCCTCCACGTAGGCACGTATGGCTGCCCGGGCGAATCCGTGGTGTGCCGGGCCGCCAGTTACCATCCTGTGCAAATCCCATAGGAGGTCTGCGTACCGAGCACTGAGAATCGGATGCCTCGCCTCGCTACATCTTCCCGTCCAATACTGCAGGACCTCCTTCGTAAACTGAGAGAGGGCCGGAATGTCGTTCCTCTCACCTTCCGGACCTGTGAACGACATCATGGGCCCGAAGTACGTTCCCCACGAACTCTCGTGAGCCTCTTCACAAGCGCGAAGTTGAAACGCTATGACCTCGGCCCTCGCTGCGAAGTCCACCTCGGGCCGCAGGGTCCCTTTTTGGCCTCGCCAGGCGCTTATGGCCGACGCCACGTCCCACTCGGAAAACCTCCTGTCCGGGCCTTCAAAGGCCTCAAATACATCGTCAAGATCCTGTGGCAGAGTTTTCATGCAACCTATGCCCTCTCACCGCCTCCTGTCCCCGTGGAAGTGGTAAACGAAGATGCCGCGGCCGACGCCGGCGGGGTCGCCGACTTTCGCCATCTGGAAAGCCATGAATCGCCCGTCGTCGCTCACGACGGGATTTGAGGCTTTGTATCCCGGATAATCGCTGAAGTACGTCACCCGCTCGAGGTAATGGCTGCCGTCGAGGCGGAGCTTCCAGATGTCAATGTACTGAGACCCTTTCTGGCCTCTCTGGCGGGCGGCCCGGTCGCACTCGACTAACGTCCACTTCCCGTCGGGGAAAATTCCTTCCGGCTCGTCGTACTGGTCCGGCGCCTCGGAATAATTGACGACCTTGCCGGTCTCGAGGTCAATTCCCATGACGTCCGTCTCCTGATACCCATACGCCGAGAACGTCAACTCCTTCTCGTCGGGCGGTCGAAAATTCTGGCACTCCAGCCCGCACTTGAAAGGGAGATTCCTGCTGTCAAGAACGAGCTTCTTATTGACGAGCTTCGGCGTCCCCCCGTCATAGCCAACGTCCGCCATCCAGATTTGCGAGACGCCCTCCGGCATTCTTTCCGGATAATCCCCGTGGTCAACGGTCCAGGCGATGCGCATCTTCTTGCGCGAAACTGCCGGTCCCTCCGAGCACTTTTCTCCGAGGCGAACCGGCGGCTTCGTCAGCGACTTATCGAGAATCCACAGTTCCGCGTAATCGTTCCGGCTCGGCCACGGATTCTCCGCGTCGAAAGTTTTGGCGCCCGAGAGAAGAATGTCCCCGTTCGCTAAATAAAGCGCGCGGGTGTACCCCTCGTGAAAATAATGGTGGGTCACGGGCCGGATAATCCTCGTCGCCATCTCAATCTCATACGCGTCCCCGAACGTTTTCTCGACGAAAAGAATTCTCTTCCCGTCGTGCGAGAAGTCCGCCCTTTCTCCGAAATACGTCAGCCGCGTGATGTGCGGCGGCAAATCGTCCGCCGGGCTTTTGCCTTCCTGCGTGCCCTCCTGTGAACAAGCCGCTCGCCCGGTCAAACACCAAACCGCAAAGAAAGCCACAATCATGCTCAGGAACTTAACGATTCCTCGTGCCTGCATAGGCCTCACCCCTTCCCTTTCTCAGGTTCAAGGACTCGCCCGCAAAGGACGGCCCTACGGGTTTCGTGGTGGCATGGGCATCTTGCCCATGACTATTCGTCTCCGTCTTTGAAACCGCCGATGAACGCTGAAGTCCTAGACCATCTTTCATCTGCGTCTATCCGCGTCCATCCGCGGTTGCATCTTCACCGTGGCATGCGCATCCTGCCCATGACTTGTCACGGGCGAGACGCCCGTGCCACTATACGTCGCAGCCATGTCCAGCACGCACAGGCTCTGCGCGAGAGCGGGGGTTGCGCTCGTCCCTACGCCTTGACGACGGTCGCCTTGCCGGAGACACGGGCGCATGCGTTCCGCGTATCAACCACCAGCGACGCCTCGTTCACTATCGTCTGATAGTCAACGTTCGAATGGTCGGTGATTATCAGCACGCAATCGGAGGCAGCGAGGTTCTTACGGTTGAGTGGCACCGAGTCGTAATGCAGGTCGTACTTTCGGAATCCTCGCATCCGCGGATAGAACGCGTCGTGGTAACTGACCTGCGCCCCTCGCTCTTTCAGCAGCTCAATTATCTCCAGCGCCGGCGACTCCCTCGTGTCGTCAACGTCCCGCTTGTAGGTCACCCCGACAATGAGCACATTCGAGCCTTTCAAAGCCTTCCCGCGCTCATTCAGCGCCTCCATGACCCTGCCCACCACATAGCGCGGCATCGAGCTGTTAATCTCCCCCGCAAGCTCGATGAACCGGGTGATCATCCCGTACTCGCGCGCCTTCCACGTCAGATAAAACGGGTCTATCGGGATGCAGTGTCCGCCGAGTCCGGGACCGGGATAGAACGGCATGAAGCCGAAAGGCTTCGTCTTCGCCGCCCCGATGATCTCCCACACGTCAATACCCATCCGGTCGAACAGCATCTTCAGCTCGTTCACCAGCGCGATATTCACCGCCCGGAAAATGTTCTCCAGGAGCTTCACAGCCTCCGCCGCCGCGCTCGATGACACCTCCACCACCTGAGGAACAATCTTCGCGTACATCGCGCAGGCCGCCGCGCGGCTCCTCTCATCGTCCGCTCCGACGACTTTCGGAGTCGTTCCCGTCGAGAACTTCGGATTTCCCGGGTCCTCTCGCTCGGGCGAAAACGCAAGGTAGAAGTCCGACCCCGCTTTCAGCTTCGAGAGCGACTCCAGCTTCGGGCGAAGCACCTCCGTCGTCGTCATCGGGTAAGTCGTGCTCTCCAGAACAACAAGCTGCTCCTTGCGCAGCGCCCGCCCGATGTCCTCCCCCGTCTGCTCCACATAGCAAAGGTCCGGCTCCCTCGCCGGAGTCAGAGGAGTCGGCACGCAGATCAAAAGAGAGTCCGGCTCGCTCATCCGCTTCATGTCTCCGGTCGCCTCGAAGCGCTTTTTCTTTCGCCACCCGGCGACCATCTCCGACGAGATGGAGAGGATGTACGACTCCCCCGCGTCCAATTTCTCAACCTTCGTCGAATCCGTGTCGAATCCCAGGCACCGATACCCCGCCTTGATGAACTCCCGCACCAGCGGCAATCCCACATACCCCAATCCTACCACTCCAATCAATGCGCTCTTGTCCTCAATCCGATCAACAAATGTCATAACCCGGTCTCCTGAAGTCTCCTGTTGCACTGGTCACCACCCTCCGCCATGCGCTGGCGGCTGATGCGTTCCCAGAATGTGTCTGCGCCGGAGATTATTACTCAAGAGCGGGCATAAGAAAAGCCCATTTCTCACCTAACGGTAAGACCGCTGTTTAGTGAGGAACTCACCGAAGACAGCGCAGGGCCGGTCGGCACACGAGATCCTGTCGTGCCCTGTGGGTGTGGCCTGCCGCGTGGGTGCGGCTGCGTTCTACGGGCGGCCCTCCATATTTCGCCCCTTCAGGACTTGGAGACTTTTTTGCGATCACCTTCCCCAGAGCTTCGCCCTGGGCTACACTATGTCGCCCTTACAGGGCTTTTGGACACCCCGCCGAAGGCGGGGTCAACCCCGAAGGGGCGCGATAACATAGCCCAGGGCACCGCCCTGGGTGTCCGACGCCCCACAAGAACGCAAGCCCTGAAGGGGCGGCATAATCCGCTCGCCGATGTCGTGAGGGTTTTGGACGACACCTATCGCCCCGGAAACACGGCCACACCCTGCCCCGTCCTCGGATTGACAGGGCATCTGGCGATTTGTAAACTCGAACCATGAAAGAGGTTGCCCGGTTGTTGAATGCCGTGAGGGACTCGGGCGTGGTCGCCGATTACGCGCTCTTCGGCGCCATTGCGCAGATGAGATACACGGAACCGGTGGCCACCCTTTATGCGGAGGCGCTGGTCGAGGTTCCGTCAGCGCAGAGGTTGGACCTTCTTGCGGCGACAGGCGCAGTGGCAGAAAAGCCGCCAGGCTCTATCGTGGCCCGAAAAGATTCGCATGGCCGAGGAGATACGAGAGTCCATCCGAACGCTGTGCGCCACGTCAGCAGAAGATGTTCCCAAGAAGCCCCGGCACCATCCCCCCACCTCGAAGCCAGAGTGAGACGCGGAGGCGATGAGCGCTACAATCACCGGGCCGGGGAACATGATAGACGCTGAAAAAGAGCAAGCCCCCGGCAGGCTGGGATGAGAATGGGTTATCGAACTGCCCGCGCACTACGAAACCCAAGGCGAGGGGGAGCGCACTCAACCCCATGAGCCCGGCCGCACCTAATTGGGCGGCAATGAGTAACGGACATGGGCCAGAAACGCGCCTCCTCCCGAAGAAATAACCATTGGATTTGAAGGACGCAACGCTATCGAAGCAAGCAACGGAGGCAACCGTGGCCGAGAATGAGCGGATTTGTGTCTATGACATGCAATCAACCCCGCTTGATAGCATCTTGTTTCACAGCAATTGCGAATTCATAACGAGGCTTGCCCCCACAGGCTTTCCACTGCAGGTGGCCGTGCATGCAATCGGGCCGATGGATGGACAGCCGCTCCCCTATGTGGAGCTTCACACTCATGAGACCCCCGAGGTGAACATCCTCGTGAGTACCCAGGGGAATCTCACTTACTTGTACCGATCGAACGGCCAGCAGTTCACCATCAAGGCCCCTGCATGTGTCTGGATACCACCACGGGTGCCGCATGCAGCCCATGTCATCAGTGGTTCCGGCATATTCGTGTGTCTTATTCTGTCGGAAGATTACCAGGCACGGCGAGCATAGAGAGTCGAGGAGCGTTTCCATGAACACATTGGCCAGCGAGTTGGGTACGGGATCGGGACGTGACACGGCCGGTCACTGGCCGGAGATCGCGCGACAGTGGCAGCAGGTGGGACCCCCATTGCGGCCTGCCGCGCAAGACATCGGCCTCTGCTGGGACGCCGTCCAGGAATGGGTTCGGGATCGAGGGACGCCCCGCGTGCTGCTGCTCGGGGTGACGCCTGAGCTGTACCGCCTGCCGTGGCCGAAGGGAACAGACTTCCTGGCCGTGGATCGCACCCAGGCAATGATAGATTCCGTGTGGCCGGGGCCCAAGGAGGCCGTTCAGTGCATGGACTGGCTCGCGCTCCAATTGCCAGATAGCTCCCGCGATGTCGTCCTTTGCGACGGAGGTCTGCACCTCCTCGCTTACCCACAGCAGCAAGGGCAGCTCGTTGAGCTTCTTCGGGGCATTCTCTCGGATGGGGGACTGTGCATTCTTCGCCTTTACGTGCCGCCTCCACAGCAAGAGTCGCCGGACACGGTGCTCAGGGAGTTGTTGGAAGGGAAAATCTCCAGCCTGAATATCCTCAAGCTTCGGCTTGGCATGTCCCTGATGGAAAGTGCTTCGCAGGGCGTCGAGCTGGCGACGATCTGGCGCGCGATCCATGCGGTGGCCCCCGATCTCGAGCGGCTGGCTTCGGGAATTGGGTGGCCAGTGGAGCACATGCTGGCCATCAACACGTACCGGGGATCTACAGCCCGGTATCACTTTGTCACCGTTGACCAGGTTTCTGATCTGTTCTGCGGCAGTCCGGGGGGCTTCAAAGTCCACCGCCTGCGTGTGCCCTCCTACGAGCTCGGCGAACGGTGCCCGACAATCGTGTTACGCCGCTGCCGCCGAACAGAGAATGAATAGATGGACGAAGACGGAGGGCGTTGGCCGATGAGAACAGCCCGGCACATCATTGCCCATCTTCGCGCGCGTGTATCATTCCTCCCCACTGTCGCGCGATTCATCGCACAGCGCGGTATAGTCGGCCTGCCGACCGCGGCAGGCTTCAGCGTGACACAGAAGCTGAAAGTCATTGTGGAACCGTGACACGGGAACAGCCTCGGGTCTCAGCCTTCAACGCAAAGAATCGCCGTGGTGACGCCAGGCACCTCACTCCGCTCACCACGGAAGCTCCACTTCCGCCGTCGTGCCGAGTTGCTCGTTAAGGAGAACGAGCCTCCCGTGCGGGACTGCCGCAAGGTGCTCGTTGCCGTTAAGCAGCTCGATCCCGAAAATCGTCCCCTCCGGGGCCAGGTCCACGTTCAGCTCATCGCTGATGTGAATCGTCTTGACCTGAGAGGTCTTCTCCCTCAGGCAGATATACGCGACGTTGCGTCGGGGATCTCTCTTTCCAACATCGCGTGCCACGGCCTGGTGATACAGGCATACCGCGAAAGCCGCTTGGTGGGTCGCGGCACCCTCTCCGCATGAGGAGGTTGTTGGGACCCGCCGTCTTTGGTCTGCCCGCCAGGCTCTACCTTGTGCAAGATCAGTTGGGCTATCGGGATGCCAGCCGGCAGGCACACGGGAACATTGCCGTGGTTCGCGATTTCGAGCGTCAGGCACCCGGCAAAGAGACGGTGGACCCATATGGCCGTGGCTATCATGAGCCCCAACCTGCCCCAGGTGGACCTCGTAAGAACCTCCCCGGCGACGTCTGCCGGCATGCGGATGTACTCAAGGGTACAACCCAGCACGAGCGACGAGGGGTGGACGGTCACGGATTGGCCCATTGGGACATGGATCCGGGTCTGGTACCTAAGCACCTTCGCCCGCAAATCGCCCCCATGTAGGTCCAGCGAGGGCATGTGGGCGTCCTGGAAGGCTATGAAATAGTTGCCCAGGCGAAGGTCAACCCCGTCATGATCAACCTGCGACCGGTCCAAAAGCGGGGTAATGGCGAGGGCCTCATCCTTACCCCTTTCCACCTCTGTCAGGCGCCTGATGATCTCCTCACGGCCCAAAACCGACATTGGCTGCCCCTTCCCACCTTGTACAGATCATGGAGTCCTCGATTGACTTAAGGGCCAGAGCGCAGAGCTTGTCGGCGAATACCACATGCGTTTCGGCCTGATCGCCGACGCTCTCCAAAAGCGGGTGCCATTCTTTGAACCCCGCAAGTGCGATTTCCCAGGCGACATTAAGGATCGTTCGCCATTCGGGAATGAACGTTGACTTCCAGAGCACCTGACCGGCGGTAGTCAGGTCAGACAAGTAGCCCTTAACGTCGCGTCTCTCGGTACCGAAACGCGCGAGATCAAACGCCAATCCCGAATACGTTATGCAAACATTGTCGAGCACGTCCTCGACCGTCGGGAACAGCTTCAACAAGTGTTGCCAGCACGTCCCCCCGAGAGCGCCGGCACTGAGTGTCGAGCTGGCGAGCCGCTGTGCCGCTTGGAGAACCCAGGCGGCGCCGTCTTCCCATAGCTTGTGAAGTGTAAGGTCCCGATCACAGCTTAGAACAAGACGGATCCTGTTTTCCAGCGGCGGGTGTTCTGTGTGACCGATCTCGTCCCTCTCGTCGACCGGTGGCCACGGGAACGAGAGCATCGCAGCAGTGTAAGCGGGGCCGGCGCACCGGAGACCGAAGCAGTCTGCGAAAGCCTCTTCGCACCAGCTGTAGATGGTGTTCCGGGCTTTCCCCAGCAACCAGTCCCGCGAAGCGTCCACGGTACCGAGACAGCGCGCCAGCGGCACAACGATATCGGACGCGGCCTGCTCGACCTCCCTAGTGTACTGTTTCATTCAGATGGTATCTTATCGAAGACCGCTCTGGCACGGC
>CAYZXL010000049.1:0-37974 GCA_964482435.1 uncultured Verrucomicrobiota bacterium
ATGGGAGGAGAAGGATTCGAACCTTCGAAGGACATCGCCAGCAGATTTACAGTCTGCCCCCTTTGGCCACTTGGGTATCCTCCCGCGAGTTCGATAGAAAACAGCGGCGGGCAGAAACCCGCACGCCGGAATAAAGCCAGAGCTGGCGATGGGAATCGAACCCGCAACCTGCTGATTACAAATCAGCTGCTCTACCGTTGAGCTACGCCAGCAACGATCTTCTTCGGCAATTTTGCCTTTACCGATCCTCATTGAACCATACCAGATGCGAATCCCCCATGTCAACCAAAACTTCCCCTCGCGTGCCAACCCGAATACTTCGCTGCAACTCGCCCGCTCCCCGCGTCAAAACTTGAGGACGGCAACAAGCAGCCGGAGGATAAGGTTGGCATAAAGCGCGGAGATTGTATCATCGAGCATTACCCCCCAGCCGCCTTTGAGCCTCTGGATGCGGCCTGCAGGGAACGGCTTGAGGATGTCGGCGGCGCGGTTGAGAGCAAAGGCTATCGCAATCCTCGTCGGGGAGGGGGCGATGAAAATCATCGTCAGGGGGAAGCTGGCAATCTCGTCAATGACGATTCTGGGACAGTCCTTCTGCCGGAATTGCCTTTCGGCGACGGTGGAAAGATGCACTCCGGCGGCGAAGAGAACGAGCGATGCGACCGGAAGCGTCTTGTGAAGCGCCCCAATCGCGAGGAGGGCGCAGTAGATTCCGACGCCCAGGGCGGCGCCGAGCGTTCCCGGAGCGATCGGAGAATATCCGACTCCAAATCCTGTGGCGAGGACCGTCGCCAGCCGGAGCCGACAACCTCCGCGCCCGCTGGATTTATCGGGTGAGGCGCGGGAGGACGGCGGCTCTTCTGACAGGGTGAAGGTCTTCGGTCGGGCGGCTTGTTCGGCATCGCTCTGCATCTCAAACCCCGCTGAACATCAGCCCTCTATGCTTGAGCAAAAAGACCATTCCCGTGACGGCAGTCACCGCGACGGTGACGTACATGAGAACGTTGAGCGTTATCGAAAACGGGAGTTTCATTACGTCCTTCATGGCAACCGGAAAAAGCTCGTTCAGGCTCAGGAAACAGAGCACGACGGCGGTGGTGAAAGCCTGAGAGACCATTTTGTTTCTTCCCCACCTGTGGGCGCCGATGACGATGCCCTTTGACGCAGCCAGAAGCCGCAGACCGGTAACAGCGAATTCCCTCGCTACGACGACGACGGCTATCCAGGCGGGAATTCTTGTCTCGGGAATTTCCACGAAGGATATGAACGCACCACAAATCAAAATCTTGTCCGCGAGAGGGTCCATCAGTTTCCCGAAGTCGGTGATCAGGTTGTACTTTCTGGCGTAGAATCCGTCGAGCGCATCGGTGACGACCGCTATCAGGAAGAGGAACAACGCGACTGTCTTGCCGTAGGGAAAACCGGAGAGCAGCGCCGCCAGAAATACGAACGCCATGACCATCCGCGACGACGTTAGCTTATTCGGAAGGTTCATTGATTTCCCTCCCTATCAGGTCGTATTCGAGGCATCCGGTGAACTCCACAGTCGCGAATTCTCCGGGGCGGGCATTTTCCCCCTGGACGTAAACACACCCATCCACTTCAGGTGCATCCCCCTCAGTTCGCGCGATGCAGCGATATTTCTTGTCCTCGCTCCAGTCGTCAACGATGATTCTTTGCCTGTTGCCGATGAGCCTCCTGTTGTTCTCCAGGGAAATTTCCTGCTGTAGGCACATCAAGCGGTCAAATCGCTCATGCTTGACATTCTCAGGCACCTGGCCGGGCATGACTGCCGCCTCCGTTCCTTCTTCGGCAGAGAACTCAAACGCCCCCAGCCGCTCAAATCTCGTCTCGCGCACGAAATCGAGGAGACGCCGAAATTCTCTCTCTCCCTCGCCGGGGAATCCAACGATTACGGAGGTCCGGATGGAGACTTCCGCCACTGCTCGGCGTATCTTAGCGATTATGCGCTGGATGTCATCCTGGCTCTCGCGGCGTCCCATTGCTTTGAGGATTGTCGGGTCAATGTGCTGGACCGGGAGGTCAACGTACCGGCACATCTTCTTTTCGGCGGAAATAACCTCTATTAGCTCGTCGCTGAAATACGTCGGGCAGGAGTACAGGAGTCTCACCCAGAAATCCCCCTCAATGCTGCACAGCTTGTGCAGGAGATTGGGCAGAGCGTTAACCTCGCCCCTATCGAGGCCGTACTCCCCCGTGTCCTGGCCGATGAGGACCACCTCCTTGGCGCCGTCGTGGATCAGGTCGCGCACTTCCTCGAGGATGGAATCTGCCGAGCGGCTTCTCAGTTTGCCCTTGATGCCGGGGATGGCGCAGAAAGTGCAACCGTGGTTGCATCCTTCGCATATCTTGACATATCGAAAGTGCCCGGGAGTCAGAGCGACGCGAGGTACAGCGTCGTGGATGTATGGCCGCCCGGAAAGCTGGATGACTCTCTTTCCCGCGAGAACGTCCTCCACGACGCGGTCCATCTTCGGCAGGTCGTTGACGCCGACGAATCCGTCAACTTCCGGAAGCTCCCGGACGAGCTCCTCCCCGTACCGCTGAACGAGGCATCCCACAGCGATGACTCTTTTCAGGCGGCCGTCCTTCTTCAGCTCGCAGATTTGCAGGAGCGCGTCAATGGATTCCTCGACGGCTTCCCGGATGAAGCCGCACGTGTTGACAATCACCACCTCTGCACCGATAATATCGTCCCGGATTTCGGCTCCTTGTCGCTGCAGGGAACCAAGGATGATTTCGGAATCCACTAAGTTTCTAGCGCACCCCAGGCTCGTCAACGCAATTTTGGTCATGTTCCCCTTCCGGGAGGTCTCTTCTGTCATTTGCCACGCCCCGGGCTAACAACTGCCTTCCTGATGCCACTGCGGTCGAGGATGACGGAAACAGCCTCGGTCCCGGGCAAGCTGACTTTTTTCCCTTTGTGAATCACTTCAGAATTTTCAGGCCTGGAAATCTTCAACTCGAGACGCTTTTTCGCTCGCCAGGTTCTTGTCGTGCCCGGCTCGATGGTTGATCCCTCGACGAACTTGCCGTCGCGGTAAACCTTGATCGGCACTCGCCCAATGGCCTTCACAGTAAGCTTGTACGGCGAGGAGCGAAAAAGAAAGACGCACCAAAACAGAATAGCCACGACAACCGCCAAGCCCCCGAAAATGACCCGGCGCGGGACACGTTTGAAAATCCTGGCTCCCGACGCAGTCGGCAGAGGAGCCGGAGGCGGCGTGGCCACCGCAGGGGCCAGCCCTCCGTGCAGCTTCTTGAATCTCTCGACGACGGCCGCGGTGTCCGCCCGAAGGAACTCCGAGTAAATTCTGACCAGAGCCTTGGCGTACACCGCCGGCACGTGCCCGATAATCTCGTCGGATTCGATGGCCCGCAGGTTCTCCGCCTTGATTTTCGTGGCCTGCGCCGCTTCATCAAGGGAGCACCCTTTTTCTTCGCGGAGCTTTCTCAGATGCTGTCCGATGGATTCTTCTTCTGCCATAAGCAAACGCCATTTCTGCGCGCCTGACGCGTCAAGAAGCAATGCTTGGTTCCGCGACCGAGTCCGCCATCGCGGTCCCCCACGACGAAAATGCGGCGTCGCGCAGTATAGAACTCGGGCCCGCAAGCTGGCATCCGGCGCGTCCAACGGCACCGGATTCGCCGCCACCTGCTACCGGGCGAACGAGAAATGATGATAAGATTTTTCCCTGTTGCTGTCATCGGAAAAGGCCAGGTCGTTCGGCGATTGTGTTTTGGCGGTATTGGGGCGCGCCCGTGTTGGGAGATGAGGTTGGCCTACTGCGCCCCTACAGGGCTTGCGTTTGTTTGATGCGCAGGGACCCAGGGCGGTGCCCTGGGCTAAGGTATGGCGCCCCTTCGGGGCTACGGCAGCCTCTCCCAAGGCGCCTTGGTGTGCACAAGCCGCGCTCGTGGTGGTCTGTGCGCCACCAGCCTCGATCACTTCGGTCCGCAACGCCCTGAAAGGGCAAAAGTAACATAGCCCAGGGCCAAGCCCTGGGGGAAGGTTGGCCTCTTAAGTTGCAGCCCTGAAGGGGCGAAGTACACCCACGGAAATACAGCCACACCCCGCCGGTGCGTCAGCGCTTCTCACAAGCCCGAGCGAATAACCCGGAGTGCAATGTCATCGGAGAAAGATGGCGAGGGAAGGGTTTTATCGCCGCCGCTGTGCTCGAAATCCTCCGCTTTGTCAACCTTCCCGGTGACGGTGTTGACCCATTCTGCGCTGTAACGGCCGGCGGGGAGGCTCAGGACGAGATTGACCTGGCGTTCAGTGCTTTCGACATCGAACGGGCTTCGCTTCGACCAGTCGAAATTAACGGTGGCGTCCGTGCGAGTCATCACAAGCTCCTTGAAGTCCTTCCGGTCAAAGTATTCCCCCGCGAGGCCTTTTCCCGTGCCGTCGGGAAGCGAAAGACAATTCTCCGGAACAATCTCTTTTTTCTGGCTCGGGCTGGCCCACAGAAGTTTCGCGACAGCCCCGCCGCCGCCCTGGTAGTACTCCATTTTCATTTCCACCTTGCGCCCCGCCGTCAGGGCAATCTCGCCGCGATCCTCTCTGGTGCTGTGGTCGGTCCAGTTATCAATGATAAGCTTGCCGTCCACCCACAGCCTGACTCCGTCATTCGATACCGTGTAGAACGTGTAGGTTTCAGAGTGTCGCGGGTTCAACTGCCCTCTCCATCTCACGGAAAAATCGCTTCTGCCACTCGGGCGGTGGATGTACACCGCATACGCTTTGCCAGGCTCGACGAGCGCCCTCGCCTGCATCCCCGCGGGGACTCCGCCCTTGATGACGGAATTGTCCGGCGCCATCCGGACGAAGTCGAATCCGTAAATAAAATCTTTCAGGATTTTGAGCTGGCTGCGCAGGGCAGGGCTTCCACCGCCGGGCGATTTGTAGTCCAGGAAAGTCCCCCGGGGATGCCGGTATGTGAAAGAATAATCGAGGTTGTTATAGAGCGCGCCTCCCGCGATGATGAAATCCCATCCTTCCGTGCGATATGTCATGTCCTCCTTTCCCCGGAAGCCTGTCTCGTTCTCCCCTATGACCTTATTCAATCCGTAGTTCATCGCAACGGCGTCCGGCGGAACGCAGTAGTGGAAGTTGAAGATGGAGACGGCGGGATTGGGGTTCTCGATTTTCGCTGAGCCGTTCGCAACGTTCTGAGAAATGAGGTGCCTCGAAGGGAAAGAGGCCTCCGCATCAACGATTGTCGCGATGATACGGTTCTGCCACTCCATAGTGACGCCGCCGAAGTAAGCCTCGTTGCAGACCTCGTAATAGAGGTTGCCAAAGTCCTTGAGCTCCTCGACGATTTTCCGCGTTACCGCGTCGTGAACGGCGAGCATCTCCTTGTGTTTGAGCGTGTACACTTCCGTGCGGGAAAACGTCCCGACGCCGTTGATGTTATTAGCAGCGTTCATGGGCGAGGCTTTCCAGACGTCGTCATCGTACATCGGGCAGAAAAGGTTCAACTCGACGACGATGCCCCGTTTGGCGGCTTCAGCCACGAAATCCCTCAGCCGGCGAAAATAAGCCTCGTCCCATTTGGTAAGGTCGAACTTGTTCCCGGCGTCGAAATATCCAGGGGTGGAGCTGCGCGCCCATGGGCAGACAAAGCGGTTTGGAAATGGAGCAAGCGTGTTATCCGTAATCCCGAAAGAGCTGGGGACCTCGCGGTACACCCCCGAAAACGTCCGCGTGTGATTGAGACCCTTAGAATGAAGCTCATCGAAATAGGCGACGTAATCGAAGTCGAGGTTGAGGACAGCGCCATAATGCTCGCCGGAGGTGACAAGCACCGTCGGCTTACCCTGGAAGAGAAAGTAGTGTGGGTTTTCGGGATGGAGCGTTATCGGCTCCGCAGGACCGCTGCTGGCAGAGATTTGTTCTGAGAAACCGAAGGACATCAGCAGAAGCATCGCGAAAGACGAGATTGTTCTGTTCACTTTTCTGCCCCCTTTCAAAAACGGTGTTCATTTGCGCCATCCTAAAAATAACCGCAATGCGCCCTTCGGGTCAAGCCGCATCGGCCTGGGGTAACGCCTCACTCTAAGGCGGACATACCGAGGTTCTGTGCATAGAGAACACCTTCGTATTTTCCGCTGGCATAGGCATCTTGCCCACGGTCTTCCACGGGTCCCGCTGAAAGGGAGATGCTGCTATCACACAGCCACACCCGGGCGCGAAAAGGGTTGCCGCAGGGTTGTTTTTCGGTATAATACGACCTTCGTCAGCGTGGAGCGCACAGCGGGGGCCACCGGTTTGCCGCAGCGAATCAGGAGCCAGGGACTATCTGGCGCCAGGTTAGGGAGATTTGCATCGCGTGTGAGGTTTTTGAGGGCATCCCAGCGGCGGGAACCCCTACCCGGGCGTGGCCGTTCTTACATCTGGTCTGACGGTCAGACACGCCGATACGTATTGATTATCATCCTGGGTAATTTGCCCTCGGCGGCGCTTTGCGGAGCTTTGAGACAAAACAATTCCCACGTATAGTGCAGCTCGCCGGCTTTCAGTCACGTCGTCTGACCTGAGGTTCCGGGAGGCGAGGTTCGATGAAAAACCAAACACCGCCCAGCTCACTCGAACTGGAGGAGATTGTGGCGCAGTATCGAGCCAATAGGGAGAGTCTGATCCCGATGCTTCAGGACGTACAGGAGAGGTTGGGTTATCTGTCGGCGGAAGCTGTGGACGGTCTGGCTCGGCTCATCGGCGTCTCTGCGAACGAGATATTTGGGGTGGCGACATTTTTTGCGCAGTTTCGCTTCCAACCTCCGGGCGAGCACACGATCCAGGTCTGCCTTGGAACGGCGTGCCACGTGCGAGGAGGACACCAGATTCTCAGGGAGATGGAGCGGCGTTTGGGAATCAAGGCCGGAGAGACGACACAGGACGGTCAGTTTGATCTGCGACGAGTAGCGTGCTTCGGGTGCTGCGCCCTGGCGCCGGTCGTAGTCCTGGACGGCAAGGTGCACTCAAGGATGACGCGCAAGAGAGTCCCGTCCCTCCTTCCTCAACACCGCCATCAAACGGACAATAAAGACCCATGACCTCACTGCGACAGGCCTTCGTTCAAGCCGAAGCTGAGTGGCAAGAACTCGAGAATAGTGGGCGCCCCATCTTCTTCGTGGGTGCGGCGACGTGTGGTCGCGCCGCGGGGGTTGAAGAAGTGCTAAATGTCTTGCGAGCAGAGATCGAGGCAAGGAGGCTGGATGCTCGGATAATCGAGGTGGGGTGCATCGGCCTGTGTTGTTTTGAACCGACGGTCGTGGTGCATAAACCGGGAGTAGGCCGCGTTTGCTACGGGAATATTGGTCCTGACCAGATAATCCAGATTTTGGACAATTTTATTCTGCGCGATGACCCGTGTGCGCAATGGGCCCTCGGGAAAATGACACCTGCGCAACTGGACGGGATCGGGGATTTCCAGCAGCATCCGATGCTCCGTCGGCAAGTGAGGAATGTCTTGGGCAACTGCGGGCTCATTGACCCGGAAAACATGTATCACTACCTGGCCCGCGATGGGTACCGGGGATTTCTGCGGGCCCTTGAGCTCGGAAGCCACGAGGTTCTGGAACAGGTCAAGGCTTCGGGGCTTCGCGGGCGGGGGGGTGCGGGATTCCCCACATGGCGCAAGTGGGAGACCTGCCGGGAGTCGCCTGGTGAGCCGAAGTACTTGATATGTAATGCGGACGAGGGCGATCCGGGGGCTTTTATGAATCGAGCTTTGATCGAAAGCGACCCCCATGCCGTGCTGGAAGGGATGTTGATCGCGGCTTTCACGGTCGGGGCATCGGAAGGCTACATCTACTGCCGGGCCGAGTACCCGCTGGCCCTCCAGCGGTTGCAGGTGGCCATAGGGCAGATGCGCGAGTTGGGACTCCTCGGAAAAGACATCGAGGGTTCGGGCTTCTCCTTCGACCTCTCTATCATGAAGGGCGCGGGTGCGTTTGTATGCGGAGAGGAAACAGCGTTGATCGCGTCCCTTGAGGGGCGACGCGGAATGCCCCAGCCTCGCCCGCCGTTCCCAGCGGTCAAAGGTCTGCGGGGCAAGCCAACCGTCATACAAAACGTCGAGACTCTGGGGACTCTGCCCCTCATCCTTCGTCGTGGAGCAAACTGGTTTGCCCAGTACGGCAGCGAGTCGAGCAGGGGAACGAAAACCTTCACCCTCGCGGGCAAGATCAAAAGGACGGGCCTTATTGAGGTGCCGCTGGGCATCCCGATTAAGGAAATCGTTTACGACATCGGCGGCGGCATTCCTGACAGGAAAGCTCTCAAGGCGGTTCAAACGGGGGGTCCTTCCGGAGGGTGCCTTCCGGCGGAGAAAATGGAGCTGGGCGTTGACTACGAATCGCTTGCCGAGGCCGGGAGCATCATGGGCTCCGGGGGACTGGTTGTCCTTGATGAAGACACTTGCGTGGTGGACATCGCGAAATACTTCCTTTCTTTTACGCAGGAAGAATCGTGCGGCAAATGTGCTCCGTGCCGGGTAGGAACCCGGGCGATGTTGGGCATTCTGGAACGCATCGCCGCCGGAAAGGGCGCCATGGCCGACCTCGACCAACTTCAGGACATCGCCGAAACCGTCAAAAAAGGTTCGTTATGCGGGCTCGGCCAAACAGCGCCCAATCCCGTTTTGACCACGTTGCGCTACTTCCGACCGGAGTATGAGGCCCACATTCGGGAAAGGAAATGCCCTGCTGGCGTCTGTCCGGAGCTTGTTCACGCGCCTTGTGCAAACAGGTGCCCCGCCGGGGTGGATGTGCCACTTTATCTTTCGCTCATCGGCGCCAACCGGCTGAGAGAGGCGATCGCCTCTCATCTCGAGCGGAACCCCTTCCCCTCCATCTGCGCGCGGGTCTGTCCCCATCCTTGCGAGAGTAAATGTCGGCGAGTCGAGCTGGACTCGTCGGTCGCCATTCGCTCTCTCAAGCGGTATATGGCAGACACGGCCGAGCGGCCGGATCCGCGGGAGATGGTACGGGAGAATGTCCATTGCCGGGACAAAAAAGTCGCCGTCATCGGCGCAGGCCCGGCGGGTATGAGTTGCGCCTATTTCCTCCGGCGGATGGGCTATCCGGTCACACTTTTCGAGAAGGAGGACCGCCCGGGGGGCATGATGGCCTACGCCATCCCCGAATACCGTTTGCCCCAGCACGTGCTCCAAAAAGAGATCGCCTGGGTGCTGGGAACGGGTATCGAGCTGAAGACCGGGACCGTAGTGGGCAAGGATGTAACAGTCGCCCAACTGAAGGCGGAAGGATACCAGGCCTTTTTCCTGGCACCCGGAGCGTGGAAAGGCAACCCTATCGGCGTCCCCGGAGAGGAACTAAATGGAGTCATGCAGGGGCTCGATTTCCTGATCGGACGCCGCAAGGGCCTGGACGTCCCGATCGGGAAGAGTGTCGCCGTCATCGGCGGAGGGGACGTAGCCATTGATTCGGCGCGCGTAGCCTTTCGCACGGGCGCCCGAACGACGGTCGTTTACCGCCGCACCCGAGAGGAAATGCCCGCCATTGAAACCGAAATCCGCGAAGCCGAGGCGGAGGGGATTCGGTTTGAGTTCCTGGCGCTGCCCGAGCGCATCCAGGGCGATGGGGCAAATGCCCGCAAGCTGATCTGCTCCAGGATGAAGCTGGGTGAGTTCGACCTGGACGGGCGCCGTCGGCCCAAGCCCAGCGGCGAGCTATTTGAACTGGAGGTGGACACGGTCATCGCGGCTATCGGGCAGAACGTAGTTGCCGGCGCCCTTGCCGAGCAGGCTGGCTTTCGCTTGAAGCGCCAGGGACGCATCGGGATTGACCCGTTCAGTCACGAGACCGATGCGGCGATGGTGTACGCGGGTGGCGACGCCGTGACAGGCCCGGGCACCGTCCTGGAGGCCATTGCAGCGGGCGAGCGTGCGGCAGTAGCAATCAACGAAAGACTTTCCCGGGAGTTGCGCCCGAGCGACGGCCCGCAGCCGTTTTGGCGCCGCTGGCTGCAAAACGACACGCCCTTCGACCCGGAAGCCGAGCCGGTTACCACGCCACGACTGAGGCAAGACACACTGCCCCTCGCGGCGCGCTGCACCTTCGCGGAAGTCGAGCAGGCCATAGGCGAAGACGCCGCCTGTCAGGAATCTTTCCGATGCCTGCGGTGCGACTATTGTGTCGAGGGCTGACGCGAGGGCGCCTTGTGAGCTGGTCGGAAAATGCTTATGCCAACGACGGAGTCGTCTGTGGGTGAAAAGTTGATCATTGACGGAAGAACCGTGACGGCACGTCAAGGAGAAACAATCCTGGAGTGTGCCTTGCGGCACGACATCTCCATTCCTCACCTGTGCAGGCATGAAACTCTTTCTCCCTTCGGCGCCTGCCGGCTGTGTTTGGTGGAAATCGAGGGCATCCGCGGATACCCGACCTCCTGCACAACCCCCGCACAGGAAGGGATGGTAGTCCAGACCGATACAGCGGCCCTCAAAAAGCTTCGACGAAACATCCTCAGCTTGATCATCCTGGAGCATCCCGCCGCGTGCTTGGTTTGCGGCAAGCGAGACCTCTGTGAGCAGTATCGCCCTCACGCAGAGAAAGCCGGCCGGACCACTGGTTGCCATACCTGCAATAACAAGGAGGTCTGCGACGTTCGCGTCCTGGCCGAGGCACTGGGTCTTTCGGAGTTGCCGGCTTTGCCGTATTACCACCAGCGGCCGGTTGAGCGATCGAGGCCTTTCATTGACCGCGACCCGAACCTCTGCATCCTGTGCGGTCTTTGCGTGCGAATCTGCAAGCACCATCAGGGTGTGGCGGCAATTGATTTCATCGGGCGAGGAAGCCGCACCCAGATCGGGGAGGCCTTCGGACGCTCCGCGTACGAGGCAGGCTGTCAGTTCTGCGGCGCCTGCGTTGACGTCTGCCCGACAGGCTGTTTGTCCGATAGGTACGCCAAATGGTTTGGCAAGCCCGACAAGAAAACGTTGACCACATGCGTCCTCTGCGAGGCGGGGTGCGCCCTGGAATTACAGTCCGTCAATGGCAAGTTGGTTTCGAGCAGGGCTTTTGATGAGGATGTTCCTATTTGTGTTCTGGGCCGATTCTCTCTTCCCGAGTTCTTAGACGGTCTGGACCGGCTGCGTATCCCCTGTGTTCGGGTTGATGGTCTGTGCCGACCCATGGAATGGAACCAAGCCCTCGAATTAGCAGCAGCGAAGCTGAAAACGTTTGCCGGGGAGAGTTTCGCCCTCGTCTGCGACACCACCAGCACCTTAGAAGACCGGCACCTCTTCCAAAAATTCTGCCGCGAGGTTATGAGGTCGCCCCATTACGTGCAGCTTCAGCCCGATGCCCGCGGCGTTTCACGCGCAACCCTGCCGCAGGGGACGAGGGCGGCACTCCTGACCGGCGATCTCGTAGAACCGGCTCAGCTCAAAGGGCTCGAGTTTTTGATCGTCCTGGATTGCTACCCGACCCCCGTTAGCGAATGTGCCGACATTGTTCTTCCGGTAGCCCTCTTCCCGGAGATTGACGGCACCGTTCAGGACGCTTCCGGCTACCAGCGCCCGCTTCGCAAAGCTTCCGAGCCGCCCGGAGACGCCAGGCCCGAATGGCGAATCATTGCCGATCTCGCCGGGACGATGGGCGCGCAGGGTTTTGCTTACGAATCGGCAGCTTCCATCACCAGGGAACTTGGGATCGTTGACGCCCGGCTCGCGAATAAGCAAGTTACGGCGCCGGCCGCTGCAACAGACGCCAAACGAACAAGAAGCCACTTTCGCGGACATCGCATTGGCGAAAAGGTTCCCGGATTGCGGGAACTTCCTCTCGACGACACATTCGTATCCCGGGCCGAGGCCCTTCAGACCGAGACGACCCAGGGCTTTAGGGTTGTGAAAAAAACCGAAATCGCCCCGAACGTTCATGAAGTCGTGATCGAAGCCCCCACCGTCGCAAATAAGGCCCGGCCCGGACAGTTCGCCATGGTCATGGTGGATGAGAAGTCTGAGCGCGTCCCCTATACGCTGTGTGACTGGGATGCCCAGAACGGCACAATCACCCTCGTGGTGCTGGAGGTAGGACAGTCCAGCCGAAAGCTTGTTCTCCTCGAGGAGGGTGCTCGTCTTGCTCACCTGGCGGGACCGCTGGGAATACCCGCTGAAATCGAACGCTATGGCACGGTTGTTTTAGCAGCCGGATGTTACGGCATTGGCGCTATCCTTCCTATCGCCAGAGCGATGAAAGCGGCAGGCAATCGGGTTATCGCCGTCGTGGAGGCACGAAGCTACTATCTGCACTATTACCGGGAAAAGCTGACAGATGCCTGTGACGAGCTGATTCAGACAGCCATTGATGGCTCCATGGAAATTAAGGGACATGCCGTTGACGCGGTCAGCCAAAAGCTCAAAGCAGGCGAAAAAATTGACCGCGTGATCGCCGTTGGATGCCCCTTCATGATGATGCTGGTTGGACGCGAAACCCAGCCATTCGGCGTTCGCACCTTAGCAGCACTGAATTCGATCATGCTGGATGGAACCGGGATGTGCGGCGCATGCCGGGTGAGTGTCGCTGGAAAAACGAAGTTCGCCTGCGTGGATGGCCCCTTCTTTGATGCCCATCTGATTGATTGGGACGAGCTTTTTTCTCGCCGTGAAGCCTATGCCATCCAGGAGATTCACTCGGTCGGGCGAACGGAATCCACCGAAGCGCATGGCCCCGGCATGCACAGGGCGCCGTGCCCGCATTGATGACGGCCGTTGAGCTCCACGTCGGCGCCGCCGTTTTGCCGGTGGGAGCGCGGGACCGCCCGGAAGTCGAAGGGCGCCAGAGGTTGTTGACCCTTCACAAAAAGGTCGGCACATGGAAGATTGGAAGAAGCACAAACAGCCAATGCCTCGCCAGAACCCGAAGGACCGTGCGCGGAACTTCAACGAAGTGGCCCTGGGCTATGCGGAAGAGCATGCCGTGCGGGAAGCCGAGCGGTGCGTCCAGTGCAAGAATTATCCTTGCGTTGCCGGCTGCCCCGTCGAAATTGATATCCCCGGATTCATCTCCCTTGTGCGGCAGCGCGATTTTCTCGGCGCCATACGAAAAATCAAAGAGAAGAACGCTCTTCCGGCGATATGCGGGCGCGTTTGCCCGCAGGAGGACCAATGCGAGAAGGTCTGTGTTCTCGGCAAAAAGTTCGAGCCGGTGGCCATCGGGCGGCTTGAGCGGTTCGTCGCCGATTACGAAGCTGCGCACACGGACGTTTGCATCCCTTCACGGCCGGAGAGCACGGGCAAGAGGGTCGCGGTGGTTGGGTCCGGTCCTGCTGGCTTGACCGTGGCTGCGGACCTCGCCAGGCTCGGGCACTCCGTGACGATCTTCGAGGCATTCCACAACGCGGGAGGAGTGCTGGTGTACGGGATTCCGGAGTTCAGGCTGCCGAAAGCCATCGTGCGCAGGGAAGTAGAATTCGTGCAGAGACTCGGGGCCGAGCTGCGCCTCAACTGTGTGGTTGGCCGAACGGTCACGGTTGATGAGCTCTTTGGCCAGGGGTACGGAGCTATCTTCGTCGCTGTTGGCGCGGGGCTGCCTCACTTCATGCAGATTCCCGGAGAAAACCTTAAGGGGGTTTATTCCGCAAACGAGTTCCTCACCAGATCAAACTTGATGAAAGCATATCTGTTTCCCCAATACGACACCCCGATAAAGCGCGGCAAGCTCGTGGCAGTAGTAGGAGGAGGGAACGTGGCCATGGATGCCGCAAGAACAGCGCTACGCCTCGGAGCCGAACACGTTTACAATATCTACAGGCGCTCGCGTCAGGAGATGCCCGCCAGGGAAGAGGAGATCGAGAACGCAATCGAGGAAGGAATAGACATCAGGTTCTTAACGAACCCGATTCGCATTCTGGGAGACGAAAGGGGCTGGGTCCGCGCTATCGAATGCATCCAGATGCGCCTCGGTGAGCCGGACCAGTCGGGCCGGCGGCGGCCCGTACCTATAGAAGGTTCTGAGCACACCGTTGAAGTGGATGTCGCTGTCATGGCGATAGGCAATGGGGCAAACCCCCTTCTTCCTTCTGCTACACCCGGTTTGCAGACTAACAAGTGGGGCTACATCATCGCGGATGAGCAGACAGGCAAGACCACGAAAGAAGGAGTCTATGCCGGCGGAGACATTGTCACTGGCGCCGCAACCGTCATCCTGGCAATGGGCGCAGCCAGAAGAAGTGCGCGAGCAATACATGCCTATCTCACTGGAAACGGCGGTTGAGCTTTTCCGGAAGTCCTCTGCAAGCTCAGGAGGAAGGCTTTTTCATTCTCTTTAGAGACCGGGCCGGACGACTGCGGCAGTCGCAACCGGGACAAGGCGACAGTCAACCTGCCCGCAACCTGAGTGCTGGAAACTCGCACGTAGCGGAGTCAGAAGGAGGAGACCATGAAAATCGTATCGTCTCTATTGGTGGCGCTTCTGGGCATCACACTTCTGAGCGGATTGGCTTTTGCAGAGCAAGCCTCCGACGCGGCTGACCTTGCGTATTCCGAGCTGGTAACGTACGGGATTGTGAACGCCTACTCGACTAACGTGCTCATTCAAATCGCATTCCAGGGCGGTAGCTTGCCTAAAGAAGAGGCTCTCGATGCGGCCGAGAGGAATGGGGCTTTTGTCAAGGTTCTGCAACGGTATGCTCAGCAGCTCAAGCGAGCCACCGCAAAAAAGGAAGAAG
This sequence comes from uncultured Verrucomicrobiota bacterium, assembly GCA_964482435.1. Taxonomy (GTDB): domain Bacteria; phylum Auribacterota; class JABMQX01; order JABMQX01; family JABMQX01; genus CAYZXL01. Next base: position 14,720 of record CAYZXL010000049.1, read on the forward strand.
GAATAAGAAAGCTCGTTAACGATATGTCCGAGGTCAGTACATATCTCGAGCAGCAAACACAAGCCCTGAAAGACTGGATTGAAGCCCCCGATAGTAAGTCCGCAAAGGGGCTATATGACACTTATTGCGAGAAGCTCGAAAAGAAGATCGAGTTGATGTTGAGGCCCAAGTAGCCCGTCCAGATTGCCATGAGGAACGCGATGGAAGACGGCGAAGTCGTTGCAAAGCTCTTCGTGGGCCTCCTTGCGTCTTCACAAGAGGCGCTGGACAAAGCGCAATCGGAGCTTCAGTCGCGCTACGGTCCCATTGACCTTCGCAGCGCGCTCTTCCCTTTCCATTATACGACCTACTATAACGAGGAAATGGGGGCAAGTATCATCCGGCAGTTCGCTTCCTTTCACGACCTTTTCTGCCCGGCACGGTTGCGAGATGTCAAAAGGGAGACAATCTCGATCGAGAAGACAATGTCCGTTGCCGGAAAGCGAACGGTCAACCTCGACCCGGGGTACGTCAACCTCTCCACGGTAGTCCTCGCGACAACCAAAGACGCCAGCTACAGGGTTTACCTCGGTGATGGGATTTTCGCCCAGCCGACCCTGTCTTACCGGAAGGGTCTTTTTACGCCATTTGAGTGGACTTATCCGGACTACCGGGAGGAAGAAAGCCTCCGCTTTTTCGGGGCAGTCCGGGAGACGTTCAAAGAGCAGCTGCGCGAGGCAGGCGCCAGCCGCCGGGGCGAAAAAGGGGGGAGGAATTAGGGTAACGGCTCAGTATTGACGGGATTGTGCCCGCGGCTCAACACCCCGGCAGAAATGCGAACCCCGCCGAAGGTGGAGCGGAACGCAGGAGGAGCGCCTTGCCTGGAGCGAGGGACCTTGCCGCAGCTCGTGCGTCCCGGCGCCTTTGCGAGAGGTTTGCTCCCTGTTGAGATCGCTGACGAACGCCGATGAACGCCGAAGCGTTAGACAGTCAGCTATCTGCGTGCATCTGCGTCCATCGGCGGTTGGGTCCCGCCCATAACTGAGCGCACAGTGTCTGTCGGTCTTTGTGTCTTGACAGTTTGGCGCATCGCCGGTAGCCTACCGTGTGAACGCACTTTTGGCTCGTGCAAAGGAGGCCGACGGCCTGAAAAACGTTGACCGCAGACAATTCATCAAGACCGCAGCCCTTGCTGCGGGAACCTTTCTCGGCGCGGGCACCTTCGCCGATTCTCCCCGCGCTGCAAAGGAACCTCCTTCCCCGTCCGACCTCGTCGCCATCGGAAAAACGGGCATCAGGGTCTCACGGCTCGCCTTTGGCACAGGCACCCTCGGCTACAGCAAGCACTCCCACCAGACAAGACTCGGACAGCAGAAGTTTACCGAGCTAATCCGGCATGCATTCGACCGCGGAATCCGCTTCTTCGACCTTGCCGATCAATATGGCTCGCACCCATTTCTGGCGCAAGCGATGAAAGACGGCATTCCCCGCGAGAAAATCGTAATCAGCACAAAAATATGGACGCCCTTATCCGAGGAAGAGGGAGTCCCGGGCACGCTCGACCGTTTCCGCAAGGAACTGGAAAGCGACTACATTGACCTCGTCTTACTCCAGTGCATGATGGACGACGATTGGCCGAGGAAAAACAGGAACTGGATGGACGGCCTTGAGGAGGCAAAGCAAAAGAAAATTATCCGCGCACACGGAGTGTCCTGTCATGCCCTCGGAGCCCTGAAGACGGCTGCCAGGACAGAATGGGTGGACTACGTTCAGGCAAGAGTCAACCACGTCGGGACTCGAATGGACGCCGCCCCGAAGGTCGTCGCTCCGGTCCTCAAGCAAGCCCACGAGGCCGGAAGAGCCATCGGAGGAATGAAAATCCTCGGCGAGGGAGACATAGCCGAACAACGAGAAGAATCCCTGGAATTCGTTCTGGGCCTTGGATGCGTGGACACGCTCGTCATCGGCTTCGAGAGCCCCGAAGAAATTGACGACATCTACGGAAAGATGTCCACCATCCTCCAGAAACAAGCCTCCTGAGCCCGCGGCGGGTCCTTGTTCCCTTCCAACGAGGAGAGTCGCTATGGGACCCTCATCCCTCTCTCCGCCAATCCCGGGCAACCGACGAAATCCCCTTGTGCAGGGCTCAAGCAATCGCTTAGAATAGAAGGACGCGCCGGACGATTTGCCCGGAAAGGTCATGACCGAACGGCTGTAACCCATGCCTCGACCCACGAAGGAAAACAAGAACCTCGATTTTGAGATAGGCTTCTACGAGGGAATCCTCAGGCGAGACCCCAACCTCGTTGACGTGCTCATCCCTCTCGGAAACGCTTACACGAAAAGAGGGTTATACGACAAGGGTTTGGAGGTTGACATTCGCCTTTCGCGGCTGAGGCCAAGAGACCCCCTCGTCTTCTACAACCTGGCGTGCAGTTATTCGCTCCTCAGGCAGATTCCCCCGGCACTGGAGAGCCTCGAGAAGGCTTTTCTGCTCGGATACAACGACCTTGAGCTTCTCTCGTCGGATCCTGACATGGAGAATCTAAGAAAGGACCCGCGACTCAAGGAATTTTTGCAGAAACACCGAAAAAGGAGAAAGCGAGAGACCTGATAGGAGTTGTTCGGCACGTGAATTGCGCTAAAAAGCTGGGCCTGCCGCGTCAGTTGCTCGCGGCCGACTTGAATCTCACAAACATGCGGCAATCGCCGACACAAGCTCTAAGTGGCTCTATTCTCCAACGGAGGAAACAAAAATGACTTCTTCTGTAAGAAGCTCTGCAATGTTCGTCCTGACGTGCTTGATGGCTGTCGCTATCGTGGGGTGCGCCGCCGCGCCCCGCGAGTCTTCAGCTCGGCCAAAAGCCCTGAGAGACATAACGACCACTGTGCCAAAGTTGGCCGGGATTCCGCTCGCCAACGCCGAGAAAGTCCTGGCTTTCGTGGCGCTGAGAGTCGGCAGAGTCACAATCGAGGAGACCAAAGACGCCTCTCTTCAAGGGAAAGTTTTTGAGCAAGACCCGGCGCCGGGGACAATCGTTCGCGGTGGAACTCGCGTCAACGTCAAGGTTCATCGGTTTGTCTCCAAGGCCGGCGAGACCTTGCCCGCGCAAACCAAATGAAGTCGCAAGAACAAGAGTAGTCCTCTCCCACAACGGATTTGGACTGAGTCCGAGGAACCGGAGAAATGCAAGCCGATGACGAAGGAACCCTTGGCTACGGCAACCGGTCCATAGAGGAACTGATAAAGCTTCTCTCTGACCCGGACCCCAGCGTTCGCGCCGAAGCCCGTCGCCACCTCTCCGCGAGGCCGCTGGAGGTGATACCGAAGTTGTTGGAAGCGTTGGAAGCCGCTAGCGAGGAAGCCCGCTTCGAGATCTCAAAAGCCTTGACCGAGATCGGCGAGCCAGCGCTCGAACCCATGATGAAGGCCATCCTCCACCCCAACGCCCACGTGCGAGAAGCCGCCGCCAGAGTCCTCAGCCTCATCGGCGGTGAGGATGCTCGTAGACGCCTCGACGAAGCCGCCTATACCGAAAAACGCAAAACCGTCCGAAAAGAACTTCGGGAAGCAGCGGCCAAAATCGCCAGAAAGCTTGAATCTCTGGACGCTCGCTACGCCACTCATCCCTCCCAGGTGAGCGCGCAACAAGCCGGGGAACTCGACCTCGCCCGGAAAGAGCAGGAAGAGAAAAAGCTCTACCTGAGCATTGTCAGAAACGTTATTCTCTCCAACTGGGCAAAACCGGGACTCTTCTCGGAGGGAACCAGGGGCGAAGAAGTTCTTGTCACACTCAAACTCGAGAGGGATGGAAGCGTTTCGCGAGTTCTCATCGAGAACAAATGGCAAAATACCCCTTTCGGAGAGTCTCTCAAAGATGCCATCCGAAGGTCCTCTCCCCTCCCGCCCGTTCCCGAAACCCTCGCCGGGTCAAAGAAAGAAATTGACTTGACCTTCATCCTGCGCGCCCCGTCATAAGCCGTCCAGACCCGAGCCTCAAGGGATTTCGGCGTCCATACGCGGGCCGGGCAAACCTGATTCCCTCATCGCCCTTGCGCGTTCAAAACCGCCCATAAACTCGTTCGGTGTCTCCAGCAAGCACCGACAGGGGTCATCGTGATGGACGACCAGCCGCTGCGTCCATTTTCTCTCCTCAAAGCTCGCCGATCGAACGGAGAACCGCCTCGAGCCGAATCTTCTGTTCGGGCGGGACCTCCGGCCCGTGGGGGTCGTTCGCTGCCTCCGACGGAATGATTCCCTTCATCTCGAGAGCCCATAGCAATCGCAGGACATATCCTTCCAGCGGCTCAAGGAACGTCGCCTCCCCCAGCCTGTCAACTTTCGCCGCCAGTTCGAGGAAGTCCTTCGCATGTCCGGCGAAGTACGACTTAAGCAACCGGGCCTGCAAATCCGTACAAATCGCCCCCATTCCCACAAGCGCGCACGCTGCCCCTCGCATGACCGTGTAAGGCAGCATCCTGTCCTCCCCGCTGACGAACAGCACGTCGGGGTAGGATTCCTCGATAAGTCGAGCAATGTCCTGAACCTTCACAACGTCGTTGAGCGTTGCCACCTTTATCCCTACGACCGCTTCGATGTCAAACAGCTTCCTCAGCAACGTTTCCGAATAAGGCATGCCGACACCGCCCTCGTGAAAATAGAAAACAAAAACCGGGGCACCCAGCCGCGCAATCTCCTCGTGATAAGCCACGATTTCGCCCTCATGTTTTTCTGCGGGCTGCAAACCAATTGGAGGATACGCAAGAAATGCGTCTGCTCCGAGGTTGAGTGCATGCCGCCCCATCTCCTTTGTCTGCTCGAAGAACTTCTGGAGACCTGAGCCCGGGGAAAGGCGTCCCTCGACCTTTGCCCCTACTCCTGCAATCACAACCCTCTCGCCTGTCATGCAGCGACGCCACGCCGACAGCACGAACTCCCTGCTTGCGGCGGAAAGCAGAAGCCCCCGCCCTGTGTGCGCCCACGCCGCGACGCCCCGGACGTCCTGCCGGGCCATGTGTTCGCAGTACCTCTGCTGGGCGTCCCCGTGTACCGCACCGTCTCTGTGTAGAAGCGCCGGCACCGCCGGAATCAGCCCTCCCCTCAACTTCTCCCGCCACCACTTTCGGTCCTTTTCCATCACATATTTCTCCCAAAGAAATCGCTGAACTTTCCGCCACCCGGTTGAGCTGTCAACACCTGGCGAACGTCATGTGTCGCGGAAAGTATACCTTTTGGCCGTCCGGCCCGGAAAGAAAAATGGCCTGTGCTGGTAGTTGCTCAGTTTCGGGCGCCAGAGCGGCATTACGTCTGAGCCTCTCGCAAAGACGCAAAGGCGGCGAGGGTTCACATGGCGTCGTTCTTTGGGTCCTGGCGGCTCTGCGAGAGCCCTGCCTGCTTGCTGCGAAGCGGTTACTTTCAGGGCGGATGAACGCAAATGCACGGGGCGACGCTCGCAGCCCTCGTGACACATCCCAGAAAGCAGGTTTATTTCTGCATTCTCCCTCCGAGACCGAGGGTTACTGCTGAGCGGAAAAATCTCTTGGCAGTTTGGCGCGGCGCGGTATAATGCGACTCCATTTTTGGCCCGGCCATTGCAGCGGCGTGTTAGAAATGCTGGCCCCTCGTCAGAATGATGGTCATCTAAGAGGATGGACAGGAAACCGGGACATGAGGAAATCGTTCGAGGTATTTTTCGGGATTGTCCTCGTGTGTGCCATCGCGGCAGTGAGCCTCGAGGAGCGAAAGCCCGTAGAGAGAGAATATGTCGGCTCCAAGCTGTGCCGGATATGCCACAATGCCGCCGCCAAAGGAAAGCTGTACGATATATGGTCAAAGACCAAGCATGCCCAGGCCTATCAGACCCTTTTGGCGCCTCAGGCGAAAGAAGCCGGCAAGAAACTTGGCATTTCGGAGCCGGAGAAGAGCGGCGAATGCCTTCGCTGCCACGCGACAGCCTACGCCTTGACGAAAGAAATAGTCACGAAGAAGGTGAGTGTGGAGGAAGGGGTCGGCTGCGAGTCGTGCCATGGAGCGGGAAAGGACTTTGCCAGGCTCGACGTCATGAAAGAGCGCGAAAAAGCGATTGCCGCTGGGCTGGTCTATCCGGCAAAGAATACCTGCACTGAGTGCCACAACCCGGAAAGCCCGACGTGGAATCCGGAACGCTATACCGACAAGAACGGCAACAAAACCGGATTCGATTATGACGTTCTCTGGAAGATGATCGAGCATTACACCCCCAAGAAAGAAGAGGGCTGAACCGAAGTACAGCGAGCGGTTTACTTGTAGCCCGAGCGTAGCTCGGCAAAGAGAGCGTTAGCGGAGAGGTTCTCAGGTGTCGCAGAAAGCTCAATTCAAAGACGTAAGGCACATCGTCCGCGTCGTTGTCATCATCGTCGTGGTGGCCGTCGGATTTCTCGTCGCCAGGTTCGCGACGGTCCCGAAATCCTTCGGCCAGTACGGGCATTACCGCGGCGATTCGCTCAATGAGGACATGAGCCTTCCCGTCATTGTTCAGAGTCCTCAAACTTGCCGCGAATGCCATGAGGAAGAGAGCGGTGAATGGCCGGGCTACGAGGTGTGGCAGAAGGGAAAACACTCCTCTCTAATCTGCGAGAATTGCCACTCGAATTGTCGGGAGCACGTCGAGGCAAGAGAGAAAGAGCCGGATTTGAAGAAGGACGTCATAACAAAAGACCCCACGCCCCAGAGATGCTTGATGTGCCACTATGGACTGGCGGCAAAACCGAAAGTCCTGCCGCTATGCTTACCCGACAAGCACCACGCGGGATACTTGAAGCTTTTGGAAGAGCCGGCCACCAAGACTCTTAGTTGCACTACCGGCGGATGTCACACCGACTTCCGTCCGCACAACCCGAAGCTTGTGAAGAAGACCCAATGAAAGTCAACCGGAGAGAGTTTCTGAAATGTGCTTGCTTGCTCGTGTCGGCGGGAGCCCTGCCGTTTTCTCGACGGCTGTTGGGCGCCGGTGCGAAATCGGCGAAGGCGAAATACAGTTTCGCGCGCCATAAGTACACCTTCATCGTGGATACTCGCAAATGCATCGGCTGCGGTGCCTGCGTGAGAGCATGCAAATTGGAAAACAAGGTGCCGGACGGGTTCTTCCGGACGTGGGTCGAAAGGTACACCGTCACTAAAGATTCAAAGGTTATGGTGGATTCTCCGGACGGCGCCCTGCATGGTTTCGAGGAACTGAAATCGGTCCCAGGTTCGGAGGTTGTGGAGGCTTTCTTCGTCCCGAAGCTGTGCAATCACTGCGCGAATGCCCCGTGCGTCCCCGTCTGCCCGGTTGGCGCGACTTATAAATCGCCAGATGGGGTGGTTTTGACCGACCCGAGCTATTGCTTCGCCTGCGGCTATTGCATTCAAGCTTGCCCCTATGGCGCGAGGTTCAAGAACCCCGTAACGCGAACCGCCGACAAATGCACCTGGTGCTATCACAGAATCACCAAGGGGCTTCTTCCGGCGTGCGTTGAAATTTGCCCAACGGGCGCAAGGTCTTTCGGCGACGCTGCCAAGCCAGCTTCTCCGGTCGCCCGGGTGCTTGAATCCGAAAGACTCGGCGTCCTCAGAAAAGAACTCGATACACGCCCGAAGGTTTACTACGTCGAACTCGACCCGAAGGTGCGGTAAATGGCGCAGATACTTTTTGGCTTTGTCTTCCCGAATGAGCGGGTTTACTGGCAGATACCCATCGTCATCTACCCGTTCCTCACCTGCATCGCTACGGGGACATTCTTCCTCTCGACCCTGGACCATCTTTTCAAAAACAAGTCCCTCAAACCCGTCAGCAATTTCGCCCTTCTGGCATCCATGGCGTTTGTGTCGTTTGCGAGCCTTCCGCTTCTTGTTCACCTCGGTCATCCGGAGCGTGCCTTCAACATCATGTTCACTCCGAGCATCACTTCCGCCATGGCGACGTTCGGCTACATCTACGGCTTCTATTTGGGGCTTGTTCTTTTAGAGGTGTGGTTCGTATTTCGCCCGCAGATAGTGGAGTCTGCCCGGACGGGAAAAGGCGTGAAACGCGCCTTCTATTCCATACTCGCCCTCGGCGTGAAGGACATTTCGGAAACGTCCTCTCGCATAGACCACAGAATCGTCAAGGTTCTTGCTTTCCTGCGTGTTCCGACCGCGTGCGTCCTGAGCGGGTACGTGGGGTTGATATTCGGCACGCTCGATGCTGTTCCCCTGTGGTCGTGGCGGTTGATGCCCGTCATTTTCTTATTGTCGGCGGTCGCGTGCGGGGTGGCCCTTATCATCGTGCTTTACTTCATAGCAATGAAGGCGAAGAGTATGAAGATGGACAGCCGCTGCGTCCGCAGCATGTCCGCATACCTTTTGACATTCTTGGTGCTGACGGGAATCGTTCAGCTTGTCAACTTCCTGCGATCATACGGCGCCAGTCCCGATTGGCAGTTTTCCTTTCGGACTCTCAAATCCCAACTCCCCTTCAGCTTCATCGGCTTGCAGCTTGTTGCTGGCTGGCTCGTCCCGTTCGTTCTGCTGTCCGGGCTCCTTCTCCTGAGACTGAAGGACGGCTTTCGCAACGCTCTGGCGGTGGTCTCCTCAATCCTCGTCCTGATTCACGTCTTCACGTTCCTGTGGAACCTCGTCATCGGCGGACAGCTCCCGTCGAGGACGCTCAAAGGTTCAATCACATTCTCTCCCGAATTCCTCCGCAAAGAGGGCATTCTCATTTCCGCCATCATCCTCGTCTGCCCCCTCGTCCTCCTCTTCATCCTCACCAAAATCCTCCCGCCATTTGGGAAGAAGGCAGAAGCCCCCGTTTGATTCCGTTTGAGTCCTCCGGTCGCGACGGTCGGATTCCCTGCCCACGGTGCGCCAGGTGCCAGGGTGCAATGACACACGGCTGGGGACGTTGTGGCCTTCGCCAGGAACAGAGCCAGAATGCCTGTGAGTCACAACCACCCCCCGATTCCCGGCAATGAGCCGGCGCTTCGAGGGGCGTCTCTGCGCCGAGCCGCAAGTGCAGAAAAATCTGCATTTTTTTCTTGACAACTTCTGAACATGTGCAGTATTTTCTGCATATAAAACAAAGGAGGTGAATATATGCCCAGCTTCACAAAAGGCGAACTCGACGTCATGCGAATCCTCTGGTCCCACGGCGAGATGAAGCCTGTGGAAATTCAGGAGAGATTTCCGCGAGAGATCAGGAATTCCGCCCTGCGGTCCTACCTCAGCATCCTCCTTGAGAAAGGACACGTTACACGCCGCAGGGTTGGCAAAGCATATTTCTACAGGGCAAAGACGCACCGGGAGCGCGCCTTCCGGCACACGCTCCGCTCTCTCCTCGACACTTTTTGCAGCGGCTCCGCGGAGGGGCTTCTTGTGAGGCTCATCAAATCCGAGAAATTGTCCGATAAGGAACTCCTCGAACTGAAACGCATCGCAGACGAGACAAAAAGCGCTCCCCAGGACAAAAATGAAAGGAACCAACCGTGAAGTCCCAATTGGTGAGGTGGCTGGTTGAGATGCCCGTGATCGCAGAGATTCTGGTCAAAACGACATTGTTCCTTGGTGCGGCGTGGGTCGCGCATGTTCTCCTGCGACGGGCAAATCCTCGCTGGCGGGTTTTGCTCTGGCGCGGCGCCGCGGTGGGGCTCCTCACAATCCCCGTCCTGCGAGCCTCTCTTCCGGAATTGTCGGTCCACATTGCTTTGTCCCCGGGCGCTTCGGCGTATGACACCTACTCAAGACCACTTCGCTTGGGGCCGGGTCCGCAGAAGCTCTCACCGGTCGAGACCCCGATCCCCCTTCGTCACGAACCAGGGGGTCCCGCTGCGGCCGCGCCTTCTATCACACCCCAACGACCTTCCGCTCTGCTGCTGTCCTGGGCGAGAAAACACGCTATCTGGTTCATCTTGGCGGGATGGTCTCTTGTGGCATCCGTTCCGGCGGCCCGCTTCTGCCTCGGGTGGCGACGGATTCGCAGGATAATCAAATCAGCGGCGCCCGCGCCTCCGGCGCTTGGCAACGTTTGCGACGAAATTGCAGGCGCCCTCGGCATCGTCCGCCACCTCCAGGTTCGCCTCAGCGACGAGATTTCCTCCCCATTCTTGACGGGCTTGCGCCGCCCGTTGCTCATTTTGCCCTGTCGCATGGCCGAATCCGCTTCCTCGGTCGAGCTGCGGGCCATCCTTGCTCACGAGCTTTCGCATCTGCGCTCCAACGACCTCCCCTGGGGATACCTCCTTCACTGGCTTTCCATCGTCCTGTGGTTTCATCCGCTCGCCTGGCGGATTCGTCCGGCACACGCGTCTGCCTGCGAAGGAGTCAGCGACGCCATCGCCGCGGACTTCGTCGGTGACGTCGGGGGTTACTCCCGGACTCTCGCCCGCGTTGCCCTGAAGTTGGCTTGTCGCGCCCGAGCGGCAGTCGGCATCCCCATGGCACGCGTTTCCGACATCACCCGCCGCTTAAAGGCGTTGAAGCGGCGAGTTTTCCCGGCGCCTTTGGCCCGCAGCACAGTCCTTATATCCCTCTTGAGCGGACTGCTCGCGACGGGGCTCTTGGGTTGCTTGCGCCTCGATTACACGGAATCAGGAGAGCCGGGCGCTCTTGAGGTTCTTGTTATTGACGACAACGACCCCGATTACGAAAACCCTCCGTTCGATGACACCCTCTACCTGGTCGGAGCAAAGGGCAAAGTAATAAAGACGATCAGTGGCTTCAACACGTGTGAAAGCGTCGGCGCAGAGAGAACCCTGGCCCTCGCGAACGATGGCTCGCCCGTGGTCTGTGAACTTGCCGCTCACAAGATGTCTAAATATGATCCAGATGGCAATTTAGTGTTCTCTCTCGATCGTCTCGATGCAGTGGACATCTCCGGCAACGGCGACTTGTATTGCCTGCTGTCGTCGGGAACCATTCACGGCGATAGCGTTCTCATCATAGACCCTGTCAGCGGGGAGGCCAAGAAGAGGGCGGAATACGGCGGGATTGATCTGGTCGTTGATGATAAGAATGATTCTGTATGGATTGTCGGGGCTAACATAAAGAGGCTCAATAGGAACCTTGAGGAGGTATTCACGATCGATCCGGTTGCATGGTGCGCCGTATCGGTGGACTATGCGTCGGATGGCTCCGCGTGGGTCGCGGAAAGAGGACTTTTTCTTCACGGCGGAAGTAAGGACAGGTTGCTGAACGTTTCCCTGGACGGCAAGCTCCTCAGGAGGATTGATCTTGGCTACTGTCCGTTCTGTGTTGCAGTGAATAGGCAGAATGGTGACGTCTGGGTAGCAGGTACTCGGGGCCTCTACAAATACAACGAGAAGGGGAAGGAGTCCCGCATCTCTCGCGGAGGAGCATTTTGCGTAAGAGTGAATCCGCGAGACCGCTCTGTCTGGGTTGCTGGCAGAAACCTCAGGAAGTACTCCGCCGAGGGTAAGTTGCTGTCAACTGTACGCCTATTCCGAGAAAGCCAGAAATTCATCGCGGTTCGGAAGTCGGGAGGCAAAGAGTCCGACGGCAGGGAAGCCAACGCTCAGGCTGCCGGGTTTCCGGTTTCCTCTCCGCCCGAGCAAGAACCCAGGCCGACAGCGACGAGGGTGGGGGAAGAGCGGGGGCGCATTCGGGGCGTTGTCCTGAACGCGGACACGGGCGAACCTGTTGCAGGCGCGCAGGTGGCGGTTGGCCACCACCTTAGCGAAGATGAAATCAGGCGAATCCGTGAGGGAGGCGTTGAGGGAAACCTCCAGATGACGGCGGAAACGGATGAGAAAGGGCGATTCATTTTAGAAGACTTGGCGTTCCGGGACTATCACCGTTTCAATGTTAAGCGTCAGGGCTTTGTTCCGCACGAGGAATGGATTGCCCTTCGCAAAGATAAGCCGGAAATTGACATTAACGTCCGCCTGAAACGTGCCGCCGCCCTTACAGTGAAAGTCCTGAATGCCGAAGGGATGCCCATGCTCGGTCAAGTCGTACGGGTCGAGTCCAGAGACGGACATGCACTCCTCCCGGCACAAGGGGAATGGCGGCCCGAGCTGCCTTACAGCACTCAAACGGCGAAAATGGGAGCGTGCTCGTTCGAGGGCTTACCTGCGGGCGATTGCTCAATTGAAGCCATGAGTTTCGGTCTTTCGGAGACGACGCATCTTGGCGTGACGCCAACTGTCACGGTAAAGGGAGGCGAAACGAAAGAAGTCGAACTCAGGGCACTGGATAATCGGTCCGTCGTGAAAGTCAAGGTCGAAAAGGATCCACACGTTGCCTCACGGTGGGCCGCGCTCGTGATGGTGACCCGCAATCCCGGCCTTCTCGCTTGGGCCGGGAGATGCTTCTATCACCCAGAAGACAGTCGCCTCGCACGGGTGATGCAGTACAGCCTCAACACCATCACCGCCGATTCGCCGAACGATTCCCGCTTCGGCGAGGCCCTCATGTCCGATAGCCCTTACACTTTCCGCAACTTTCCGCCGGGTGCTTATGGCGTCCTGGCTCTCACGTGGGGCGACTACAAGTGGCAGGACAAGAATTACAATGCCGTTTGCATCAGAGGAGTCTCAGTCGAGATTTCTGTCGGCAAGGAACAGACCGTCGTCATCCCCTGGGCCGAGCCGGAAGGACCCTCTCCCCTCAATCCCAGAGTTCTTGACAACAAGGTAAAACTGGAAGCGAGAGAGTATGGCGGTCAGGAACTCTGCGACCTTATCGTAAAGGCAGTCGGAGCCGGGGACGTTTCTCCCTGGGGGTCTCAGGACAAGGTCGTCGCGGATGCCTCGATCCGCGATGAAAAAGTCGCGTTTCCCACAGGAGAGATTTCCCTTTGGGACCTCGTCGAGCGAACCTATCTGCTCAAGCGATGGAGACTGGAAGCCGACTTCGATGCCGAAAGGCTTGTCTTCCGGCCGAGCACTTAGCACGTGTTTTCGTAAGTACCATTACGTGTGGGGAACCCGGCGGTTATTCTTGACACTGCGAACCGCACCCTGTTGCCAAGGGAGGTCTCTCGCGAAGGCGCTAAGACGCCAGGGATCGCTGAGAATGAGACGGGGAGAGTGCTTCGCGTGTCAACGTCTTGGCGAGAAAAAACTGAAGACGTTCTCCAATCCCGCCGCCGGCGGGACAGGATATACGAACCAGAGCACTTAGCACAGGCTTTCACAAGTGCGATGGCGGACTGGAAACCGAGCGTGTGGTTTGTCAGTCCGTCAGTTTGCCATACCTGCGCATGATTCGGCGAATGGGTTCGTTGTCTGCGAACACCTGCCAGACCGCAATTCGCCCGTCCTCCACCACTGCCCGCCAGGCGGCCGGCACTCTCCAGCGATTAGCAGGGTCCAGCGTCCCATCGGATGAATACGTCCCGCCAGCGTACCCCAGCAGGACAACTGTTTTGCCGCTACAGATTGTCTCCTCCACCTCAATCTTGTAGTCAGGAACAATCTTAAAGTAACCGATCCACCCATGCCGCATCGCGTCGCGACCGCGAATCTCACAGCCGAGCGAATCTATGAACACATGCTCGCTCGCCATGAGGCCACAGATGCTCTCAACATCCCCCCGATTTATTGCCTCCACAAATGCCACTACAACTTCCCTCGCCATCATGATTTCACCTTATCGTGAAAGCGCCCAGCGCGTGCCCCGATCGCCGCGTCTCGCGGCCCGGGCGCCAGAGCCACTGGGCTGGCTCACAAGTATCTTGGAATGGTGAGTTCGACAAAGGAAGCGACTTGCTGGTGGCCCTTTGGGGAGAACACGCATTTACCCTCTCTCAACTCGACCCAGCCTATACGATCCTTGAGGATGTCCAGCGCTTCCTGGTGCTCCGCCATCTCCTCCTGGGTCTTGCAGTTTTTTTTAACGTACGCCTCGAGGTGAACTCCGTCCCCAGCGAGGTACACACTCTTCAGGAGATGCTGAGCCGCAACTCGCAGCCTTGCAAAAACGAGCAGGGGGTGCGAGTCAATCTCGTCCTTGATTTTCTTAGTCAGTTCCTGCAACTCACTGAAACGTTTGGATCGGCCCAACCCTTCCTCGAAAAGTCGCATGAAGTTAGCCTCGTCGTCGAAATCCGACGGAGCGTAGAGTTTCTGGTGATGGCGAGCCACCAGATATGTGAAAGCGGCCAGAACAAGCACGGGGAAGAGGACAAGGAACCACACGAGGACTCGGATAATCCCGGTTTCCTGCGGGGTAAGGTTTGCGGTGACGAGCCCAGCAATCGCGTAAACCAGAACGATAAACAGCGCGATGATACCAAGGGGATTGCGAGACAGCCCGCGGGCTGCCGAAACGAACGCCTTCAGATTGCTTGCCATGCGCAACCTCCTGAGTCCGACCATTCACGATGCGTTTTTCCGCGCACCACCGTCCGCGCAGACACGGAACCTGTTCCGCGGGGAAGCCCACCCGCGCCCCGAGCAAGCTTTCCTCTTTTCAACGCTCGGCCCTTTATGGAACCGTTTTCGGAAACCTCACATATGAAGGATACAGGTGAGGTTCGCAGGATGTCAAGCCCCTCGCGCACCGGGGCCTCCCTCACGACGAAGGTGCAACCGGACCCCTCGAAGAATGGCGAATCCGCCTTCGTGTCTTTGTGCCTTTGTGGTTAAGCCGTTCAATGTCTGCAGCGGGGCTGGTAGGTGCAGTACGGTTCTTCGGCGAGGAAGTCGCCCGTGCAGCCGTAGGCTCTTGCTCGGCATCCCTGGCAGATGAGACGATATTCGCAGATGCCGCACTTCCCTTTGAGGAGAGACGGGTCGCGCAGGCTCTCGAAAATCGGTGAGGTGCCCCAGATTTCAGAGAGGCGTTGATGCCTGATGTTCCCCGAAGAAAGCGGCAGATACCCGCACGGAAAAACCTCGCCAGTGTGGGAAATAAAGCAAACGGCCTGGCCCGCAAGGCACCCTTTCGTGACAGCCGACATCCCCCGGTCGGTTCCGCTGCGGCGCATTTCGGGGCCGCGCTCGCTCTCCTCCGACGCCGGACTTGCGCCCACTTCTTCCGACGAGCCTTGCCGCTCTTGAGCGACCCTGTTTCCCGAACGCCCGAGCTGCTTCACTATGCGGTAATAATGGGGGGCACATGTCGCCTTGAGGTGAATTTCCACCTCGAGCGATTTCTCAACCAGCCACCGGAGCACCTCCTCGTATCTTTGCGGCGAAATTTGCTCCTCGTCGGCAATCTCCAACCCGCACCCGACGGGAACAAGGCAGAAAATGTGGAAAGCATCAACACCAAAGTCGAGTGCCAGTTCCAGGGTCTCCGGGAGGAAATCAACGTTGTGACAAGTGACCGTTGTGTTTATCTGCGTGCTGACCCCCACACCCTGAATTTGCTTTAGCCCTGCAATCGCCGCATCAAAGCTCCCCGGCAGACCACGGAAACCGTCGTGAACGCCAGCATTTGGCCCGTCGAGGCTGACGCTCACCCTTCGGATGCCCGAGTCCTTGATTTTCCCTGCGACGTCATCAGTCACGAGCGTGGCGTTCGTCGCCAGTGCTACGGCGAGTCCTTTCCCAGCCGCGTACGAGGCAATCTCGAAAATGTCCGGACGGCACAGCGGTTCCCCACCGCTGAGAATCAACAACGGCGAGAAATCCGCCGAAAGCTCGTCAATAAACCGCATTGCCTCCTGCGTGGTCAGCTCCGCGAGCGCCGACCCGCCTTCTCCTCCTCCGCCAAGGTTGACGAGGGTCTGCCCGTTTTCAGGAACCACCGTCGCTCGCGCCGTCGGACCACCCTCATTGGCCTGGGGCACCATCCGGCAATGGCGGCAGCTCTGATTGCATCTGGACGTCGTCTCCCAGAAGACAATCCTCAGGTCATGTTCCTCTGGTCGTTGTCTGCGGTCCCCTTGCTTTTCCATACTGCATCCGTTTTCTCGCCGTGGACTGAACCAGTCGCGGCGCCCGCGCTCGGCATCGCACCAGCCAGAGGCTGGGCGACCTCGACCTTATGCTTTACACACGAATCAGCTCTCTGAACTCCTCGAGGCGCCTCTCAATATCCGCCTCGGTCAAATTCGCCGTCCCCTCCACTCCAAAGCTCTGCACATTGAACGACGCCATCGCGCACCCGTACAGGACAGCATCGCGCAGAGCCGCTTCGTTGACCTCTCCCAATTGGGCGATCCTCCCCATGAATCCGCCCGCGAAAGTGTCCCCCGCCCCCGTGGGGTCGCGCACGTCAGCCAGCGGAAAACCGGGAAGTGCGAAACACAGCCCCTCCCCGAAAAGCACGGCGCCGTGCTCGCCTTTCTTGACAACAACGTACTTCGTTCCGTAACTCCGTATCTTCTCAGCGGCGAGAGCGAGATTGCACTCTTCGGTCAGCATCCTCGCCTCCGCGTCGTTCAGAATCGCGACGTCCGCGCAGCCGAGCAGCCTCCTCACCGACTCCTTCTTGTCCGCGATCCAGTGATTCATCGTGTCAGCCGCGATGAGGACTGGCTTCCTCACCTGGCGAAGAACGTCCGCCTGAAGGTCCGGGTCAATGTTCGCCAGAAAAACAAACGGCGAGTCCCTGTACGACTCGGGGATGGTCGGGGCGAAATCCTTGAAGACGTTCAGGTGCGTCGCGAGAGTCTGTGCCTGTGCCATATCGCCGCGATATGCAGCTTCCCAACGGAAAGTCTTGCCCTCCCGCACCTGCAATCCCTCCACGTCCACCCCCCTGCTCGTCAAGAAATCAATCCCCTCCGACGGAAAATCGCTGCCGACGACCGCCACTACCCTCACCCGCGTGAAATACCTCGCCGCACAGGCAAAGTGCGTCGCCGACCCGCCGAGCATCTCCTGCCTCCGCCCGTGCGGGGTCTCAACCGTGTCAAACGCAATCGAACCAACCACCAGAACCGACATCTGTCTCCCTCCCTGAATCGGTTGAACGTCGGACCGCTCGCCCTCCCTCCTCGAGCGCTTCTATCCGCCTTGCCGAGAATGGGTGCGGCTCACACGCTCTTGGTGTTGATTATATACTTTCCCAGGTAGTAACATTCCACCAAGAACGCCACGCTTCGAGGAATGTACTGCATGAGCGTCCATCGCATTATTTTCGCCGATAGTCGAGAAATCCCGGAGGTCGCCAGCAACTCCGTTCACCTCGTCGTGACCTCCCCGCCATACTGGTGCATCAAGGACTACAACCATCGGGGACAGATAGGCTACCACGAATCTTACGAAGAGTACCTTGACGACCTCAGGAAAGTCATCTCCGAATGCCACCGCGTCCTCCACTCCGGCCTGTTTTTTCAGGGAGGGTCACGAAAATGAACGAGAGCCTTGTGCAGTGGGTCTTGTTGAGGAGACCGGAGTACCTGGAATCCAAACTGGGTTTCAAACTGGAAAGAAAAGTCGCCGAGAACTACACGACCGACGAGGGGAGAATAGACTTCGCGTTCGAAACCGAAGACGAACTCTTGGTTGTGGAGCTTGAGACGGCCATAAACAACAAAGCTAAGCTTGAGTATTGCACCGAGCAGGTAACAAGGTATAGGGACGTCCGTTTTCTTACCGAGAAGGCCGTGAAGTTCGTCATCTTGTTCGATGAGGCGAACACGCCCTGGAGGTTTTTGAAGGCTTTGCGGGACTTCTCCGATAGGCTGAACGTCCTCCTGCGCAGCTATTCCATTCTGGACGTTCAGGAGCTCTATCACGAATGCTTGGAGGAGCTAACCAGGACGACAGGGCTATACCTCGGGCCGCCCGTGGCCATGGATGTCGTATACCTGCGATGGCTCAACAAAGTGATCGAGCCCTTTTTCAGAAAAGGGCTTGACGTACTCCCTGTGGCCGAGTTCCGGCGCATTTTCACGTCAAGAACAGGGTACAGCGTCTATACAGCTCTGGCGAGATATTTCGAGCTGACAACCGAGGCGGACGAGGGACGTATCGAGTTGACAAACTACGGCAGGAGATTCCGCGACAACTATAATGCGGCGATAATCGAGAGCAGGGCCTCCATGCCCAACCTGAGCACGGAGCAAAAAAGGGTTCTTCTGGAGGTCCTCACGAACGGCGTCTTCACCAAGAGCAAGGTAAACATATATTACTTCCTGAGGTTTGTGCATCTGACAGGCGGCGAGTGGCTGCCGAGGCCGTCCACACCTGAAGACAAGGAGAAGCTGAAATTCGTCAATTTCCTCTTCGGCAAGAGCTACAGATGGACCACGGTCAGGGAACTCCTTCCATTCACGTGTAACCAGTGCGAGGAACTTGATCTTGCTGAGAGGATGCGGCTTTCCAAATCGAAGTATGACAGAGTTCTGTTGACGACCCTGGGCTCGAGGGTTCTCGGATACCTGGAGCTGTATTTGCATCTGAAAAGGGAGCAACTTCAAATACCACTCCAGGTCTGACGATGTCCCCAAGGTCCCAGCCGAGGCGAAGGAATTGGTTTCGAGCGCTGAACAGAGCGTCCGGAGAACAGCATGCGCGGACAACGCCTTAACATCTTCTGTCGCAAGGCAAAAAAGGCAGGGGCGCTGGAGGCGAAAGTGATCCCAGCCGACAGCGTCGTCACAGCCGCGTGGGTGAGGTACAAGTGCCAGTACGGCTGCGACGGCTACGGCGCATGCTTGACCTGCCCACCTTACTCGCCGACCCCGGAGGAAACTGCCAGAATCATTGACGAGTTTGAGACGGGAATTCTCCTCCACGGGCGGCAGCACGTGAATCTGACACGTATCGCCGCTGAACTGGAGCGAGAAATCTTCCTCGCTGGCCATTACAAGGCGATTTCCTTCGGGTCCGGTCCGTGCAGGTTCTGTCGTGAGTGCGACGTCAAGGGAATCTGCCAGCATCCCGCGCTCGCCCGCCCCTCGATGGAATCGGCGGGCATAGACGTTTTTCAGACCGTCCGGAACAATGGTTTTCATATTGAAGTGGCCACGTGTGAGAAATCCGACGCGGACTATTTCGCCCTGGTCCTGGTCGAATAAGCGGCGAACTGCCTCCGGGGGCCCTCCGGCCATGCGCCCGGCCCTTAGTGAGCGATGCGTCAGACACAGCAAAAACACGTCCCCCTGAGAATGACCGCGGCCGGCAGGCCGCATCCGCAGACGCAGTGAGCCTCTGGCGGAGTCGAAGAGAAGTCCCGATTCGCTTGTGAACGTCAAAATGGCTGAAGTAGCGTTCGTTTATCACGACGATTTCCTCAAGCATGACACTGGGCCTGGGCATCCCGAGTCCCCCGAAAGGCTGAAAGCCATCATGAACAGGCTCGCCGAAGAAGGCTTGCTCGAACGGCTCGTTCGCATAAGTCCCCGGCCAGCGTCGGAAGAGACCATCGCCCTTATCCACAAGCCCGACTATGTCCGCTGGGTTGCAGAACGATGCCGTGAAGGCTCAACTTGCCTTGACCAGAGCGACACCGTCGTCTGCCCCGATTCATGGCAAGTTGCCCTCCTCGCCGTCGGAGCAGCCACAGCCGCCGCGGATTGGGTCGTGGAGACGGATAAAAGGAGCGCCTTCTGCGCCATCCGACCTCCCGGCCACCACGCCGAAGCCAACGAAGCCATGGGCTTTTGCATCTTCAACAACGCAGCCATTTGTGCGCGATACCTCCAGAAAAAGCATGGCGCCAAAAAAGTCCTGATAGTTGATTGGGATGTCCATCACGGCAACGCCACCCAGAATGCTTTCTATGGCGACCCCACCGTCTTCTACTTCAGCACCCACCAGTATCCCTATTACCCCGGCACCGGAAGAGAAACCGATACCGGCGTCGGAAACGGCAGAGGCTATACAATGAACGTGCCCCTTCCCGCGGGCAGCGGAGACGAGGAATACGTCCGCGCTTTTCGCGAAAACCTCGTCCCCGCGATGGAGAGCTTTCGGCCCGACGTGGTCGTCATCTCCGCCGGATTCGATGCCCACCATCAGGACCCACTCGCCGCGATGCGCATGACCGAAGACGGCTTCGCGGAGCTGACAGAAATCGTCAAGGACATTGCCGAGCGACACGCAGACGGGAAAATCATCTCCATCCTCGAAGGAGGGTATCATCTCACCGCAACATCCTCCTCCGTCGCTCGGCATCTGAAAGTCCTGATGGACCTGCCTCACTGAGACCAGCCACTGCATCTCGGGACCAGCCCTCGATCAACGGGTCCAGCCCGGCTCGCTCAACTCCATTGATATTTCCGAAGCTTTGAGATAACCTTTCTTCACTATGAACACACCTCGATTGCCAAAACGTCTTCTCTCCCCAAAAGCAAGGCGGGCGACCGACCCGCTAATTGCGTGGCTTCTTCGGATGCCGCTTGAGGACCCTCAAATCATTTCTCTTGCCGCAGGATTCGTTGACCAGCAATCCCTTCCCGTGGAGGAAGTTGCCGAGTGCGCGAAGGAACTCCTCACCAGCTACGAAGGCAAGTCTTCTCTGCAATACGGCACGACGCCCGGCTATTTGCCCCTCAGGGAAGACCTCTGCCGGATGTTTGAAAGTCAGGGCGTCAGCGGACGCATCTCCCCCGATGACATAGTCCTGACCGGGGGCTCTCAGCAGCTTCTTCACCTCGTAACCGACGTTCTCATCAACGAAGGCGACATCGTCCTCGTCGAGGACCCGACATATTACGTCTATACGGGAACGCTCCAGGCCGCAGGGGCAAAAGTCGTCGGAGTCGCTCTGGACGAGAACGGAATAATCCCCGACGCCCTCGACGAAAAGCTCCGCTCTCTTTCAAAATCGGCGGGCATCAAAAGGCTGAAGCTCGTCTATCTGATGACCTACTTTCAGAATCCGACGGGAGCCACCCTCACCTGGGAGAGAAAACAGAAAGTCTATGAGATTCTCACAAAATACTGCGACCTCGGACGAACAACCTTCGTCATCGAAGACGCCGCTTACAGAGAACTGCAATTTGAAGGGGACGCCATCCCATATTTGAAAAGCCTCGACACCGAAAACCGAAGCGTCGTCCTCCTGGGGTCGTTTTCCAAATCCTTCTCACCGGGGCTGCGAGTCGGATTCGGCTGGCTTCCGCCGCAGTTGCTCGTCCACGTCATGCGCCAGAAGGGAAGCGAGGATTTCGGCAGCAGCCACTTCTGCCAGCATCTCATCCATCGAGCCATCGCCAGCGGGAGGTACTCGCGCCACGTTCACACGCTCAAGATGCTCTATCGGCAGAAGGCAAACTTGATGCTCAAGTCCATCGCCGAGCGCTTCCCCGACGGAGCAGAGGTCATCAAACCATTAGGAGGGATGTTTGTCTGGGCGTCGCTCCCCGGAGTAAACACCGGCTTCAAGGGCAGCCTTTTCAAAGAGGCGCTCAATAGAAAAGTCCTCTACGTCCCCGGAGAGTTCTGCTATTGCCGCGAGCCACGAATCCGAAAGCCCGTCAACAAGATGCGCCTCACCTTCGGCATGGTCCCCGAACACAACATCATCGAAGGGATGCGCCGCCTCGGCGAAGCCGTCCAAAAGGTCCTGAGTTAGAGGCCCTCCAAAATGGCAAAGATTGAAAAAGCTATACGCACCGTCAGCGATCTCCGAGAATTCTACAAACGCATACCTAAACTGCAACAGTCTCCGCCGGAGGCACGTCAAAGGCCCAACAGGGAAACGCAGCGCACGCCTCACCCGCGAGCGGGCCGGGGCCGCTGACTGCTGACACTGCACAAAAGAATGGCAGCGAGCCGCGATACAGCCTCCGGCGCGTGCTATTGTAGGAGGGAGAACAGCAAAGCGGAAAAACCATGCCCACGATACTGATGATTTTTGGCGGGCGGCCTCTCTTGATACGACAATGACAGGAACGAGCCGATTCACGTCCATTGCTGCAATGGCGATGAACGTTCAGGAGCAATATGAACTGAAATGAGAGAGTTTCTGTACCGTCTCAGCCGGTTGATGCTCAAGCCGCGCCCAGTGCGCCTGGTTACGCTGGGCTATCTCTTGTACATCGTCATCGGCTCCATTCTTCTGGCGCATCCCTGGTTTCGGTCAACGGATGCCGTGTCGGGCGTGGATGCGCTCCTTACGGCAACGTCCGCCCTTTCAACAACAGGCTTGACGACCGTCAGTACCGGCAGGGATTACAACCTTGCGGGACAGATTGTCATCGTCATTCTGATTCAGCTCGGCGGCATCGGATATATGACCCTGGGCTCCTTTGTGGTTCTTTCGGGAGGCGGCACGCTCTCGGAACGCCGTCAGCAGATTGGCAAGGCCGTGTTCAGCATGCCGGAGGGATTCCGAATTGATAAGTTCATCAAAAGCGTTATCATGTTCACGTTCATCATCGAAGCGCTCGGGGCGGTCGCGTTGTTCGCGGCCTTCACGCGGTTAGGAACGCCAAACCGCGTGTGGGCGTCCATCTTCCACAGCGTTTCAGCGTTCTGCACGGCGGGATTCTGTCTGTACGACACGAGCTTCGAACACTTGCGCGGGGACCTCGCGGTTAACGCCACTCTCGGGGTGCTGAGCTATCTGGGCGCCATCGGCTTCATCGTCTTAGTTGACGCCTGGCGCCGCCTTACCGGGAAAATCTCTCGTCTGACCCTGACCAGCCGGATAATCCTGGTGGCGACCGGCTCAATCAGCGTTGTTGGCGTTGTGCTCTTCTTCTTTGGGGAGCCAACGATTCGGCATCTCCCCTTCGACGAGCGTCTTCTCGCCTCCGCGTTTCAGGTGATGACGGCAATGACTACTGTTGGTTTCAACACCATTCCCATCGGCAAACTATCCCAGGCTTCCCTCTTCCTCCTCACGATGCTGATGATCATCGGTTCTTCGCCATCCGGCACAGGGGGAGGCCTCAAAACCACGACCGTTTCGGCGTTGTTCGGCGTGGTCAAGAGCGTCCTGAGGGGTCGCACGCAGGTCTGCTTTTGGGGCAGAGCGATCCCGGACGCAAGAGTCTGGGTGGCCACGGCGAGTCTTTGCCTCTATGCGCTGACGCTTATTGCTGGGAGCTACCTGCTCTCCCTGACAGAGACGTTTCCCTTCGAGGGTCTTGTCTTTGAATGCGCCTCCGCCCTGGGCACAGTTGGACTCAGCACCGGAATCACAGCTCAACTTACAGACATGGGCAAGATTATCGTCACGGCAGTCATGTACCTTGGGCGCGTCGGGCCTCTGGCTTTCGGAATGGCACTCTTCCTGCCCTCAAAGACTGCTGGCCTGAGGCCCTCCGAGGACCTCGCCCTTTAGACTCCGGAAAGGAACCGGCCGAACGACCCCATGGAGCGCCATGCCGTCCTCGCTGGGAACCCCGCTGACGCTTTTGGCCCGTCTTCTACAGTTGCGGGGTATTGTGAAAAACTGGGTGCTTGGAAAT
>CAYZXL010000050.1:0-37573 GCA_964482435.1 uncultured Verrucomicrobiota bacterium
TGGAGGACAAGGGGGTGCGATCCCGGACCGTCGTTGACGGACAACCTCTCAAGAAAGAGACGATTGTTTACCATCTCGTACGCAAATGGTGTGCGCGCTGTCGGCGAAGCTTTCAGGCGAGATCGCCTGGCGTTCTGCCGAAGAGCCTCTACGGGAATCAACTCCTGACGCATGTTGTGATGCAGCATTACGCCTACGATGTCCCCTTAGGTCGGCTGGAGAAGCAACCCGGCATCGGCTATGGGAGTCTCATAGCGCCTCTGCACCGGCTGGCGGGGTTGTTCGGACCGGTCATTGACAGGCTCGTCGAGGAGTACCCCGCCGTCGGCGGGGTCAAACACGCCGACGAGACATCGTGGCGAACGGACGGTCACAACGGATATGTGTGGTTGTTCTGTACCAAACGCACAATCCTATTTCGTTTTCGAGCAACCCGTTCCGCGTCAGTAGCAAAAGAAGTCTTCGGCGAAAAGCCTCTGCCGGGCACTTTGGTCGTCGATCGCTATCATGCCTATAACAAAGCCCCCTGCCATATCCAATACTGCTACGCCCACTTGAAGCGGGAAGTGGAAGACCTAAAGAAGGAATTTCCGGATCGACCAGAAGTCCGGACCTTTGCAGACACCTTCGTTCCACTTCTTTCGCACGCCATGAGCTTGCGAAGTCTGCCCATCAACAACAGAGAATTCTACCGAGACGCCAAAAAGACCAAGCAGACGATCCTGAAGGTCGTTGAGCACTCCGCCAGCCACCCCGGCATCGAGCGCATCCGGGACATCTTTCGCCGAAATGCTGAAAGGATGTATCGCTGGGCTGACGATCGCAATGGCACCGACGGCGCCACCGAGAACAACCTCGCCGAACGCACATTGCGTCCCACCGTCATCGCTCGCAAGGTCAGCTTCGGCTCTCAGTCCGAGAATGGCGCCCGAACCCGCGAAATCCTCATGACCGTGTTACTCACACTCAAGCAACGCTTTAGTGATTTCCAAACCCGCCTCAAAGACGCCCTCGACCACCTCGCCCAAAATCCCAACCTCGACCCCTACGACCTCCTCTTCTCGCAACACCCGTCCCAACCCGCCCGTAACTGAGGGATTACGAAACATTGCGTTTTTTTTCTTGACACGCCGACCGAGGACGGACTAAAACATGCTCAGTTAATTGAATCAATCGGTCTAAGCAGCACGGACTGCCGGGGAACGTCGGCTGCGTTTTGGGGCAGCCGCGGCACGACAGCAGCAAGTGGGGGGTTCCACTGTGAAAAGGAACGGGTTTTACCGTCTCTGTCTTCCGCCCGCCTTTGTCTTACCATCCATCTCTGCCGTAGTGCAGCTGTTTCCTTTGTCCGACTTTTCCCCAGCGAGCATGTGGGAGGGAGGCGTGTTCCCGGTTGAACGCGCCCATCGCCCCGAAGCGCCGGGAGATTTCATGGGCGCCGGCAAGATTGCTGTGTGTTCGGCGTATATATATTGTGGGCAAGTAGTCTGCTGAGTGCGCGGGGTGACAAGGCAAGAAATGAGCGACCGCCACCCTTCTAAGGGCTGACCGCGCTGGAACGCCTGAGCCCAGGAAGCACAGGCCGGAGTTCGCGGTGGGCACGGCGTCGGCAACCCGGTCGATGTGCCTCGATGTTTTCAAGAAGGGTTTAATGCTGATCCACATAGAACACCGTGATATAAACGGGGTATCGACGCAACATCCTGATACTTCATCGGTTACGCACGAAGTGATGGTGTAGTCGCGAGCTTCTTATTGGGCGCCTACAGCCGCGGTTCCGGCGTTATGCGGATCAATCTAAACAATGTTGCGGCTTGTGATGACGAAAGCAGCTGTGCATCATAGGTTGCCCGCGTCAACAGGCTGCATTTACCGATCACCACGGTTTTGGCGCCGCGAAATATTGGCTTGCAGCCACACCTCAACACACGTCAATTTAAGGAAGCCAAAATGGAAGCGAGACCACGTTCAGCGACACAAATGAAAAACATGTTCTTAGCGGATCCCAAGCTATTGGAGCAGCTAAAGACAGATCCCGTCCGAGCACTCAACGAAACAGCGCCTAAGGCGGAGGCAGTAACCACGCCAGAATACATGCGCGATAAATGGCTCTACCGCATCGCTATCGGTGTGCTCGGCACACTTGCGCTGGTGGCGGCTATTGGCTCCGTCATACTCGTACTTGAAGGCGACAAAACGCCTGAAGTCCTTGTTGCTCTGGGGTCCGCTGCGGTAGGCGCCTTAGTTGGCTTATTCGCACCCTCTCCGACAGGCAAATAAACAATCCAGCCCAATGGGCGACGTAGTGTCTTGAAGGTCGCTCCACTGGAAAGTCGAGTTGCATTTGGGAGGACCATGGCTGCAAATACCCGCACACCGACCACGCCCGAAGTGACGCGCGAGAAGACACCTTCAACCGCGCGCGTAGTCAGTGTGCCACAGCACTCACTGCCAGATCTCTGGGTAAGGCAACAGAGGGCTTCCCAATCGCAGACGCCCCCCAGCCAGCGATTGCACCGGACGCCGTACCGCTCGCCGAATTCTGGTAGCTTTGGTTAGCAATGGTGTCTGCTTGCGAGGACGCACCGTCAATGCCGGACGCGGGTGAACCGCGAGTCCTTAGCCGGACGTGTCAATCGGTGGGGAGGTCTGTGAAATGATAGGGTCATGAATCTTGCGCTTCCTTAAGACTGCATTCGGAACGATCGCGACCCTGGAAATTCATCTATGAAAACGGGTGTCAAGAGTCAGGTCGAGCGGCTTCTAAGACGTGAGCGGGTCTTCCACCAGAAGACGTCGCAAGAACATCGGCGTTCGACGAAAGTGGAGGTGCGTCTGGAAGCAACTAAGCGCGTTTGTAATATTGGTTTTTGCCCTGGAAATAGAACGCGTCTTGGTCGTAAGAACGCCCCGCAGGACGTTATGCTCCCAGAGGCGCGAGACCGACGACCTGTAGTTTAAGCAAGGCAAACCTCAATAATTGAAAGGAGGCAACAGATGAACAAGGTGAGGTGTGTAATTCCCATCATGATCTTGGGACTTTTCTTGGGCGGCTGTATCAACCTTCAGGAGGTGCGTGATTTCTCCGCGAGGTCCGCCGAGCTGTCGGGTTACACAGAGCTTACCGATCGGTTCCGAGACACTTATCAGCGCGAGGAACCGTACCTGACAGTGTACGCAGATGAAAAGAAACTGACAGTGGAAGGGGAGCAGAAGAAGGATGAGGAGCGGAAAGAAGCCTATGGAGATTTTATCGAGATTCACAAAAACGTGTCCCTGTACATGAGGACTCTAGCCAAGCTCGCTGGGGATGAAACCTTCGATGTCTCGAAAGAAATCGGTGCCGTAGCCGAGAAGATCAAGGAGCATCCGGAGTTTGACATCAAGGAGAAACACGTAGATGCCTACTCCGAGTTAGCGAAGGTGGTCGCCAAGTGGTTGACGATAGCATACCAACAGAGAGCAGTTCAGAAGATGGTCAAAGAAGGCAACGGGCCTCTACAAACGGTACTGGACGGGATGACAAACCTGGTTCGTGTGTACGAGAAGGCTCACGACAACGAGGAAGGACTTGTTTTGGGTCTTTTTAGGTTGGAGGACGAGTTATCCAAGACAGACCCCCAGGGCAAATTGCTGAGCGTATTGTCCCGGCTGAAGAAGCAGTCTAAGGAGTTGGAATACCGGATTGCCAAGGCGAAATATGCCAAAGCTGAGGAAGGAATAAAAAAGGTCGCCGAGGGACACAAGAAGCTTGCCGAGGATGCAGACAAGCTTTCCAGCAAGGAAGTCAGGGCTGTCATAGGTCAGTTGGCGAAAGACATCCAGACCATAGTGGAGGCTCTTCGCTCATCGGCGAAATAGGCACCACTCGACACTACAGAAGACCTGAGGAGGAAATATGGCTCTCGAGAATGCAAAGGAGATTGAGGAACTGGCGGATTTTCTGACGCAGTGTGCGGACTGCGTGCACGAACGGCTGATCAAGGCCGTCGCTGCCAAGGAAGTCAATCGCGTCGAAGCGTACGCGATCTTCGCGGATGAGATTGGCTTGCGTCAAAGAGCCGATAGCCTGTACCTTGAGGCGGCCAAGTGCATTGTTCGCGGTCTGGAGATCGCCCAGAAGGAGCTTATCGGTGTCGTCGGCACTGCGAACGAGGCCATCCGAAATATCGAGCGAACGAGGGCTTTTATCGATCTCGTTGCCGACGTATTAACGCTCGCGGCAGCGGCCTGCGCAGCAAAGCCGGGGCCAATCCTGGCGGCCTTGGAAGAGGTTAAGAAAGATATCGATTCGCTAAGGGAGACCTGATCCGGTAGGACAACGATTCTCGGCTGATTCGCTTCAGCAAGGAGGCCGGCGGATGCTGCGTCCAAGCGGAACGATCCCAATGAAAAGGCCTGTGACGCGGCGCAAGCCGCCCCGGGGAAGGAGGTTTCTGTCGTGAATCGGCGCTTGACCGACGACATGGGCGGCGTTTGTGCGACCAAGAAGGAGATGACTAAAGGAGAGGGCTAATGACGAAGCCGATCGTAGACATTCACATTCACATCGCCGCAAAGGACCGGCCCGACTGCATTGTGTCTCCAACAATGCTGAGTTCGCCAGCATTCTTGTATATGCTGGCGGGGAACGGGATTGATCCTCTCGAACTGGCGGAGGATTTCGACGGCACAATCCGGAGGACCGTCCTCGGAGCGCTGGAAAGTTCCGAGTCAGTAGACAGGGGTGTAGTGCTCGCGTTGGACGGTATCTATCGCGGCGGGGACCTTCAGGAGAGCCACCTGGTGGTCTCGAACGATTACGTCCAGGAACTCGCCAGGAACAATCCCAGGATCCTGTTTGGGGCTTCGGTGAACCCCATGCGCACTGATGCACGAGAGGAACTGGAGAAGTGTCTCGCTGGTGATCCCCCTGCGGCATTAATCAAGTGGATTCCAAACTCGCAACTAATAGACCCGATCGAGCCAGCGAATGATTGGTTTTATGAACGGATCGCGGAGGAGAACACGCCTCTTTTGTGCCATACGGGACCGGAGTACGCGGTGCCCGTGCCTGGCGGAGAGGAGAATCAGCGGCGCGGCGACCCGAGGCTATTGGAACGGGCCCTGGATGTCGGAATCACCGTCATCGCGGCGCATTGTGCCGCCCGCTTCTTTCCGTTGGAGGAACACGACTTCCACGACGCTTGGCTGCAATGATGTCCCGCGCCGACGACAACGGCAAATGGAAACTCTATGCCGACATTTCCGCGATGTGCACGATTTTCCGCGTGAGGACGGTGGACAGGGTACGGGAGAAAATTCCGCCGGACCGGATGGTCCTGGGAAGCGATTATCCAATCCCAGTTGACAGCATGCCACCGATTTTAGTCGAGGACCTTACGGTGGACGAGTACTTCGAGCTCCTGTCAATCAGAAGCCCGGTCGGGAAGAATTACCGGCAACTGCTTGCAATGGGCTTTCCCAAAACCATTGGGGCGAAAGCCGCGGACCTCCTGAACCCGAAAGCCCTCGCTTGGCATAAGGACTCTTGACGGCGTGAGCAGCGGCGCGGCGGTCCAGGCCAAACCCGACGCCCGTATTTTTCGAGTCGTGCGAGCCAACGAAGGCTCTTGGCATGGCTTTGCCGAATGCTTGCGCTGATCTGACCGCCGTATCACAGGAAGGCTCTGTGACATAGACAACCAAAAAGGGGGGAACCAAACATGCAAAAGGACTTCCACTACTACTGCATCGCCGTCCTTGCGAAGGCGGCGGGGTTCAACAAGGAAGACGCTCTCACGATTGCCTACGCGTCACAGTATGTGGACAATTCGACGGAGAGCGAGCCGATTCGGGTTGGCGAGTTGATGTTTGACCCAGTGCGCACGGCGCACATGGGTCTGAAGGCATTCGACTGGGGGGTTCAAAAACGGGTGTATATTCCGTTTCACTTTATCCCGCCGGACGCAATGGTGACCACCGCCTGGAGATACGATTTCATAACAAAGCCCAGTTCACGTTTTGCGATGATGATTTTCAAGGAAGCCTGCAGGGAAAGAACCCGGCTGGACCGCCTGTGTCGTATTGGTGTGGCTCTGCACACACTCGCCGACACGTGGTCTCACCAGGGCTTCTCCGGGAGGCAACACGGGGAAAACGACGTGGAAAGGATTTCCATTCACACGGCAAAAGGGTGGAAGCACCTCTTCTGGGAGAACATCGCTCTGGACCTGCTGCCGCAGATCGGGCACGCTGAGGCGGGAGATCTCCCAGACCGGCCATTCCAGAAATGGGAGTACACCAGGGGATCAACGGGGGAGGTGGTGGAGCGAGATAACAAGCAGGAGTTCATGACCGCAGCTAAGGTTATCTACGACCGGCTGTGTGAGGCTGACAAGGCTGACCCCGAACCACCCGTGCCCTGGGAGGAGATCGAAAAGCCAATTGCTGAGCTATTGGCGCTTAAGCAGGAGGACGTTGACGAGCGCTGCGGCGAATGGGAGAAGCGTTTCGCAAGTTGGTTCAGTCCCTCGACCTTCAAGTATTACATTCTAAAGTGGAGAGATGAGGCGCTGAAGCCAGGCGAGGAGCGGGATAGGGACGAATGGAACACAAACTGGGACCCCCTTCCCCCGTCCGACTTCGCGAGGCTGCGGTTTCCGATGAAAAAGGGGTTCTACGATTCACGCTGGGTACGGTTTCACGCAGCAGCGATGAGGCAACGCCACTTCGTCCTGGAGTACTTGCCTTAGACGTTAGCGGGGGCGCGGAGCGCCCCTGTGGGGTCGGGTCAGTGGCGAGTGCCGTGGCGGTAGCCTAAGCAGCGGCGTCTTGGCCGGTGTATTTGGCGTGTGCCTTGCCCGCGGCCTGGGTCCTGGCCGAATTTCGGCTGAACCGGACAATCCGTGAAAGGTATGGGACAACTGAGAAGTACCTTTCATCCCCATCATTTGAGCGCCGGGAGTGATGGGACAAAAAACGTGCTCACGACTCGCCGGCCATCGGTGGAGTTCGGCCGATAGGATGAGGCAGATGGCTTTACAACTCGAGGGCCCAACACGAGCCCCGTTCGCCAGGGAAGAAGGAAATGGAACCGATGAGCACAGGACGAGAAGCACGCCAAGATGATGGCGCTGATTCCTTTGTGAAGACCTCTCTCTCACGCGTTTCTTCGCAGGATGCCAACTCTCTTTCCGCCATCCCACGGTTGCGTCCTCATTCTCCTCCCTCGCGGGCCATTTTGCTTTACGAGACTTCCACCCACGGGCACGCAGAATCCACCAAGCACGCGCCTGATGGGACCGCATCCCGAAGCGTTTCTCGATCACGTCAACCGCCCGACGCAACCCCCAAAGATCGCTGCGGTGACCGTGAGCTTCTTCCCCCTCCTCCTGGAACTCCAATACCTTTTGTTTCTGCTCGGGCGACAGGCGGGACGGCCGCGGATGAGGTTTCGCCACCACTCGTCCCCCTTGCCGCGGAGGCGCTTCGTCGTTCTCTACCGCTTCGTTCGAGCGCTCGACCGAAAACGGCCAGGGTCCCTTCATCCGAGCCACCTGTCGGGTCTCACGCCTCTGTTGCACAAGAAGCATTGCCTATGGGCGCCGGACCTGCAAAAGATCCCCGCTTCTTCTCCGTCTCGTTCAATATGCAGCACGAAGGCTCCATTAGCCGCACAAGCATCAACGGTTGTTGTCTCCGCGTATTATGTCCACATGCAAAACTCGGAGGGCAGGAACAATGAGCGATGTCGCAGTCGAAATAGTACGAATAATCCCTTCGGTTCTCTGGTTCTCTCTCGTCGCAGCTCTCCTTTCGGCGCTTTATAAGCCCATTCGCGACGAGTTATTGCCAAATCTACGTACCTTTGCCGGAATGGGGGTGGAGTTCTCCTTTGTCAGAGATTCTATTGATGCCGCCATAGAGTTGGCTGAAAAACACCCAAAATGGAAGGTCGCGATATCTGCGACGGCGAAGAGGAGAGCACTGAACCGCGTCAGGAGGCATTTGAACTTTTTCAGAGACGTTCAGATCCTCTGGCTGGATGATTCTCCTGAGTACAGCATCAACGAGCGAAGAATGTTTTCGAGTCTGCGGGCTGAAATAGATGTAGCGAAAAGCACCGAGGAGGCTCTCGGACATTTGAGGAGCGGACGCCACGACCTCGTGATCTCTGATATGGCTCGTGGCGATGACGCCCAGGCCGGTCTTGCGTTTCTGGAGCAATTCCGAAATGAGAGTAAGACCATCCCTGTAATCTTCTACGTCGGCCTCTTTGAGCCCGGAAGAGGCGTCCCTCCTCATGCCTTCGGCATTACGAATCGCCCTGACGAGCTGCTCCATTTGACACTTGATGCATTGGAAAGGCAGAAACACTGAGGGATCGCCATGACCGCGACCCCATAACATGTAGGAGACTAACGATGAGAAACGCCCTGCGAGACGAGGAGTGGAAAGAGCAAGACTGGGAAGATATTCTTCTGGCGATTGAGAATGGGCAATGTACCCCCTTTCTTGGAGCTGGAACTTGTGTCCCTACTCTGCCACTTGGATCCGAGATCGCGCTGGAGTGGGCACAGCCACGCAAGTTCGACTATCCGCTGGGGGACCCCAAAGACCTGGCGAGAGTGGCCCAGTTTGTTGCCGTCGAACATGGCCCGATGCGTCCAAGGTGGGAGATTAAGCACCGGTTTGAGAAGGTTAAAGCGCCCGACTTTAGCGACCCCGGCGAGCCTCACGGAATCCTTGCGGACCTGCCATTTCCGATCTACATCACCACAAATTATGACGATTTCACGGTGCAGGCTCTTAGAAGCAGAAACAAAAACCCTAAGCAGGAGCTATGCCGGTGGAACAAAGCCCTGATGAAGGATTGCCCAGAGGTCTTTGAACGCAAACCTGACTTCAAACCCGATGTTGAACACCCCCTTATTTTTCACCTTCACGGGCACATCGCGGTGCCAGAATCTCTGGTCATCACGGAGGACGACTACCTGGATTTCCTTGTGAGCACGTCGGCAGATCAAGACATCATCCCGAAGGAGATTGAGGGAGCATTCACAAAAACAGTACTTCTGTTTCTGGGTTACCAGCTCGCCGACTGGGATTTCCGGGTTCTCTTCCGAAGAATTGTGGGCTTCGTGGATAAGAGCATTCAAAAGGTCCACGTTTCTGTGCAACTTGAGCCTGTTGGCGATGAGGTTCCAAACGAGAGAAGAGTGAAAGTGCGAAATTACCTCAATCGCTATTTCGGCGAGCACAAGATCAAAGTGTATTGGGGGAAGTGCCGGGAGTTCCTCGCCAAACTGAAGGAGAAATGGGAGGTTTTTAACCATGAGAAATGAGTTCCTGCCTTATGTGGGGCCTCGCCCCTTCGAACGGGAGGATCAAGCGCTTTTCTTCGGACGAGACCGCGAGGCTAACGAGCTTGTTTCCTTTGTCATTGCGCACGATTTGGTCGTCATTTACGCCCAGTCGGGGGCTGGCAAAACCTCGCTCATCAACGCTCGGCTTATTCCCGACCTGGAGGAGGAGGGGTTCGAGGTTCTTCGGGTGGAGCGGCTGGGAAGGGCGATCCCCGAAGGTTTCCAGCTGAACGACATATCGAATATCTATGTCTTTAACACACTTACGATCTGGGCGAAAGACGAGGCCGACCCAAAACGACTGTTACGGATGTCCCTTCGCGACTACCTGAAAGAGCGGGAGTCTCCTCGTGGTGAACGCGGGCTCCCTTCGCTCCGTGTCGCAATCTTCGATCAGTTTGAGGAACTGTTTTCCTCGTATCAGGAGCGATGGAAGGACAGAAAAAAGTTCTTTGAGCAGGTTGCAGCGGCGCTGGAGGAAAATCGGTTTTTGCGGGTGGTCTTCGTTATGCGGGAGGAGTACTTAGCTCAATTGGACCCCTATGCCTCTCTCCTGCCCGAGAAGCTGCGAGCACGTTTTCGACTGGAGTGCCTTCGGGAGAAACCTGCCCTTGCAGCCATCACGGGCCCGTTGAGAGGCACTGGACGCTCTTTCGCCGAGGGGGTGGCGAAAGAGCTCGTCCAGAATCTTATGGGGGACTCGGAGTACGTCGAGCCAGTACAACTTCAGGTTGTCTGCCAGAACTTATGGGACCGCACAACGGGCGTCACACTCATCACCTCCGACCACCTTCAGTCTTTCGGCGATGTGGACGAAGCGCTGATGGGTCTGTATGAAGATGCACTTGGAGCGGCTGCCAAAGAGACCGGTGTCAATGAGGGAGACCTGAGGGAATGGTTCGGCAAGCACCTCATCACTCCGGGAAGAACACGAGGAGATGTATTCCGAGGCGAGGAGGATACGGCTGGAATTCGCAACGCCGCGGTTGACGTCCTGGAGAGGAGGCGCATCATCCGACTGGGAGAGCGCAAAGGAGGTCTCTGGTACGAACTCACTCACGACCGCTGGATTACACCGGTTCGCAGGTCTAACGAGAATTGGCGCAAGCAGAGGGATGAGGAGGAGCATCAGAGACAGCTTGAGGCTGAACGGCAGCGCGCACGGGAACAGCAGCAGAGGGATAGGGAGGAGCAGGAGAGACAGCTTGAGGCTGAACGGCAGCGCGCACGGGAGCAGCAGCAGCGGGCTGAACGGGAGCGTCGAGTCAAGATGCGCCTTTGGGGACTGGCAGCGCTGCTCGTCGTCGCAGCTGCAATTATTGCAAATCTTGCCAGAGAATATTTCGAGGCCAAGAAGAAAGCGGAATGGCAGAGCAAGGTTGCTGTGGAGGCGGAGAAGAAAGCGGAATGGCAGAGCAAGGTTTCCGTGGCCGTCAAGTTAGCAGCACGGGCGCGAGACATTCGGCCCCATCCGTCCGATCTCATAGAGTCTTCTCTCCTCTTGGCTGTAGAAGCTGTGCAGGCACTTGGTACTTTGCACGAGCATTCGATAGAGGCCGAAGAGGTAATCCATCGTGGATTGGCGTTACTCCCCAGGGAGGTGGCTCGCTTCCAGCAGCCCCCAGAGGTAATCCATCGTGGATTGGCGTTACTCCGCAGGGACGTGGCTCCCTTCCCGCAACCCCCGGCTGTGAACTCGGTCGCTTTCAGCCCGGACGGAAAATACCTTGCCACTGGATGCCGGGACGTGGTGACGGCATGGCCCATAAACACGAAGGGTCGGGTCGTGACGATGAGGCATTCCCGTAGTATTCTCAACCTCTTCGGCCAAAGCAGAGATGTGCTTTCGGTTGCCTTCAGCCCGGATGGCAAATACTTAGCCGCAGGGAGCGCGGACGGCACCGCACAGGTCTGGGAGACAAACAGTTGGAAGGGAGTCACGCGGGCGAACTGCAAGGGGGATGTGTATTCCGTCGCTTTCAGCCCGGATGGCAAATATTTAGCGGCAGGGAGCGCGGACAACACCGCCCGGGTGTTGGACGTATCCACGAGAAAAGAGGTGGCGATAATAAGGCATGAGGACGAGGTGAACGTTGTGACCTTCAGCCCGGATGGTAAACATCTTGCCACGGGAAGCGACGACGGCACCACGCGGGTGTGGGAGGTGATTAGCGGTCGGGAACTGGCTCGCATGGTCTACGGAGCTCCGGTGTATTCCGTCGCTTTCAGCCCGGATGGCAAATACTTAGCGGCAGGGGGCGCGGACAACACTGCCCGGGTGTGGGATGTATCCACGAGAAAAGAGGTGGCGACAATGAGGCATGAGGACGAGGTGAACGTCGTGGCCTTCAGCCCGGATGGTACGTACCTTGCCACGGGAAGCCACGACGGCACCGCACGGGTGTGGGAGGTGATTAGCGGTCGGGAACTGGCTCGCATGGTCTACGGAGCTTCGGTGCATAACGTCGCCTTCACGCCTGACGCGAAATACCTTGCCACGGGAGGCTGGGACGACACCGCCCGGGTATGGGACACATCCAGCGAAGAAGAGGTGGCGATAATGAAGCACGAGGGCGGTGTGAACGTCGTGACGTTGAGCCCGGACGGCAAACGTCTTGCCACCGGAAGCGACGACGGGACCGCACGGGTGTGGGAGGTGATTAGCGGTTGGGAAGTCCTGTACAAGGTTCAGCCACCTTTTGTCGATTGGGTCGCCCTTAGCCCCGATGGGAAATACCTGGCCATGGCACGCAGAGACGGTACCGCACGGGTATGGAACATCCTCAAGGGTCGGGAGATTGCTATGGTGAGACACCCTGTGGAACTATTGAGGACAGGAGCAGGGAGGGGGCTCTTTGATTCCGTCTTTGCAGGAAGGACGCGTTCGGCAAGAGAAGTTGCCGACGAGATCGCACATTGCGTCGCCCTCAGCCCGGATGGAACGTATCTGGCTACAGCAATTCGAGACAGAACTGCAAGGGTATGGGAAACAGCCACGGGGAAAGAGCTGTCTAAAATCGAGCACGATGCTGACGTGTCCTCGGTTGCCTTCAGCCCGGATGGCAGATACCTGGCCACGGGAGGCCAGGATAAGACTGCCAGGGTGTGGGATGTGGCCGGCGCCAAGGAAGTGGCGCGCATGGTCCATGGGGACAGCGTCTCAGTGGTGACCTTCAGCCCAAACGGGCAATACCTGGCCACCGGGAGCAGGGGCGGGACAGCACGTCTTTGGGGGGCAACCAGCGGTCGGCTGCTGGCGCGGATGAGCCATGATGGTGGCGTGCGCAGCGCTATGTTCAGCGCGGATGGGAAGTACCTGGCCACGGCAAGCGATGATGGGACCGCGCGGGTATGGAGGACGACCGGCGGTAAAGAGGTGGCGCGCATGACCCATGGGGACTCCGTGTGCTCCGCCGCCTTCAGCCCCGACGCCAAATACCTCGCCACGGGGAGCGTGGACCGCACCGCCCGAGTCTGGGATATATCCACTGGCAAAGAAGTTGCACGGATGACCCTTGACAGCCCGGTGTACGAAGTAGCGTTCATCGAGGGCGGAAAGCGCCTGGTTACGGCAGGCGAGGACGGGACCGCGCGGCTGTTCTGGTGGCAGCCGGAAGACCTTATCAGCGAAGCCTCCGCCCGTCTCACCCGCAACCTGACTTATGAGGAGTGGAAGGAATTCTTTCCCGGCAAGCAGTACAGAAAGACTTTCCAGAACCTGCCTATCCATCCCAGTTTCATCGAAGCGGGCAGGGATATGGCGAGGGCGGGTAATACCAAAGGCGCCATTGCACACTTTAAAAAAGCGTTGAAGCTTCAGCCTGACCTGAACCTCAAACCTGAGGTAGAAGCGCGGCGTCTTGCGGCTGAGACCCTCGTTGAGAAGGGAAGAGATTCTGCCAGAGAGGACGATGTAAAGGGTGCCATTGCTCACTTTAGAGAAGCCTTGGAGCTACAGCCCGACCTGGACCTCAAACCTGAGGTAGAAGCGCGGCGTCTTGCGGCTGAGGCTCACATTGAGGAGGGAAGAGATTCCGCGAGAGAGGGCGACGTAAACAGCGCTGTGGCTCAGTTCACGAAGGCGAAAGGGTTGGACCCCACTCTCCGACTCGACCCTCAGAAAGAAGCGCAACGGCTTGCGGTCGAGTCCATTATGGCGCAAGGCAGGTCTCTGGCAATGCAAGGCGATGTTGGGCGTGCGATCGCCCAGTTCCAGAAGGCCAAGGAAGTGAATCCAAGGCTGGATTTCGACCCAAAACAAGAAGCGGAGCAGCAAGCGCGTCGGGGAGAAGCTCGGAAACGGCTTTCCGAGGGGAGAAGACTCGTCATAGACGGCAGGGTGAAAGAGGCCATAGACGTCTACAAGGAAATAGAGGTTCTCGATGCGGGGGCGATTACTGCCGAAGAGTGGAACACTCTTGGCTGGCAGGGGAGTCTATGGGGGCACGCCGCTGCCGTCATGTTCGCTTGTGAGAAAGCAGTGAAGCTTAACCCCACAAATGGTGGCATTCGTGACACCCGTGGATTAGCCCGGGCGCTCACGGGAGATTACAAAGGAGCTAT
Organism: uncultured Verrucomicrobiota bacterium; assembly: GCA_964482435.1. GTDB lineage: Bacteria > Auribacterota > JABMQX01 > JABMQX01 > JABMQX01 > CAYZXL01. The sequence goes on from CAYZXL010000050.1 coordinate 13,911, forward strand.
CGAAGACTTCAAGTTCTATACGACGTGGGGAGCGCGAAGACGACCCCCAGAGTATCTTGCTCGCCGCCTGGCCTGGATCCGCGATTTGGAGGCGGGCCGCAATCCTTTCAACCAAGCGACCTTGGAAGCCCTGCGAAGCGAGTAGGTTGACTCTTTTTGCCTCACAAGAGCTTTCTCGTTTTCGCCACGGAGCAGTATTGCGAGTCTTGGGTGCGAGGCCAGCCAGGGTTAGGGGGGAGAACCAAACGGTCGAAAGCTTCGGCCCACGATTGCGCCGTGGGAAGCCGACGGTTTGTAAGTATTATGTCCATGAGGCCTGTCGTGCCGAGACATTCCTTCCCGGTTAATCAGCACCTGCTTGGGGATGGCTCCGATGGTTTCACCTGTCAAGGACCTCGCTTGACCTGCACCGTGATTGGACGTACGACCTCCGATGGGTTTTTCGAGAGCGACGCACGTCCCATTCTAAAGGAACGGCAATGAATGAAAAAAAGCGTATACGCGTCCGGTCGGAAACCGGATTCCTGAACAGCGGGAAAACTCCCTGATAAGAGAGAAATCGTGACGCTGTGACTTCTAAGAATCCACAACCCCATTCAGAAAGAACAGGAAAAATGAGAAAATCTACGGCACTTGCGATTGCAGCGATTGCCTGGAGGGGATCCATGCTGGGCATCGGCTGGGGAATTTCCGAATGCACGGCGGCACCCCAAAATGTCGCCGGAAAATGGTTGGGAACCGTAAGCATTCCCGGTATGGAGCTCAGGATCGCGTTCGAGATATCGGAAACTAAAGAGGGCGGCTACACCGCGGTCGTACACAGCATTGACCAGGGAGTCATGAATATCCCCGGGAGCACGGTAACCGTTACCGGCGACAGCCTGCGCCTGGAATTGAAATCCGTCTTCGTATATGAAGCCAAGCTCCAGCCGGACGGGAATACTATCACTGGAAACTTTATACAGAACGGTGCTACGCCGCTCGTGATGAAGCGGGTCAACGCGATCCCCGAGCCCAACCGCCCCCAGACCCCGAAGAAGCCTTACCCGTACATCGAGGAGGAAGTGACGTATGAAAACCGTAAGGCGGGAGTCACCCCGGCCGGGACGCTGACCATCCCCTCGGGAAAGGGCCCGTTCCCGGCAGTGGTGCTCCTCACCGGCTCCGGGCCGAACAACCGTGACGAGGAAGTCTATTTCCACCGCCCGTTTATGGTCCTGGCGGATTACCTTACCCGCCAGGGGATCGCTGTCCTGCGATTCGATGACCGCGGCGTGGGCGGTTCGACAGGGGACTTCTCCAAAGCCACGACCGGGGATTCTGCGGACGACGCGCTCGCCGGGATCGAGTTCCTGAAGGGGCGGAAACAGATTGACCCGAAGCGCATCGGTCTCGTCGGGCACAGCGAAGGCTCCGAGATGGGCGCGATTGCGGCGACCCGCTCCCCGGATGTGGCATTCCTCGTGATGCTGGCGGGACAGGGACAGCGGTTCGCGGATGTCGTCATCGCCCAGAGACTCCTCCGCGAGAAACTACATGGAGCGGGAAACGCAGCTTGCCCTGGTACGCTCCTGGTACGAGCGGCTCTATGCCCTGCTTGCTGAGAATACCGACAACGCGACCGCGGAAAAGAAGATCCGTGCGCTGCACGCCACCTTGACCACGGACGAGAAGGAGAAACTCCACTGGCCGGATGACAAACTGGACGGCGAAATCGCCGGGCAGCTCAGTCCCTGGTTTCGGTATGCCATGCAGTACGACACTCAGACCACCCTCATGAAGGTGAAGTGCCCCGTACTCGCCCTCAACGGCGAAAAGGATTGCCAGAATCCCTCGAAAGAGAATCTCGGCGGCATCGACAGGTATTTGAAGGCGGGGGGAAACAGGGATTTCACCATCCGGGAGTTACCCGGCTTGAATCACTTTTTTCAGACCTGTAGTACCGGAGCAACATCGGAGTATGCGGTTATCGTGGAAACCATGTCTCCTCTGGTCTTGAAGACAGTTTCCGACTGGATTATCGCGAAAACCAGAACTACCAGGGAAATCGGCATGTAAAAGGGACCGATACCTCCTGGTAACGGCCAGGTGTTCAGCAGGAAAAGTGACGCAAGGAACGGCTGCTGAACCCTTCGGTCATACCTTGAGGCCGAACCCCCAGCCTCGGCCACGGCTCCTCACCTGGTACCTCGCTCTCAGCAACCTTCCCTCCAACGGCAACGAGACGACATTCTGGACCGACGACGGCTCGAGGACACGCCTGCCGCCCTCGCTCGTCCCTCGCCGGTTCCACCGCATCCTTGAGAATCCGTAACAGTGTCTCTGAAGAACCGGGGGAAGAAACAACGGTTGGCGTGTAGGTCTGCATCGGAAAGCCTGAACTCCACCGAAAGACGCCGGAATCGGATGGCTTTTTGTGCTTGAGGACAAGGAAATCTCTGGGCGACAAAACGTGTCGTCTAACGACCCAAAATCGAATCCCCGGTTCCGTAACACCTGCCGCCTTCGTAGCCGACGCCCGTGTCTTCAGTTAGGACTTCACAAAAGGCATTTTCGCTTCTATCCTCCACCAGCATTTCGAAACCGTCTTTCGCATGCCGCGGTCTCTTTGGACAACCTGCTCTCCTCGTCCTGCTTGAAGTCCCGCGTCTTCGACAGAAACGCCAGGTGGGTGGAGCATAGTGGCGGAACCGGCAGTTCGTTGACTGCTCGAAGCATATCCGGCGTTTTTGGCGCTTGGGCTTCTGAAGGCAGCACAGTCCAGGCAGTTCAGGAGAGGCTTTCATGCAGAGTGATTTTATGTGGGCGGCGTCGGTTTTTACGTTCGGCGGAAAGTACCTTGCGTTTACATCCGGTTAGTGCTAAGTATTGGCCCCGTGGATCGGTGAAACAACCGGAGATGAGGACCAGCCTACCAGCGGGGTGCACATGACAGGACGCACGTTTCTTCGTATCGCGACCGGCGTTTTGCTCTTTTTCCTGTCTCCAGGGTTGACCGCAGCAGTGACCTGGTATGTGGACGGCGGCGTGTCCGAATCCGGGGACGGGAAATCCTGGGAAACGGCCTTCCAGAAGATTCAGGAAGGAATAGACATGGCGTCCGACGGCGATACCGTCATCGTCGCTGAGGGGACCTATTACGAAAACGTCCACTTCGGGGGGGAGAATATTGTCCTGTGCAGCACCGACCCGGGCGACGCCGAAGTAGTGGCCGGCACTGTCCTTGACGGCTGCCAATCTGGATCCGTGGTGAGCTTCGCTGGAACGGAAAACGAAACTTGCGTGCTTTGCGGGTTCACAATTCAGAATGGCAGTGCTGGGTATGCAGGTGGAGTTTGCGGTGGGGACAGGTATGGTGATCATACCCGGGCGACGATTCGTAACAACACCATCACAGGAAACGCGGCTTACGGCACCGAGGGGAGTCATGGCGGGGGCGGCCTGGCCTATTGCGACGGCACCATCGAGAACAACACGGTCAGCAGAAATCGGGCCGCTCTGTACGGTGGCGGGCTGTTTGGTTGCGATGGCGTCGTAGCGGGCAACATTGTTTTTAGCAACGTCAGCGACAGTAGCTATGGCGGCGGGCTGTGTGGCTGCAGCGGGATCATTCGGAACAACATCGTCTTGGACAACTCCGCGCCAGGTGGCGGCGGTCTGTGTTTCTGCGAGGGCACAATTGAGAACAACACTATCACCGGAAACTCAGCCGGGTATGGTGGCGGGGGTCTGTTAAATTGCGTCGAAGCGACGATTCGAAACTGCATCATCTGGGGAAATACCGCACCCCGTGACGCGCAGATTTGCGATTCGGTTCAGCCCACCTATTCATGTATCGAGGGCTGGACGCGAGGCGGCCTGCGAAATATCGTCAAAGACCCGCAGTTCGTTGATCCGGATGGGGCTGACGACGACCCCGACACGTACTTGGACAATGATTACCGTCTGGCAGCCGGCTCGCCGTGCGTTGATGCGGGCAGGAACGACAGCTGGATGTGGGAGGCAGTGGACTTGGATGGCAACGCACGTCTCGCCTACGGCACTTCTTCTCGGACGGTGGACATGGGCGCGTATGAGTTCCAGGGGGCTCGGGTTTTCTACGTTGATGATGACGCTCCTGGCGACCCCGCGCCGGGCGATCCCACCGTCAGCGATCCCAAAGAGGATGGTAGCCAAGCCCACCCTTTTGACCTCGTCCAGGAAGCTATTGACGCGGCGGAGGACCGCGATGTGGTCATCGTTGCCGATGGGACTTACGGAACCGTGGGCTGGCAGAACAATCCTGTGGCGGACTTTCGCGGCAAGGCCATTACGCTTCGGAGCGAGAATGGCCCGGAAAACTGCATATTGGGCGGAGGGGACCATGTGGTAGGCTTCTGGAGCGGCGAGACCCACGCTTCGCTACTCTCGGGATTCACCATCACGGGAGCCGATCCAGGCGGCGGCATCGCTTGCTACGACAGCAGCCCCACTATCGTGAACAACATAATCGTTGAGAACGCGTCGGAGTACAGCCTGGGGGCAATATTGCTCCACAATTCCTCAGCCATCGTCAGCGGAAACGTCATCGCCAGCAACATTGATTACTCTGGCATATGCGCGGGGATAGTTTGCTGCCACGGTTCCTCCCCGACAATCGTCAATAACACAATAGTTGACAACGGATCGCTCGACTGGGGGACTGACGGCGGCGTTTACTGCGGACAAGGGTGCAACCCTACAATCGCCAACTGCATCTTCTGGGGAAATGGCGAATATGACCTCTACGGGTGTTCTGCCACGTACTCGTGCCTCGAACACGAGCACCCCGGACTGGGAAACATCTACGCCAACCCACTGTTCACTGCTCCGGGTCACTGGGAAGACTATAAGTGGGTTGACTATGACTATCATCTGCTGCCCGGCTCGCCCTCCATTGACATGGGGAACAACGCAGCCGTCCCGCCGTCACTGTTGAGCGACCTCGACGGCAATGCCCGCATCGCAAATGGTATCGTGGACATGGGGGCGTACGAGGCTCCAGAGCAGGACATCTTGCTTAGCACAAAGTCTGTTATTGTTCCCGAGGGAGGTAGGGCAACGTTTACAGTGGCGCTCGCGAAGGACCCGCTCGGGAGTGTTGACGTAACTGTAGCTCACAAAATGGGCGATTCCGACATCGCTGTCGAGCCGAAAACTCTGACGTTTGATTCGTCCAACTACTCGCAGCCTCAGACCGTAACACTCTCCGCCGCGGAGGATACGGACTACCTGAACGGGCTGGCCATCATCTGGATCAGCGCGCCCGGGTTGCTCACGGCCGGGGTCAGGGCGACTGAAGGGGAGAACGATTGCATCCCACCCGTCCTGTATGTTGATCCCAAGGCTTCGGGTGCCGACAACGGCACGAACTGGACAAATGCGTTTGCCGATTTACAAATCGCCCTGCGCAACGCGGCGGCATTCCCTGGAATTGTCGAGGAGATCCGTGTGGCGCAAGGCGTTTACACCCCGGCAGGGTCTTCCGATGACCCCGAAGCAACGTTCCAGCTCATAAGCGGCGTGTCCGTCTACGGCGGATTCCCGTCCGGCGGTGGTCCGTCGGACGACCGTAACCCCAGCCTGCACAAGACCACGCTCAGCGGCGGCCAGAACGCCTACCACGTTGTGACCGGCAGCAGAACTGATGCGACAGCCGTCCTGGACGGTTTCACCATCACCGGCGGAAACGCCGATGGTTCTGGGCCACACATTTTCGGCGGCGGGATGTATGTCAAGAGTGGTAACCCGACCTTGATCAACTGCGCCTTCAGCGGTAACTCGGCCAGCTATTACGGCGGGGGGATGTATAGCGGGGCTGGTAGCAGCCCAACGCTGATCAATTGCGTGTTTACCGGCAACTCAGCGGGCTATTACGGTGGGGGAATGTACACCGAGGGCTACGGGAGTCCGACATTGATCAACTGCACGTTCAGCGGCAACTCAGCAAGCTGGTGCGGCGGCGGAATGTACACCGACGGCGGTTCCACGTTGACCAACTGCATTCTCTGGGCCAACTGCGTAAGCGACAGCGTTGACTACTTCGCGCAGCTCGCTGGCGGCACACCAATCGTGAACTACTGCTGTGTTCAAGGCTGGACCGACGAGTCGGGCGGAACGGCCAACATCAACGATGATCCGCTGTTCGTTGACGCCAATGGAGATGATGAAATATTCGGCACCGAGGACGACAACATGCGCTTGTTGTCCAACTCGCCCTGCATTGACATAGGGGACACAACGGCTGTCCCGCCATCGCTCACCCAGGACTTTGACTCCAATCCACGCATCGCGCACGGCGTCGTAGATATGGGCGCGTACGAGTATCCCTCTCCGGGCTTCTTGCTAAGTGTAAGGTCGTTCGCGGTCCCCGAGGGAGGCACAGCCACATTTACGGTGTCACTGGAGACGGACCCGCTCGGGACCGTTGAAGTGGAAGTAACCAACCAATCGGGGGACCCCGATATTTGGATTCAGACCGGCGCATTATTGACCTTCGATTCCTCCAACTACTCACAGCCCCAGACCGTCACTCTCCTTGCGGGACAGGATGCTGACAACCTCAGCAGGGGGGCGGTCATTTGTGTCAAGGGCCCCGGTTTGTTTACAGCGTTTGTTGCCGCAAACGAAGAAGACAACGACGAGCCCACGTCGAGCATCCTCTTCGTGGATGCCGTCAGCCCGGGTGTCAACAACGGCTCGAGTTGGACGGAAGCGTACACCGAACTAAGAGACGCCATTCACATCGCGACGAGGTATCCTCAGGTTAAGGAGATCCGCGTAGCCCAAGGGCTCTACACGCCGGCACAACCCGCCGGAAACCGCACGGCCACTTTCCAGCTCCTCAATGGCGTGGCCATGAAAGGAGGCTACGCAGGCTTCAATGCACCAGACCCCGATGCCCGGGACCTCGAAGCTAATGAAACCATCCTGAGCGGAGACCTGAACCGGGACGACGGTCCGGACTTCGCCAACACCGCAGAGAACAGCTTTCACGTGGTGATGGGCAGCGGAACCGACGTGAGCGCCATCCTCGATGGCTTTAGGGTCACCGGCGGTAACGCCGATGGATGGAGCGAGAAAGGCAACAATAGCGGCGGCGGGATGTACGTCGAGTCCGGCAGTCCGACATTGACCAACTGCACTTTTCGCGCAAACTTGGCAAGCGCCTTCGGCGGCGGGATGCATAACGACTCAGGGTGGCCGTCGCTGACCGGCTGCGCCTTCACCGGAAACGTCGCGAAATACGGCGGCGGGATGTCCAACCGCGAAGGCGCCAGCCCCACCCTGACAAACTGCACCTTCCGTGGGAACTCCGGCAGCTACCGCAGCGGCGGGATGTATAACTGGAACTGCAGCAACGCAATCCTGATCAACTGCACCTTCATCGGGAACGCGGCGCCCGTAGGCGGCGGGGTGGACAACAACTGGAGCAGCCCGATTCTCATCAACTGCGCCTTCATCGGCAACATGGCTCTCACCGGCGATAGTAAGGGCGGTGGGATGTTCAATCAACGCGGCGACAGCCCACCGATGTTGATCAACTGCACCTTCAGTGGAAACTCGGCATGGGGCGGCGGCGGGATATGCACCCAACGCAGCACAGCGACCCTGATCAACTGCACCTTCAGCGGAAACGCCGCCACGGGCGATGGCGGCGGGGTCTACAACCTGAGCTCCGCCACGCAACTGCTCACGAACTGCATTCTTTGGGGCAACAGCGATGTCACGGGGACAGGCTGCTCGGCACAGATAAACGGTGGGACGCCCGTCGCCAACTGCTGTTGTATCCAGGGCTGGAGCGGCAGCTTGGGAGGGATTGGCAGCATCGGCGATGATCCATTGTTCGCGGATGCTGACGGCCCCGACGATGTGGTAGGCACAGACGACGATGACCTGCATCTATCGCCGGGTTCTCCTTGCGTGGACGCCGCCGTCAATGAATCTCTTCCCTCTGACCTTGCCGATCTCGACGGCGACTGGGATGTAATCGAACTCATCCCCTTCGACATTGACGGGAATCCTCGCATCTGGCAAGGCAAGGCTTCTTTGACGGTGGATATGGGCGCATACGAGTACGGTTCTTTTCCCTTCAAGGTGATCGGAGTTGCCAAGGAGGCCGACGGCGAGTCCGTGCTTAGATGGAGTAGCCGCCCCGGAGATACTTATATCGTCTGGTCTTCCACCAACCTATCTGACGGGCAATGGAACGAGGAGACAAGGATTTTATCCCAGGGTGAATCAACCATCTGGACCGAGACGGACACGATATCTAGCCAGAAGTTCTACAGGATCGAACTGAAGTGATCCGCATGAGGCTGCAACTCTGCAGCGCCAGTCGCCAGCCAACCCAGGACTTCGAAGGGTGGTTCCCAGACAGTTGCGCCGCACAATTTCCAGAGCCCAGGATATTCCTGTGTACTCGACGAAGATTTCGAAGTCCGCGATGGCACACGAGCACCTTTTTGAATTGCGGATTCTTCTCGCGACGCTCAAAAGCTTTCGCCCTCGCCAGAAACGCGACGTGGGTGGAGTACTGTAGCCGAAATGTCGGATCGTAGGCAGTCCAGAGCTTATCACGTCTTTTCGCCCGTCTTGCCATGAGGCAAACGGCCGGCCCTGCGGCAGGCAAAAGGTGTGTCCATTCTCAACGGCATCAAGGTGTATCTCGAACAAGAGAAGCCCAACGTATTGACGAAAAGCCCCGAGTGGCAAACCATTTCTTGCACGTTATCGAACTGGGATGCCCTCATCGGCTACTCGGAAGACGCAGACCTCGAGAGGGACAACAACGGCGCCGGGCGCAGCCTGCGGGGAATCGCCGTCGGACGAAAAAACTGGTTGTTCTTCGGGGGCGATAAAGGCGGGCGAACCGCGGCTGTCCTCACCACTTCATCACCACCTGCAAACGACTCCAGATCGCCCCGTTCACCTGCCTGCGGACATCTTCGACCGCATCAGCGCCCACCCCGCCAAATGGGTCGGAGAGCCCCTCCCGGATAACTGGAAAGCCGCTCAAACCACCACCCAAAACCTTCCCGCCTGATCCCCTGCATCCCAACATCTGTGCCAACCTCCCCCTGTGTCCACCGGACGCTTACGGATTTCCTTACCGTTGCACACTTGACGGCCGATCGTTGTTATTTCGGTAGGTCACGCCATGGGTCAAAAAGGCAACGGAGTCCGTGGCCGAGGAGTCCGGTCCGAAAGTAGCTCGAGAATGGTGGCGAAAACGCGCGACGCAAACAACGCAGAGTTTATGCTTCGGCTCTCCTTCGGGGTCTGGTTCAGGAGGAAATTTCTGCCCCGGCGCAAGGACAGCTCGACCCTCAAATGACCGAATACGTTGAACCACAGAGGATTAGCGGTCTTCGATGCCCGAAACCCTTATTTATTGAACTCGATGCCGAGGTCAGCGTGGTCGCCGTCCCGATGCCATCCGAAAAGTTCAGCGCCCCTTTCGCCACAATGATCCAACGACACAGCATCTTACGGCCTGCCAGAAGCCGACACGCGACAGCAGGTGCCCGCGGCTTCCTCGGGACAGTATTCTGGCACCTTCCGGGTTGAATCTTTGGAGCTCCTCCAAAACCAATTCCCGCATAGTCGCGTCGAGACCGGCAAAAATGCCGCTTGCCCAACGCAATGGAACAGTAGAGAGCTCCCGAACGATGAGTTTCGCAGCAGCACGCCCTCGTGTTCTGGAATCGCGGGAGAACACCTCGGCTTCAGGGATTAGCTCCACGCACCGAGACACATAGTAAGGCCGGAACAGGTGAAGGTTTTGGAGCGCAAAGAACACGTACTGCACAGGGTCGTAGCCCAAGGACGTCTGGTACTGACGAAGCGCGTAGATAAGCAAGTAGCCGAGGTCGGCCCGATATGAGGCGGCAATGTGAAAGGCCACGTCCTCGAACTGGCGCCAGTCACGCCGCTTAGCCCATATTCCATAGTAATCGTTGAGACGAGAAGCTTCCTCCTCCGCCGAGCGGACCGCTCTGGCCTGAGCCTGCAAGGCCGCTGCTCGCTGGATTTGTTGGCTGATCCGCAAGGCCCTCTCGTTCCAGCTACGACTCTGCCGGGTTAGTTTGTCTATCTTTCCCATTGCGCCCCTCATGGCTGTTCCGCTTACTTTGCGGACGTTTCGGACGACAACATTAGCTCAGTGCGAGGAAAATCATGCAGTTATTCTGGATTGTCCACAGCAATGAAAGGAGGCATCCTTGATTGCTCACGCCACGCTGTCTCACGTGGTGATGGGGACAAGGAAATACAAAACCTCTTCCATAAACCATTGTGCCTCGGAAGAACTTCTCCTTTCAAGTATCTCTCGCGGCAAACGCACCGCCCTTCTGGCGGCCGTCGGGTGACATTCTGCGCGGACCGGTTCCCGCTTTTCCTTCATTTCACGGTTCATATCCTCGCGCACATGTTCCGCTGAACTCCCCTGAAAGCCACCCAACTTACTCCAGCCCGGTCGGATATAACACGGCCCTGCATTGCTCAAGATCGGCGCCGCACGTTCGCCCCTCAAGGCCAGGATTGTGTTCAGCTTGCTTCTTTCGTTTCTTCTTAAGCACATGTTGAGTCGTTGCACTATGAGCCCCACGGCCCTGCAATGCATGTTTCCCGGATAAGCCTGTGCTTGGCGTGCCCCTCACCTGAAAATCAATTGGCCCGCGGCATGTCGTGGGTGTCGGTCAGATGCGACGTTCCATCTTCCCGTCGTATTCTTGAACCGGCAGGCTTCGATCAGACCGATCAGAAGCGGCCGACAGCACGGCGAAAGACCACGAAGCGGGACCAAAAGGAAAACCCAGACGCGAAAACCAAAAGGCCGCCTCTCTTCACGAAACAGGGCCTTGCAGGAACGTTCAGAGTTTACTCAGCATGGCCCGCTTCTGAAATTCGTCCCGCGCCATCATGTAAGCAGACGTGGGGATCAGGATGTACGGCAGGATGAGGCCGCTCACGATCCCCGGAAAGAGGGAAACTCCAAATGCTTTGCATTGCAGGACACCCATGCATAGGCCGACAGCCATCGGCAGAAATCGGGACAGGGGATCGCCGATTGCACTCCCACGCATCACCATTGCTCTGGTCAGGTAGAACGTGAGAGCGATCAGCCAACTGCCGACGGTGGCAGTTCCTAAGATTACGGCACTAAGACGGAAAGCGCCAAAAGAACGCACAAATTCCTTTGCATGTTCGCGCCCTATTGTCAAGAGCAAGGCAATCACAGAAAAGGTCATCCAGATTATGCACCCGTTGGCATTGTAGTGCCAGACGATACTGATTACATGGTCGACCTTTGGGCTACGGACCTCTATACTTGCCCCAACCGCCCATCCTGTAACTATGCCGAAGAGGCCCACGAGGAAAGATGCGGCGACGAGCGCCAGGCCTTTTGCTCCCCACCCCGAAACCGGCGGATTCCAAAGGTCCAGCCTGAGTCGGAAAAACGCGTTACCGAGGTGAATTGCCCCCAACCCAAACAGGATGAACCCCAGAAAACCGCAGGCTCTTACCAAGGCCGGGCTAACCCTTTTCATTTTATTCCCCTCTCATGACGAATGTCCGCTTCATCGCTGCTACTTGACGAGGCCGAACGCCTCAGGCAAAAAACCCAGCCCACAACGTGTTGGCTGTATCGCTTTGTTGCCAATAGAGTATGCCCCGCTGGAGAATTCATTCATACCATTGCCTTACGTTTCGCTCTTCCGAGGCGATACCTTCCTGGTTTGGCCTTCCAGCGAAAATGGTTGTCAGTATGACACCACCTATGAGCGCGAAAGCCGGTGCCAAAAAGTGGTAAAGCAGCATAAACCTGCCGGCGCCGACTGTTTTTTGCCATCCATCGAAGCGCTCCGCGCCGACAAGAATTGAACATCCTACCCGAAAAGCTATTGAACAGGCGACGACGAAAGCCACAAAGAAACTCCCGAAGAACTTAACCGGTTTAAGCGATCCTAAGCGCATGTCGGGATCAAGGGCAGCCACAGCTCCTCCAATGGACCCGGCGACAAACATTGAGAGTAGGGGTGCAACGACCATCAGGACTTTCACCCCGGTCGCATCGTCACCCAGGATCGTCCAGGACCTCGTCAGAGATATGCCGAAAACATCCGTCCCCAACAACCACGCCAGCAAATAAAAAGCGGGGAATCCCAGTGTAAAACCTATGAAGGACTTAAGCTCATGCTTCATGCATTAGGCCCTCTCGCTGTTGCCGCGACCGTGTTGCTCGATCCTCTGAAGCAGCGCAGTTGCAGCGGTAATACCCTCCTGGTTGCCGAATCTCCTGTCTATAGCAAGACTCTTTTTGTAGCCCTCGACCGCCTGCGGAATTCTGTTATGAGCATGATCCATCTCCGCAACCCTGAAGATAGTAGTACCGAGAGCCAGAAGTATTTCTTCATTCTCCGGGCATTCTGAATCCAGGACTTGCAGAATGTACAGGCTCCTCCTCAGCGCCGAGTCTGCTTCCGACCACATATTCATCATCCGGTAGAGAAAACCGAGTTCTTCGTAAGCCACACCCACATTCAACCTATTTCTCAACGCAGTGTATTTCACCTGGCCCGAAATTGCTCTGTTTAACAGTTGCACGGCTCCTTGTGCCCGAGGGAATTGCCTGAGAAGATTCCCGCGCTCCTCCAGTACGACACCCGGAAAATATGAAGTACGTGCCCAGAAAAGTATGGCCTGTCTTGCCGCATTGTACTCATAGACTCCCGCCGGCAGAGTTCTTCTCACAAAAAGGATCAGCAGAGCCGGTATTCCCACCACCGCCAATAACCACTTAGCTTCGGGCTTGAAGCCCGTTTTCCGATAAATAAGCCCAAAAACAAGGACCGTCATGACACCCAACACCAGGCCGGCGAGGACCCTCCTATTCTTGGGACCCTGCAAGCCAACGGCCCAAAATCCGTGCTTTCCCCACTCGACGGCTATCAGCAGGTTGGCAATGAAAAGGCAAAGATAAAAAGCCAGGTCGGTCTTCCGCATTTCACCTCACCATCCTTTTGCAGACCCCATAGGCCCTAAAGTCGAATCATATTGTACGATTCCATGAACGCGCTGCAAGGCCGTTTTGTTTCTAAAGTCTTTTTCGGGCCCGCTCAGGACTGCGGCACCCTTCGGTCTCTCTGTCCGCTGGCCAGTTCCCGACATGTGTCCGTAGTACAAAACTCCCGCAGCTTCATGAAACCGATCCAGCACGCTGATATCAGTTTTCTCGCACTCTGAAGATTCTGCTCTTAGACTCGGCGATCGGGTCACGGTATTCCAGCATACTCCCAGTCCCAAAGCGCAGCTCTCCAATATCTTCCCACGCCGTCACGTTCAAGATGTCGCTTGTTGCCATGACCTGGTAGCTTTTCCCTTTCGTTGAGGTCCACATTAGTAAAAACTCCTGTCCACCCGGTTGCCATTCGGCACTCACCGAGCTGACCCGGAAAGGAAGCACAACTGCGCCAACGAAAGGATTCCAAGACTGTGACGCGAAAATGTACCACGCCGTTGGCGCGAGAGCGACCCTGTGGAAGTACTCCCAGGTCAGGCTTGTCGAAAAATAATCTTTGCTGGCTGCCCAAAATCCACCCTCGGGGCCCTGGAAAGTCTGGAGATTCCGAAGCAGCACTTCGGCACGCTGTTCTTTCCGAACCCATGAGTTCGCCAAAGCGAACTGCCCGCAACCCTCCGGCCAAATCCCGTCTTTGTCGTCATTGAAATCCACACCTTCGATGTCGTTGACCGTGACGACAAGATTCTCTTCGATCCACTGAAGAAGGCCTTCGGGCTGCGCGGTGCCCAATACATCCCCAGCTAAGATAGACCAGCTCTGGGGGTCAAGTACCCTGCTATCGTCGCGGATGCTAACCCCATCCTCCCAGGTTCCTAAGGCGAAATGGCCTGGAGAGCCAGGTAGCCACATAGAAGATAAAAAACGTGCTGCATGTGCCTGGGAACCCAGCCACGCATTGTCACCGGTTGCTCGTTGGAGCAGCCCGAAGGCGGACACCAAGTCAATGTTCTGCTCGGTTGACTTTGCGGCAACCGGTTGAGGTGTTGGTTCCCAGCCCTCATACCCAACTGCGTAACCTCCCTCGCCCCTCATATCTTTCACGTTCTCCTCCAGCCAGCGCGCGATGCCGACGGCCGCCTGGACGTATTCGGGTTTTGGGGCAATCTCATTGTAGTGAAGCAGGGCGATAATCGTCCAGGCGAGGTTACCGCTATGCGTCCCCACCTGTATTCGATCCTCAAACCAGCTCTTCGTATCGGAGTCATACCAACCCGGCAGGCGGGCTTTTCCGGTCTTCCGGTCACGCAGCCACCCCGACATGTAAGAGTTTCTCAATCTGCCGTCTGTGTACGCACGGTCATTTTCCAATGCGAAAGTCATCGCGTCCAGAATAATGCGGGCTCTGCGAAGGTCGTCCTCCGTTCGGCGCGCGACGTACGCCAAGGCGACGAGAGCCTGATCGTAGAGAAACGCAGAGTTTGTTATGTAAAGGTCCGGCGAACCAACACCCTGGACCTTGTAAGACGGGAGGAATCGCGGTGTATCTGGATCGGCTGGGGAATCGACCTCAATATAATCGAGGAAGAAAGTCGCACCCTGCGGATTATTAGGGGCGTTCAGAGCGAATCCAAACGGACCGATCACGTGGGACAGATCCGCTCCGGCGAGGGAGATATCGTACGAAGTCCAATTCTCTCCCAGCGCAATCAGAGGCGGCTCGGTGGTCTTCTTGGGGAAAGAGTCAGGGTAGGGTTGCAGCGGCCAGCCGATGCCTCCTGTAAAGAACTCGACGTTCGCCCCAGCGGAGTCGGATTTGGCACGAAACCGAACCCGCGTTGCGCCCGTGAGATCAACTCCCACACCAGCGAGTTGTCCCCAGTTGTTCTCGACGACCTGCCAATAAACGCCTGCCCAGTCCGTTTCGGTCTGAGGAGTGAAAACGACACGGATACACGAGACCCCGTCATAGGGACCGTCTGTCCAGTTCTCTCTTATCTCCAGAGTCGTGGCAGCGTCCCCCATGTAACCACTCGGGACGGCTCGGTTATGACCCGAGATGAAGTCATCGTATATCCAAAAGCTATCGACCGGGCGGTCCATAACCTGGTTCAGATACATGTATGCGTCGTCCACCGAAGCGAGCGGTTGGCATACTACAGCTACGCCAGAGGTGCTTAGCCAGAGAAGCAAAAGGCCACCTAACACTGCCTTTGCGCGGCCGCTCGCCGAAGCCAAAACACCGGCAAACTCTCTCCTGTAAGCGCCCTTCCCCGCACCACGGAATCCCTGAAGTCCTCCAACCATTTTCCTCTCCTCCTGCATAGACATTGTTGCTCAGCACCGTTGCTGTCACGCGTGCTTCCTCTAAGGACCAACCAGAGCTTGCTCAACCCTGTAGAACTTGCACGCGGACCGGTGGACGAAGGCGCAAGTGAACATTCAACGAATACATACCATAAACAGATACCGACCACGGAAGGATTCTGACGGACGTTTTAGCTGGTTTTTCGATGGCGCCTACCCTTGGAGATGCACCACAGAAGTGCCATTTTCACTTGATTCGCTGCCAACTCCCGGTGCGCATGGACTCCTGCCCCGCAGCGCGCTCCGGGACACTCAGGTGCCATCGCGGTGGGCTTTCATATCCGCGTCTGCGAGGCCCATGGCTCCCTGTTCCTTTCCCATCACCCCAGCAATCTTTCATTTCCTACGCGCAGCCACGCCGGAAGCCGTATCTGCGAGGTGACACAAATCCGCCTGACTTCTCTTCTGAAAGTCAAGAACATCACATTTCTGCTTGACCAGCGTTCCCCCTCGCGGTAGGCTAAGCACGATTAGGAGAGCTTGTGCCCCTTCTTTCTTGTGGGCTACCCGGGTATTGCCGTCCGCCAGAGGGAAGACAGAAGAAGGCCATTGCGCGACAGGCGTCACGAATTTCGCGGTATCCGGTTCGTAGGCCGGGAACATTGTCCGAACCGAGAGTTCAAGAGGAGGCGAGGTGGGCACTCCCGTAACTGACGAAGCGGAGGATAGAAAAGACCTCGGCGAATTCCGCAGCGCCGTCAAGAAGAATGGCATGGATTCAGCGGCTGCAGCCTTGGACTGCCTTAGGGCCCGGTGGTGGGACAAGTCATTGGGCTTTGCATGCGAGATAACTGATGATGACGGCCTGGCGAAGCGAGCAGCCGAGCATTCATGGATGTCTCTACTTGGTCTCTTGAAAAGGGACCCGCCCAGCGACGATCCAGTAGCGTTCGCCTCCTTCCTCAAGGACGTAGTTGAAAGCCAGGCTCGGGATGTGCTTGACATCCATGAGTTTCGCAAGTTCTACTACACCGGTCAGGACGCGGCGGAGCGTGCGTTTGACAGACTCATTAGCCGATGGCGGAACCGCACGGTCAGCCTGTCAATGTCAATTTTGAGAGAGGCGAGTTCCGCCGAGGATGCGGCTCAGTTGGCGTGGCTGAAAGTGTACCGCGCCCTGAAGCCATCTGGCACTTACGACGAGTCAGCGCCATTTGAGCCGTATCTTGCTAAAATCACTCGCAACACGGCCTCCGACGTGTTGCGTTCCAGGCGCCTTTTCCGTTCCAAGCGCCTTTTGCGTCCCAGGTGTCTTGAACGCATCCCTGCCCCTGAGCGGCCCGGCCTCTCTCCAAGATCAGAGGTGCTGCTGTTGTGTCTCGCGGAATTGAGGCGGTCCGTTAAAGCGCAATGCAAAGAGGCTGGCTTACTGGAGCTGTTCGAAGTGCTGGACATTGTTCCTCCCGTTGCTAATGAACCACTTGGTCAATTCGTCCTACGGGTGATCGGAGCCGCCAGGCCCGTTGTTGGCGTCGCCGGCAGCAGGGAGTTGGTGCAACTTGAGAAGGATGTTACCAGCAAGGTGCATCAGAACCCCGCATGCGAGCAAAAAGCGGCAAGCGCTCTGCTCAAACGCACGAGGATGCAAAATCACCCTGATCCTGGACAGAATAGTTGTTGTCTCCATGATTGGCTTGAGAGAGTTCTTTCCGCGGTCTGCTCAGAAAGCTGGCGCCTCTGGTATGATTGGTGGGCCTATCTCATTTGTGAGCAAGCGCTTGCTTTTCGTGAGCCAACTGCGGGATGCGCCCTCTACCGCATTGTCCCAAACACTTTCAACGCCGGTGAGGACTCCCGTTGGAGGGTTCGGACGGAGCGCGTCATGAAATGCGCACTCAGAAAATTCCGTCAGAATGGCCAAAGGACGGGTAATCAATCCAGAGGGGATTACGCCTATGAGTGAAGACGTGCTGGAAAAACTGCTGCGCACTTGCAGTGAGGAGCTCTGGGAGAGTTTCCTGCGGCCCGGCGTTCCCGCCGCGCCAGGGCAGTGCATATCGCTGCCCCTTCTCGAGCGGGCTGCCAGCAAGGAGAAGGAGCTTTTCGAACAGCAGTGGGAGCATCTGTCCGGATGCCGTTTGTGCGCAGGCGCATTGGCAAGGTTCCTCAAGGCTGTTGCCGCCGTGATTGTTGATCTCGGCAGTTTAGAGATTTTTACCCCGCTTCCTGGGTTCGGTGCAGAGCCTGTCTACGCGAAAGCAGCGGGCATCGAGGAAGTTGAGACCATTGAACGTGGCCTCGTTGATCTGGTCCTGCCGGCACCTGCTCCCCCGGGAGCATGCATCGAGGCGGTGGATGAGACAAAGACCCTAGAGGTCCGCGTTCCGTGCAACGGGCCGTTTGAAAAAACTGCTCCCAGGATTGAGTTGTTGCTGGGAAGTGGGCAAATCCGAACAACCACTTTAGAGCAAAAGACATGCATGGTTCACGAAACGCCCGGGGATGTAACAAGTTCGCGGGAAGAGTTGTGCTGGGTCGGGAAGTTTGAGAACGTTGAGCCTGGGCGAGTGCTTGCCATTATCGTTCCACAGGCGTTAGAAGAAGGTCTTGAGGGGACCTAAACCGGGACGCCGACCATGGGAGGCGGGCTTGCAGGCGCAAAGAAGCGGTCGGATCGAGCAGCCCCAGGAAGACGCTCTACGGCCGCGCTTTGTGTGGCAACGAGAAGCCCCATACTATGTGAAAGGCACAATGGCAGGTTGTGATACGACGCCCTTGAGACGCAACTGAACGCACAGGCCACGACTGGACCGTTGCGGTGACGCAGGGATGGGTGTTTGAGCGCTTGTCTAAGCCGACCGAATGAGGATTACCTGACAAACCTGGAGCAACCAGGCACCGACCATGGCAGCAAGTCAAGAGAACCCTGACCAATTGTGGGAGAGAGCAGCCCAAATTCTGAATTCCGACGAGGCCGAGACGAGGGCGCGGGAGGCCCTTGACCTCTGCGAACGCGGGTTGGCATTGGTTGGGGCGGAAGGGCCCCGTTCCCTCCGGGCCCGCCTGCTCCAGACCGCTGCAGCGGCGGCAAGCTACGCCGGCAAAGTGGGGCAAGCCGTCAAGTATGGTTACCAGGCTCTGGAGATTCTCGACGCAGACGGGCCAGCCGTGTTTGCTACTCTCGCTCGCGACTTGCTGTCAAGAGACCTGAGGAAGCTGGGGCGATACGAGGAGGCCGATAAGCTCGTGGGGGAGGCTCACAACATCCTCGATTCAATGGAGCGACAACTTGCTCAAACAAAGGCTCAACTTCAAGCGGGGAAGAGAAGGAAATGGTGGCAATTCTGGAGGTGAGGACCCCTTGAGGAAAGTCAATATAGCCTGCTAAAGGTGCTGCGTCATGTTTATAGTTGTTGAAATACAGCCAATCACTGAGAGGAGGCATGATGTGGGTGATTACTCATTCGTGAAAGACGCCGGGGGAAATGTCGTGGGAATGTGGGAACAAGGAGGGCATGGGTTATGACCAACGCTGAGCTTCGTTGTGACAAGTGTGGTGCCACATCACGTGCCATCGGCATGCAAAATGTACCGGAATACATCCGCCCGTTCGTCCGGGGCGAAGTAGTTGTCACCTTGAACCCTCTCGGCATCTGTAGCGAGTGCTACGCTGTCCTTTGTATGCGATGTGCCGATCACGGCAAGTGTTCGATGTGCACCGCGCCCTGGCCACTGTTCGCCGAATGTCCTTCAAGCCCACCCGAAGACCCAACGAAAATGGAGAAATGGAAGAGAATTCGGAAACTCCAGTTCGGCTCTTCAGGCGACAACGTAGCATCGAAAGACGACAAAGGAAAAAGAAAAGATAAGAAGTGGTGGCAGTTCTGGAAGTAGAGTAAGCTGTGTCTGGAAAAGCGCCAAAAATGCAGGCAGTGCCTCCTGTGAATACGGACCCCTTGAGTAAGGCCCCGCTTATGGGTGGATACATAGGTGCTGCTGGTCGCAGTCAATACTAAGGAGAGGCCAGGTCCGATTGCGAGTGTTACACCACCCCTGTGAAATTAGCAGGGACGCCCCGAAGGCCCCCTGTAATGTGGAATCATGTTCATGAGTGTAGCGCGTTCTGGACGGGGTACTTTGCCGCCCTGAGGCTCCGAGCCGATGCTATATCGCTCTCTGATTCCCTGGGCGGAGATGCGCCCTGAAGCGGGATGGAATCCCATGGCGCCGAGACCAAGATTAACAAATCTCCGTTTGAATTTAAGGAAGCTGGGCGGGCGGGTTGTAACCTGCGGTTGCGTCTTGCTCTTTTGTGTGGTTGGCTTATCGGCTCTGTTTCCCAGCGTGGCTCCTACAATCATTCAGGTTGTGGCCGTAGCCTTTGTAGCCAAGTTCCTGAGAGACGCCTATCTGTGTACCTGGCGGGTGATGGTGGATAATAGTGGCATCTGGACGTGCCGGAACACTCGTGGGCAGGACGCGCTCGCCTTGTTTGAAAAATGCGGTATTCAATGGGACGACCTTGCAGGCGTGGAGAAAGTGCAGTGTGGCTCTCTTGAGACGCTGGCTGCCTCTCCAATGTTTCCCAAGAGATTAACCATTAAGCACCTGGACGTGCAGTTGGTCGTTTCATCTTACCTGAGGTTCCCCGCGGCTTTGCGGCGGTGCTTGACTTTATCTCCAGACTTGATATTCCAGTCGCGACTGGACGGAACGACCATTGTATTGCCGTTGCGGGCGCTGGACCGCCGCGAGCAGCGGGACCTTGTGGACCAACTGGTCCAAGTCGAACAGCGCCGCCGGGGTGTTGTCCGCGTCGCACAGCGCCGCCCACGGGTGGTCCGTTACTGGCTCGGACCAGAAGACCCCGATTCTCGCGACGAAGTGGCAGAGGCCGCTCGTGAACGCGATGCGCGGTTGCTGGCGGCGGAGCAAGAGGAACGTACTGCCTTGGGCCATTTCGCGCAGAATCAATGGGGGAAGGCCTGCGAGGCCTACACCAAGGCTCTCGCAACCTACAAAGAAGAGGGAGGCGTGGAACGTGTCTCTATGTGCACGCGGTCATTCGCAAGCTGCTTCGTTCGGCTGGGAAGACTTCAAGAAGCCCGACAGCGATACGAGGAGGCCCTTGTGCTGTGCGAACGTCTCGATAACCTATTGGGGCAAGCGGACTGCCACAATGCTGTGGCCGAGATATTCATGCACACCCGAGGGCCTATCGGGCGGCAGGAGGCCTTGCGGCGTCTGGACATGGCGGCACGCCTCTTCAGAGAAGCGGGCTTTGGCCGCAAACTGGGCGAGATTTGGGGAAACAAGGGGCTCATTTACCAAAGCCTTGCGCACCTGGCGGAGGGGCTTCCCCATGATTCTTGGTGGGAGGGTTGCCGTCTTGGCGACCATATTGACTCTCTGAGAAATGCCGGCCTGGATGTCCCAGAAAATGGCTCATGGCTGGACTGCGCACTCGCATGCCATCGGCACGCCCTTGAGCTTGTCAAAGTAGTTATCCATCGGCAACCCGAACCGCACTCCTTGATGATGGGGGCCAACCAGTTGGGGTGCATTGCCGACATATTTCGGCGGAGAGGTGAGTATAAGTCCGCGCTTCACTACTACGCAGAGGAAAAGGAGGTTTGGGACTCCGCCGGCGAAGGGCAGCTCATCGTGCAGGACCTCAGCGGGAGAGCGCTTTCCATCCTGGCAGACGCTATGGCCGAAGCAACTCGCAGCCGGCCTGCTCCCCCTGATCTTCTAAATCAAGCAATGAAATTGATGGCAGATTCTGTCTCGGCAGCACGGCTGCATGGGGACGAGTTCGACATGGTACTTACTCTGCATCGTCGGGCAGAGGCTTTCAGGCTAATTGGCAATTTGGAAGGTGCGGTTAGGGACCTCAAGCTGGCGGTAGAAAGACTGGAAGAAGTTCGGTCCACCTCGGGCTCGGCTTTGAGCAGGTCCGTATTGCTTCACGAGCACATGGACATCTACGGGGACCTGATTGAAATCCTTGTTGAAATGCATTCGGCTGAACCAGGTCGCGATTGGGCACTGCAAGCTTTCGAATACTGCGAGCGGGCGAAGTGTCGGGCACTGTTGGAGCATTATCTTTCCGCGTCTCAACAATGGAGCGTCTCGATCCCTCCGGAAGCCCAGGGGGACCGACTCCTTGCAGCCCAGGCTACGCTGAGCGAAATAGAGGCTGGCCGGTCCCAGCAAGAGCTCGACGCTACGGCAGGGACAGCTTATAGGTCTGCGGGTGAGACCGGCCGGTCGCCAGAAAGTGAGTGGGAAAAGATTGGAATGCCGGAGGCATTTCAGCCGACGTTGCTATCGCCCGTTGAGTTGATCAAGGAGTGTGTTTCCCCGGGGACTCTTGTCTTAGAAATGTTCACGCGGGGCAAGCGCACGTTGCCGGGCGACAGAAGAGAAGCACTGCTGGTCATCCTGCCTGTGACCACAGAAGGTGTGAGCCAGCCGGTCGTCTATCGTGGAGCGGAGGCGGAGGCCATATTTGACGCTGCCGCAAACCTTCGGCAGCATGCAGGGTCAGCTTACGACCCTGATAACCCTCGCATTCCTGTTCCGCATCCTTATGGAACCCCCTTACAACCGATAATGACTGGGCGCACATCGGAACCCAACGATCGCCGCGCACGACGGGTTCTCGCTCCCGCTCGCACCGTTGAATTCGATCCCGCAGCGAGCGGTGCCAAGACTCTTTATTCCGCTTTAGTCGTATCACCTGCCGCTCGGTCAATTCTCCGTGGCAGCAACAAGGCCGCCAGTCGCTTCAAACGCATTGCATTTGTTCCGCATGGCCCCCTGTTTGGCGACCTTCCTTTTTGTGCCTTGCACAATGGTCAATCCTTTCTGGTGGAAGAATTCGAGGTCGCCGTATGCCCAAGCCTGCAATGGCAGGCGCAGGCACTTCTCTCCAAGAAAGAACAGGCAGAAAAGGGCGGCTGCTTGGTTCTATCTTCACCGGATTTGAGGGTAGGCGCCCATCTGATATGCACTATGCTCGAATCGGCTTCTCACGATTCTAAGTATGGCCAGATGGAGATCGTTCTTGGGGCGCAGAAGGGAGAGGAACCCGACAACGCGCGACTCATCCTCTTTTCCTCCGCGAAAGACTACAGAGGGCTGATCGTCCTTGCCCATGGCGATGCATGGCCCAGCCCCCAATTGCACCTCTCGGCCAAGGATGCCAGCGGTGGCTTCTTCCCTGGCGGCGATGTGACGTTAGCAGACGTGTACAATAAGATATTCCTGCGCTGCGATATATTGGGTTTACTGGTCTGCTTTGCCCAGCAGCAACCCGTGCCTCTTGGAGGAGAATGGCAAAGCCTGGCCGCTGCCTTTATGGCCAGGGGTGCTCGAGCGATCTTTGCTGCACCCCATGCGGCTCATATTCTTACCACTGCAATCCTGCTTGGCAAGGCTTTCAGCGCGATGTCCACCGGACTTTCCGCGTCGGAGGCATTAGGGAAAGTGCAGACCGCTTTTGCACGCGGGGAAATTGACTGGAGATACAGACACCCCTACTACTGGGCGGTCAGCCTCCTTGGAGGACTTCGATGAGAGAAAGGAGCATGTCATGGAAAAAGACCACCACGTCCAGCCGTGAAAGGTGACAGTGCAGTCACACAGCTATATTTACCTGGCCGCGGAATCCTGGAGGCTCGAAAATGGGAAAGCTTGGCGAGTTGTCTCATAGAAAGTCAGCCTTGGACCGAAAGGTTAAGGAAATATCTGAATCGCTGCTTGCAAAGGCAAGAGACCAGTCCTGGCAGTACAAGATGAATGTTACGGAGGAAGCTAAGAAGATAGGGCTTTCCTGTGGTATTGTTGGCAAGCAGCATCATCCTGCTCATTTCATAGACATCGCTTTGTGCTTGTTGAGTTATCCCCCGGAATTGGCTTTTTCAATCGCGGTCCAGCTTAGCAATTTTTCAGACCAATTGGGATACAACCCCTTTGGGACTGTTATGGTTGCCCTGGGTCAGATTGATTCGCTGTATCGAGGGATTTTCGTCAGGACCAAAGTGTTCGATGAAAATCCCGAACTGTTTGAGGTTATCAGCTCAAAAACTGAAAGAATTCAAAGGGCAGGCAAGTTACTGGCCGTGGCGATCCTGGCTTCACAAGAGGACATTGCGGGCGCGCGACACCTTTATTATAGCAACGTCTTCGACCTTTCTGTGAAGGAAGTGCTCGACCGAGAGCTTGAGAGGCATAGCGAAGACGTAGCTCGAGAGATATTAACCAGACACTAAAATAGTAGACATCCGACAGAGGTTGTGATACGCTATTT
>CAYZXL010000051.1:0-36386 GCA_964482435.1 uncultured Verrucomicrobiota bacterium
GCGTGCCCGCATCAGGGGTTGACAGGCGACCGAAAATGGGATACAAAGATGCTGGAGAGAAGGAAGTCTGCATCGTCATCAACGTTGAGGTTTTGCGAAAATGGAAGTTTCAGTGACGCGAAAAGGGAAATACGAACTGCTGATTGAGAAGCACGACCGCATGCTCGTGGAGGCGCCCATATACACAAGCGATAAAATCGCCCTGGAGCCGGATTCCGTCGCCCAGTTGAAAAATGCCGCGTCCCTGCCTTCGGTCTTCCGAGCGTTTGGCATGCCGGACATTCACGTCGGCTACGGCGTCCCCATCGGGTCGGTGGTCGCGACAAAGAACATCGTCATTCCGGCCGCGGTCGGGTATGACATCAACTGCGGAATGCGCGTCATCACCACGCCCTTGAAGGCTGACCGAAAGGAAGCTGTTCGCATCGCCGAATCCATCCGGCGGGACATCCCCCTTGGCGAGGGGAAGAGAAACGTGGGTTTCCGGGAGGACGACTTCCGCATTGTCGTCGAGAAAGGCGTCAAAGGGCTGCGGCAGGTCCACCACAGGGAAGGCCGCGTCTGGGACGTCCGAGACGAAAATGACGAAAACGACGACATCCAGAAAATCGAGGAATACGGCTCCATGGACGGCGACTTCAATGCCGTCTCCCAACGAGCCGCCGAGCGAGGCAGAAACCAATTGGCTACCCTCGGAGGCGGAAACCATTTCATCGAAGTCCAGGAAGTCCAGAGAGTCTTCGAGCCCGAGATTGCCAGCCGGTTCGGCCTCTGGCAGGGGCAACTCGTCGTCATGCTTCATTCCGGCTCGCGGGGCTTCGGCCACCAGGTCGCCGGTGACTACATGGCAAAAGCACGGAACGCAAGCCTCGACCGCGCCCCCAGCAAGGACCTCTGCTTCCTCGACGTCGGTACCGAGGCGGCCGCCGACTACATCGGCGCGATGCACTGCGCCGCAAACTTCGGCTTTCTCAACCGGCAATTGATGGGTGTCCTTGTTCGGCACGACCTGCGAGCGCTATACGGCGACATGCCTCTTCCAATCATCTACGACGTCGCCCATAACATCGTCAAGCTCGAAGAGCATTTCGGCCAGCAACTCTGGGTTCATCGCAAAGGAGCAACCCGCGCCTTCCCGAAAAGCCGGATGGCAGGCACAATCTTCGCCGACGTGGGGCAGCCAGTTCTCATCCCTGGTTCCATGGGCACCGCCAGCTATGTCCTCCTCGGAACTGAAGAGTCCGCCAAGACCCTCAACAGCGTCAACCACGGCGCGGGCCGAACAATGTCCCGAACGAAGGCTGCTGGCGTCGTCGGCAGAAAGGGAAAAGTCAAGAGAACCGGAGCGATCTCTGACGAGGAATTCGAGAGGTCCATGGAGGGGATCCACCTCATCTGCGAGGACCGTTTCGCTATCAAGGAAGAGGCGCCTCAGGCCTACAAGGACATTGACGAAGTCATCAACGTCGTTGCCGAGCTTGGCCTCGCCAAAATCGTCGCCCGGATGGTCCCCCTCGCCGTCCTGAAAGGGTAAGAGCGCGGCGCGGACCCGGGCTTTCGTAGGCTGCTTGCGCTGAGTTGATCTCGTCGGATTCGATGAGGTTACCACTGCGGTGCGTGACCGGGCCGCTTTTCTGTGAAACAGCACGTCACGGGCATGCAAGAATCCTTTTCCTTGAAATGATATGCCGATAGGAAACATAGGAAACACCGAGAGGGTCAGGAATGCAAAATAGTCTGACAGCAGTGTTCGAGAAGGTTCCTGAAGGGTATATAGGTTATGTGGAAGAACTGCCTGGCGCAAATGCCCAGGGGGAAACGCTAGACGAGGTAAGGGAAAACCTCAAAGAAGCGATAGAACTGGTGCTCGAAGCCAACCGACAATTGATGGAGGAAGAACTCGGCGGAAAGGAACTAATAAGGGAGCAGTTCGGTACGATCTCCACATGAAGCGCACGGTCTTACTCCGCCATTTGAAGAATTGTGGGTGCGAACTTCTGAGGGAGGGCTCTCGACACACAGTTTACGTCAATCGTAAGGCAAGGAAGGTATCCACAATCCCACGCCACCGAGAGATAAATGACGGTCTTTGCCGGAAGATATGCAAAGATTTGGAAGTGGAAGTGCCATAGCGACTCAATGCAGGGAATGCGTTACGCCAGCCCGCTGAGTGTGGCATCAGGCACTCGCAGAAAGGAAAAGCGCGTATGCCCCAAATGAAGGAAGACGCGAAGCGCGAGCGTCGCATCTCAACGGAGATTGTAGTTGACGCCTACGGCCCAGAGGAACAGGCGATGGGCTGGTACTACTATCTTGAAGGGAAGTTGCATTTTCCTTTCGTCGCCAAATGCATCAAGCAAAGAGCAGTCTCGCCTCTACGCCAAGGCGATGAAGTCAAGATCGTCGGCATGGCTCCCGAAGAAGAGTGCGAGCATGAAATGTTTGTCCAGACGGCATGGGAGAAACGAACGCTCGCCGTTCCATTGTCACAGTTGAAGGCCGTCGCCACAGATAAAGACACAAAAGGAGCCATCGAAGATTGGCACTACTGGCTCGGCCGAGGTTATCAGCTGTGACCGACATAACAGTTCAGACCACTGGACAGGTCGGGTGAGCAAGCCCATTTCACCCGCGTACCGGACGCCAGCAAATGTCGGGGATTGACGCGAACATGCCGATGCCGCGGCGTTTCTATCGCATCCGCGCGGGCAACTGATTCAAGCACCCCCGGCGCGGTCTTTTCGCCGCCCTCAGTGTCTGAAGGCCGGTTTCTGTCCGGCTCGGGCCCTACCGAGGCTTGCCTCGCCGGAGTCCTTCCGCGCCTTGCCACAACGCACAATCCCGCAAGGACGTGAACCTGCGGCGTGGTTCATAACGATAGCGCCTCTGCGCTCCCGAAGGCGCAGCACGAAGCCAGGATAGCTTTGTCTTGCCATTCACCTCAGAAAACGGCAGACTTCGGGACGACCGAGGAATGAACGTTTTTCAGGCGGCAGGACAGTCTGTCAAGGAGGTTGCGATGATAAGAACCGCTCTTTTCGCCACGCTCGTCTTTTTTGTCATTTCGTTTGCCTCGAGGCCGAATGCGGCCGTCTTGTACGTTGCCCCTCCGCCCCTGGGAGACGACTCGAACCCCGGCACGGAGGCTCAGCCTTTTGGGACGATACAGAAAGGAATTGACGCGGCAGCCGTTTCCGACACTGTCATAGTCGCAGAAGGAGATTACACCGAGAATATTAGCTTTGGGGGCAAAAACATTGTCCTCCGGAGCAGTAGCCCTGCCGACTGGGCTGTCGTTCGAGACACGGTCATTGATGGGAACGAGGCTGGGGCAGCGGTAACGTTTGCCGGCACTGAGGGTGGCGTGTGTGTGGTCTCGGGGTTCACGATTCGAAATGGCAAGGGCATTGACGGAGGGGGAATCTGTGGAGGAATAGCCGCGGACCACTCTAATGCGACCATTCGCAACAACGTCATTGCCGGAAACTCCGCTCAGAACGGCGGAGGGCTTGCCTACTGCGACGGGCTCATCCGGAACAACCTGATATATGGCAACTCGGCTACCGGGGACGGAGGCGGGGTGTACAAGTGCGACGGTGTCAACGAGAGCAACCTGATTGTCGGAAACTCGGCGGTTTATGGCGGCGGGGGGCTGGATCACTGTGGTGGGGTGATCCGGAACGACACGATATGCGACAACTCAGCGGGATGGTGCGGTGGAGGGGTGTGGTCTTGTGGGGCGGCGATTGTCAACTGCATCATGTGGGGGAATACAGCTTTCTACGGGCCGCAGAATCACGAGTGCTTCAATTTGAGCTACTGTTGCGTCCAGGGGGGAGGAGGAGGTACAGGAGGCATTGCGGACGATCCCCTCTTCATTGACGCCGACGGCCCGGACGATGACCCTGAGACCTGCGAAGACAACAACTATCGTCTGTGGGTAGGTTCTCTTTGCGTTGACGCCGGGAAGAACGACGACTGGATGACGGGAGCCGTTGACCTGGATGGCAATCAACGGATTTTGCAAGGGCGTGTTTCCCTGACGGTTGACATGGGGGCATACGAGCATGTCCCCAGTGGACCTACCGCAGAGAAGTGGTACGTGGACGACTCTGTGAGTTCATCCGGGGACGGGAAATCGTGGGCGACGGCATTTAAGACGATTCAGGAGGCGATAGATTCTGCGTCGGATAGTGGCGACACGGTGACCGTGGCGCAGGGGGTGTACCTTGAGACGGTCAATTTCAACGGCAAAAACATCGTCCTGCGAAGCATCAATCCGAAGGATTGGGAGGTAGTCAGACAAACCGTGATTGACGGCAACCAGGCAGGTGCGGCGGTGACGTTTGCCGGGACTGAGAATGAGACGTGCGTTCTTTCCGGTTTCACGATTGGGAATGGGAATGGGACAGATGGAGGCGGCATCTGCGGCTGGACTGAGACAAATTCCACTCGCGCGACGATTGAGAACAACATCATTGTTGGGAACTCCGCTCAGAACGGCGGAGGGGTTGCTTACTGCGATGGGGTCATCCGGAACAATCTCATATATGGCAACTCGGCTACCGGGGACGGAGGCGGGGTGTACAAGTGCGACGGTGTCAACGAGAGCAACCTGATTGTCGGAAACTCGGCGGTTTATGGCGGCGGGGGGCTGGATCACTGTGGTGGGGTGATCCGGAACGACACGATATGCGACAACTCAGCGGGATGGTGCGGTGGAGGGGTGTGGTCTTGTGGGGCGGCGATTGTCAACTGCATCATGTGGGGGAATACAGCTTTCTACGGGCCGCAGAATCACGAGTGCTTCAATTTGAGCTACTGTTGCGTCCAGGGGGGAGGAGGAGGTACAGGAGGCATTGCGGACGATCCCCTCTTCATTGACGCCGACGGCCCGGACGATGACCCTGAGACCTGCGAAGACAACAACTATCGTCTGTGGGTAGGTTCTCTTTGCGTTGACGCCGGGAAGAACGACGACTGGATGACGGGAGCCGTTGACCTGGATGGCAATCAACGGATTTTGCAAGGGCGTGTTTCCCTGACGGTTGACATGGGGGCATACGAGCATGTCCCCAGTGGACCTACCGCAGAGAAGTGGTACGTGGACGACTCTGTGAGTTCATCCGGGGACGGGAAATCGTGGGCGACGGCATTTAAGACGATTCAGGAGGCGATAGATTCTGCGTCGGATAGTGGCGACACGGTGACCGTGGCGCAGGGGGTGTACCTTGAGACGGTCAATTTCAACGGCAAAAACATCGTCCTGCGAAGCATCAATCCGAAGGATTGGGAGGTAGTCAGACAAACCGTGATTGACGGCAACCAGGCAGGTGCGGCGGTGACGTTTGCCGGGACTGAGAATGAGACGTGCGTTCTTTCCGGTTTCACGATTGGGAATGGGAATGGGACAGATGGAGGCGGCATCTGCGGCTGGACTGAGACAAATTCCACTCGCGCGACGATTGAGAACAACATCATTGTTGGGAACTCCGCTCAGAACGGCGGAGGGGTTGCTTACTGCGATGGGGTCATCCGGAACAACTTCATATATGGCAACTCGGCTACCACGAACGGAGGCGGGGTGTACAAGTGCGACGGTGTCAACGAGAGCAATCTGATTGCCGGCAACTCTGCGTACAACGGCGCGGGGTTGTCTTATTGCAATGGGGTGATTCGCAACGACACGATATGCGGTAACTCAGCGGGATGGTGCGGTGGAGGGTTGTGGTCTTGTGGGGCAGCGATTGTCAACTGCATCATGTGGGGGAATACAGCTTTCTACGGGCCTCAGAATCACGAGTCCTTCAATTTGAGCTACTGCTGCGTCCAGGGGGGCGGAGGAGGGACCGGGGGCATTGCGGACGATCCCCACTTCGCGGATCCGGACGGCGCAGATAACAACCCTGAGACGTACGAGGATAACGACTATCGTCTTCAGGCGGATTCGCCATGCGTGGACCGGGGCTTGAACGAGGACTGGATGTGGAACGCGGTTGACCTCGACCGCAGTCCCCGCATCCTTCCGCGGACTTCCGACTGGACGGTGGACATGGGAGCGTACGAATACGGGCTCGGGAAGCCCGCGGCCGTGCGGAGGAGGCCTGAGGGGACTCTGGAGGTCATCTGGGTCAGCGAACCAGGGACGACATATGTCGTCTGGTCCACCCTTGACTTGCTCTCCGGAGAATGGAATGAGGAAGGCACATTGTCTTCGGTTGGCTCACTGACCTCGTGGATTGTTCCAGACATTGCGTCATATCGGTGCAAGTTCTACAAGGTCGAGACCCGCTAAACGACATTTCTCGTCCGACTGCTCATCGGCCGCTGAAATCCGCCGGCCTCGCCGGACACACGACCTCGGAGGTTTACACGCCGACCGGTGAGCGGGAGTAGCTCGGGCAATCGGCCTCTCGAATCAGCGAACCTGTCGCATGGATTTGCAGACAATGGAGGCGCAACACAGGAGGTATCCAATGACACTGCTTGGACGATCAAAAGCCCCTCTTGGCCTACGAACCGGACTTCTCCTTGTCCTGCTGTGGGCCAGCAGCGGTTTTTGTGAAGAGCAGGTATTTCGCACTTCTTATGTCGCCTACCGGTTTGAGGCAGGCGAAGGCTGGCGCACCCGGAGTTCCGGTGAATCCGGAGCCACTCAGTGGGACGGCAAAATGTGGACGCTGGACTTCTCCAGAGGAGCGGAATGGCTGTCAATCACCCCTCCTGACCGCTCTCTTCTCGGAAGGGTGGAGAAGATTCGCCTTTGTGCGCGAGGAACAGCCAAGGGACACCCGGTTCAGCTCTTCCTCCGAACGCACTTCATGACTTTTCACAAGGATGTAGGCGAGTTCTCCGGCAGTGGTGAGCAGGAGATTGTCGCCGAGGGACCTCCCGGTCCGGGCTGGCAATGGTTTGGCGGCGAGAATGACGGGAAAATCCATGGGCCACTGCGTCTGACCGAAATTCGTCTCGAGGCCAACAAGGTGAGCGACACATGCGCGCTGGAGATGCTGAGCGCGACGATTGAAGCCAGTTGTCCCGCCGAAAAGCGGTGCGTCATGACCGCCGACGCCAGGACTGTTGATGGCCAGATTTGCTTCCATTGTGAGGTGCGCGCCCTTTCGGACGTTGCGCTTGAAGGGAAGCTGAATTGGCGAGTGACGGATTGGGATGGAAATGAGCTGGAGCAGGGCCAGCGAGAAGTGAACGTGCCTCCGGGAGGCGAAAAGCTTGTCGCTCAAATCCCGGCACCCAAAATTCCTCCAGACGTCAAGTTTCTCGAAGCGGAATTCAAATTAGATATTCCCGGCCAGGAGGTCTCACCGGCACAAGCCTGCTGGCTCGCGCCGCACGAGCCGCGCGGCGACACAACACTGCGACCGGAGTCGCCCTTCGGCATGGGAGTGTATTTGTGCCGGTACCAGGGCGCCGAAATGGAACGTGTGGCAAACCTGGCGCGCGACGCTGGCGTGAAGTGGTCGCGGGAGGACTTCACGTGGGCGCGCATCGAGCGGCAGAAGGGCCAGTTCCACTGGGATTACTATGACGAATTGCTGGCGTGCGCGAAACGCAACGGGATTACCGTGTACGCGATCGTGGCTTACTGGCCACCCTGGACCAAGGCTTATACCGACAAGGGCGTTGAAGATTACGTGGCGTTCCTGAGAGAACTGGTGAAGCGATATAAGGACGAGATCAGGCAGTGGGAAATCTGGAACGAACCCAATATTTTCTTCTGGCAGGGACCCGAAGAGCTATACGCGACGTTGCTGACCAAAAGTTACGCGGCCGTAAAAGAAGTTGACCCGACCGCCGAGGTGCTCGGCCTTTCCACGGCAGGGATTGACTATGGGTTCATCGAGCGGATGCTCGCTAAGCAAACCCCATTCGACATCTTGACGATTCACCCGTACCGCAGGACCCTCGACGACCAGTCGTTCGTCAACGACCTGAAGAAAGTCTCTGACCTGGTGAAGCTCCCGGACGGTCGGCGCCGCCCGGTCTGGTTGACCGAAATGGGATGGGCGACCCACACGCCACACAACGCCATTGGCCAGGATTTTCAGCCCAACACGCTTCGCGCGCAGGCTCAACTCATAGCGCGAACCTATCTGTGCTCGATTGTTTCGGGCGTGGAGCCGCGCACATTCTGGTACGACTTCCGAAACGACGGGGAAGACCCCCTCTATTTTGAACACAACATGGGGACAGTGTATCGCGACCTTCGGCCTAAACCAGCCTATCATGCCTATGCTACTCTGACACGGCTCCTCGAAGGGAAAAAGTTCGATGGGGCCCTCGACGTACCGCAAGGCAATTTCGCCTATCGGTTTGTCCCCGCGCAGAAAGGCCGGGGGTGCGTTATTGCGCTCTGGAATCCCAGGAGCGACACGGAAGTCTCGCTGGAAGTAAAAGCACAAAAGGTGACTTTGGTGAACACGATCGGCGAGACTCGTGAAAAGGAAACTGCCCCCTCTCCCAATTCCAGAGAGAATCGAATCGTCCGGGTGTCGCTCAAAAAGGGCTCGCCCGCCTATCTTGTGACGAGCGAGGAGCCAAGCCGCGGCGCTGAACCGGCCACTCCCGCCTATCCGCTAAAGCTCGCCGCCAACAAAAGATACCTCGCGGACCAGAATGATGTTCCATTTCTCATCCACGGGGATTCGCCGTGGTCGTTGATTGTCGGGCTGACGAAAACCGAAGCCGAGCAATACCTGGAAGACCGCCGGCAAAAGGGCTTCAACACGCTTATGGTGAATCTCATCGAACACAAATACAAAGGCCCCAAAAACCGCGACGGTGAAGAGCCTTTTACGACGCCGGGCGATTTTTCCACTCCTAACGAGAAATATTTCGCCCATGCCGACTGGGTCATCGGGAAGGCCGCCGAAAAGGGCATCCAGATACTGCTTACGCCCTGCTACCTGGGTTACGCAGGGTCGGACGAAGGTTGGTATCAGGAAGTCCTCGCCAACGGTCCGACCAAATGTCGCAACTACGCCCGCTATCTCGGCGGCCGTTACAGGAAGTTTGACAACATTATCTGGCTGAACGGAGGCGACCGGAGCCCCGAAGGCGTCGTGGAGCACGTGCGCGAAATTGCGCTGGGGATTCGGGAAATGGACAAGCGCCACCTCCACACGGCGCATTGGTCTCCCGAACACGAGGCTTTGGACTTTTACGCCTCAGAGGGGTGGTTGGACTTCAATTCCCTGTACACGTACAAGCTCGTCGCCGCCAGGTCGTTGAAAGAGTACGACCGCACTCCCGCTGTCCCATTCTTCCTCATTGAGTCGCATTATGAGAACGAGCATGATTCGACGACGCAGTGGATTCGACGCCAGGCTTATTCCTCAATCCTTTGCGGAGCAATGGGGCAGTTGATGGGGAACCGCCCGATATGGCTTTTCGACCCCGGTTGGCAGGCCGCAATGGAGAGCGCGGGGTCTCTGGCCATGGTTCATTTGAAGGCACTGTTCATGTCCCGTGCATGGTATGACCTCGTTCCTGACCAGGACCACACTGTAGTGATAGAAGGCTATGGTGACATTAACAGTCACGATTACGCGGCTGCGGCACGGACGACCGACGGCAGTACGGTGATCGCCTACATCCCGACGAGTCGAAGGATAACTGTGAACATGTCCAGAGTGACAGGCACTCGGGCCAAAGCCTGGTGGTTTGACCCGCGCACGGGAAAGGCTGAATCGCTCGGCGAGTTTCCCACCAGCGGGTCCAGAGAGTTCACTCCCCCCGGCGACGGCGATTGGGCGTTGGTGCTGGATGACGCATCAAAGAATCCGGCTGCCCCCGGAACAATTATTGCCGCGCCGGCCTTTATGCGATGACGCTCGGAGCACGAACGGGGTCTCATTTTATTCCCTGGTCTCTATCCGGACAAGCCATGCACGCGTAAATGAGCGATTCGTCAAGACGGTAGATTCACGTGGACGACTGCAATGAAGTGGTGTATAAGGGGTTTCGGTTGGAGACTGACTGTCAGGACCGCGAGCGCCGTTGGTCGCGGCACTGGGAGGTTTGGAAACCGCCGGCGCGGACGGCCTGCCAACTCGAGCAAGTAGTCTAACCAACACGTCCTTATTCTAAATCGCACGTGAAAAGTGGAGGGCCCTGAAAATGAAGAGAACGACTGTCAAGTACGTCTCCTTCTTTGCACTCATAGCTCTCGGAATGGCTGCGTCCGTCGCCAACGCGGACGTCAAAACTGGCTTAGTAGCTTACTATGCCTGCGAAGAGGGTGCGGGCAACGTAGCCCATAACGGGGCGAAAGACACCATTGCACAAGATGGACAAATCCAGGGCACGGAGGGAGTGACCTACGAATGGGTGGAGGGACGATTAGGTAATTTCGGGATACTTTTTCATGGGCAGGACGGGACTGTCGTTGATTGTGGGACATGGAATCCTTCGGCGGAAACGGGCCAACTCACGGCAGCCGCCTGGATCAAATGGGCAGGCCTCAATGCTAAGTACCAGGGAGTAGTATCTAAGAGGGACGGCTGGACGGCAACCGATACGTGCTGGCATATCGAGCTCAATACCGACACGGGCAATATCGCGTTTGGCCGGTGGGAAAGCTATCCTGGCTTTGGCACGAACATTCCGCCGGAAGGAGAATGGCAGCACGTGGCAGTCACGTTCGACGGGACGACCACCACGATGTACATTGACGGCGTTTCCGTAGGCACCAGCACTGTGTTTTCATTCGGCCCAAAAACCGACGCTCACGTCGTCTTTGGCGCGGTGGAAGGCGCCGGGTGGAACCCCTTCAACGGCGTCATTGACGAGGTGCGCATCTACAGCCGGGGCCTCACCGCAGACGACATTCTGGAGCTGCTTGAGTACGTGGGCGGGGCCGACGCGGGCGATGACTTCGCAGTCTATGGCGGCGATAAGGCCACCTTGAGCGGCGCCGGACCGTCCGATTGGCAGACTGCGGTCTGGGCACAGGTTGGCGGACAACCCGCCGTTACCCTTCAGCCAACGGGGCCGATGGAAGCGCAGTTCGATGCTCCTCAACTTCAGATCGGCACGCTGCTCACCTTCCTTTTGACGGTGAATTCCCAAAGCACAGGTCAGACCTTCGATGAAGTCAACGTCATTGTCCGAGCAATCAATGTTCCTAAGGTAGCCCCCTCCAATTTGCGGGTTTATCCGATTGACCAGGGGGCACTCCTGGGGTTCCGCCTGCTGTGGGACCCATTGATTGACGCCGAGAAGTACCAGGGGGCGTTGAAGCTCGGGGGTGTGTATTTCTGGCTGTATAACACGACGAACGCTTACTTGGACTTCACCGGCGGGGCCGAAGGTGTAGAGCAGACCGTTGCCGTCCGCGGGGAGAACAAGTTCAGCGTCCTGGGCAGCCCCGATCCTTCCAAGCACGGGTTGCAGTCTGAGGACGTGACCTACAAGGTCATGCGAAACCTGGCTGCTCCGGCTCCGGGAGGGGCATATCCGCCCCTTGCTCCGGTCCAGGGGAAAACGTACGCGATTTCTCACTACGCCATTGCCAGATTGAACGACGGAATTCTCGACGTCAACAACGATAGCTGGGACGGGCTGGCGAAGCTGGAGGACTTCTGGGGTTACCTGTGGGATCAGCCGCGGTACTTTGACAGGCTGGTTTACTATGGGGGCACCGTCTTCGGCAACGGCGGCTGGTTCACGAG
This sequence comes from uncultured Verrucomicrobiota bacterium, assembly GCA_964482435.1. Taxonomy (GTDB): domain Bacteria; phylum Auribacterota; class JABMQX01; order JABMQX01; family JABMQX01; genus CAYZXL01. Next base: position 11,691 of record CAYZXL010000051.1, read on the forward strand.
CTTGAAAGTCCAATACACGAAGGATGGCGGGACGACATGGATTGACATCCCCGGAGTCGCAACCGTCCCGCCATATGATTTCAGCGACAGCGGCGTCGGTAGGAAGAACTTCACGAGATACGACATTCTCATCCCAACGGTCAAAGGGAACGGAATAAGGATTTACGGAAGACCAGGCGGCACAAGCCAATTTACCTCCATCGCAGAACTGGAGGTCTATGGTGACGAGACTCGTCCTGGCGGACTCCTTGTTCAGGGAGTGGATGCCACTTATCCGGAAGGGGGCACTGCTACTCTCGACGGTAGCGCAACGTTCTCAACGAGAGGACCTATCACGAGCTGGAAGTGGGAGAAGGTGAGCGGTCCGGACGTTGTGATCAACAACTCGACGAGCGCCAAGGCGACCTTCACTGCTCCGATTGTTACCTCGGACACTGTCATGGTGTTTAAGCTGACTGCCGGGGATGGGACCGAGACCCTGAGCGACTCGGATGTTCGGATAACCATAAAGAACCTTGTTACGACTGCGGTTGCGGGACCTGACCAGCGGGCGTTGGAGGGGACTCAGGTAACTCTGGACGCTTCTGGCTCGACGAGCACCAGCGGTGCTTTGAGCTACCTCTGGACTCAGACTGCCGGGACATTAGCGGGAGTTACCGGAAGCACCGGCAAGACGCCAAGCTTTACTGCTCCGGTTATCTGGGGCTTCACGGAAGACTTGAAGTTCAGGCTCGACGTGAACGACGGGTCTGGCGGGACGAGCAGCGAGGAGGTGGTTGTAACGGTTTACAACTTTGCGGGTTTGGTTGCGCCGCTCGGTCCAGGATACATCAAGGACCTCCTCCACATGGGAGAGACCAACGTTGACAGGGTGACCGCCCCCCTGGCCATTGCCACCGACTGCTTGAAGACGTTTGGCGGGGAGGCTAAGGTGAATCCTCGTCCGGACGAGGAGTACAATTTCACCGGGACGGATGTTACGGTTACTACCAACCCTGCGGTCTGGACTCCTCTTCACGACACCACCGGCTGGTTCGGCGACGAGGGGCTGGACAACTTCATGCAGTATTACCACGTGTACATCATCTCGCCGGAGGCGCGGGATGTTCTCTGGCATTTCCGGCACGATGACGAGATAAGGGTCTGGAACAACGGTGTTCTTGCCGTCGCCAGGGACAGCTGGGACGGCGACCCGGGCGACGTGGCTATTGAGCGTTACTTCTACGGTCAACCTGCCCTGGGGAAGGGGTTGAACAAGGGCATCAACTCCTTGACTTTCAAGTTCCACGATGGAACCGAAGGCAACTATCTTGCCGTCGGGCTAACCGATTTTGCGGGCAACGAGTTCACCGACCTTCAGTACTCCTTCGGCCTGCCTATGGGCATAGCGGACGCCTATGCGGCGAGGAACCTCCCCGACTGGTACGAGCCGGACGGGACGGTTGACGTGAGCCTGTCGTTCAGAGTGGACCCGGCGAACACCCCCGGCAGCGTGAGCATCCGGGAGGAGATTCCTCCTGGGATTCCGGTGGCTAACATCACTGCTCCCGGCGCCACTGTTACTCCAAGCGGGATAGTCTGGACCCTGACCGGGAATCAGGTGAAGACCGGCACGTTCACGTACTCTTTCACCGTTCCGCGGGAAATGACTCAGTCTCTTCATCTTGCGGGGACTGTTTCCTTCGGGACGACGAGCGTGGACATCATCGGCGAGGACGTGGTGTACGCGGTTCCCAGTGAGCCGCTGTACCTGATGGTTGAGATGCTCATGGGAGCTCACCTCAGTTGGGCACCGCCGGCGACGGAGGGTACTGCGAGCTACAACGTCTTCAGAAGCGTCAACGGCGGCACTTGGGCACAGATAGGCTCGACTACCGCCACGTCGTTTGTTGACTCTGCGGTTACCGCTGGCAACAACTACAGCTACGCGGTATCTGCTATTGGCGTGCAGGGGAGCGAAGGGCCGCAGAGCTCACCTACTCCTCAGGCACAGCTTCCTTCTTCTGGCACGTTCCAGACCAGGGAAGCGGAGGACTTCAACTACGATGGAGGGAAGTTCCCGTGGACGAGTGCGGTGACAGTCCCTGCCCTCGAGGCTCCTTCGGCCACTGAGATAGGAACTCCTCAGCAGTACGACTACTACCATCCCAGGACCGATGGGCCGGCGGGCCGCAGCTACCGTCCTCTGGACAACAGGAACGATCAGCCAGACCCGGCCTATGCCGACAGCGGGACAGGAGTGGCGATAGACGTTCGTCCGGAAGACAACGATCCGACCGCGATTGTCACCAAGATCGGCTGGATAAACGCCGGGAGCTGGTATCGGTACGGGTTCAACGTCACGCAGGCTGGCTGGATAAAGCTGGTGTTCCGTGTTGCGTGCCCCGACGGAGGGACGATTGCCGCGTACTGGGATGAGACCCTTGTCGGGACAGCCAGCTACGTGAGCGGCAGCTACGATACTTATACCTGGGCTGCCATCGAGCAGTTTGAGGAGTTAACGACCGGGGTGCATCACCTGAGGGTTGCGTTGCTTTCCGGCGAGTTGGACTTCGACAAGATAGCGATAGGGTTCAACTGGGTTGCTCCGAAGAGGGAGACTATCTGGTCGGACAACTTCGACACCTACAGCACGGATGCCGACGTGAAGGCAGGTGGTTGGACAATCGAGAACGGCTCCGGCTATCCGGACGCAGCATGGCGGCTGTGGGACACGGAAGGGCCTATGCTGAACAACCAGGACCCGAACCTGGCCGGGATGTACGACAAGTACATGATCAGCGACAGCGACCTTGCTCCGGACGCTACGCTGGACGAGAGGTTTGTCAGCAAGGAGGTTGACTGCATCAACCACATGAAGGTTCGGCTGAACTTCAGCAAGAACTATAACAGGTACGAGGACCCGGACCATCTCCAGGTTGCGGAGGTTGACATCCGGGTATTCGACAACGGAGTCTGGGGGAACTGGGTGAACCTGGGTCATTGGGACAGGGACACTGGCAGCAGTAGCACTCCCGAGCAGATGGACATTGCTTCGCTTGCTGACAAGAAGAAGATACAGGTGAGGTGGCACTTCTTTGGGGCAAAGTGGGACTACTGGTTTGCCATTGACCAGGTGAGGGTTTCCGGAGAGCCACCACCGGCAGAGAAGCCCAAGATAGGCACCATTGGCAAAACTGGCAACACGATGACGCTTGGCTGGAAGGCGTTCGGCGCCGGGCAGTACACCGTGCAGCAGAGCGATGACCTGGTGGCTGGGACATGGACCAATGCCCCCGGCACCTGGCCGAGTGCCGCCCCGAGCTGGAGCACGGAAATTCCGGCCGTCAAGAAGCGGTATTATCGCGTTGTCGGGCAGTAGTCCTTGACGCCCATTGGCTAAGTGCTCGAATCTGCGAGTGGTGTGACGTTTCGCCCATTGGCAGGTTGACAGGAGTTCCATAATTTCTGGGACCCCCGCAGGAGCCATTTTCCGTTCTCGGGCGCTCGGGGTGAATCGCGCGCCCGAATCGTCCCCCGACCCTGTCATCCGCCAGACAAAATGCCGCCGCTGACGCAAAACGCAGCCGCCTTTCACAATCACGGTATGTCAGAAACCTCGATAGGGCGAGCAGCCATCGTTCTTGCTCTTGGAATGCTCCATGCACTCCACGCTGTTGAACCTTCTTGCGAATCGCGTCTCCATGGCGAGGCATCCGCTTCCAGTGTAGCGGCTGGGTCAGCGGCGAATGGAGCAGTTGATGGCAACCGATTCTCTCTGTCGCCGGGCTCATTCTGGAAGGGAGCCAGCGACGCGAAGTCCTGGTCATGGCAGGTCCGATTTCCCAAACCACTCCTGATTGGGTCCATTCTGCAAATCAACGGGGATCACCCGAGCATCCTCTCGAACGCCCCGCGCGATTATGTATGGCAGGTGAGTCAGGATGGCCAGTCCTGGCAGGATATCAAGGAGACCGAACTCCGGGCCGAAAAGCGTCTTTTTCGCCTTCATCGGTTAGTGAAGCCAGTCCGGGCGAAGTACCTACAAATAATCATTCATCGGGCCTTCGGCGATGCGCCGACGCTGCGGGAAGTCGAGGTCTATGCCGAAGCGTCGGCGAAAGTTCTCTTTCCAGACTGGATTGTCGCGGTCAGCACGACAACGGAGAACTCCGCCTTGCCCGGCGAGGCCGAGGCCTTCGTCACTCTTGCCCGAGAATGCCCCGGTTGGGAAAAAGTCTTGGCCCAACAGGTCTGGATGGGAGACTTCGACGGGAGCTTTGTCTCCGCCGAACCGGGTCCTCTGTGCGCCTTCCTGAGCGGGAATTTCCTGGAATGGTGCCAGCAGGACCGGGAGCTCTGGCGAGGTGTGCAGGAAGTCCTTAACGGTCGCAACCTGCCGATGTGGGCTTCGTGCGGAGGCGCACAGGCTCTTGCCATCATTCAAGAGACGGGCGTGGACAAGCCGTGGGACTGCCCGCGATGCCGCGACCCGCAGAACCCCAAATTGCCGGTTTATTCGCACATTGGCCACACCGGCCCCGCGAAATGCGGCGACTACAGCAAAAGCATCGGGGAGCGAGGCAAGTTCCAGATGCGCCTCGTTGCTCGCGATCCCGCTTTCGAGGGGCTTCCACCGGTATTTGACGTCATGGAGAGCCACATCGGCCAGATTGCTTACGTGCCGAAAGGCTGGGTTCGTGTGGTGACGAAAGGCCCTGGGGCACTCACAGAGAACCAGTGCCTTCGTGTCGAAAACCGATATATCTACGCCGCCCAGTTTCATATAGAGATGGCCGGGACTCCGGAAAGCTCGCGCACCGTCATGAGCAACTTCCTGTCGCTTGCCAAAAACTGGGGAGGATATAATCCCAGCGGAAAAGCAGTCAGCAAGCCTGAGCCAGCGCAGCCAGAACCCGGGGGCTGAGTTTAGTGCACGTTTTCACAAGCACGATGGCGCATTGGGAGCCAAGCAGTTGCCCTTGAGACCATCAACCCGCCTCGTCGGCAAAAGATGGCTGAGGGTCGGACAGAAAAGGAGCCTGGCGTCTTGGCCAGAAAAGACAGAACGGTCAGAAACTCCGCCGAAGGCGGGGTCGCAAAGGCGCCAGGACGCAGGAGCTGCGGCAAGGTCCAGGGCTCTCGGCAAGGCGCCCCGCCCGCGGAACGCAGGGTAGGCGTCGCTGGCGGGGAATCGAGGCGCGCAATTCCACCAACAACTCAGCGATTGCACCTCACCCGGCAAATGACTTGACTCGCCCGCCGAAGGAAAATATATTGACGGCGAATTTTCTCCGAAGAGAAGGCGGTTCTTATGGGAATGACAATTACAGAAAAGATTCTTGCCGCCCACGCGGACAAGGAGCAGGTGACGCCGGGCGAGATGGTCATGGCGAAAGTTGACATCGCCCTCGGCAATGATATCACTGCTCCCATCGCCATCGAGGAATTCGAAAAGACTGGCGTCCGCGAGGTCTTTGACCCGCGAAGGATCGCTCTCGTCCCCGACCATTTCGCCCCAAACAAGGACATCAAGAGCGCCGAGCAGTGCAAGATGATGAGGGAGTTCGCCCGGAAGCACAACCTCACCCATTACTGGGAACAGGGCGAGATGGGCATCGAGCACATCCTTCTGCCGGAGCAGGGAGTGGTTGTCCCCGGAGACCTCGTCCTCGGCGCCGATAGCCACACCTGCACGTATGGCGCGCTTGGCGCATTTGCCGCTGGCGTCGGAAGCACCGACCTCGCCGCCGCGTTTATCACGGGCAAGGGATGGTTTCGCGTTCCGGAGAGCATAAAGTTCGTTTACAGGGGCAAGAGAAACAGGTGGGTCTATGGCAAGGACCTCATCCTTTTCACCATCGGGCGAATCGGCGTTGACGGCGCTCTGTACAAAGCAATGGAGTTCACAGGCCCGACGATAGACGAGCTTTCTATGGCCGAGCGGTTCACGATGTGCAACATGGCCATCGAAGCCGGAGGGAAGAATGGAATCATAGCTCCCGATAACATAACCGAGCAGTTCATCAAGGAAAGGGCGGAGAGGCCGTACAGGTTCTACGCTAGCGATCGAGATGCGGCCTATTCGGACGAGATCGAGTTTGACGTCTCGACCATCGAGCCGCAGGTGGCGTTTCCGTTTTTGCCGGAGAACACTAAAGGCATCAGCGAGGTCGGCGAGGTCAAGATAGACCAGGTCGTCGTCGGCGCCTGCACTAACGGGCATCTCGAGGACATGCGGATCGCCGCTTCCATCCTCAAAGGGAAAAAGGTCGCTAAGTATGTCCGCGCGATAATCATCCCGGCGACACGCCGAATCTACATGGAGTGCCTCAAGGAGGGGCTGATCGAGATTTTCATGGAGTCGGGCGGCATTGTCTCAACTCCGACTTGCGGGCCTTGTTTGGGAGGATACATGGGTGTCCTCGCGGAGGGCGAGCGCTGTGTCGCCACGACGAACCGCAACTTTGTCGGGCGAATGGGGCATCCCCGCAGCGAAGTCTATCTCGCTAACCCCGCTGTCTGCGCGGCGAGCGCCATCACGGGCAGAATCTCGAGTCCCGACGAGGTGCTTTGAGGAATGGCGAGAGAGGCGATTGGGAAATCTCGCTGAGTGATCACCTTCGCAAAGTCAAAGGGAAAAGCGAACGTCCTGGAATGCCTCAGTTATGGGTGGCAGGCCGGCACGCCTTGGCACGGCGGGAGTGAACCGCGGATGAACGCAGATGAACGCGGATGGCACCCGAAGCGACTCGCGACACATGCGAGAGGCTGCGTTCATTGTCACATTCTACTCCAGGAGTGAGGCGGTACAATGTCTGGAAGGGTTTTCAAATTCGGAGATGACATAAACACTGACGTCATCATCCCCGCGAGATACCTCAACACGACCGACCCGAAGGAACTCGCCTCCCACTGCATGGAGGGAGCACGCCCGGGTTTCGTCAACGAGGTTTCACCGGGCGACATCGTCGTCGCTGGAAAGAACTTCGGCTGCGGCTCCAGCAGGGAGCACGCCCCTGTCGCTCTGAAAGCCGCAGGAATTTCCTGCATCATTGCCAAGAGCTTCGCGCGGATTTTCTTCCGGAACAGTTTCAACACAGGGCTTCCGCTCTTAGAAAGCGCGGAGGCATCCGAGAAAATCGAGGAGGGCGATAACGTCGAGGTTGATATGTCGTCCGGAATCATACGAAACAAGACGAAGAACGAAGAGTATCGCGCACAACCTATACCAGGGTTCATGCGAGAACTCATCGAGACAGGCGGGTTGATCCCCTACGTCTTGAAACTGCGCTGGAAGCAGAGTGGGTGATTTCGTGCAAATGCGAGGAAGCTAACGGATTTCTCCAAGGAGCAACAGATGGCGAAAACGCACAAGATAGCAGTCGTCCCCGGAGACGGGACAGGACCGGAAGTCATCGGCGAGGCTGTGAAAGTTCTCAAGGCTCTCGCCAACCGCAACGGCTTCATTCTCGACCTGCACCACTACGATTTCGGCGGCGAGAGGTATAAGAGGACGGGTGAGACGCTCCCCGACTCCGCCCTCGAGGAGTTGCGCGGGTTCGACGCGATTTTCCTCGGCGCCATCGGACATCCGGACGTAGCGCCCGGCATCCTGGAAAGGGGAATCCTTCTGAAGCTTCGCTTTGAGCTTGACCAGTATATCAACCTCCGCCCTGTGAAACTTTACCCCGGCGTCTATACCCCTTTGAGGGACAAAGGGCCCGAGGACATTGATTTCGTCGTCGTCAGGGAGAATACGGAAGGGCTTTACTGCGGCGCCGGCGGGTTCTTGAAGAAGGGGACGCCCGACGAGGTTGCCGTCCAGGAAATGATTGTCACGCGAAAGGGCGTCGAGAGGTGCGTTCGGTACGCTTTGGATTACGCGAGGAAACGCAACAAGAAAAAGCTCGTTACGATGAGCGGCAAGACGAACGTCCTCACCTATGCGCAGGACCTGTGGTGGCGATGCTTCCAGGAGGTCGCCAAAGAATACCCCGACATAAAGACCAACTACGCGCACGTTGACGCAACGTGCATGTGGATGGTCAAGAACCCCGAATGGTTCGACGTGATAGTCACCGACAACATGTTCGGGGATATTATCACCGACTTAGGCGCAATGATTCAGGGCGGAATGGGAATCGCAGCCGGAGGGAATATCAATCCGCAAGGCGTCTCGATGTTCGAGCCTATCGGCGGCTCGGCGCCAAAATACACGGGCAAGAACGTCATTAACCCGCTTGCCGCAATCTGCGCCGGTGGCATGATGCTTGAGTTTCTGGGGGAGGAGGAAGCCGCTCGGCAGCTCGAAAACGCCGTCATCGAGGTCGTCAGCAAGAAGCTCAAGAGCCTCGCTGCTGGTCGTATGGGCTATTCGACAACTGAAGTCGGCGACATGGTCACCAGTTTCGCCGCCACTCTGTGAGCCGCCCGTCGGTTGGCTGATGGCTTTTGACCGCAAGATCGCACGGGAGGCGAGGCTAAACCCATCGCGCTATGAGGTGAGCTACTGGCCTGAAGGGACAACGAACGGACCGACGACCGCGGGACGACTGGCTTTTGGGGCCTCGACCTTCAAGCGAAGGCTCAGTTGCTGGTCAGTTCCATTCCCGATGTCGGCCCTTGAATCCCAGACGAAGGTATGCGGCTTTCCCGACGGCGACGAGACAACCCCCGTCGGCAGTTCCCCCGTCGCCGCCAGCGTGGCTGGCTTCCAGGTTTTCCCGCCATCGTCGGAATACTCTGCCACAATCGGGCAGGAGACGCTCCTCGCGTTCCACAAAGCGTATGGGACGCTAACCGTTCCATCCGGCGCGACGTGGATTTGCCCGGTGGTCCGGATGAAAATCATCTCCGGGTCGTGCTCGTCTGCTCCCATATCGGTTATCGGCTGAGTGTACACTTGCATGACCCTGGGGTCGCCGTCGAGGTCCTTCTCTGGCAAGCCTTGAACGTCGTTTAACCCCTTGTCTATGCAGGGCGAGTTCGGAAGGAGATGATAGTCGCCATTATCGGGGTCGAAGAAGACTGGCTCTGCCACGATGTTTCCGGCAATGCCCAGAAGATCGAGATTCGTAACGTTGCTATACTCAACCGTCCCCCCGCCGAGAAGAACAAGGTCGCCCGCGTCGCCCCAGATTAGCGAATTCACAACCTCCGCCGTGGCCCCAGGCTCGGTCAGGATATTCGCTCCCTCCACAGAAGAATTGTCCGCGAGCGTGCAGCTCATCACCTGCAAATTGCATCCCTGTGCCGCATATATGCCCCCGCCACCGAAGTCCGCACTATTCTCATAGAAGAGGCACCCCGAAAACGTCGGGTTGGAATTCCCAATCGCGCAAGCCCCGCCGCCGTACCAGTACGCGTAGTTCTCCCCGATGACTGTGGTAACGAACGTCGGCGAGGTGCCCTCGTAGCAGAAAACCCCTCCTCCGTCATCGGCCATATTCCCGATGATAATCGAGTCAACCACTCTCGGAGACGACCCGCGGTCCACGCACAGCCCGCCTCCCCAGGCAGCCGCATTGCCAACAATCTGACACTGCGAAATCACCGGCGAGGATTCCGCGCAATATATCCCGCCCCCGACGGGAGCTGAGCGTGCGAAATTACTCCCCGTTCCGTTGACAATCGTGAATCCCTCCAGGCGAGCGGACTGGACGTTCTCGAAAGCTACGACCGTCCCGAGTCCTGTTCCGTCAATCGTCGTCGAGTCGGAGCCATCCGAGCTTCGGACCTCGACGTTCGTGCTTATGGAGATGTTCTCTCTGTAGGTGCCCGGCGCCACAAGGACGGTGTCGTCGTCGTATGCGGCGTCGACGGCTCCTTGAATTGTCGGGTAATCCGTCGGCACTTCAAGAGGGCCGACACGAAGGGTAACCGATACCGTCTTTTCTTCAGCGGAAGAACCGACCGCGCGAACGGTTATCTTCCCGTAATACGTGCCGAGGTCAAGCCCCGACTTCTGAACCGACACGGTCACCGTGCAACTCCCTGAAGCCGCCACACCGTTAGACGGATTGACCGAAACCCACCCCGCGTCGGCGGTCACTATCCACTCCAGCGCCCCGCTGCTTGAGATTGTGATTTGCTGAGGGGGAGGATTCGGCCCGCCTCTCCCCGTCCTGAAAATGAGCTGCGACGGCGAAACGACAATCTCCGCAGAAGGCTTGATCTGGAGTTGAACCGGGACGCTGACCGGCGAATTCATGGCACCTTCCGCGGCAATTGTGATTGACCCTTCGTACATCCCCGCTGGCATTCCCGCGGTCCAGACCGAAACCGACACGGCATCTTTCTCGCCCGTGCTAATTCCTGAGTTCGGGCTTACATCAATCCACGGTTGGCCTGTCGTGGCTTGCCAGGACAAGGCCAATCCTCCTGCGTTCCATATCTCAGTCACCTGCGGCGGCGGATCGCCCCGGCCTTCGTCCGCCGAGAAGACAAGCTTCTCCGGCTCGACGGCAATCTGCGGACGAGATTTTGCGACGGTGAGTGTCACGGGAACCATCCTCGGCGTGTTCGACGCCTTCGGAGCAACTATTGTGATCGTCGCCTTATACGTCCCTGGAATCAATCCCACAAGCTGAGGCGAGACCAGCAAAGCGTCCGTCTCACCGGCGCTGCTTCCTCTGTTGGGCGTTACGGACAGCCACGCCGCGCTCACCCACGCCTCCCACGCCATGTCTCCGCGTGCGCCATTGCGCACATAAAGAGGCTGCGGCTGCGGGTCGCCTTCCGAAAGGACCGCCGTGAACGCCAGCCGGTCCGGCGAAACCACGATGAATCCGGGCGGTTCTTCGACCGTCAACGTCACGTGCACCGTCGAAGACCCGCTCAGCACGTCCGAAGATTCTATCCTTATCTCCGCGCTGTAAATACCTGCCCGGAGAGCCAGCACGCTGACCTGAATCTTCACCTCGTCCTTCTCGCCGGCGCTCTCCCCGCTGCCTGGCGAAAGGGACAGCCACGGCGCGCCGCTCTCCAGCCGCCAGGTCAGCGTCCGGCCACCGGAGTTCCATATCTCCAGCACTTTCGCTGCCGGGTTTTCGCCTCCTTCGGAGGCAACGAAGCTGATGAATTCCGGCGAGTAAGAAAGCCGTTCTGGCGGAACGTTGTTGACCGAGAAATTGTCCGTCTGGTCGGGCCGTCCGGTCTTCTTATCGGACGGAGTAACCTTAATTACCACGTCGTCGCTCCCGCCGTAGCCGACGTCGTGGAGGGAGTCCCATACGAACAGATGAGGTTGACCTTCCGGCGAGGACGCCAGCCCCTCCCAACCATCTCCACCTGCTCCTTCCATGGCAGGATTCCATTGTGCGCCAGCCAGCGAGTACTCGACGATGACCGAGCACACGTCGCTCTCTTTATCCGCGAGCCGGTAGGCGATGGCAACCTCGCCCCCCTGTTGACCGAGTGGCGTCTCGACTTCGACCTGCGGTCTGGCGTTGTTTCGGACCGCAAACTCGGCGGTCTCCCCTGCCTCGCCCTTCTTCGGGTCGAATGGCACAACCTTCACCTGAACATGGTCCTCATCCACGCCCGGCATGTCGCCTGCCGACAGCCAGATTACCCCATGGCTCACACCTTCCGGCGACGAGCTAAGACCAGTAACCGACGATTCCGCCGAAAGCGTTGCTCTCTCCCACGACCACCCGCCGTCCCGCGAATAGAAGACCTCCACGAAGCACACGTCCGATTCAAAATCCATCAACTGGAACGTAATGGGCACGTCCCCTTGCTGCTCGCCTTGCGGCGTGTCCACGTGGCACAAAGGCGAGGTGTTCTCACGCGGTGGCTTGTACTCCCCATCGTCCCTTCCGATGGCGCTGTTCGAGTGCGCCCATACTGTGACCTTTCGCGGATACGGAGGAGCGTTCGGGTCAGAATTGCTCGTAACGTAGTCCGCCTGATACCAGTTGCCCGCGATTCGGGAAATCTCGTCGTAGATGCCCTGAAGTCCCGAAGAATCCGGGGCGTAGTAGTACCGGCCGCCCGTCCCCTCGGCGAGGCTTCGCAGCGGCTCTTCCGCAACAGACCCAAGACCTACCACAAAGACCGGAACGCCCGTCCTCCGTGCGTACTCGACGACTTGCTGTAGTCCGTGACTGCTCGCGTTGTCAACCCCATCCGTCAGTGCCACAACTGCCCGGCTGCCACCCTCCACGATTGATTCGTGTAAAGCCCGATACACCGCGCTGTAGAAAGCAGTATCCCCGGCGCCGCCGAACTCCTTTTCAACCGCCGCGTGGAGCGCGTCCTTATCCGAAGTGAACTGCTGAACAAGCGAGACCGTCGTCCCGAACTTTATGATCGCCGCCGAATCTCGCGGTTTGAGCTGGTCAATGAAGATGCTTGCTGCGTTGTGCGAATCCCCCAGAGGTTGACCCGCCATGCTCCCGCTATTGTCAAGAACCAGAGCCACCGAGACGACGTCCTCCCCGCCGCTTTCCGCCACCTCGAGTGGCAGTTGCCGCACCCTGTCTTCCCAGATGACAAAGTCCGCCGCCGTTAGCCCCTCCACAGAGTTTCCTTCCTGGTCGAGCACCGAAACTCTGTTCTTGATTGTCGGAAACTCGATCGCTGCGTTCGTCCCGCATTCGCTCATGACAACGTTCAGCTTCGGAGTTGGCTGAGCGGGATTCGTGTCGAAGACATACTCGACGGAATTCGGCGCATCGTCGGCGTCCGGGTCGCCGAAACCATCCTCCGAAAGGTCGCCGAAATACCGCATCTCCCACTCGTCAGGGAGGCCGTCACCGTCCGAGTCGTCAGAGAAGTGCGCTACGATGCTTCTGGGCTGGTCCATCACCAGCGAGACTGCCGGCGCTCTCCCCGTCGCGTCTCCCGACCAGCCCGTGAAGGTGTATCCCTCTTTCGCCTTTGCCGAAATTGTTGCCTTTGATCCTGCCTCGTACCATTCTCCTCCGGAGACCTCGACGGTCCCCAGCTCTGGCGGTAAAGCGGAGGCCTCCAGCCGGTATTCCGTCCTCCACAACCATGTCAGAGAGGAATCCTGCACTATCACGAACGTCAGCGAAGGTTCCGTCCCCGTCGCCGGAACGGCCCCGGTGCCGTGCCAGCCCAGGCAGGTGTGCTTCGTCCCAATGCCTTCCAGAACGACCGCGTCAACCGCCGCGTTCACCGTCGCTCCGAGAGCGAGATTCTGAGTCCCTCGCGGAGGCGCGGGCGTCCCATAATCCGATAGGACTGTTAGGGCAACCTGCGGCTCGCTGGCGGCAAAATCGAGGACGCTGGTTGCTCCGCTGAACTGCCGCATCCCTGGAGTGAACGACCACCGCTCCTTCTTCGGGATTGCCTTGTAGCCTTTTCCGCCCCACAACCCGGACTGTCTGAATGTGCCATCGCTGGCGGTCGTCGCTGGCAGGGGAGTGTAAGCCGAGGGGTCGTCCGCGGCGAAAATGACCTCCACCCCACCAACCCCTTCGCCAGAGCTTTTCGCAATACGTCCCGAGACAGCGTAAGGACTCTGTCCCGTGAAAGCCAGGGCTTCCGCCGGTCCTGAGAAATCAGCGTACCCCGGCGTGAATCCCCAACCAACCTTCCGCGGCGTCACCCGGTAAGCTCCTCCTGACGAGAACCCAGTCTGGCTGAACGCCCCGTCCTGCCCTGTTGCCGCAGGCGGTGGAACTGTGCCCGACCGGCTCCTCCGCGTGAACACGATCTCTACCCCCGGGACCGGATGCCCTTCCTCGTCGAGAACCCGCCCGGAAACGCCGTAAGCTTCCCCCGCAACGAAGTCCAGCCCGCTCGCCGGGCCGCTGAACACCCTGTAACTCGGCGAAAACCTCGCACCTCCGTCCGAAGGAATCGCCCAGTACGTGCTTCCCCTCGCAAATCCTCCCTGCGACCACGTCCCATCCGCCGCCGTAACCACAGAAGCCGGAGTCCGCCTCACCTCACCCCGTGGCGAGAAAACAATCTTTATCCCTGCAAGCCCTTTTCCGCTGCCGTCAGCGGCCTTTCCGGAAACTGGATATGGTCCGCCTCCAACGACGACAAGCTCACCCCCCGGACCAGAAAAGCCCAGCCACGACGGCGTGAAAACCCAACCTTCCTTTGCAAATCCAGCGGCATACTCCGTCCCGACCGAAAAGCCGCTCTGCGACCATGAACCGCTGTCGTTCGTGACAACCTGGGAGGGCACAAAACCTGCGCCGCTCCTCACCCAGAACCTCACCGTCACGCCGCCAACCCCGTGCCCCGATTCGTCAATAGCCTTCCCGGTCACGCCGTACGGAGGCGTTCCGAGGAAATCTTGATTCGTCGCTTCTTCCGCGAATTCTCTGAACGCAGGAGCGAAAACCCACGATTGCTTTGAAGGAACTGCCTTATATACGTTGCCCGGAGCAAAACCGTCCTGATGCCATCTTCCGAGAGCATCCGTCACAACCGCCGGCGGAACCCAGCCACCTTTTTCAGCGACAAACGTTACAGCGACTCCCGCGACGCCATTCCCCGCTGGGTCGGTGATTCTTCCTTCAGCCGAGAACGGCGGCAGCGCCAGAAAATCGAGTCCGGTCGCTTCCTCGACAAACAGACGACCAGCCGGGTCAAAAGCCCAGCCCTCCTTCGATGGAGACGCCCTGTAGCTCACCCCTCCGCGGAACCCCGTCTGCGACCAGTAGCCGTTTCCGTCAGTGGTTACAGCCTCTGGCACAAGCCGGCTGCCATCCGGATTCGAGAAGGAGATTCGCACCCCGGCGACCGGATTCCCGGACGTATCAACAACGCGTCCCGACGCCCGATAGGGCTCCGAGCCCACGAAATTCACGTCATAAGCAGCCCCTGAAAACTGTCGGAGCGCCGGGTCGAACCCCCAGCCCGTCTTCGACGGAACCACTCCGTATTCGCAAAGACCCCAGAATCCTCCTTGCACATAGTTCCCTTCCCTGTCCGTAACGACCGGCAGGGGCACGCCTGGCCCCGGCTTTCTCGACGAGAACCTCAGCACGGCCCCTTCAATCCCTTTGCCCGCGGCATCCGTTACGCGCCCCGATACGGCGTAAGGCGGCGCCGCAACGAAATCCACATCCCCTGCGGCAGCGCCGAACTCTCGCCGGTGGGGCGTGAAGCCCCAGCCAGCCTTCGACGGCGTTACCAGATACCCGCGTCCACCCGCGAACCCCGCCTGGCTCCATGCGCCATCCGAACCCGTAGTTACCGATGGGACAGCCCGGGCGCTCTCGTCATGCCCCATGACGCGTCGGATTTCCTCGGCAGACAACGCCCGATTGAAAATCCGCATCTCGTCAATATACCCGTCGAACCGTCTCCCTCCCCCCTTGATATTGCCGATGATGGCCTCGCCCGCCGCATCGTCGTTCTGAGCTCCGACGCCGCGCGTCATGTAGCCATACGTGACCTCCGCCCCGTTCACGAACAGCCGAACGAGCTTCGTGGCGTTGTTCCAGGTCATAGCAACGTGCCGCCACTCATTGACAGGGACGGTCGTCAGGGATAGGCTTTCCGCGTGGACGGACGCGCAAAGCACCCGTGCGCCCAATCGCACGCCCGTCGCCCCTTCAAAGCTAACGCCAAAGCGAATGCTCCCCCCCGCCGGGTTGTACTTCCAGAAAATCTTTCCCGCGTCTCCTTCGCCGTCGCTTCGCGGGCAAATCCACGCCCCGACCGTGAACGTGGCAAGATTGTCGAGCACAGAAGCGCTGCCTATATTCACCGCGCCCCCGTTCCCGGAGAAGTTCGCGGCAAGCCCGCCACTTCTTGTGCTCTCGGCGTATTCGATTCCGACGCCGGTCCCTTCGTTGTCGCCAACCCGATCTTCCAGAGACCCCTCAAACTCGTAAGCAGCAATGCAACCATCGAGGTCGGCGGTTCCGGGACCCGTTCTCGTGAAAGCCATCTCCACCCCTGCAACGCCTCTTCCCGACGGGTCGCTCACTTTCCCGGAAACCGCATAAGGCGGGGTCGCAGTGAAATTCAGGTTCGTTTTCGCTTCGCCGAACCGCAGGGATGTCGGCTCGAACCCCCACCCCTCTTTCGACGGCACCGCCTCGTACCAGCACCCGCCCCAGAATCCCGTCTGGCTCCATGTCCCGTCCTTCGCGGTGATGACCGTCCCCGGAACAACCTGTTCCTCTTTGCCCAGTTCCATTAGCTCAGTTGGTGTTAGCACCCTTCGGTAGATGCGAAAAGAGTCAATGTATCCATCGAACCTGCGCCCCGCGACCTGAGTACTCCCGATGCAGCCGCTCCCCCCGGAATCCTCCGGTTGCTCCCCTACCCCTTGAAGCCGGTATCCGTACAGCACCTCTGTTCCGTCAATGTAAAGACACACGAATTTGCTGGAGCTATCCCACGTCATTGCGACGTGGTGCCATTCCCCAAGCGACATCCTCGTCTGCGACAGGCTCTCCGCCACAGACTGCTCGCATCCGACTCGCCCGAAAAGGCGCACTGAACCCGCCGATTCAAAACAAACCTCAAATACAATCGAGCCGCCTGCCGAACTATGTTTGAAATAGATTTTTCCTGCGTCTGCGTCTCCATCGCTCAATGGAAGGACCCACGCTGTCAGAGTAAACGCAGACAGGTTCGATATATTTGGGCCGTCCCCGATGTTGACTACTGAGCGATCCTTGCAGAAGTATATCGCCCTCGAATGGCCTGGCTTGCTCTCGACGTATCCGATGTCCACTCCGACGCCGTGGTTCTGGCCAACCGAATCCTCGCACGTCCCCTCAAAATCATAGGAAGCAACGCATCCCCAGCGCTCCTCCTCGGCGAGCCTTTTCAGCCTGAAGCCCACCTCAACCCCTTCTATGCCCCGGCCGAGCTTATCCGCCACTCGCCCTGAGACGGAATACGGCGGAGCCGCCGTGAAATCGAGGTCATCGGCTGCACCCGAGGCTTCTCGGTACGAGGGGTCAAAGGCATACCCGGCTTTTTTCGCGCTGACGACGTACCCGAAGCCGTAACTGAACCCTGACTGCGTCCAGAATCCGACCTCATCGCTAAATACCGCTGCGGGAAGTTCCCCGTCCCCCGTCATGCAAAGGAAAGAAACCTCCACCCCCGCGACTCCTTTCCCCGCCGTGTCAACGACCCTTCCCGAAAGTGTGTAGGGAGCAGCCAGAACGAACGTCAGGGCACTGCTGGCTGTTTCCACGCTGAAATCGCGGCCGACTGGTGAGAACCTCAGGTCATCTTTCTCGGGGGTAACACGGTATTCCGCTCCATTTGTGAAGCCCTCTTGCGAAAATTCCCCGTTGGCATTCGTCGTAACCGCCCCAGGAACGGCTCCCGCGCGGCTCAAGAGCGAGAATGTCAGCGTCACCCCCGGTACCCCTACGCCCCGACCGTCCGTTACCCTTCCGAAGATGGAAAATGGAGGACGCCCTATGAAAATCGCATTTTCTGTCCCGGCGCTGAATTCAATTCGCGGCGGTCCGAAAAGCCAGCCAGCCTTTCTCGGTTCGGCAGAATATTCGGCCCCTTCTGAAAACCCCGACTGAGAGAATCGCCCCGCCCCGTCCGTGGTCACCGGGCCCGGGAGGTCTCCCTGTCCTCCGACCAAAGAGAAGACGACCGTAACGCCGGCGACTCCGTCCCCCATGCTCGTCT
Organism: uncultured Verrucomicrobiota bacterium; assembly: GCA_964482435.1. GTDB lineage: Bacteria > Auribacterota > JABMQX01 > JABMQX01 > JABMQX01 > CAYZXL01. The sequence goes on from CAYZXL010000051.1 coordinate 29,277, forward strand.
GAACGACGCCCGAGAATGAGTAAGAACTCCCAGCTTCACAGAGACACGGAAATAGGGCCGCCAACACCGCTAATATCCAGAAACCCCGATTGAATCCAACAGGATTACTGCAACTCATTCTCTTTCATCCCCTTTCCGTGACTCTCTGGGCGCGTCCGCCGACACAATGACTCACAGCGGAACCTGTTCATTTCTGCACAAAATTGTCCAACCCCGTTCCTCCTCTGAGAGCGTCCCACTCACCGCGCCCTTCATTAAGCTGTTATCGCATGGGGGGCCCCCTGTGGAAAAAACCGCCTTCGATTGACGGGACACCTTACCGGCCTACCTTTTGGCCACCGGCAGGCAACGACAGATGTCTTATCGAAATCCTCCTCATCCGAAGCGAATTCTGTGCTCCGATCTGGCAGTGCCCGCCGGGTTCGCGGCACATTTTTCATTCAGGTCGGGCGTTTTACCCTCCCTACCGCATTTGCTGTAAAGGACACTTTTTCTGAGGCAACCCCGTCCAATGCATAGTTCATGCCGACGCTGGTCCTTTGGCCCCACCGGTGGTTGGCGACGCTCCTTTCTCACCCGCCTCTCGATTCAGGCGTACCCATCTCGCTGCTCCATCCTTCCCCTCTATCCAGCGCCATAGAGCCGACTTTTCATTCCCTTTGGTTCGCGACCGCTATTGAAGTGGCGCGAATCCTTTGGTAACATGGTTTTCGAAAGCAGCCGCGGCTCGCTGGGCCCCTTTCCGTCGCGTTCGGAGCTCTAAGCCCGGCGATGGCTTTTATCTCGTCGGGAAACGGTGGGATTCTCATCACTGAGGAGTTGAGGTTGAAGGCTGTCAGGAACAAAAAATCGGAATCGAAGAGACGAGAATTCGAGGCGGTCGCACTCGTTCACCTCGACCTCCTTTACAATACTGCCCTGCGAATGACCGGCAACGTCCAGGACGCCGAGGACCTGGTGCAGGAAACCTTCTTGCGGGCCTACCGCTTTTTCGACAAGTTCAAGAGAGGAACCAACTGCAAGGCATGGCTGTTTAAAATCATGAAAAACAATTTCATCAACAGGTTCCGCAAGAGGGCAAGGGAACCTTCTACCGTCAGTTTCGACCAGATCGAAGGTGCTCAGGGCCTTGACGCCCAGCCTGCGTCTGAGCGACGAGCAGATTTTCAGCTCAGCCCCGACCTCGACGAACTCGTGGAGGACGACATAAAGTATGCCCTCGAGGCTCTTCCCGTTGAGTTCCGAATGGCAGTCGTCCTTTCCGATATAGCGGGCTTCAGTTACAAAGAGATTTCTGAAATCATGGGCACGCCCATCGGGACAGTCCGATCGAGACTCTCCCGGGGGAGGGGTTTTCTCCAGAAAAGGCTCTACGATCTGGCTGTCAGTAAAGGAATCCTGAAGGCAAAAAATAATGGATTGCAGCAGCGCAGCTGAGCACCTTTCCCCGCTCGCCGACGGAGAGCTTCAGCAAGACGTGGCGGAAGGCGTCCGAGCACACCTCCAAAAATGCCCTCGGTGCCACGGGCTTTTCCAAACCCACCAAGACGTCAAGCGGCTCGTCTCGCGGCTCCTCCCGGTCCAGAAAGCGCCTCCGGGCCTGAAATCGGCCATCCTCGCCAGCCTACCTTCATCGCGCATGAGCAGCTTTCTGCACGTACTTTTCGCCAGGCTTCGGGCGCAGCCGTTCCTCGCATCGGCTGTCATAGTTACGGCGTTCCTGGCTGTTTTTGCCTCGGTCATCCTCCTGATGAACTCGAAGCGCCTTCCCCCTCTCGTCCGGGAAGCACTCCTCCATCACGCTGAAGCCGACGAATATCCGCTTGAAGTCGCAGGCGCAGACCCCACCAAAGTCGAGCAGGAGCTTCGCCGGAGGCTCAATAGAGACATCGCCGTTCCCGACCTCAAGGCCAAGCAATGTCTTCTACTCGGCTTCCGCCAGTGCCCCGTCTGCGAGAGGCCGGCCACGGAGATAAGGTACACACACCCCAACGCAAACCTCTCGCTCTTCGTAGTTCGCACGGATGGCAAGGCGGAGATTGCCAGGCTCTGCAAACCGGGCACCCTCCAGGTCAAGAAAATAGACGGACAGACCTACTTCTATTGCGACGCAAAAGATGGCCACGTCATCTGCTGGTGGAAGGAGGACGACGTGTTCCTTCTCACATCTACCCTCGGCCTCCCCGCCCTTTTCGACGCGGCCAGGGAAGTCCGGAGTTCGTGTGAGAGGCGAGAACGTTGATCAGCCCGTTTTCGACCACTCCCGAGGAGCGTAACCCCACGCGAACAAGGACATAACCCCATTTCGCCAACTTCCAATCTCAGGGAGCCCCCGTCGCTTTGAAACCCTCTTCCCAATCGCTCGAGTTTCGCCGTCGCATTTGCTTTTCCCGGCACTGTCGAGCCGCCGCCAAAATAGCGCAGCGATTTCGCGAGTCCCTTTTTGGCTCACACAGGCCGGGGCGATGTTTCAGGTTCGTGAGGGACGGCTCCGGGAGGAAACTGGCGCTCGAGAAAAGCTCTTGACTTTGGGCGGCGGCGCGCGCATTATATCATTTGGGTTAGATTGACGGCGGCGTGCCAGAATAAGGTCGAAATGAAGACGGGAAATTGTGAAACGGGTGGAGCCGACGAAAGGGGCGATTCTCACCGCGATTATTCTTGCTGGAGCGGCATTGGCTCTTCTGAAACTCCTTGAAGGGACGAGGCTTAGGGCAACGACGAGCAACGAGACGCCAGACGATGGCACAACAAGCGCGAGGGTCATGGCGGAGCACTCTCCAGCGGAGCTTGTCGAGCAGAGGGACGACCACATTCGCGTCTGGTAGTTTGAGTCTCTTGGCCGGAGGGGTGGTCTAATGTGTGAAGAGAGCAGAGGAGAGGAGGGAAAAATGAAGCGTAGACCACCTGTGCGTCTGTGTAACAGGATCCACACGCGCGTTGGCATAGCTGCTCTAAGCGCGTTGGCGTCCGTCGTTCTCGCGTGGCCGTCAGGAGCAACCGCGTGGTACGTAGATGCGGCAGCCCCTCCCGGGGGCGATGGGTCTTCGTGGGAGAAGGCTTTCAACGGTATCCAGGAGGCTGCTGATACAGCCACCGATGGCGACACTATCATCGTCGCGCCTGGCGTTTACTCCCAGGCCGAGAGATTCGTTGTCCCGGCCGAGGTTGTTCTGAGGTCGAAGGACCCGGCAGACCGCGCCACGGTGGACCAGACCATCATCAGCGAAAGGTCTATCTATTTCAATGGCACCATCAGTGGATTTACCATCTGCGGCGGAGCACTCTCACCCGGACCGAGAGCTCTGGCTATCACACACAACACAATCCGTAATGGCAGAGGGATTGTTGTCCGCGGCGCGTCGCCTCTCATCAGCGGAAATTTGGTTTTGGCGAATTCCGGCTTAGGCGGGGGAATCGCGATCAGTGAGTGGTCATCGCCCGTCGTCGTGAACAACGTCATCGTCGGCAATACTGCGGAGCTCTATGGAGGAGGAATATCTTGCGGGCCAGAGTGCTCTCCGTTGATCGCCAACAACACTATCGTAGGCAACTCCGCAGGTCTGTATGGCGGGGGTATTTACGCCTGGCCCGGCTCCTCCCTGGTCATAACAAATTGCATTATCTGGGGTAATGGCGACGATCTTTTGGGTTGCTCCGCGACCTACTCGTGCATTTCCGACGGGGATCCAGGGGAGGGGAATATGCCCTTCTATCCTCACTTCGTTGATCCCGATGGCGGTGACTATGGGCTTCTTCCCTGGTCTCCTTGCATAGATGCGGGTGACCCCTCCTCGCCATTTTCACTGGAACCGGAACCGAACGGCGGGCGCATCAATATGGGCGCCTATGGCAATACTCCCTTCGCCCAGAGTGTGGGTACGGGACCTGGCTTCGACGATCTTCCGGACGACTGGGAAATTCTCCATTTCGGACATCTGGATTATGGCGGGATGGACGACCCCGATGGAGACGGCATCCTCAACATAGACGAATATCGGTTCGGCTGGGACCCGATTGTCTGGTCTGCGGCGCCAATCCGCAATCTGACCGCAGGTCGTTCTTACGAGCTGATCCAGCCCGCCATTGCAATGGCAAGTCCCGGAGATGAGATTGTCGTACAGCCGGGTCGCTACGTGAAAAACACAGATTTTCTTGGCAAAGCAGTGACCCTGCGGTCAACGGACCCGTCAGACCCGGCCATCGTGGCTGCCACCGTCCTCGATGGCGGCGGCTGCGGGAGCGTTGTCAGCTTTACCAGGGGCGAGGGAAGAGATTCGGTTCTATCGGGTTTCACCGTAACGGGCGGACTGGCCAAGCGCGGCGCCGGGATATTCTCCTTTGGTTCCTCTCCCACCATCTGTGACAATGTGATTACAGGCAATTCGGCCCCGGATTTCCCCGACACCGCCGGCTGCGGAGTGTACTGCTACGGCGGCTCCCCCCTTCTGATGAGGAACGTAATTGAGGGCAATGACACACGGGAGGACGGCAGTGCCGTCTATGTCGAGTGCGGTTCCCCGACCATCACCGACAATATCATCAGGAACAGCCAGGGCAAATGGGGCGGGGGTATCTACGTATGGGAGTGCGCATCGGCGACCATCGAGCGAAATGTCATCACCGGAAACAGGGGAGCACTTGCCGGTGGGATATATTTTGACGCTGCGAGGGCGTATGTTGCGAACAACCTCATTGCAGGCAATGAGGGCGGAGGAATTTACTGTGGTCCGCGGATGAGCACGACCATTGTTAACAATACCATCGTTGCCAACCCCGGAGGACGTTACGGAGGCGGCATAGTCTGCGACGGCGGGCCCGACACCGGCCCGACAACCATCGCCAACTGTATCCTTTGGGGAAATGGGGATGAGATTGCCGGCTACGGCACAGCGGTAAGCTATTCCTGCATCGAGGATGATGATCCGGGGGAGGGAAATATCCATGTGGATCCCGGATTCGTTGATCCAGAGAACGGAGATTATCGGCTCAGAGCAGATTCCCCATGCCGTAATGCTGGGAACACCGCAGCGGTTCTCGACGTCAGGGCGTCCCGCGTTGATGATGCCGTGTTGGTGTCATGGTCCATTGGAGACGATATGGACGGAAACCCGCGCATATCGGGGGCTGCCGTTGACATGGGGGCGTACGAGTTTCAGGAGGGCCCGGCAAGTCTCAGTTTCATCGTCGAATACTCTTCGGACCTGAGGTTTTGGGAATCCATTGATGTTGGCCCCGCGTGGCAGTGGCTGGATGAGAAGCCCGACGGACTGGGCAGAAGGTTCTACCGAATCGGCATTCGATAGGTTCCGCCATAGCTTGCGGATGGTCCGACCCGTCCGCCCAAGCCAGGATTCTCTGCGCACAGATGCAGAAAACAGCGATGTGCCGGGTCTGGCGGAGACTGACCTTCTCGGAAGACCGAGGATTCTCCACGGGGGAAAGAGCCTGACGGTGGACATTGGGGCGTACGAGTATTTGCCCCTGGCTATGAAGGCGCCAGCGATAGGGTCAGGAGAGTGCGCCCCCCGTCGGCCCCCTGGAAAGCGGGCCCCGGATGGGAGTTTTCTGTCTCTTGGCCGGAGGGGTGGTCTAATTTGCAACAGAGCTGAGGAGAGGAGGAAAAAATGGAGCGTAGACCACCTGTGCGTCTGTGTAACAGGATCCCCGCGCGCGTTGGCATAGTTGCTTTAAGCGCGTTGGCGTCCGTCGTTCTCGCCTTGCCGTCAAAAGCGAGCACCTGGTACGTGGATGCGGCAGCGGCTCCTGGGGGCGACGGGTCTTCGTGGGAGAAAGCTTTCAACGGCATCCAGGAGCCTGCTGATACAGCCACGGATGGCGACACTATCATCGTTGCCCCTGGCGCTTACTCCCAAGCCGAGCAACTTGTCATCCTGGCCGACGTAGTTCTGAGGTCCAAAGACCCGGACGACCGCGCCACCGTGGACCGGACCATCATCAGCGAAACATACATCGACTTCTATAACGGCACTATCACTGGATTCACAATCTGCGGCGGAGCGCTCTCACCCCGAGAGAGAGCTGTTGCTATCGTCAATAATGTAATCTGCCACGGACAGGGGATCTGGATGGGGAAGACGGCGTGTTCCCCTCTCATCAGCGGCAATGTGATTTTGGGGAACTCGGGCTATTACGGCGGAATCTCGTGTGATCGCTGGTGTTCGGCGACCATCGTGAACAATGTTATCGTCGGCAATACTGCGGAGTTTTATGGAGGGGCGATATTCTGCGCTCAGGGGTCTTCTCCGCTGATCGCCAACAATACGATTGTGGGTAACTCCGCGGGTCTGTATGGCGGGGGCATTTACGCCTGGCCCGGCTCCTCCCTGGTCATAACAAATTGCATTATCTGGGGTAATGGCGACGATCTTTTGGGTTGCTCCGCGACCTACTCGTGCATTTCCGACGGGGATCCAGGGGAGGGGAATATGCCCTTCTATCCTCACTTCGTTGATCCCGATGGCGGTGACTATGGGCTTCTTCCCTGGTCTCCTTGCATAGATGCGGGTGACCCCTCCTCGCCATTTTCACTGGAACCGGAACCGAACGGCGGGCGCATCAATATGGGCGCCTACGGCAATACGCCCTTCGCCGAGAGTCTGGGTACGGGGCCCGGCTTCGACGATCTTCCGGATGACTGGGAAATTCTCCATTTCGGACATCTGGACTATGGCGGGATGGACGACCCCGATGGGGACAGCATCCTCAACATAGACGAATATCGCTTCGGCTGGGACCCAACCGTGGCTTCTTCGGCTCCCATAGATAATCTCACGACGGCACGCTGCTATCAGCTGATCCAGGCCGGGATCGTGGCAGCCAGGGATGGTGATGAGATTACCGTTGCCCCAGGCCGCTACGCGAAGAACATAGACTTCCTCGGCAAGGCGCTGACTCTGCGGTCGATTGACCCCTCTGACCCCGCCGTGGTGGCTTCAACGGTTCTGGATGCGGGAGGCTCCGGCAGCGTTGTCAGCTTTACGAGGGGCGAGGGAAGAGATTCGGTTCTCTCGGGCTTCACCATAACGGGGGGGCTGGCCAAGCGCGGCGCCGGGATATTCTCCTTTGGTTCCTCTCCCACCATCTGTG
>CAYZXL010000052.1:0-36355 GCA_964482435.1 uncultured Verrucomicrobiota bacterium
AATCCTGTGTCAACTGGACTTTCGCGTCGAGGTCGTCCACCTGGTAGAGGAGCATTGCCTCCACGGTCTTGGGGACGACCGGGGAGCTATACTCGTAGGTTCCATGGTGGCTGAGGATGAGGTGTTCGAGGTTGATCCTGGTCTCTCGCGGGAAATCCTGAATCTGCCTGATTTTTTCCTCGACGATGTTCCAGCCGATGACCAGGTGGCCAACCAAGCGGCCTTCGGTCGTGTAGTCGAAGGAGGGCGAAGATGTCAGCTCATAGACCTTGCCGATGTCGTGGAGAATCGCGCCGGCGATCAGGAGGTCTCGCTTGACGTTCTGGTAATGCCCGCAGAGCCAGTCGCAGATTTTGGTGACGGACAACGTGTGTTCGAGGAGGCCGCCGACGAAGCGATGATGAAGCCGCTTGGCGGCGGGGGAGAGCTTGAAACGCTCGAGGAGGTCTCGGTCGGCGAAGATGAGGTCGAGGAGCGATCTGAGGAACGGGTCCTGGAGGGTCCCGGAGATCTGGCGGAGCTCGGCGAGCATCTCGTCAGCGTCGCGGGCGCTGGTGGGAAGGAAATCGCCCAGGTCAACCTCTTCGGTGCGGACGACCTTGAGCTGGTCAACCTTGAGCTGAAGGTCGTCCATGTACTTCTCGACAGTTCCCCGGACATGGATAAATTCTGCCGAGACCAGCCCCGCGTAAACGGCGTCGGCATCGTCCCAGATTTTGGCGTTGATGGTTCCGGTTTTGTCCTGAAGGTTGAGAGAAAGGTAAGGCTTGCCTGACCTCGTCAAAAGACGATTTCGAGAATTGACGTAGAAGGTTTTTGAAACAGGGTCGCCTTCCTTGAACTCGGCTATGTACTTTTTCTGAGTCATGGGATCGCCCTCGGAGTCGGCATGGCCACAGATGTCCTTTCAGAAAAGGCCGACGACTTTGCCATGTTTGTCTATGTCAATGAAGTTGCCTGCGGGGACGGATGGAAGCCCTGGCATCGTCATGATGTCGCCGCACAGGGCGTAGAGGAAGCCCGCCCCGACGGAGGCTCTGACTTCCCTGATGGGCATCTTGAATCCCTGGGGTCTCCCCTTGAGGTTCTTATCGTGCGACAATGACAGGTGCGTTTTCGCCATGCAGACCGGGAGATTTCCGAAGCCTGCGTCGGTGAAGAGCTTGATTTGTTTCTCGGCGAGGGGTTCATAGACGACCTGTCCAGCCCCGTAGATTCTTGTGGCGATTCGCTCGATTTTCTCTTTAATCGGCATGTCGAGCGGATAGAGGAATTTGAAATTGCCGGGCTTTCTTGTAGCCCGGATGACCGCCTGCGCCAGCTCGATTCCCCCCTCCCCACCCTTCCGCCATACCTCGCTGACGACGGCATCCTCGGCGCCGGCGTCCACGGCGATTTTCGCGACGAGCTCGAGCTCGTGGTCGGTATCAGCAGCAAACCGGTTGATGGCGACGACGACGGGGAGGCCGAAGACTCGGATGTTCTCAATCTGCTTGAGCATGTTTGCGGAGCCTTCCTTGATGGCGGGAAGGTCTTCTTCGAGGAGCCGCGCGTCGAGGGGTTTGCCTGCGACTACGTCATATTTGCCGCTGTGTGCTTTGAGGGCGCAAACGGTCGCCACGAGCACAACAGCGCTGGGAATCAGGTCGCTGTACCGGCACTTGATGTCTATGAATTTTTCGCATCCCATGTCTGCGCCGAAACCGCTTTCCGTGACGACGTAGTCGGCGACCTTGAGGCCAATTCTGTCAGCGAGGACAGAGCTGTTGCCGGGGCCGATGTTGGCGAAAGGACCGGTGTGAACGAAGGCGGCGGTTCCCTCGGTCGTCTGGAGAAGGTTAGGCTTTATGGCGTCTTTCAAGAGGACGGTCATTGCGCCTGCGCACTTGAGGTCTTCGGCGGTGACGACCTGGCCTTTGGAGTTCATGGCGACGACGATGTTGCCGAGCCTCTTTCTCAGGTCGTGGATGTCAGTGGTGAGGGAAAGGATTGCCATGACTTCGGAGGCGGCTGTGATGTCGAAGCCTGTCTCGCGGGGAATGCCGTCGCTTCTATTGTTGCCGAGGCCGGTGACGATGAAGCGAAGGTCTCTATCGTTGATGTCGAGGACGCGTTTCCAGGTGATGGTGAAGGGGTCTATGTCGAGGGCGTTGCCTTTCTGGATGTGGTTGTCAATGTAGGCGGCGAGAAGGTTGTTGGCGACACCGACGGCGTGGAAATCGCCGGTGAGGTGGAGGTTGATGCTTTCCATGGGGACGACCTGAGAGTGGCCGCCGCCGGCTGCACCTCCTTTGATGCCGAAGACGGGACCGAGGGAAGGCTGACGAATCGCCGCGACCGCTTTTTTACCGAGGCGATTAAAAGCGAGGGACAGCCCGATTGTCGTGACGGTCTTCCCCTCGCCGAGAGGTGTTGGGGTGATGGCGGTTACGTCAATGTATTTGCCGTTGCGGCGCTTCTTGAGGCGCTCGAGGACGGCAAGGTCAACTTTGGCGATGTGCCTGCCGTAGCATTCCAGTTCGTCCTCTTTCAGGCCGATGGAGGCGGCGATTTCGGTTATGGGCTTGAGATTGACGCTTTGAGCAATTTCCAGGTCCGATTTCATCTGGCAACGTTCCCCCATGTAAGCAAGAAAATGCGGAGCCAACAAGATGCGGGGAGTGCTTTCATATACCAAAACGTTCAAGGCGCGTACAAGAGAAAATGCGCGGGTGCGTGTAGTCCCCGAGTGATGGCTGGTTACCCCGTTTCGGCGGGGGCGGAAGCGCAGAGGACGCAGAGAGAAGTTCGGAGAAACAGAACAGCGCCGGGGCCTGGGTTTCTCTGCGGACTCTGCGGTGTCCGCGGTGAATCCTTCCCTGCGGACACTCGGCGACGGCCACGGGGAGTTTTTGAGGGGAATTTGTGGAGGATTGTGGTATCCTATAAGAGGAGGATGCTCGTCGAGGAGACGCTCAGCGACGGTGTTCAGTCGGGCGCGACCCTCGGCACTATCGAGATAAGGTGCTCGCATGAAGAAGCTTTTCCTGGTGTTCGCTGTAGCTTTCGGGATGATGTCGTCCGGTGCGAACGGAGTCGTCATCAATGAAATCATGTACCATCCGGCGGGGGACGCCGAATGGCTGGAGTACGTGGAACTGTATAACGAAGATGTGGTGCCGTTCGACCTGGGGGGCTGGCGGTTCTCCGCCGGAATTGAGTTCACTTTCCCGGACAGAATGGTGATGGCGCCGCGGTCGTACATGGTTGTCTGCAAAGACCCCGACGCAATTCGGTCTGTCTATGTGACTGACAACGTCATGGGCCCCTTTGACGGCCAGTTGAGCAATGCGGGAGAAAGGGTCGAGCTGGCAAACTCGTACGGGTCGGTTATCGCGAGCGTTCGATACAGCGACCGGTATCCATGGCCCGCGGCTGCCGACGGGACGGGGCACTCGCTGTCTCTTCTCGACCCGTACCTCCCCAGCGATCAGTGCGAAAGCTGGGGAATAAGCTCGGTGGTGGGCGGAACGCCGGGGCTGCCGAACACCGTGAATCAGATTGTGAGGCGGACACACCTGGTCAGGACGGGGGAAGAGTGGCGGTACTTCAAAGGTGTGTTGGAACCTTCCAAGCCGATAGATGCATGGAGGCAGCGTGATTTTGACGACTCCGTGTCGCAGTGGCTTTCCGGGAGGACGCCAATGGGGTTCGGTTTCGCAGACTGCGGGACGCTGCTCGATGACATGCGAGGCGGCTACATTTCCGTCTTCATGAGGAAGGAATTCTTCGTTGGGGACCCGGGCGGCGTAACGACGCTTCTTTTGCGAATAGACTACGAGGATGGGTTTGTGGCTTACCTGAACGGGGTGGAGGTCGCGCGGAGGATGTTGGGCAACCCGCGGAGCACCGTGTACTACAACACGCCGGCGGACGTGCACGAGGCCGGGATGGCGGAGGAAATAGACGTCTCGGGATATGTCTCGGTTCTCGAGGTGGGACGGAACGTGCTTGCGGTCCAGGCGCACAACTCGTCGCCGAAAAGCGCGGATTTCTGGATTGCCCCGGAGCTGATCAGGCAATCAACCGTTAGCGTGACGGACGCCCTGCCTGTCGTTTTGAACGAAATAGGGACGGATGAGGCAGGGCAGAGCTGGGTGGAGATTTACAACCAGTCGAGGAAGGACGTTGATGCTGGCGGCTGTTATCTGAGCGACGACGCAAACGACCTTTTGAAATGGCAAATACCTTCGGGAACGACTGTATATGCGGGGGAAGTCGCACTGTTCACATCGGACATGACGGGGATCACCCTGCCTGTGGAAGGAGGGTCGGTTTATCTGACTTCGGCGGATGGGCTTCGGGTTCTGGACGCTTTTGCTTTCGACATAGAAAGCGCAGACATGAGCCGGGGGCGATACCCCGACGGGGGAGAGAGGTGGTGGACGATGGTGACTCCGACGCCCGGCGAGCCCAACCAGCTCACCGTCGAGGAAAACGTTGTGATCAATGAAATCATGTACCACCCGCCGGGAGGGGGCGAGGAAGGGGAGTACGTGGAGCTTTACAACAGGGGTTCTTATCCGGTGTCTCTGGAAGGGTGGCGGTTCAGCGACGGAATAGATTTCATGTTTCCGGCGGTCACAATACCATCAGACGGATATGTTGTCGTCGCAAAGGCGCCGCAGGCTCTCATGGAGAAGTACAAGATTGAGAATGTGCTCGGTCCGTTCGTGGGGGTTCTGCGGAACGAGGGGGAGAGAATCGAGCTTTGCGACGCGCTGGGGAACCTCGTGGATGAAGTCCATTACTACGACGGGGGACGCTGGCCGATGTGGGCGGGAGGAGGCGGGTCGAGCCTGGAGCTTATTGACCCCCGCGAGGACAACAGCGTGGCATCGGCGTGGGACGCGAGCGACGAGACGAAGAAAGCGGAGTGGAAGTATTATGAATATAGCGGCGTGCAGAATTACGGGGAATCGGAGTTCCACATGTTTTTGATGCACAGGGGAATCACCTACATAGACGACATCGAGCTGCGCGACACCTCCGGCAATAACCTCATCAAAAACGGACGCTTTGACTCGGGAACAACTACCTGGCTCATCGAAGGGGATCAGGTCCAGTCGAGGTGGGTGAAGGAAGATTTCCATAGCGCGCCGGGCTGCTTGAAAATTATGGCTACGGGGCGAGGGGATACGGGAGTGAATCGGATCGAGTGCGACGTTAGCCCGTCGCTGGTGTCGAACAGGACGTACACGGTTTCGTTCTGGGCGAAGTGGCAGCGCGGAATCAATCTGCTGATGACAAGGACGTGGAATCATGGTGTTGTACGGGCGAACCGGTTGGAGATGCCGGAGAGGCTCGGGAGTCCGGGGAAGGTCAACAGCGTGTACAAGCCGAATATAGGTCCGCTCATTTATGACGTGAACCAATGGCCGATTGTGCCTAAGGCGCAGGAGGGCGTTAGGGTGCGGGCGCGGGTGAAGGATGCCGACGGGGTTGGCTCGGTGACGCTGTTTTACAAGGCAGACGGGGCGGCGGAGTTTCTATCCGCCAAAATGGCTGACGACGGGCGGCACGGCGATTTGGAAGTGGGGGACGGTGTCTATGGAGCGGGGATACCCGGGCAGACCGACGGGACGATGATGTGTTTCTACATTTCCGCGGTTGACACGCTTGGGGCGATAATGGCGTTTCCATCGGACGCGCCGAAGCGGGTGGCGCTCTACCGGGTCGAGACGAATCGTCCGGCGACGAACTTGAACGTATATCAACTGCTGATGACAGCGGCGAACCGGGGGCTGCTGGATTCGCGCCCGCCGTTGAGCAACGAGCTCCTCGACGCGACGTTCGTCTTCAACGATAGCGAAATCTACTACAACGTGGGGATGAGGTATCGGGGGAGTCCGTGGGGGCGGCCCTCGCGGAGCCGGTTCAGGATAGCTCTTAACCGGGAGCAGCCTTTTCATGGCGTTCGAGAGGTCAACCTCGACCCAAACGACGGGACAAAACAGCGAGAACGGTTTGCCTTCTACCTCGTGCGAAAGATGCGTGCGCCCGCTCCTTACCAGAAGTACGTGTACTTCGGCTTGAACGGGAATTACTGGGGGGTTTTGGAGGACGTGCAGAAGGTTGACAAGGATTTTGCGGCGATGTGGTGGAACGGCGACGATGGCGGGACACTCTACAAGGTTGACGACTATTTTCGGTTCAACGACGGCGGGGGATTCGACATTGACACGGCACAGCTCAGCTACAAGGGCGAGGACAAGGAATCGTATCGCTGGAATTTCAAGCAGAGGACGAACGAGCATTTCGACGACTACAGCGACTTGATAGACCTGATCAAAGCGCTCGACCCGGCGACGACGCCGGATTCGGAGTTTGATGCGGCAATTCGAGCGAGGGTTGACACGGAGGAGTGGCTGGCAGTGTTAGCGACGAGGACTCTCATAGGGGACTGGGATTCGCTGGGGTACGAGCGCGGGAAGAATTGCTATCTGTATCGCGCTCCCGTCCTGGGCAAGTGGATGATGGTGCCCTGGGATTGCGACCTTGTGCTTGAGTCGAATCGTGCCTCGGACTCGATTTTCCACGGGGGATTCCCGACGATAGACCGCTTTGTCAGGTGGCCGCGGTTTCAACGGCGATATTATGGCTTTCTCTTAGAGCTGCTTAATGGACCATTCAGCCGGGAGGAGGCGGACCCGGTCCTGGACGGAGTCTATGAAGTTCTCCGGCGAGAAGGAGTCAGCCCGCCGACCGACATCAAGAGCTTCCTGACGAGCAGGCGAAACGCTGTCATCGGGCAAATTCCAACTGCCGTGCTTGACATTTCCACCGGCTCGGTGAAACCGGTTGTTTATGACAAGCCCGAGATTCGGCTTTCAGGGACGGCGCCGGTCAACGCGGTGCGTTTCGATGTCAACGGCGTTCCCTTCGACCCGGACTGGCCGAACCGGAACAACTGCACGATGTGGAGCGGGACAGTGGGATTGGAGCCGGGGTTCAACGACCTTGTTCTGACGGCGTACGATTATAAAGGGCGCGTTATTGGGACGGACAGTATAAGGATAACGTACGACCCGGACCTCGACGGAGATAAGCTCAGATACCTCGATGAAATTGCGGCCGGGACGGACCCGTATAACCCGGACACCGACGGAGACCTTGTGACGGATTACGAGGAAGTGAAGCTGGCCCACACGGACCCCCTCGACGCAAGGTCCACGCCGCACGTGGTGCTTGAGACGCTGCGATTATCGGACGGGCGAGTGTCCGTCTCGTGGCAGAGCCTTTCGGGCAGATATTACCAGGTGGCGCTGAGCACGGACGTGCGGAACTGGGTCACGGTGCCGGGGTACATCCTCGCCGGAGAAAGCACAACCACCTGGATTGACGGCGGGATGTCGGAGAAGGTGCCTTCCCCGGCGGAGCCTCGCGTGAGGCGGCGGTTCTACCGGGTCATCTTGCTTCCGTGGGATTTCACGCCATGACGAGAGGCGCGCCTTCGGCAGTGAGACGAGGAAGACGGGAGAAACAAGAGACGAATAGCATGTTTGACATCAAGATCGAACGAGCGACGATATACGACGGGAAAGGCAGTGAGCCGTTCCGAGGAGACATAGGGATCAGAGGAGAAGAGATTGTCGCGGTTGGGTCACGGCTGACCGAGGAGACAAGGAGAAGGATTGACGCGACGTGGAAGATAGCCTGCCCTGGATTCATTGACATTCATTCGCACTCGGATTTTTCGGCGGTGATAAACCCGAACTCAGACAGCAAGGTTCGCCAGGGGGTTACGACGGAGCTTGTTGGGAACTGCGGTTTCTCGGCTTGCCCGATTCTCGACGAGCAGCATCGAGCGGACCTCTCGCGGAAGTACGCGGGCATGGGGATTGAGATTTCATGGAAGTGGCCTGAGGAGTATTTCGCGATTCTGGAGCGGAACGGGATCGCTCTGAACATCGCAACTCTCGTCGGGCACGGAAACGTCAGGACGGCGGTGATGGGGGGCTCGTCGGCGAACCCGACGATGCACGAGCTTGACAGGATGAGGAAAATCGCGGACCGATGTTTGAGAGAGGGAGCATTCGGGGTATCCACGGGGTTGGTTTATGCGCCGGGGATGTTCTCGGCGAAGGAGGAGATTCTAAAAGTCGTGTCGGTGGCGAGAGAGCACGGTGGGCTTTACAGCACGCACATGAGAAACGAGGGGGACCGGCTCAAGGAGGCTGTTGAAGAGGCAATCGCGTGCGCGAAGGAGGCGGGAGTGAGGCTCCAAATATCGCACTTGAAGGCGATAGGGAAGAACAACTGGGGAAGAATCGGGGAGGCGTTTGAGGCGATAGAGTCTGCGAGAGGAGAGGGGTTGGACGTTACGTGCGACCGGTATCCGTACATTGCATCGAGCACGAGCCTCGACTCGATTCTGCCGAGCTGGGCTTACGAAGGTGGAGAGGAGAAGGAACTACAGCGGCTCGCGGATAAGGAATCGCGGGCTAAAATGGCGCTGGAGATTTTGAAAAAACGTCCGGACGAAGATTTCTGGTCGCGGATGGTCCTTTCCTGCGTCTCGGCGAGGGATTTGAAGAAGTACGAGGGGAAATCCATAGCAGAGATTGCCGGAGAGGAAGGGAAGGATTGCTGTGAAGCGGTGTTCGACATCCTTTTGAATGATGAGCTTCGGTCGGAGATGATTTACTTTTCGATGTGCGAGGAGAACCTTGAGGAGGTGCTCCGAAAGCCGTACACGATGATTGGCTCGGATGGCGCCGCGAGGGCGGATTATGGAGTTCTCGCGGCGGGGAAGCCACACCCGCGCGTTTACGGGACGTTCCCGCGGGTCATCGGGAGGTATGTCAAGAAAGGAGTGGTGGGGATGGCGGAGGCGATTGCCAAGATGACCTCCATGCCTGCCAGAAAGATAGGGCTCGAGGGCCGCGGGGTGATTTCGGAAGGGGCTTACGCGGACATTGTGATTTTTGATGCGGACAAAATTACGGACACTGCAACGTTTGACAATCCGCACAGGTATCCCGAGGGGATTGAGCTGGTGATGGTCAACGGGAAGGTCGCGGTGGAAAAGGGGGAGTCTCACGGGGTTCGGAGCGGGAAGGTCCTGAGAAAAGGCTTTCAGGACTGAGTGGCTCGCGCGGGCGGCAGAGCTCGCAGGCAAGGACGGGGAACCAGACAGAATTACAGCACGGACAGGGCAATCCCGACAATCCGGTTATCCTATCCCATTTTCTGGTCTTCCGCAGTCAGTTCCACGCGAAACGCAGGGCTTGCGCCGGGGCGAATCAGTCGTCCCAGTGGCGGCGGTCGTCGTTGGTCTGCTCCGGCGTCTGGTCCTCGGACGGAGGGGGCTGGCCGCCCGAGTCGTCGGGCCCGGGAGTGCTTTGTTCCGGTGGTCCTTCCTGCGGTGCCTCGCCCTCGGGTTGCTCCCCGGGTGGTGAAGTGGCATCTTGAGGTTGCGCGGGCTGCTCAGGGGGCGGCGGAGAGGAACCCTGGGGCTGCGTTGGCTGCTCGGGTGGCGCGGGCTTTTCTTCCTTCTTCTCAGGCTCGACCTTCCGGGCGCGTCTGATTCTCTTTCTTTCCTCCCAGTAGCTTTCCTTCTCCTCCTGTTCCTTCTCCCTTTTGCGTTGCTTTCGCATGAGAATCCGAGAAGCCCAGATGCTGCCCTCGTACAGGACGTACATAGGGATAGCCACGAGGGTCATCGTCAACGCGTCGCCGGTCGGAGTCAGAATAGCGGACGCGAAAAGAATGAGTACGAGAGCATGCTTGCGCTTCTTTCCCAGGGTGGAGACGGACACGACGCCAAGCCTCACAAGAACTGTCAGCAGAAGCGGCACCTCAAACGCAGCTCCATTTGCGAGGAGGAGTTTCACGATTGTGGACAGGTACTTGTCCATCTCCCAGAAGTTCTCCAGGCCGTACTTTGCGTTGAGGCTGGCCAGGGCGTAAAGCCCGAGGGGAATTACCAGAAAGTACCCGAAGAGAATCCCGAGCACGAACAGGAAGCCTCCCACGAGAAACGTGGGGGTCACGTACTTTTTCTCCTTGCGGGTCAGCGCCGGAAAAATAAACTGCGCCAGGAAAAAGAGGTTCAGCGGCATTGCTATTCCCACGCCGCACCACAATGCCAGATTCATAACCAGCATGAACCCTTTAACCGGTCCCGTGACCATCAGGTGAACAGTCGGGGGTGCACTTTTCTTCGCCCGACGGGGTTGTTTCTTATCGGCTTTCGCGGATGAGGCTGTGGACCCCGGCTGCTTTTTTGGGGGGACATTCCCGACCTCATGGGCACTTTCCTTGAGAGAGACAAGGGCTTTCTTGGAATAGTTGAATAAGTCCCACGCGAGGACGACCAGCCGCCCGAAGGGGCCGGTCACTACGATGTGCGTGCCTGGTTGGGTCTTGCCCTCAGGAGAATTCGGCGGGGAAGCGTTGGTTACCTCTTTCGGCGACTTCGGTTCAGAAGCTTTCGCGGGAGGTGTCGGCTGGTACGGCTCGTAAACAACCCCGGCCATGTCCATGGGGTACTTGAGAGCCGAAAGGATTTGCTGGGAGAGAATCAGGCACAGCCCGGCGGCGACGGCCGTCGTAACGATGATTTTGAGGAGAGTCATCCGGAGGTCTTCGAGGTGCTCCAGGAAGGGCTTCTCCTCGAAATGCTCCTCCTTCAACTCATCAGTCATTCACGCTTCCGCTGCCCCCGGACTTTTTGGAGGAATCGTCCTCCTCCTCTGACTCTGCCCTCTCGATCTCCTCCGTTATGTCCTTCGAGGCTTTCTTGAACTCTCTCATGCTCTTCCCCAGAGAGCGAGCAAGAGCCGGGAGCTTCGCCGCGCCAAATAGAAGGAACAGGATGGCGAAGATCCAGATAAGCTCCGTATGGCCGATCACGGCGGGTGGCACTATCAACGGGAAAGCCTTGACAAACAACATCTTTAGATACCTCCTTGGGTGAATTTCCGGCAGGTTGCCTCTCGCTGCCAGCGGGGTCGCCTGGCAACCTTCCTACGACCAACTCATCGGCGAAAAAGGAATCTAAGCGTCGGCATCACCGACGGGTAGGCAGATCTCCTTTATCTAACTCTATCTTAGCACTCTATGTGAACGTCCACAACATTTTTTTGCGCCGCGAAGCTTTTCTATTGACTGATCCCACGATATGTGCTTTATTAAAAGAACAAGTCAACCAACGGCGGTCAGGGGCCGAGGCTCTGGGCGAAAGCACCGTGTGGACCACGGCCGGCACAAAAACTGCCACAGGAAGCACCACCACGTGGTCAACTGACATATCCGCCCTGAGGATTCGTTTCTACCGCGTGAAATTTCAACCGTGGTGTTTCCGAGGACGCACGAGGAGGCAGCATGAAAGCGCGCTCGTTTTTGGTTGGACACCTTCGCTTCGCCTTTGTGGCCATGACCCTGTTGGCTCCTGCTGGCGCTGGGGCCGCCGTCCGTTACGTTTCTATCGGTGGGCGAAACGAGTACCCTTACCTAACCCCGGAAAGCGCCGCGCGGAGCATTCAGTTGGCGGTCGATGCTTCGCAGGAAGGCGATGAGGTTGTTGTCGGTCCCGGTCTTTATACGGAGCACGTCGTCCTGAAGAGGGGCGTGAGCCTGCGAGGCTCTGCACACGGTGAGGCCATCGTGCACGGCGTGGTCCCGATGAAGCCCGCCCTGACGTTAACCTGGGACAACGCCGTCAGCGCTCTGACGGTTGTCGGATCGCCGTACGATGGGACCGGCATTTACGCTGAACTCGGCGTTCCTCCGGCAAAGCTCGGCACCTTCCGGCTGTTCCGGATAACCGATTGCAGGGTAGGCCCCTGTGCGGGATCCGGAATTCTGGTCGTTGCAAGGCAGGTTGTGCTCGACGGCATCTCTTTCCAACAGCATGGCGGGAGCACCACCGAATGGCAGAGGCTCCTCAAGGAGCGATACAAGTCTGAACTCGAGGTTGAGGTATCCGGTTGCGAGATCCGAAGCTGCGGTGGGGCGGGGATGGCGGTCCACATAGACGACCCGCTGGGCAAGTACGAGGGATGCGACTACCTGGCGCCGGGGGGGCAGATCGAGCTTGGCTTCAAGCATGTATTGGTGAAGGTCTCCAGCAGCACCATTTCGAGCTGTGGTCAAGACGGAGTCGTCGTGCAGGCAGGATGGTACGACAGGGCCCGCCTCATCATGGACAGATGCGTTGTGCGGGACAGCACCGGCGACGGCGTCTACGTGACCTCACAGGGCGCGGTCTGGGGAAGTGCATTAGTCCAAATCAACAATTGCGTCCTCTCCGGGAATGGGGAAAACGCCATTTGGTGCTTCTCGATAGACGATGGGGTGTGGGCACCGCCCGGCGCGGAGCCGATCGGCTTCGAGCCATTCGCCACCGGAGATGTAATCGTGACGTCGTCCACCATAACGGGCAACTCCGTCGGGCTGGTCGGCGCTCCGTTTCCCCCCGGCCTCGCGGGCGGCGGAGGGGCATGGATACGCCTTTACAACAGCATCGTTTACGGGAACACGCAATACGACCTCGACTTCCGCTGGTTCGCCGAATACGCGATGTGGATGGCGACCGGCATCGTGCATAGCTGTGTCGGGTGGGAAGAACTCGCGGGCATACGCGGCAACACCGCGAGTGATCCGCTCTTCGGGGACCCGGAGAACGGTGATTTCAGGTTGGGGCCGGGGTCGCTCTGCATTGACGCAGGGGGTATGTACTCGCAGCCCACGATCGCCTTTGAAGACGACACTCCCATAATTTCCTGGGATGCCGGGAAGGACCTGGACGGAAACCCCCGCATCTCTGGCGACGGCCCGGACATGGGGGCCTATGAGACCGCGGGGGGTGCGCCCAACTATGTCCTGGAAAGCTCCGCAGACCTTGTGAGCTGGATGGAGGAATATTCGGCGCCCGGCACCTCCTGGTCTGACCCCAACGCAGGCTCATCAAGAACAAGGTTCTATCGTGTCAGCATCGGCAGGCATTAGCCCCAGACCCATCGCCCGTTTGTAACGAAAGAAGACCGCCAGGGCGTCCCGGCTCCTCCCTGCCGGGCCCTCGGATTGACAGGGCGTCTGGCGATTGGTAGACTGAAGTTATGAAAGAGGTCGCCCAGTTGTTGAATGCCGTGAGGGACTCGGGCGTGCTCGCCGATTACGCGCTTTTCGGTGCTGTCGCACAGATGAGATACACGGAACCGGTGGCCACCCTTTATGCGGAGGTGCTGGTCGGGATTCCGTCCGCGGAGCAGTTGGATCCTCTCGCAGGCATCTATCAGTTCTGTGCAGACAGAGGATACGAGCCGGAGGGGGAAGCGGTGCGCGTGGGGGCCTGGCCGGTGCAGTTCATTCCCGTCGTCAACCCGCTGACGCAGGAAGCCCTGCAACAGGCGGAGACCGCCGATTTCGAAGGCGTTCCGTTCCGCGTTGTCCGCGCGGCTTTCTTAGCAGTGAACGCATTGAGCGTTGGCCGGGCCAAGGACCGAACGCGGATTCTTGCGTTGTTAGAATCGGGCAGCGTCAGCCGCGACGAGGTCGCTTGCCTGGCCAAGCGACACGGTTTGGCCGATGCGTGGCAGCGTTTTGAAGCGAGGTTCCTCAATGGACTTTGATATTCAAGAACTTCTGAGGCGACAGGCGCAGTGGCAGAAAAGCCGCCAGGCTCTCTCGTGGCCGGAGAAGACTCGCATGGCAGAGCAAGTACGGAAGTCCATCCTAACGCTGCGGTCGGCGTCAGCAGAAGATGTTCGGGAGAAACGTCGGCGCCGCCCGCCCACTTTGCAGAGACAGTAAGAGGCGGAGGTCTTAGCGTCTTAGCGAGAGCAAGGGGGGACAGGAGATACCCCCGAAGACGTCAGGACGCAGAGAGCACGCAATTACACGTGCGTTCACTTGTATCGGACCCACCTCGCGATTTCCTTGAGGCTGGGGCGTTTGCCGTACATGAGGATGCCGGTGCGGAAGACCCTCGTAGACGCCTGTAGACACACCCAGATGGAGATGAGCATGACGATGACGCTGATCACGATTTGCGACGTCGCGGGAGTTTGTATGGCAATCCGCAACATCATGATCATGGGCACAGTGAAGGGAATCACCGAGAGAACTCGTGAGAAAGTGCTGTCGGGCCGCTGGGCGATGTAGAACCAGACCATCAACGGCAGCACGAGGGACAGCATGATGGGCATCAGCAGTTGCTGCGCCTCCTTCTCGCTGTTGCACACGGAACCGACCGTCGCCATCAGCGTCCCGAAGAAGGCATATCCGAGCAGAAAGAATACAAGCATGTAGCCAACATTGGGCAGAGATGCAACGTCGAAATTTCGCAGCCGCGCCGCCGTGTAGCCGACCGCCGCCCACAGCACCATCATCGTCAGCCCGACGGCGCCCAATCCCAAAATCTTGCCGCGCATCAGTTCCTTGGGCGAGACGGATGAGAGAAGAACCTCCATGATTCTGGAGTTCTTTTCCTCGATGACGCTCTGCATGAGCGTCTGCCCGCTGATCTGTAAGCCGAAGAACAGCAACATCACAAAGGCGAACGCGCCGAAGAAGCTTGTTAGCCCTTGTGTCTCTTTCGCTTCGCCTTTCTTCACCTCCAACGTCTCGATGTTGATGTTCCAGGAGGCTTTCGCGGTGACGGCGGGATCAATGTTCAGGTCTATCAGTCTGCGGTCAATAATGGCTCGGGTCACCGCCCCCTGGATTCGCGCTGACTCGCCGAAGTCTGCCACGTTTCGGCTATAAAACTGAATCTTGTGGTCCGGGGAATCCCCGTACTGCTTGCGGAACTCCTCCACGGGAATGCTGTGCGAACCGACAACCTTGCTGCCAATAACAACGTATGTATCGAGCTGCTTTTTCTGGACTCTTTCGTTGAGTTCCGTTTGCCTCTTCTGCAAATCCTCGCCCGTCGCCTTGATCTCCTCAACTATGTACTTCGGTCCGCCTCTTTGTTCCTCGAGCATCTTCTTCACTTCCGGATACAACTGTCCGGTCAGGTCAACAATCGCCACCCTTCTCGTCTGTCCTACCCCCTCCATCGCCTTCTTCGCGAGAATGCCCGGGAGAATGGAGATGCCGGCGATGAATAGCGGCATGAGGAAAATGCCTATCAGAAAAGATTTTCTTCGGACATTCACAACGTATTCGCGCTGGGCGATCTTGAGGGTCTTATTCATTCGCCTCCGTAACCTTCTCGATGAAAATCCTGTTCAGCGACGGCTCAACAACCTCAAACCGCGTCACCGCCACTCTCTGCGAAATCTCCCTCAGCAACGCCGATGGGTCGGTGTCCCGAGCGAGCTTCATTTCCATGTAGTTGCCATAGTCGTCAACCGACCTGACCCCCGGCAGCTCCCGGATGAACGCCCCGTCGCCGCTGTACTGTATCTGAACCGAATCCGTCCCGTAACTCCGCTTGATTTCCGAAAGAGGCGCGTTCAGAACCGCCATACCCTTGTTGATGAGACAGATTTCGTCGCACAGTTTCTCCGCCTGCTCCATGATGTGCGTTGAAAGAATCACCGTTCTCCCCGCGTTCTTCTGCTCAACCACAATGTCCTTTATCTCCGACACGTTCACCGGGTCAAGCCCGGCAAACGGCTCGTCGAGAATCAGTAGCTCCGGCTGGTGAATAATCGTCGCAATGAACTGCACCTTCTGCTGCATCCCGCGAGAGAGTTCCTCCACCTTCTTTTCCTTCCAGTCCGCCAGCCCCACTCTTCCTAACCAGTAATCCGCGCTCTTCCGCGCGGTTTCCTTCTCGACCCCTTTTATCTCGCAGAAAAATCGCAGCACGTCCCCCACCTTCATCTTCCGGTAAAGCCCCCGCTCCTCCGGAAGATAGCCGATTTTCTCTTTCGCATCTCCGATTCCCCTCCCGTCGAAAAGCGTGATTGTCCCCTCGTCGGGAAGGAAAATGCCTAAGATCATCCGGAGAGTCGTCGTCTTTCCGGCGCCGTTCGGCCCCAAAAGCCCGAAAATCGTCCCTTGCGGCACCTCAAACGAAAGCTCTCTTACCGCCACCACCTCACCAAACCGCTTCGTTACATTATTTATCGAAATGACGCTGTTCATACCTCCACCGAACGCAGAAACTCTGGTGTTTGCGGCACCCCCTATTTCGGATATTAGACGCTTGGAAGATGCCCCGTGTTCCGAAAATCTTCCCCGGCCACAAAACAAACCTCACGCAATCCCAGACACCCCCGCACCTGACGCGACACCTACCCGACTCCGGCAGGCGGGCAAACGACCTCGCTGTGGTATTCTTGAATCGTCTTGACGGCCATACCTTCCTTGACGAGGGCCTCGATTCCCTGGACGGCGGCGGCCAAGCCTTGCAGCGTCGTAATCAGCGGCACGGAAAACGCGATTGCCGTCGTGCGGATGACCACCTCATCCTGCCGGCATCTTTTTCCCGAAGGGGTGTTGACCACCAGTTGCACCTCGTGGTTCTTCAGCAAATCTACCACGTTCGGTCGCCCCTCGCCAACTTTGAATACTCGCGCGGCGTTCACTCCCTGCCTTTTCAGGAACGACGCAGTCCCTTCCGTGGCGACAATCTTGAATCCGAGGTCCTGAAGCTTCTTCACCATGAAAAGCGCCGGCCGCTTGTCCTTGTTCTTCAGAGAGAGCAGAACCGTCCCGGAAGTCGGCAAGGGGGACGAAGCCGCCGCCTGACTTTTGGCAAAAGCCATCCCGAAAGTCGAATCAATCCCCATGACCTCTCCGGTTGATTTCATTTCCGGGCCGAGAATCGCGTCCACTCCCGTGAACCTCGAGAACGGGAACACCGCCTCCTTCACCGCGAAATGGTTAATCGTTACTTCCTTCGTGAAGCCAATCTCGTCGAGGGTCATCCCGCACATGGCCTTTGTCGCAATTTTCGCCAAAGGGACGCCCGTCGCCTTCGATACGTAGGGCACGGTTCGGCTCGCTCGCGGGTTGACCTCTAACACGTAGATGACCCCTTCGCGGATGGCATACTGAACGTTCATCAAGCCAACCACGCCCAGTTCTTTCGCCAGCGCAACCGTCTGGCGGGTGATCTCCGTGATTTCCTCGTCCGTCAGAGAGAACGGCGGGAGCGAACACGCCGAATCCCCCGAGTGCACCCCCGCCATCTCGATGTGTTCCATGATTCCGCCGATGACGACCCGCTTGCCGTCCGCGACGCAATCCACGTCAATCTCAATTGCGTCCTCGAGGAACTTGTCCACGAGGACCGGCCGGTCGGGCGACGCCTCCACCGCCCTCTCCATGTACTTGTTCAGCTCGTCCTCGTCGAAGACAATCTCCATCGCCCGCCCGCCCAGCACGTAGCTCGGTCGCACAATGACCGGGTAGCCGACCTCCCGCGCAATCCTTTGCGCTTCCTCGACGGAGGTCGCAGTCGCGTTCGGCGCTTGCCTCAAGCCGAGCTTTGTCAGAAGTTGCCGAAACCGCTCCCTGTCCTCCGCACGGTCAATCGCGTCGGGGGAAGTCCCTAAAATCCTCACCCCCGCTTTCTCCAGAGGAACAGCCAGGTTCAACGGCGTCTGCCCACCGAGCTGCACGATGACCCCCTCCGGATTCTCCTGAAGAATAATCTCCAGAACGTCTTCCCTTGTCAGCGGCTCGAAGTACAGCCTATCGCTCGTGTCGTAATCGGTCGAGACCGTCTCAGGGTTGGAGTTAATCAGAATCGCCTCATACCCCATCTCCCTCAGCGCGAAAACCGCATGGCAGCAGCAGTAATCGAACTCGATTCCCTGCCCGATTCGATTCGGTCCTCCCGAAAGGACGATCACCTTTTTCTTTTCACACACGGGGCTTCAGGTCTCCTTCTGCGACGTAGGAGCCGCCGCCAGAACCCAGAGCGGCCCCTTCGCGGTTGCTTTGCGTTTCACCCGCAAACGCCCCCGCATGGACACTTCGCCGTTTCTCCACGGCGAATCGAGTTTGAGTTTAGGTGGATGGCTTCCCCTTGTCCAGAAAAATGCAGGTGCGGCGCCGAGACTGCGGAGTCAGAGAGCGTACTGCCTCCCTTTTGTTTCGCGCAAGCGCAGCTTCGCCACTCCGCCGTCCATACCCGCAGATTGCGAAAAGGTCGCCAGCTCGCGAGCCAAAAGGCGCTTGCACCCTTTGGCCACTTCTGGAGGACACGTGTGCAGGAACTACACCCTGCAAACGGATTGCCGTGAGCAAATCCTGCACACGTCTCTCGGCGCAATTCATTGAAGATGCGGGAGTTAGAGTTTTGGCCCGGAGCGTGCTCCCCCCTCCTGCGCCTGGGCAATCAACCCAGCCCCAATGACTGTTAAAAAACAAGGCAGTGAGTACCTGTAGGGGGTGAGACA
Organism: uncultured Verrucomicrobiota bacterium; assembly: GCA_964482435.1. Taxonomy (GTDB): domain Bacteria; phylum Auribacterota; class JABMQX01; order JABMQX01; family JABMQX01; genus CAYZXL01. The sequence goes on from CAYZXL010000052.1 coordinate 18,348, forward strand.
ACCATGGTCAGTTCAGTTTACAGAGCGGTGAGAAAAGCAGTTTTGCGGGACGCACCCGCAGACAATTGGCAGGACCGAATGAACCTCAGAGACTGGATGCGAAAATGGCACGATTCCTTTAGCCGCCTCGGCGTCGAGGTCATGGTGGCCGACGTGGCGCAGTCGTGTGTTGTAGTGGACGTTGCTGCGAGAAGAATCATTTTGGCCCCGTCTCTCAAGCTGGCGGCTGCCGAAGAGATACTCCAGAAGATTTACCAGTGGTGGCGAGTTCAGTCCGACGGGGCGGAGGGTCAACGATGTTCTCTCCTGAGCTGCTGAGAAGAGGCAAATGCGAACATACCCGGGGGTCTTACGAATGGCGTCGTTCCTGGCAGGTGGGCGGCGAGCAGGAAGACTCTCTGGCGACCGCCGATGGCCTCGCCAGGTCGTTCACAGACAGGCGGCGCAAATCCCGGTTGGTTCCGATGACGAGGCTTGAAACGTCTTCACTCGGTGGAAGCCGCCAACGACCGGATTGCATTCTCACGGTGTGCAATAGCTGCACCCGGGGCAGGGACCGGTCGAGCAACGGTTGCACACGCCGTTTTCGTAACCCTTTGAAAAACCCGGTGTTAGCCTTCTGGCTCGAAGATTGCATCTTCGTCAGCCGAACCGCCTGACATTTCAGGCTTGGAAACAATAGAAAAACGGAGTAAAAAGAAAAGGAGGTACGAACATGAAGACAAAGCTGATTCTCACAGCGGTGGTGCTTGCGGTTGCGAGCTTCGCGGTCTCGCTCGGTGCAGAGACCGAAGCGGAGCAGCCCGCGAAAGTCGAGGAGCTTCGCCAGCAGTTTGCGACAGAACGGGCAGAGCTCACCGCACAGATTCTCGAGAAGCGAGCGGAACTCGTGCGGCTCTCCGCACAGAAGGATGTTGACGTCGAGAAGGTCAAGAAGCTCGTTGAGGAAATCACTGAGCTTCGGACGAATCTCCAGAAGAAGTGCGAAGTGTACCGCGAGACTCTCGCAGTCATCGGGAAAGGAGCCGGACTTGGCCCCGCGGGCCTTGGCCCGGGACGTCCCGGCATTGGCCCCGGCTGGGGCGCTGGTCCAGGTTTGCGACAGGGCAGGGGCGGTGCACCCCGTCCCGGTCTTGGCTTCGGCACAGGAGTGAGGCCGCAGATCGGCCGCGGTTGGGCGCAGGTCCCCCGTCGGTTCGGAGGCATGGGCGGACGTGGCATCGGGCGTGGGTTCGGCCCTGGTGCAGGGATGGGACCCGGATTGGGCATGGGCCCGTCAGGGCAAGGCCCCTTCTACGTTGATAAGGACAACGATGGCGTCTGCGATTACTGGGAAGGCGCAGTGCCACCGCATGTCGCTGTCCCTCAGGGTCCAGAAGGCGAACCCCCGGCAGGAATCCCCCACGCTCCTGGGGTTCAGCGGCCGGCAGGAGTCCCCCATGCTCCCGCAGCGGTGCCGCCGGCGCCTCCTGCTGGTGCTCCGGAAATACCCCACGAGGCAAGATGAGGAAGTGACTCACATGCGAGGCGCGTCCCTGAGAACGGTCTGGTTTTACCCGGTTCTGGCGCTCCTCTGGCTCGGAATCGCTGCCTGGCTCTGGCAGGAGCAGAAGCAGCAGCAGCGCCAGGATAAAGAAAGCTTGCGTGCTCAGGGACGCGTCCTCATTCAAACCGTCGCCAGCAGCATCCGCTCGCAGTCCCGCATGGCGATGTTTCAGCCCGAACGCCTTACGTCCATCCTCGAGGAAGTCACCGCCAGTCCCGGCGTCCTTGCCCTTGCCCTCTTCGACTCTCAGGGAAACACCGTCGCCTCCTCCGGACAGGTTGACAAACTCGCTCGATCGCCCGAAAAAGGCTCCGACGAGAATTGGACAAAGGATTCCCTCCAGTTATGGTCCGCAGTGCGCATCGGAGAAATTCCCTGGCATCGCCCACTGCCCCCTGCCCCGATAGGCCCAGGCCCCGAACCTGGCGCCCCTGAACTCCGCGGCCCCGGTCCCCCGGGCCCGGGACCCGGTGGTGCCGGGCCCGGAGGCCCAGGCGGCCCCCAACGGCGATTCCGGCCATGGGCGCCGCCTCGCCGCGGCGAACTCCTTCAGAGACGCCCTCAGGAGAGTCAATTCTTCCTGACCGTTCTCCTCCCTCTTCAGTCCCTTCAGGAATCGGCTTCCGCCGGAGCGCGGCTGCGTCTCTTGGTGGCGGGAATGAGCTTCCTTATGGTGCTTGCCCTCGTCCTCGCGTGGCGGGGCACGGTACGCAGCGTCGCCCTTCGGTCGTCCCTCGCCCTCGCAGAAGAAAAGAATCGCAATCTTTATGAGATGAACCTCGCTGCCAGCGGACTCGCCCACGAAACCAAAAACCCGCTCAACGCCGTCCGAATGGCCGCCCAGACCCTTGCCACCGAGTCCGCCTCTTCTCCCAGTTGGCAGGATAAGATTAAGCTCATCGCCGACGAAGTTGACCGCCTCGACTCCCGAATCAACGAGTGGCTTGCGTTCTCCCGCCCCAGAGAGCCCAAGCCGAAGCGAGTGGAGCTTGCGCCACTTTTCGATGAGCTTCGCGGCCTCATCTCTTCCGATGCTGACGAGAAAAAAGCTCGTGTCTCCCTCGATGACCGCAACGCCGTCGCCTGGGCCGACCGCGAAATGCTCCGTCAGTTATTGTTCAATCTCCTTCTCAACGGAGTCCAGGCGCTTGAGGATGGTGGACATCTCCAATTGATAGTCGAAGATCGAAAGGACGGCAACTTGAGTCTCGTTGTCGAGGACGATGGCGTGGGCGTCCCGCCGGAAAATCGCGACCGCCTGTTCGCTCCCTACTTCACCACTCGCCCGAACGGCAGCGGCCTGGGGCTGGCAATCTGTCGGCGGATTGCCCTCGCTCACGGCTGGCGGTTGCGGTACGAGCCGAGGGCTCCGCGAGGCTCCAGCTTCAGCGTTGACGGAATATCCGTTGCCGAGGAGGGTAAGTGACCTCACGAGAATCCAGAACAATTCTCGTCGTTGACGACGATGCGACCCAGCGCGGGCTTCTCGCCGATTTTCTCGTCTTGCAAGGGTACGAGTGCCGCCAGGCGGCAACAGCCGAAGAAGCCATTTCCTCCCTCCGCGAATCTCCCGTCCACATGGTTATCATGGACGTTCGGATGCCGGGGATGAGCGGACTTGAGGCGTTGCGGCAAATCCGTGAATCCTTCCCCGTTCTTCCCGTCCTTCTTATCACCGCCTACGCTGACGTGCGCGATGCAGTCGCCGCCATAAAGGACGGCGCCCTCGATTACCTCGCCAAGCCCATAGACCTCCAGGAACTCCTCGTCGCCGTCGAGGACGCCGTCGGCGCACCGAAGCTCGCCGCAAGGCCGCCTTCCCTTCGTGAACTCCCTGCCAGCGTCGTCGCAAAGAGCCCCGCTATCTTAGCGTTGCTTGGCGAGGCAGCCGTCGTAGCCCACTCGAAAGCCTCCGTCCTCATCACTGGCGAAAGCGGCACTGGCAAAGAAGTCATAGCAGACCTCATCCATCTCTGGAGCGACCGAAGGGACAAGCCTCTCGTGAAAGTCAACTGCGCCGCCATCCCGGAAACCCTCCTGGAGAGCGAGCTCTTCGGCTATGAGAAAGGCGCCTTCACCGGAGCCGTCCAGACTCGCAGCGGCCGCTTCGAGGCAGCCGACGGCGGCTCCATTTTCCTCGACGAAATCGCCGACATGTCCCCGAGCCTCCAGGCAAAGCTCCTTCGCGTCGTCCAGGACGGGACATTTCAGCGCCTCGGCGGCAACCGCACCTTTCGCGTTGACGTCCGCCTCATCGCCGCCACAAACCGCGACATCGAAAAAGCAGTCGCCGATGGCCGCTTCCGCGAAGACCTGTTTTACCGCCTCAACGTCATCCAGTTGCACGTTCAACCGCTGAGGGAACGCCGCCCGGACATCCTCCCTCTCGCTCACCACTTCGCAGAACACTTCGCCGGCGGCAAAGTCCGCTTCTCCGGCGCCGCCTCCGCAGCCCTCGAAATGCACGAGTGGCCCGGAAATGTCCGAGAGCTCCGCAACACCGTCGAGCGAGCCTGCCTCCTCTCCCGCGGAGAAATCATCCTTCCGGAACACCTTCCCGCGAAAATCCGCCCGCAGGAGGTCCCCGGCCGTGCCGCTCCGGCTCCTTCCGCCAGCCCGGCCACGGAAGGCACCCTCATGGAAGACGTGGAGAGAGCCGCGATTCTCTCCGCCCTCGCCGAATCCGGCGGGAACAGAACCCAGGCCGCCCGCCGCCTCGGCATCAGCCGCCGCTCCCTCCTCTACAAGCTCCAGAAGTACAAAGCCGAAGGCTATCTGTGAGCGCCGCTTCACCCAGCTTACCACAAAGACACGAAGCACCGCGACACCAGTCCCCTTTGATGTCTTCGTGCCTTAGTGGTTAATCCCTGCTTGGAGAGCACCCGTGGAGGCACGCCAGCGCGCCTGTTTTCCTCCTGTCCTCGGAGCGTCTCGACTGCGGCCGGGCACCGACCCATCACGATGCTGCCCCCTTTCTCTTGATTCCTCGCAGACCCCCTGCTACATTCGGCACCCGAGGAGCCATTTTGCCGAGCTCAAAAACAACAAGATATAGGAAGGGCAGAACGTGCGGGCAACTCTTGTTTTGACCGTGTGGGTTGCGTTTTGTGCCACTGCAACAGCGCAGGGCGCGACGTGGTACGTGGACGACTCGGTTTCTTCGTCTGGCAACGGAGAGTCGTGGGACGCCGCTTTTAAGACAATTCAGGAAGGAATAGACCGAACGTCCGATGGCGACGCGGTCGTCGTCGCCGAAGGGAGATACGTCCAAAACATCCACTTTCACGGCAAAAACATCGTTCTTCGCAGTAAGGACCCGACCGACCCCGCCGTTGTGTCCAACACCATTATTGATTCCGCGAAGGGGGCGGGGTGCGTTATCACTTTTTCTGGAACAGAGGGTCATACATGCCTGTTTTCGGGGTTCACGGTTCGAAAAGGAAGTGGCGAAAATGGCGGCGCGATTTGTGGTGGGACGCGTGAGAGTCCGACCCGGGCCAGGATCGAAAACAACATCATCACCGGCAACTCGGCTGACCGTGGCGGGGGACTGGCTTATTGCGACGGGACAATTCGGAGCAACACAATCTCCGCGAACTCAGCGGAGTGGGGCGGCGGGCTGGCCTGGTGTAACGCTATGATCGAGGGGAACACGGTCACCGGCAACTCAGCAAGGTGGGGTGGCGGCTTTGCCGAATGCGACGGGGTGATCCAGAATAACGTGATCCGAGGCAACTCTGCGATTGCCGGCGGCGGGGGGTTGGCTTTATGCGACGGCGCCATCCTGGGCAATGAGGTGTTCGGCAACTCGGCGACCAATTGGGGGGGAGGCTTGTTCATTTGCTCCGGCACTGTTGTAAGCAACACCATTGTCCGTAACTCAGCGGGCAATATGGGTGGGGGACTGAAGACATGCGACGCCATCGTCCGGAACAGCATCATCTGGGGGAACTCGGCCCCCACGGGTGCTCAGATTTTTGAAACGCCTCTGCCCGCCTTCTGCTGCGTTCAGGGCGGCGCTGGTGGAGGTGAAGGGAACATTCAGGATGATCCGGCCCTTGTTGATTTTGCTGGAGGAGACTATCGGCTATCGGGGAATTCACCCTGCATAGACACTGGCAAGAACGAACATTGGATGTGGCAGGCGGTTGACCTTGACGGTGATCCGCGAGTCCTCAATCGCAAGGTTGACATGGGAGCGTATGAGCACGGTCAGATGCCAATCGGCGAAACGCGGTTCGTGGACAATTCGGTTTCAGAGTCCGGCGACGGCACCTCGTGGGACACCGCCAAAAGAACCATCCAGGAAGCCATAAACGCGGCTTCCAACGGCGATACGGTAATGGTGGCAGAAGGGATTTACGTCGAAAACATCGCATTTGGCGGCAAGAACATAACACTTCGAAGTAGCGACATCCTCGGCCGGAAAGCCGTCTCCACGACTGTCATTGACGGCAACAAGGCGGGCTCGGTTGTGACCTTTTCAGGAACGGAAGACGAAACATGCGTCCTTTCCGCTTTCACCATCCGCGACGGGAAGGCCGCCAGCGGGGCAGGAATCCTTGGGGGAAGCCAGAAGAACCCTACGCACGCTCGAATCGAAAACAATGTCATTTCTGGCAACTCTGCCGATAGCGGCGGTGGATTGGCTTACTGCGCGGGCCCGGTGCTGAACAACACCATAGCAGGCAACTCCGCGGGCATAGATGGGGCAGCTCTGTATTACTGCAACGGCACCATTCGCAATTGTATCATCTGGGGAAATGCGGGCGGGAACCAAATAGACCAGCATTCGAGCACTCCTACCTATTGCTGCCTCGAGGGCTGGACGCATGGCGGAGAGGGAAACATAGGCCGGCACCCATATTTTGTTGCGGCGGGCAGTGGTGACTATCTTCTCCTGAGTTGGTCTCCCTGCATAGATAACGGAGATCTGGTTTCTCCGTTTTCCGAGGAGCCCGCGCCTAACGGGGAGCGGGTTGACATGGGGGCATACGGCAAGACAACTGAAGCCACGTCAAAGTCTCCCGATACCGATAGAGACGGATTGCCCGACGACTGGGAAACCGAGTTCTTCGGACACCTTGGCTGGGGAAAAACGGAGGACCTCGATCGTGACCTCATATCGAACCTTCAGGAATACTACCGGGGTTCCGACCCGGTAGCCGGCCCGTCGCGGGCCGCCACGCGACGGTATGTGGATGGTTCGATGAAGGCATCCGGGGACGGAAAATCGTGGGAGACGGCCTTCAAGACCGTGCAGGAAGGAATAATCGCGGCCGAAGATGGCGACACCGTAACGGTTGCGTCAGGGACATACGTCGAAAACATCACGCTCAGCGGTAAGAACATCACCCTTTGTAGCACCGATCCCCTGAACGCGGCTATCGTAAGCAACACGACGCTTGACGGTGGTCAATCCAGCTCGGTCGTCGCCTTTTCTGGCACAGAGCAGGAAACTTGCATTCTGGCGGGATTCACAATACGCAACGGGAATGCTGAATACGGGGGAGGTATCTCTGGCGGGACGCCCCAGGGTCTTTACACGCACGCCACGATATGCAACAACGTTATCAGCGGGAACTCAGCCCGCAGGGGTGGTGGATTAGCGTACTGCGATGGAGTTATTCATGACAATGTCATCACTGACAACATGGCCGAAAGGGGCGGCGGGTTGATTTACTGCAATGGCGTTATTCGGGGCAACACGATTTCCGACAACGCAGTCGCGGGTCCGGCCGGTGCCGGAGGGGGCATATGCGAATGCGAAGGCATCGTCCGGGAGAATGTGATCATCGCCAATTCGGCTACTGGTGAGGCCGGTAACGGTGGAGGCCTTGGCTACTGTCGCGACGCCACGATTTGGAGCAACCTGATCTCAGGCAACCGCGCAGTAGGAGTGCGCACCACTGGCGGCGGGGTATGCCAGTGCCATGGCATCGTCGAAAACAACACCATCGTTAGCAACTCCGCTGGATGGTCTGGCGGGGGGCTGTCTTTTTGTGACAGCACAATGAGCAATTGTGTTTTCTGGGCGAATACGGCTTCAAGCGGGCCTCAAGTTTATGACTCACGCGATCCTGTGTATTGCTGCGTGCAGGGTTGGAGTGGAGGCGGCCAAGGGAATATCTCGGGTAATCCACAGTTCGCTGATGTGGCGGGGAATGACTATCGCCTCTCGGAGAACTCGCCGTGCATTGACACAGGAGTGAACAAGGACTGGATGTGGGACGCAGCGGACCTCGACGCAAATCCCCGTGTCTGGCCGGGCAAGACAACGAAGCCGTCGTTAACCGTGGACATGGGGGCTTACGAGTACGGCTCTTTCCCCTTCAAGATCACGGAGGTGTTCGAAGCCGCCGGCGGTCAGCTGACCTGGACAAGCCGCCCCGGAGACAACTACACCATCTGGTCCCGTACAGACCTCGCGGCTTACGCATGGACCGAGGAGGCAGCGGTCGCCTCTCAAGGAGACGCCACTTCCTGGACAGACCCAAGCCCAAGAGCCAGCCAGAAGTTCTACAGGGTTGGATTGCAGTGACAGCGCCTCGGCATCAGCCGCCGCAACCTCCTCTATAAGCTCCAGAAGTACAAAGCCGAAGGCTATCTGTAAGCGCCGCCTGGTTCCGCTCACCACAAAGGCACAAAAACACGAAAAGCGCCCAGGCCAACCCGCCTTGATGTCTTTGTCTGCCGGTGGTTAGCCCTTCTCGACTGTCGCCCAGAACCGTGCCCATTTCCATTGCAGGGATGGCCTCAGTTACGGGCGGCAGGAGCCCCCCACAACGGCCCAACCGCGAAAGCCCCAACCGGAATGGCAACCCCGGGGGAAATTGGCCGAGCACCTCCCCTCGCGGCCCTCTCCCCCGCCCCTTTCGGGCCAACACCCCGCCCGAAAGTGAGGGCTTACACGAATCGCAAAAATCTCGTCTCCCACCTGAGACTGAGGCCATACAGACCCCGCGTCATTGCGATTGCGGCATTCCTGTTGTCTTTGCCCTCTTCTGAAACAATTCCAGCCAACCGAGCATCAGGGCATCCCGAATTTCTCTCGACCGGCGGCACTCTTCCGGCGTCTTGCCCCAATAGAAACCTATCCATCCCGCGGCGACCGCCTCGGACTCGTTGATGAACCGCTCGAGGTCTGGAAGCGGGCAGCTCAGCGGGAACGTTTCCTCGACTACCACCGGCTTTCCGACGGAAAATCCCTTCAGAGTCTTCATCGCCTCGTCAACAGCCGCCTTTTCCGGATAGATATGAACGCTCAGGAAATCAAGTTCTCCAACAATCACCTCCGGCACGAAACCGGAAGTCAGGCCGGGACGGTCGAGGCTCCATGAAACAAGCCCGACGGTGATCAGGTGGCGGCGATCATGCCTGCGAATGGCGGCTTTCAGACATCGAATCCAGTCGCGAGCAATCGTCGGCCGCCAACGCCCTGCCTGATCGAGCGTGATAAACTGAACAAAATGCTTTCCGGCAAACGGCGGTCCCAGCCAGGCCCGCGGCTCCCTTTTGCCGCCCGGAACCACCGGTTCATTCATCAGGTCATAACAGAAGATGGCGGGACTCCCGGCACAGCGACTGGCGACCGCTTCCCAGAAGCGAGCTTGAACAGCCCAGCGCTCTTTTTCCGACAGGTCGTCGTACCACGCAGGAACGTCCTTCTTGTGGTAGCACCCCAGGCCGGTCACGTCGAGGTACAGATGTTGCCGTTCCGCAAGCTCGACCAGGCGCGCGAGCCGGTTCAGCGCTCCCTCGTCCGGTTTGTCAGGCTTCACCATAAACTTCCCGAGCTGAAGGTGAATGCGAACAACGTTGGCGCCGAGTTCCTTCATCTCACGAAAATCCTCCTCCACCCGCGCCCACTCGGTATCCCAGTAATCTTCCAGCAGACGACCCTCATCATCGTGGTCATAATTGAATCCCCACGGCACAAACGGGGCGCCCGTTCCCTCAAGCACGAAACCCCGTTGGTCCTGCGAAACCCGAACTCCGCTCATCTCACTCGTTGCCGAAAGGCTGCATGCCGTCAGGGCGTAAGTTAAAACGGACCGCAACGCCATTGCGCACCGTCCTCCAACTGCCGCCCGCAGTCTCATGAGCATGGAAAGCATACGCATGGATTGTGACCTTTCTGCAAATTCTTCTGCATTGAACACCTTGCCAGCGCGTCTCACCTACTTGCCCATCGTACCAATGGCGAAGGACAAAGCCAAGCCTCTGCCAGCCAGGTGCCAGAGATTCCGCAAGATAGCGGGCTTCGGGGTGGAGGGGCACTCTCCTCACAGAGGGGGCGGCGGGAAAAATGCTCTTTTGCGGTGGAAGGGTGGAGAAAGGGTCCGCGGGATTAGGAAAGCACAGGCGCGTGGACATGACTGTCGGCAACCGGTCCTCGTCCAAGCGGCTCGCTCATGGGTTTTCAAGGAGCCGGTAAAATCGGCGAGGAACCTGGCCCGGCGGAAGGCCGGTGAGGGAGCCATCGTCAAGCCAGGAGGTGGTTTGATTGCCGGAGGAGGGGAAGTTCTCGACAGCGAGGTGCCAGGTGAAAAGGTCGGAGGAGTAGAAGATGGAGTAGGTCTTGTCCGCGAGGGACCTCCAGGTGAGGGTTGTTTCATCGGGGTTCGGGCCTGGCCTCAGCTCGTTGATGAAATACTCGTATGCCCCCATGTCAACGGTGAGGCTCTTTCCCCCGAACATTATCCTGTGCATCCCGGCAATATCCGTCTCCGGCAGCTCCGGATCATTGAAGCCAGCATCAATGCACGGCGAACCCGGCAGAAGGCGGAAGTCGTTATCTTCGTATGTCCTAACCGAATTATCGGGACCATCTGGATCAACGAATTGCGGGTCTTCCGCAATGTTCCCCTCGCCGCCCCCCGTCCAGTCCTGGATGCACGAATAACTTGGGTCATCGGAGAGATAAAGCTGAGGACCGTAGAGCGCCGAGGCCTTGTTGCCCCAGATGATGCAGTTGCGAATCTCAGCCTGGCAGCCGTGCAGCCCTCCGCCTTCTCGGTCCGCCTCGTTGAAGCAAATCGTGTTGTTCTCAAGGATGGCGTCGCAGTCATACAGGCCGCCGCCGTAGTCGGCGCTGTTGCCGAAAACGATATTGTTGCGAATCCTGCCCGCGCAGTAGGCCAGCCCACCCCCCACGGCTTTCTGCTTGTAGCAGCCCCCCGAGGCGTGGTTGCCGCAGATGGTGTTCCCCTCGATGATACCGGCGCAGAGGCTCAATCCGCCGCCGCTGTTGGCCGAGTTGTCGGCGATGATGTTGTTGCGGATTATACCGTCTGAGTTGGAGAGGCCACCGCCTGCGCAGGCCGCGCGGTTGTCAGTTATGACGTTGTTCTCTATGGTCCCGATGCACTCACACACCCCACCTCGCGAGAAAGGGTCAGAGGAGTTCCTGGAAATTACGTTCCCCTGGATGAGCGCGTTGCATTGATACAGCCCGGCCGAGGAGTTGCCGGAAATGGTGTTGTTCCGGATTGTGCCGTTGCAGTAAGCGAGGCCGGCGCCCGCGTTATCTCTGATGACGTTATTCTCGATGGTCGCGCAGGCGACCCCACCCCAGTAACGCCCGGAGATCGCGCCGTCTGATCCCTTCGCATTCTGAATGGTAAAGCCGGAGAGGACGCAGCTTTCGCCCTCGGTCCCGTAGAAAGTCACCGCGGATGCGCCTCCCCCGGCGTCGATGACTGTGCTCGCGACGACCCCCGGGTCCAGCGGATCTGTGCTCTGGACCGCGATGTTCCTCCCCCTGAACCAGATGTGCGTGATGTAGGTACCCTGGGCGACGATGACCGCATCGCCGTCCGACGCGGCATCTATCCCCTCCTGTATCCTCTTGAACGCGGTGCCCCAGGTTCTCCCATCGCCCGATTCGGGGACCGAGGCGTCAACATACCACCCGGCGCCGCGGGATCCCCGGGGGGTAAGGGAAACGAAAAAGCTAACTATGAGCGCCAGACATTTCGTCGTTGACATGGCTGTAACTCCCTTGTGGTTATGTTCCATGATGCAGGCCCGGGCCCCCTGTCCCGTTGAGCAGCACGGAGACACAGATTGCCGCCCTCCTGACTTTTCCCCTTTTCATCTGTGCACCCCCTTTACTTCACGGGTTGCTACAAGACTATTTCAGCACACATCAACGTTGGTATTAATGCACGCGCCACTGGCAAAAGTCAAGAAGTCTTTTTCGCAATACGAATTTCCGCCACGACCCGCGTCCCCGACGGGCCCCGCAAACGTCGCCTCATCTCGTGGAACGAAAAAGCAACTTCCGGAATCCCCGGCCTCCGCGCGGCGTGCGGCTCTATTTGCGTGGCCTCCGATGGATCAATCCCCTGTTCGAGAAGCCCCGCCTCGGCGGGACTGAAGCGGGCTTGGATGATGGAGGCGCCCAATGCCATCACCACCAGCTAAAGCAGGTGGCTAAAGGGGGGGCCGGGGCAACGAGCCCTGAGCAAACCAGGCGCACGAGGTCGTCGGCGGGCGAGAGAAATGGTACAATGGTTGGAGTCAAGAGGCTACGGTGGCTCCGAGAGAGCAGAGGGGCTGCGGCATGATGTCAGCCCCGAACCAAACAACCCGGACAGAGCAATGAAGAAACTTGCGCTGAGTTTCGCAGTCTGGTTCTCCGCCGTTCTGGCGGCGGAGGCGATGGTAATCAGTGAAATCATGTACCACCCGACCGGGGAGGATGAGGGAAGCCCCGAATGGCTGGAGCTGTATAACGAGCATGCTGTGCCCCTCGACATCGGGGGCTGGTCTTTCTCGAGGGGGATCACCTTTCAGTTCCCCCGGGGGACCGTCGTGCCGGGGAAATCCTATCTGGTGGTTTGCTCGAACGTACAAGCCATGCAGGCAATCTACAGCATTCCCAGCGATAAGCTCATGGGGCCATTCGTGGGACAGTTGGACAACGGAGGTGAGCAAATCGCCCTGGCTGACCGCATGAGGGTTGTCATGGCGCGCGTGCGGTACAGGGACAGATACCCCTGGCCGGCCGGTGCGGATGGAACGGGATTCTCCCTCGCTCTTGTCAACCCGGACCTGAAGAACGACGACAGCGATAATTGGGCTGTTAGCCCGCAGAAGTCTGGCAGCCCGGGCGAGCCGAACGGATTTGACGAAGAGACAACCGTTGAAGATGCGGCCATTGCAGCGGCAGGCGTGGTGCCGGTGGTCATCAACGAATTCCTGGCCTACTCGAGCAGCGAGACCTTCGTCGAGTTGTTCAACAACAGCAATGCCGACGTGAACATTGGGCTGAGTTATCTCAGCGACGACCCGGTGAACCTGACGAAGTATCAGATTCCCGCCGGGACTATCGTCAAGCGCTGGGAGCACGTCTCCTTTGCGGAGACAGAGATGGGGTTTGAGTTGCCCAAGAAAGACGCGGCAATCTACTTCACCACGGCGGATGGGCAAAGAATCATTGACGCCTGCGCTTACGCAACCGAGCGACTGGATATGAGCCGTGGTCGCTATCCCGACGGGGAAGGGCGGTGGTACACAATGCACACCTCAACCCCGGGGAAGCCAAACGAGATTTCAGTCAACACTTCCATCGTCATCAACGAGCTGATGTACCACCCATACGAGAACAACGATACCCTCGAGTACATCGAGCTGTACAACCGGGGAAACGAGGCGGTGGACATATCGGGGTGGAGTTTCGATGAGGGAGTGGATTTCGTATTTCCTATCGGGACAGTTCTTCAAGCGAACAACTACCTTGTCGTGGCGAAGGATTACAAGGCCATCAACAAGAGGTACCGGATTACGAATGTCGTCGGCGATTTCCTCGGCACGCTCGATAACGACGGAGAAAGGGTCGAGCTGGTTGACACCATAGGCAACGTTGTAGATGAAGTTCGCTATGCCGCAGGTGGGCGATGGCCCGTCTGGGCGGCGGGATGGGGGTCGAGCCTCGAGCTGATAGACCCGTGGCAGGACAACAGCACTCCTTCGGCATGGGCTGCCAGCGACGAGACAGACAAAGGAGTGTGGACTCACATCGAGTACACCGGCCAGAACAGGGGGGGCGAGTCGGAGTTCCACTTCTTCCTGATGCATCGGGGTGAATGTCTGATTGACGACATAAGCGTCACGCGAGCTGGAAAGGAATATATTCCGAACGGTTCATTTGAGCTCGGCACGTCGGACTGGCTGATCGAGGGAAACCATGTTCATTCGACCATCTGCACGGAGGAGGCACATACGGGGTCGCAGTGCCTGAAGATAGTGGCTACGGGCCGAGGAAACACCGGCGCCGACCGTATCGAATGTGACACTGTATTTCCGTTGGGGAGCGCGGGGGACTACACGATTTCGTTCTGGGTGAAATGGCTGAGGGGAATCAACCTGATCTACACGCGGTTTCACGGCCAGGGAGCAGCGAAGGCGACTCGCTTTCCGATGGTATCTCGTCGCGGCACGGCTGGAACGCAAAATAGCGTTTACTCGCCGAACCCGGGGCCTGTGATTTCTGATGTGAAGCAGAAGCCGATTGTGCCGGGGTCCAGCGATGCGGTGAAAATAGCGGCGAAGGTCAGTGATTCCAACGGAATTTTGTCGGTGACCCTGTATTACAAGGGAGACTACGACGGCGCCTACACAAGCGTCCAGATGTACGATGACGGCCAGCATCAGGATAGGCGGGCTGGAGATGGACTGTACGCGGCACAAATCCCGGCGAGAGGCAGCGCCGAGTTGATGAGGTTTTATATCACGGCGCGCGATACTCTTTCTGCTTCGCAGCGCTTTCCGGCGGAGGAAGGTACTTATTGCCTCTATCAGATTGACGATTGGCGTCCCTCGACGAACCTGCCGATTTACCGGATTTTGCTCACATGGGAAGTGGACCAGCAGCTTCGAAGCTGCAACCGGATGAGCAGCCAGCTCGAGGACTGCACATTCGTTCTGAACGACAGCGAGATATTCTACAACTGCGGAATTCGCAGCAGGGGAAGCGGCTGGACACGGGGGAATCATCCGACGGACCAATACAAGATTGATTTTCCCGGCGACCAACCGCTCAACGGAATCTGGAATGAGATCAATCTCGACTGGCACGCCGATGAGACACAACAAAAAGACCGCATCGTTCACTATTTGCTGCGAGAGCTGGGCGGAGTGCCGACAAGCTACCACAAGTATGCCCACGTTCGGTTCAACGGATACTTCGCAGCCCTGGCGGAGGACGTCCAGAAGGTTGATGGGGACTACCTTCAGTGTTACTGGCCGGACGAAGCGGGAGGCACATTGTTCGAGATAGACGACTATTTCGAGTTTACCGACTGGATGGACCACAGCTACGTAGATGCCCACCTCCGCTGGGATGGCCCGGACGTTGGCTGGGACGAGGCGGTCGAGAAGGAGAGATTTCGCTGGAACTTCGAGGTCCGCACCAATGAGAAGGAGGACGACTACTCCGATTTCCTGAAGCTCGTCTATTTCATGGACCCGAGGAAGACCAGCAACTCGAATTTTGAGTCCGGGGCCGTGTACACCCTGAACGTAGAGGAGTGGCTGAAGGTCCTGTGCGTGAGGTTTCTGGTGGACGACTGGGACACCTACGGATACAACCGCGGAAAGAATGCCTACATCTACAAGCCCTATCACAGGGGGGACGGGACGCCCCAGGACCCCCCGCGGTCCGGGAAGTGGGCTCTCATTCCCTGGGACAGCGACCTGACATTTACCAACTCAGGCGCCCCTATCGTCAGCGACGAGTTTCCTGACATCAAACGAATGATTCAGATTCCGCGATTCCAGAGATGGTATTACTCTTACTATCAAAAGCTCATTGACGGCCCTTTCAGCCGCGCCCAGATAGACCCTGTTCTGGACCGAACCTACCAGGCCATTTCCGGGGAGGATGGCGCGCCTTTCGGCCCTGGCGGAATAAAGAGCTTCGTGTCGAGCCGAATCAGCTTCATTCGTTCCAGGATTCCCCAGGCCCAGTTCGCAATCACGACCAACTCCGGGAACGACTTTGAGGTAGAAGATGCGTCAGTTGTCCTGGCGGGGACGGCACCGGTGACCATAAGGACGTTCATGGTAAGCGTCAATGATGAACCCGGCTGGCAGCGTGAGCCGACGTGGACGGATACGACACACTGGCAACTGGGAGTCTCGTTGATTCCGGGGGAGAACCGCCTAACTCTCACGGGAAAGGATTTCGAGGGCACCGTTGTTGGCGCCCGTTCTATCACGGTCAGGCGGCGGCTCAGCGAGACTCAGGACTCCGACAACGACGGGCTGAACGACAGGGAGGAGGACGAGGTCTATCACACGCTTTATTTGAACCCGGATACGGACAGCGATGGACTTACGGACGGGGATGAAGTTCGTGTCTATCTCACTGTCCCGACACAGGCGGATAGCGACCAGGATACGATCCCCGACGGATGGGAGGTTCATAACGGCCTCGATCCCCTGAAAGACGACTCGGCGGCAGACCCCGACGGAGACGGCCTGACTAACGCCCAGGAGTTCCAGGAATTCACCGACCCCAACAATCCTGACACGGACGCCGACGGGATGAATGACGGCGAGGAGGTTTTTGCGGGGACAAATCCCGCCGACGAAACCTCGTTGTTCCGGTTTGTGGAGGTGGTGCGGGCTTCCGAGGGGGTCTCCCTTGCATGGACGAGCGTCCCCGGCAGGGACTACGCCGTTTATCGAAGCGCGGACCTGGCCACATGGGAGCTGCTCGGGACCATCACCGCAGACGCCGACACGACAAGATTCAGCGATGCCGATTCTCCGGCAGGCTCCGCTCGATTCTACAGGATTGAGGTATTGCCGCTTCCGTGACATCGTGGGTTAGGAAAGCACGGCTTGTCCGGGGCGATTCGGGCGGCGAACGGTAAAGAGAGGGCTAACCACACAGGCGCAGGAAGATGTCGGTCATTACGCTTACAACCGATTTTGGCCTCGACAACTGGTTCGTGGGGACGATGAAAGGGGTCATCAAGAACATCAACCCCGACGCGGAGATCGTTGACATCACACACGCCGTTCGTCCCCACAGCATCACCGAGGCGGCGTTTATCCTCGGAAACTGCTTCAGCTACTTTCCTTCCGGGACAATCCACACCGTCGTGGTTGACCCGGGGGTCGGGAGCGGCAGGCACGCAATCGTCGTCAAAGGCCCTCGGTACTTCTTCGTCGGCCCGGATAACGGAGTGCTCAGCTATGCCCTCGACAGAGAAGGGATTGAAAAGGTCGTCAAGATTCAGACCGAGAAATATCTTCTGCGTCCGGTCAGCGCGACCTTCCACGGCAGGGACGTCTTCGCGCCGGTGAGCGCGTATCTTTCGCTTGGCATTGAGCCGGAGGAGTTTGGCCCGGCGCTCGAGAAAATTGTCAGGCTCAACCCCTCCGTCCCGGAAAAGATGGGCGAGCGGGAGATCGTCGGGCACGTCGTGTGCGTTGACCCGTTCGGGAATCTGATAACCGACGTAACGCGGGCGTACATGGATGAGATGTTTCAAGCCGCCAGGGCGCGGCGGTTTCGCCTTCTGATTCGTGACTGGGAAATTCACAGGCTCTGCCAGACGTATGCGGAAGGGAAGGAAAACGAGCTGATTGCCCTCATCGGCAGTTCCGGGCACCTGGAAATATCCGTCAACCGCGGCCGCGCAAGCGATGTCCTGGGGATGCGGGAAGGCGGAAAGTTCATCCTGAAGGTCCTGTGACGGCCGGGAAGACGGCACGAGCCCCGTTACCCCAGGAGACGGCTACGGATGTCCAGAGCGCCCGCATCTCAGAAAAACCGTACTTGACGGGACAAGCACAACGGCCCGAAGATGTACCAGCGGTCCTCAGTTCACTCTGAACAAGACACATATTGGGTGCTTCGGGGATGAAGACGATTAGAACCTGGCTGTACCTGGCTTTTCTCGTGGCATGCGTGGTATTCCTGTCGCTGGAACGCGGGAAAGGCGGCCCTGCCCCTGGCTCCATTCGCTGGCGAATTCAACTCCTCCGCCGCACAGGTCGAGCCTGGCTTTCCCCGGTAAGCAGATACTCTGTGAAAGAGCTCAAGTGGATCTTCTACAGTGCGATTTTGTAATCTCCTGCCTTTGGGGAGGTTGGAACTTTGCATTTTGGTCTTGGCACTACGTTTCCTCTTTTGCGTAGAGGGTGTTGGCCCCTCAGGCGTTTTCCTCTTCGAGCAGCCGAACGGTCGGTCCAACAGCTACACCGACGGCCTGGAGCGCTTTGCCCACGTCGCCGAGGATTTGGCTTCGGATCAGGAAGGTCTTTCCCGGGTTACGCACCGTGAACTCCTGTAGCTCGTCGAGGTCGCGTCTCAGCCGCTCCCATTCTAGCCGCCAGCCGCGAGCCTCCATCTTTTGCTGGAGGTCTTTGAGAAGCATCAGCGCCAGGAAGCTGCAAAAGACGTGTCCGCGAATGGTCTCGTCGAGCTTGTGGTAAACAGGTC
>CAYZXL010000053.1:0-33827 GCA_964482435.1 uncultured Verrucomicrobiota bacterium
CGATGGCAGCGCGACTGCCCGGCGGGGAGGTTCTACCCAGGATTCCGGCGCCGCCGACGGCTTTCCCATTTCGAATTGTGAACCCGGACAAAACACAGGTCTCGTCCTCTGTCCCGGCGAAGGTCACGACGGAGCCAGCCTGATTACCGTCAATGATGGTTTTGGCGACGACGGCGGGATTGAGGGGATCGGTGCTCCGAAGGACGACGTTTTTGCCCTTGAACTGGATGTTCTCGACGTAGATTCCCTCGGCGACGACGACCGTGTCCCCGTCTGAGGCGGCATCAATTCCCTCCTGAATCGTCTTGAAAGCCGTCTCCCATGATTGACCATTACCGGACGAAGAAACCGAGTCATCCACGTATAACGTGGCCGCTGGAGCGACCGCGCCGGCAATGACACACAGCGAACAACCGAGTATCTCAATCATCCTCCCCATTTCTGGCACCTCCCCATTGCTTGGTTTGTCGCTCTCGCTTCCTCCTTGCAAAGCCGGGCAACCACGCCCAATGGTGAGTTTCTCCTATTGAACGGCGAGCGACCGTCTCAGTATGCCACCCACCAAAGCATTATTCAAGCAACTAACTACCCTCGGCTCCCGCCGAGAGTTCCCAGTAAATAAGGTTCAGCCCCTTGAGCGTCAGGTCCGGATCAACGGCGGGCGATAGGTCTCCCAGAAGGTTCTGGAACACCGAAACATGACCGCCCGTCAAAACGATTTTTGTCCCCCGAGAAAACCCGAGCTCGCCTTTCAGCTTGACGATTAGCCCGCTTATCATCGCCGCATAGCCATGTGTCAGACCCGACCTTATGGCCGAGACGGTATCAGTTCCGAGGACGGTCTCAACGGGCTTGAGTGTCACACGCGGCAGAAGAGCCGTCTTCCGATGGAGCGCGTCGGCCGCCATTTCAACGCCCGGCGCAATGATTCCCCCGAGGTATTCACCGCGAGGAGACACGACGTCCACAGTGATTGCCGTGCCGATGTCCACGACCATCACGGGTGCTCCGTATATCTGCCAGGCAGCGAAGGCGTTCGCAAGCCGGTCGGCCCCCACGTCCTCTGGCGGGCGGTATTTGTTGACCAGCCCGATGGGCGAGGTCCAATCGAGGATGATTGGTTTCCTTCCCAGCTTCTCGACGCTGAGCCGCGACAGAACTGGTGTCAGTGCCGGAACGACCGAGCAGATGATTGCCCCCTCAAGCGTCGTCGTCGGGGCAAGGGCTTCCCGGACGGGCCGCCAATAGTCCTCGATGCCGAGTTTTTTACCGGAAGGCACGTCAATGCGGAACACCGGCTCCTTTTCCTCGAAAAAGCCGAACTTGACTGCCGTGTTCCCTATATCAATCGCGACAATCATACCTGACACAGAAGGCACCTTGTCCTCCTCCACGAGAGTGCACCTTTCACGAGCTTACCACTCTTCCCCACACTGTCGCACCTTTCACCGCGACGACTCCATTCTATAACCGCAACGCTACCAGTGCGTTGCGAGCCCGGCCAGGACCCTGCCTCACGTCCATAGCCGCGCCACCGTTTGCTTGACTGACAACTCGCCCGCAAAAAATCTGCAGCGAAAGCTTGGCGAATGTAGGCGCAAGAGACTGAAGGCGAAGATGTTGCGCGCTGCCGAATTGTGCGATTTTCGTCTTGACATCGGTGGGGAGAAGTGGTACGAATGACCACACCAAAGGCAGAAAGTGGGGAAGTATCGTAACCATGACACCGCCAAGACCGGTTAGAGCTTTTTACGGACATTATAAGCACTCCGTTGACGAGAAAGGTCGCGTGAGCATCCCGGCGGAGTATCGCTCGCTTCTTGTCGGCGAGCGCGGCACGTTTTTCATCAACCGGGGCGTGGAGAAATGCATCGTCGCGTCCCCGGAGCAAAAATGGGACCGGTCCGTCGCGGAGAGCGGCATCGCCACTTTCGACGACGCGAACACTCGTTGGTTCAAGCGGCTGTTCTTTTTCAACGCCAGGGAAATCACGTGCGACCAGCAGGGGCGAATCCTGGTTCCCCAGGACCTCATGGATTACGCCGGAATCAAGAAAGAAGTCCTCATCATCGGCATGTCGGACTATGTGGAAATCTGGGATGTTGATGCCTGGGAAAAAAGCTCGAAGGAACCGGCGGCCGAGTTCCCAAGCAAGATGGAGGAGATGAGCCGCGCGGAGGCGGCAAGAAAGCGTCCGGGACAAACGACCGGAGGAACGTGAGCAGGACGCAGACCGGGCGATGTGCGAACCAAAGACTGACCAGAGTCTTCGACGAAATTGTCCGGTAATGCTCACAGAGCGACCTCCTGAAGATTAAGCGCTTTGCGCCGGAAATTCTACAGCGCCACGCGGCGCGGGTCAACACCTGGTTCGCCGGGGGGCATCCCGGTGGGAGTGGGAGTTGTGCAAACACATCCCGGTCATGGTCAGGGAGGCTGTTGAGTGGCTCGCCTGTTCGCCCAGCGGAGTTTTCGTGGACGGAACGGTCGGGTTGGGCGGGCACGCCGCAGCCATCGCAGAGAAAATTCAGCCCTCAGGCAGGCTAATCGCTATTGATGCGGACGCCGAAGCACTGAAAGAGGCGAGAAAAAGGCTGTCTCCCTGGAAGGAGAACATCACCTTTGTACAGGATAACTTCCGAAATCTGGCGAAAATCCTCGAGGAAATTGGAGCCGAGCGGGTCAGCGGAATCTTGCTCGACCTCGGGATGTCCTCCGTTCAGGTGGATACGCCGTCGAGAGGATTTTCGCTTTATCAGCCCGGACCGCTCGACATGCGATTTGACCGTCGCCAGTCCATGACGGCGGCAAAGATAGTCAACCGTTATCCCGAAAAGGAAATCGTGAACATCATCCGCGAATTTGGCGAAGAAAGGTCAGCGCGAAGGATTGCCGCGGCCATCGTTCGGAGGCGGGAGAGGTCCGAGTTCTCCTCTACAACGGAGCTTGCGAGCCTGGTGGAGGGAGTCGTTGCCCGGCGTCCCGGAGCCATCCATCCCGCCACAAAGACCTTTCAAGCGCTGCGGATAGCCGTGAACCGAGAGATTGAATCGCTGCAACTCGCTCTGCCGCAAGCGATCATGGCTCTCAAACCCGGCGGAAGGCTCGTCGTGCTTTCCTATCACTCTCTCGAAGATAGAGTGGTCAAGCAGACGTTCCGCCAGTTCGAGAAAGGTTGTATTTGCCCGCCCGGTTTTCCGGTTTGCCGGTGCGGACGAACCTCTGAGCTTGAAATTCTGACCAGGAAGCCTATACGCCCTTCGACAACCGAGGTCCGAGACAACCCACGGTCCCGAAGTGCGAGGATGCGGGTGTGCGAAAGAAAAAAGCCAAATACATGACGTACCAGGCGCAGGCGCGAAAGAAGCCTCGCTTGAACATGCGGTTCATCGCGAAATGGTCGGTTTTTGCCTTCATTGTTCTGGCAACGGCCGTGATTTATGTTTGGCAGAGAAACACCACCATCTCTCTTGGCTACGAAATCAGCGACCTGCGGAAAAGGATTTCCGTGGCAGGAAATGAAGAACAGAAGCTCAGAACTGACCTGGTCTCGCTGCAAAGCCCGCAGCGGCTTTTGAAGGAGGTCAAAGAGAGGCAACTGGGACTGGAGGTTCCTTCTCCGAACCAGAAAATGACCCTCCTTACGCCGCCGCCTCTGGATTCCGAAGCAGCAAGACCGAGAGGAATCGGTTACCCCCCTGCGGCGTCGCAGCCTCTTGCCCAAATCCGGGCCGCGACGCCGCACCGCGACAATTCGTCCGTGAGGAAATCACGTTGAAATAAACATTCAGCTTGCCCTGAGCCGCAAGGCAACACGGGCCAGGCGCCAGATGATCTTGGGGTAAAAGGGAGGAAAAACGAAGTCGGCCTTAGAGGGAACAAACATCCCGATCCCGGTTCTTCGCTTCGCTTCTCCGGGCCTTCTTTTTCCTCCTTGTCTCTATTTCTGGTTTTAGCAACGGCATAGTCGGTCATCGGAAGAAGAGATGCCAGCAAAGGCCCCCTCTTCTTCCGATGCCCCGGCCGGGAAGGCGAGGACAGCCCGATGCTCAGCAAGAGTCATAAGATACGCTCGGGTGTTGTTCTGGCGGCGTTCCTGGTTTGCTTTTCCGGAATCGTAGCTAAGCTTTTCAGCATCCAGGTTATCCAGCACGATTACTTCGTCGCCAGGGGCAAAAGGATTTACGAGACCCGGGAGATAATCTATCCGAAGAGGGGGTCAATCCTTGACAGAAACCTCAAAGTCGTCGCGCTCAGCGAGCCAAGCAATATCATCTGTGCCGACCTCCGGCACATTCAGAATCTTGCGCTTACGAAGAATCCGTCTCTCCTGGCATCGAGGCTCGCGCCGCTTCTCAACCTCGACCGGGAAAGGCTGCTCCGCACATTTGCCCTCCAGGGCCGCGAAGCGGTCTATCTCAAAAGAAAGCCCACCCAGGAGATGATTGATGGCGTGGAGGGACTCCGCCGCGAGCGCTCCTTGTTCGAAGAAGTGGTCCAGAATCCGCCGCAGCCCGACCCCGGAAAGGACGACTTTATCTATCGCGGCATTTTCCTGGACAACCGCGTCAGGAGGGTCTATCCCGACGGGACTCTTCTGTGCCACGTTCTCGGATTTGTCGCCGACGAGCCAAAACCCGGAATCGGGTTGGTCAGAGACGACAGCTACCCTGTCCTCGGAATCGAGAAGTCAGCCGACAAATGGTTGCGGGGCGAGCTCGGCTGGAGGATGAAAGACATTGACAACCGGAGGCGGTGGGTCATTTCCGCGCGCACCCTCGAGAAACCCGCCGTCAACGGCAACAACGTCGTCCTGACCATTGACGAGGGCATCCAGTTCATTTGCGAGGAGGAGATCAAGCGCCAATTCGACGAGGTTTCCTGCAAAATCATAAGCGCCGTCGTCGTTAGACCGCAGACCGGCGAAATCCTCGCCATGGCGAACTACCCTAGCTTTGACCCAAACGGCCTTATGGAGTTCGACCCGCAAACCATATCCAACCACACCATTGAGTTCTCGTTTGAGCCCGGCTCCGCTTTCAAGGCCGTTACCGGGTCCCTCGCCCTGGAAGCGGGCGTCGTAACCCCCGAAGAAAAAGTCCAATGCGAGCACGGCGCATGGAAAGCCCCGAAAGGCCCCGTTCTGCACGATGCTCACGGATACGGCGAGCTTACGTTCGAGGAAGTGATTGTCAAATCGAGCAACATTGGCGTCGGCAAGGTCTGTGCGAGGCTGGGGGTGGAGACCCTCCACCGCGGCCTGAAGAGCTTCGGACTCGGTTCGCAGACAGGAATCATGCTTCCCGGCGAAATCCCTGGAACACTTCGCCCGCCCAAGCAATGGACAGGCTACTCGATGGCAGAAGTGCCCATGGGCCAGGAGGTCGCCGTAACCCCCCTTCAACTGGCCATGGCCGTGGCGGCAATCGCTAACGGCGGAGTTCTCATGAAGCCGCAGATTATCAAAGAAATCCGCGATGAATCCGGGAAGGTGGTGGAGGAGTTTGAGCCGCAGGTCGTTCGGCAGGTCATTTCCGAGTCCACGGCGAAAACAATGAAGTCTTTCCTTCAAAAAGTCGTGTCGAAGGAAGGAACGGGCCGGAGAGCAGACATTCCCGGTTACTCTCAGGGCGGAAAGACCGGCACAGCCCAGAAGGCCCTCCCGGTCAGGAACGAGACCGGGGAGATTGTTAAGTGGGTTTACTCCGACACAGTTTTCAACTCAACCTTTTGCGGGTTCGCCCCGGTTGACATCCCGCAGGTAGCGATTCTTGTAACGTTGCAGGGGACGGTCAAGCCCCACCATTTCGGTGGGACAGTTGCTGGGCCGGCTTTCTCACGAATTGGTGAGAGGGTTCTGAAATATCTCCAGGTCGAGCCCGACGAAAAGGAGGAACTCAAGACTTCGGCTCAACTGCCTTGAGAAGTCATTCGCGGAAAGAAGGAGCTTTCGTGTGAAACTCGCCGACATCCTCAAGGACATTGATGTCATAGAAATCTCCGGCAGCACGGATATCGAGATTGCGGGAATCGCGTGCGATTCCCGACAGGTCAAGAATGGTTACCTTTTCGTAGCTGTCCGGGGGCTTAAGGCTGACGGTCTTCTCTTTGTGGGGGAGGCCGTCAGCCGGGGGGCCCGAGCAGTGATGTGCGAGCCTCCGGGCACCCGTGTCGAAAATGCGACAAGAATTATAGTTTCGGGGACCCGACGAGCCCTTGCTCAAGCCGCAGCAAGTTTCCATGCAAACCCCTCCAAGAGTCTGGGGCTCGTCGGGATCACCGGAACTAATGGCAAAACTACCGTGTGCTACCTCATCCGCAACATCTTAGAACGCGCGGGGTGGCAGGCGGGTATGATAGGAACGGTGGAGTACCGCATCGGGACCGAAGCTATTCCGGCGGACAGAACCACGCCCGACCCTCTCGTTCTCAACTCCCTCATGGCAAAGATGAGGGAGAAAGGGTGCCGGTACGTGGTCATGGAGGTCTCCTCCCACTCCCTTGACCAGCACAGGGTGGGGGCACTCGAGTTTGACGTGGCGGTCTTCACGAACATCACCAGAGACCACCTCGATTACCACAGAACTCTCGGCAACTACCTCCAGGCAAAAGCGTCCCTTTTTGAGTCGCTTTCTCCTGTGCAAAAAGACGGATTTCCCAAGCAAGCCATCATCTGCACCGACCAGCCGGAAGGGTCCTACATCGCCGGCAAAACAAAGGCGCCGGTGGCAACCTACGGCTTCGATAAGCACGCCGACGTGACCGCCGAAGACGTTCGCCTCGACGCGTGGGGCTCATCTTTCGTCGCTCGCACGCCATGGGGTTCCCTGCACATCGAAAGCTGCCTCATCGGCCGCCACAACGTCTCCAACATCTTAGCTGCGGTAGCGACGGGGCTTTCTCAGGGTGTGGACGCCAACGCCGTCCGGCGTGCCATCCGGAACACCCATCCCGTCCCCGGGAGGCTGGAGTTCGTGCCAAATACAAAGGGGTACAGCGTCGTGGTGGACTATGCTCATACCGACGACGCCCTCAAGAACGTCCTCACCTCACTGCGCGAAATCACCAGACGCAACTTGATCGTAGTCTTCGGCTGCGGTGGGGATAGAGACCGCGGAAAAAGAGAAAAAATGGGGTCGGTCGTCAACAGGATGGCAGATTTCGCCGTGGTCACCTCCGACAATCCGAGAAGCGAAGACCCCATGGAAATCATTTCCGAGATTCTCCGTGGTTTCAACGGCGGCCGGGGCAGCTTCGCGGTTGAGCCAGACAGGCGCGCGGCAATCGCCGCGGCAATCTCTATGGCGAAAGAGGGCGACACCGTCCTCATCGCTGGAAAAGGGCACGAGACATATCAGGAATTCAACGGTTACCGGATAGATTTCGACGACAGAAAGGTCGCAAGAGAACTGCTTGCCTGCCCCTGACGAATGCCGGGGCCTTAGCCCAAAGGTGGCGCCGGGGTGAGGAGGCATAAAAGGCAAGTGGAAGTCCCGTGTGGACTTCTGGATAAGCAACTATGAGTTCCATCGGCACATCTGAACTGATCCACGCCCTTATGGGAAGGCAAATAGCCGGACGGACCGAGAGCGTCTTTACGGGAGTTTCCACAGACTCTCGGTCCGTCCGGAGAGGTGACCTATTCATTGCCCTCGTCGGCAAGCGCCTCGATGGACACGACTTCGTTTCAGAAGCTGTCCGGGGAGGAGCGGCCGGTGTCGTCGTGTCGCGGGAGTGTTCACCTAACGATGACGCCGACGATGTTGTCATCGTAATGGTGGACGACACGACTAAGGCCCTGCTGAGGCTCGCCGCGTGGCACAGGTGCCGTTTCCGCTGCCGGGTGGCCGCAGTAACCGGCAGCAACGGCAAAACCACCACAAAAGACCTCACCTGGGCAATTCTCTCTCGGAGGTACAGGACGCTCCGCAGCCAGGGGAGCAAAAATAACCACATTGGCCTCCCCCTGACGTTGCTCGAACTCAATGACAAGACCGAAGCAGCAGTCCTGGAACTGGGGACGAGCGCTTTCGGGGAGGTCCGCCTGCTCGCTTTTATCTGCCAGCCCGACGTCGGGTGCATCACGAACGTAGGTCCCGCCCACCTCGAGTTCTTTGGCAGCGTCCAGAATGTCGCCGCCGCCAAGGCAGAATTGCTGGAAGAACTCGATGAAAGCTCCCCCGTCGTCCTCAACGCAGACGACGAGTGGTCCGAGTGGGTTCGGTACAAGGCGAGGGGACCGATTGTGACCTTTGGCATCCATCGCAAAGCCGATTTCATGGCGGAAAACGTATCCGCCAGAGACGGATACGTCTCCTTCCGCCTTGTCGCGAACCTTCTGGGGAGTCGGCGAACCATAGAGCTGCCGTTTCCCGGAGGGCACAACGCCCGCAACGCCCTCGCCGCGGCAGCCCTCTCATCGCAGATGGGGGCAGGCATTTCCGAGATCGAGGAAGGGTTGGCGGCAGCAAAGCTTCCATCCATGAGATACGAAGTCAGCACTTTTTCGGGAATCACCGTGATTAACGACGCTTACAACGCAAACCCCGTCTCGATGATGGCCGCGCTCTCCTCTTTTTGCGAGACGGACGTTCGCGGCCGAAGGATTTTCGTTTGCGGCGACATGCTTGAGCTTGGAATCCATGCGCATGAGGCCCACCGAGAGGTTGGGCTCTTTCTCAGGAGCAAGCCCATAGACTATGTGATTGCTTTCGGAGAGTTAGCCCCCATTGTCGGGAAGGCGGCTTTCGGAGAAGGCATGGAGGGCGAGAAATGGACTTCGTGTCGCTCACCGGAGGAGGTTCTCTCGGTTCTGAAGAATGTAGCCGCGAGCGGAGATGCCGTTCTCATCAAAGGCTCGCGGGCAAACGCCATGGAGAGAATCGTTGACGCCCTGAGGGCGGCCGAAGGCGCTGTCTCAAAAGGAGTGAAAAGAACATGAACGACCAATCCCATTCTCAGCACGGTTCCGACGCTCCATCCGTTGGAGCAAGACCAACCGTGCACGAGTATAACCTTAGAGCTTCCACGCGCCACGGGCTTTTCTCTCTCGGCGGCACATTAGCCGTGGGACTGATTATTTCGACCGTTCTGGCGACAGGCGCCGTGGAGAGAATCAAGCTCGCAAATCAGACCATCAGCGTCAAGGGGTGCGCCGAGCGGTTGATTGACTCCGACGTGATTGTCTGGGGCGCCTCGTTCAGCACCCAGGCAGCTCAAATGGCCGATGCCTACAAGAAGATGAAACAAGACCTCCCTCTCGTGCTCGATTATCTCCGAAAAGAAGGCGTGCCGGAATCCGAGACGGCGGTCTCCTCAATCTGCACAAGTACTCTTTACGCGAAAGATGAGCACGGACACACCACCGACACGATTACCGGCTACCGATTAAGCCAGTCGGTGCGCGTACGCTCAGGAGACCTCTCGAGGATAACACGCGTCTCCAGAAGCTGCACAGACCTCATGGAAAAAGGCGTCGAGATTACCTCTGATTCGCCTGAGTACTACTACACAAAAGCTGAGGAGCTGAAGCTGGAAATGCTCGCCGAGGCAGCTCGCGACGCTAAGCAGCGGGCGGAGCAGCTTGTCAAGGGCAGCGGCAGCAAGATCGGGCCGCTGCGAACGGCCTCGCAGGGGGTGTTCCAGATAACGCCAGCCCACTCGACGGAAGTCTCAGACTACGGCGTTTCGGACACCTCATCGTGGAAAAAGAAAATCAGGGCGGTTGTGACCGTCAGTTACTCGATACATTGACGTTCCCACGGGCTGGGGCGCTCGGGCGCCTCAGGTCGAACAGGCACAAAGCGGGAAGTTCTTAGATGCTGTATTACTTGCTTTACCCTCTCAGAGAGTCTTTCAGCGGATTCAATGTCCTGCGCTACATAACCTTCCGGGCAGCGATGGCGGCCGTCACCGCCTTGATTCTTGGGATTGTCCTGGGGCCGTATGTCATCCGGAAACTCTACGAGCTTAAAGCTGGCGCCCCGCTGAGAAAAGAGGAGTTCTTCGCACTCCACGCCGCCCATAAGCAGAAGGATGGCGTTCCGACAATGGGGGGAATCCTCATCCTGATTTCAATCCTCGTGGCTACGTTGCTGTGGGTGGACATCCTCAATGTCAACGTGCTCGTCATCCTGGTAGCTTCTGTTTGGCTCGCCATTCTGGGTTGCGCAGACGACCTCACGAAGGTCAGGAAAAGGGAAGCGGGGGGCATATCGGCGAGGGCGAAATTCTTCTGGCAGGCGGTGCTGGGAGTCGGGATTGGAGTGCTCCTGATTCTCCTTCCGGAGAAGGCTGCGTACACCACAAAGCTATCGGTTCCATTCTGGAAACATCCTCTCATCGACCTGGGCTTAGGATACATCGTTTTCGCGGCCTTTGTGGTGGTGGGAAGCGCCAACGCCGTGAACCTCACGGATGGCCTGGACGGACTTGCCATCGGTTGCTCGATGGCTGCTGCGGTTGCCTACGGCATCATCGCCTATGTGGCCGGGCACGCCAGTTTCGCAAACTATCTGAACATCCAGTACGTCCCGGGGAGCGGAGAGCTTTCGGTGTTCTGCGCGGCGACGCTCGGGGCGGGTTTGGCATTCCTGTGGTACAACGCCCACCCGGCTCAGATATTCATGGGGGATACTGGCTCTTTAGCTCTTGGGGGAGCCGTGGGGGTCGTGGCTCTGCTGGTCAAGAAAGAGCTGCTCCTTCTGGTTGTCGGGGGCATCTTCGTCATGGAAGCCGCCTCCGTCATCCTCCAGGTCGTTTCTTTCAAAACCAGGAGAAAACGAATCTTTCTCATGACCCCGATTCATCACCATTTCGAGTTGAAAGGATGGCCCGAGACAAAAGTCACGACTCGCTTCTGGATTATGGCGGCCATCTTCGCTCTTTTGAGTTTGGCGACTTTGAAATTGCAGTGAGACCTTTCCCCCGCCTTCGGCGGGGTGTGAAGCCCGAACATGGCCCGGACAACCGCGGGTACCAACACCCCGCCAAAGGCGGGGACGAAGGAGCACCGCATCTCGTAGCAGGAAGCCGGTAACAACACGACCCGAGCTGGCGGAAGGGGCTGTGCGGAGCCACCGGCCGCGACCACCGCGGGCATTTTGACCGGGCAACCTGGTATCCCCGGTCAGAAGCCACGAGGGCAACGCGGACGGAAAGAGATGCGGGAAAAATGCAGTGCGGCCTCTTCCGCCCGCTCACAACAAGACGGATGAAGGAGGAAACGGATGCCCCGAGGATGTGGCACGGCTCTCGAGAGCTGAGCCCTTTCTCCGGACGTTCGCTTTGAGAAAAAATGCCTTCGATTCTTGAGACAGAAACCCAGAGAGAATCACGGTTCTCCCAGGTTGAAATGGGCGGCCGCATGGACCGCTTCCTCGCGGACCCTTCCGGCCGTCTTTTCCTCGTGGTCGGGCTTGGGGTTAGCGGACACGCCTCCTCCCTCTTCCTCCTTTCCAAAGGCGCGAAGGTCCGCTGCACCGATAGCGCCGCCACCGACCCGCTCAAGACACGCCAGCAAGACCTGCAAAGATTCGGCGCGGAGGTCGAGCTCGGCGGCCACACGAAACAATTCTGCCACGGATGCGAGATGGTCATCGTCAGCCCCGGCGTTGACCCGCATTCGCTCCCGATTGTCTGGGCTGACGCCAATGGCATCCCGGTCATCAGCGAGATAGAGCTTGCCTTCCGGTTTTGCCGCAGCCGGATTGTGGGCATTACCGGCACCAACGGAAAAACGACGACCTGCGAGCTGACAAGCGAAATCCTCCAGCAGGGAGGCTTGACCTCTGGAATGGCAGGCAACATCGGCTTCCCCTTCATTCAGAAGGCAGCCGAAATGGAACCGCCGGAAGTCCTCGTCGTGGAAATCAGCTCGTTCCAGCTCGAGCGAATCCACAGGTTCCGACCTTTTATTTCCGCAGTTTTGAACATCACCGAAGACCATCTCGATCGCCACCCGTCCTTCGGCGACTACATAGACGCGAAAAAGAGAATCGCCGAAAACCAGGGAAAAGGCGACTTCGTCATCGTCAACGAGAAAATCAGACACCTTTTCCCGGAGGGGGCGGTGGATTCTCCGACGGTCCTGACCTTTGGGCCGTCTGACCGTGCTGACCTGTCCCTGAGCGGCGGAAAAATCGTCAGCCGGGTTTGCGGTAGCGAAAAGACCTACGACGTCACCTCACATTGGCGTCTGCGGGGCAACCACAACCTCGAGAACGTAGCTGTGGCGGTTGGCGTGGCGGAAATCTTCGGCGTCCCGGAAGAAGCCATCTACGAGACTCTCTCTCGCTTTCAGGCATCGGACCATCGCATCCAGTTCGTGGATGAAATCCGCGGCGTGGCGTTTTTTGACGATTCCAAAGGCACAAACGTGGATGCCGTCGTCAAGGCTCTGGAAACCTTTTCCCAGCCAGTTGTCCTCATCGCAGGAGGCCGTGACAAGGGGGGTGATTACGCCCCTCTGCGGGAAGTGGCGACGGGCAAGGTCAAACTGGCCGTCATCATCGGTGAAGCGCAAGAGAGACTCATCCGCTCCCTCGCCGAGGTGGTTCCAACCGCTCCCGCGAAAAGCCTGGACGAAGCTGTGGAGCTGGCTTTTCAAAATGCTGCAAAGGGAGACGTTGTGCTTCTATCTCCCGCGTGCAGCAGCTTCGACATGTTCACCGATTACAAGCATCGAGGAAAAACCTTTCAAACAAAGGTCAAACAATTGAATCAAAAACTTGAGGAAAGGAGGAGAAGTCATGAAGCTGCGTGACACCGTCATCTTAGTTGTGCTGGCCCACGTCGGGTTGGTGCTGGTGTGGGTTTGCATGGGCGGATGCGCCAACAACAAGGCAACGCAGCCCAAGGGGCAAGCCGCAGCGGTCGCCGCCGAAAAGCCCGCAAAGGAGGCGCCAACGACTACCGAAGTAACCACTCGGGAGCTTCCAACGCCCATTACCGTCGAGGAGACAAAGCCCCCGGCCCCCAAGGTCACCCTGCCGGAGACCGGGGTCACCAAACCCGCGGAGAAGCCCGAGGAAAAGCCGGTTGAACCATCGCCCAAGGAAATAAAGATTGTCGTGAAGAAGGGCGACACGCTCTGGGCAATCAGCCGGAAGTACAAGGTCCCTGTGAGCGTCATCGTTGACAGAAACGACATCCAGGACCCGAGCAAAATCCAGGAGGGAAGAGAGCTGATTATACCTCTCCGCGAAGGCGCCCCGGAACAACCTGAGGAGCCAGCCCCAGCGAAAACTGAGCCCGAGCCAAAGCCAGCGGCTCCGGAGTCTTCGGGTCTGGCCCCCGGCACTGATGCCCTCCCAGTGGCCCAGGACGTGGAGACCTCGACCCACACCGTGGCTGCCGGGGACACCATCTGGACCATCGCCAGGAAGTACAGGATGTCTTCGGCGAAGATTATGGAAGCGAACAACATCGCAGACCCAACCAAGGTTCAGGTAGGACAACAACTTCGTATCCCGAAGAGCGAATAATCGGCACTGTCATGCAATCGGAGCGAGCGCTGCTGATAATCCTGATTGTCGTCCTGCAGGGCATAGGGCTGGTGATGATATACGACTCCAGCGCCATCTACGCCAACGAGGCGCCCGAAATCCACGACAGCGATTTCTTTGTCAAGCGCCAGGCGGTGTGGATGGGGCTGGGAGTGCTGGCTTTCGCAGTCCTGTCCATGACGGATTACCGCGTCCTGGTCAGGAGCGCGCTGCCCATTTTCGGGCTGTCGGTCCTTTCCCTGGGACTCGTCTTTGTGCCGGGGATTGGAGTCAAGGCAAACGAGTCGTACAGATGGATTCGCCTCGGAGGAAAAGTTCTTCAGCCTTCGGAGTTCGCGAAGGTCGCCAGCATTCTTTTCCTCGCGCATACGCTTACGAGGAATCCCTGGCACGGGAGGCAGGGGAAGGACGCGCTCACCTTGAGGAAGCTGCTGCTTCCCCTCGGCGGGATAGGCGTCTGCGCCGGGCTGATTCTCCTGGAGCCGAACTTCAGCTCGACGGCAGTCCTGGGCGTGCTGACGTTCATCATGCTCTTCGCTGCCGGAACGAAGCTGAGATACCTCTTCTGCCTCGTCGTCCCGAGCGCCGCAGCACTGGGCTACAAGGTTTACACCTCCAGCTATCAGCTCGGACGGATTGCGGCTTTCCTGAATCCTGTTGAGCACCAATCAGGGGTGGCCTATCAGCAGACACAATCGCTCCTTGCCCTGGGCACAGGCGGCTTATTCGGGCTCGGGCTTGGATCGGGAAGGCAGAAGTTAGGTTTTCTGCCTTACCTCTACAACGACTTTGTGGCGGCTTCCATCGGCGAGCAGGCTGGCTTCGTCGGGATGTGCGTCTTGATAAGCCTGTACGCGTTTTTTGTGGTTCTCGGCTTTCGGATAGCGCTCCGCGCCAAACACCCGGATGGATACCTCGTTGCCGTTGGGGTCAGCTGCCTCATCGGCATCCAGGCAGTCCTTCACATGGGTGTCGTGGCGAGCCTCTTTCCGGCAACGGGACTGAATCTCCCCTTCGTCAGCTTTGGGGGATCGAGTCTGTTTGTGTCGTTGTTCCTGACGGGCTTGCTGATAAGCGTCAGCCGCATCGCAGAAAAGGAGCCAGTGAAAGAAACAGGGCGTGCGTTACGTGCGAGAAGTGTCATCACCACATGATTCAGGGTTGACACAGACTCTCACGCACGCCGACGCAGTGGAATAGTCTTTTTGAGCTTGCGAACGGAAATGAGAGTCTTAATCGCCAGCGGCGGAACCGGTGGACACATCTTCCCAGCCGTCTCGGTGGCTGAGGAAATCAAGAGTCGCCGACCGGGCGCCCGAATCCTCTTCATGGTGGCAACCAACAAGGCCCTGAGAGACCTTTCTCTGCCGACGGATGCGACCGTCGTTCGGTTGCCAGCTGTGGGCATGCCCCGGAAGCTCTCTGGCGACTTAGCCCCCTTCGCCTTCAGGCTGATGGTCAGCTTCGCCCGGTCTATGCGGTGGATGATGAACTTCCGCCCTCACGTGGCGGTCGGCTTTGGCAACTTCTCCTCCTTCGCTCCTCTCCTTGCCGCAAAGATACGCGGAGTCCCCATCGCGATTCACGAGGCGAACGCTATCCCCGGAAAGGCGAACCTCCTCCTTGCAAGGCTATCGGACAGAGTGCTTGTGAGCTTTCCTCCGGCGGCGAGACTTTTCCCGAAAGGAAATGCCGAAGTTGTCGGGATGCCTTTGAGAAAGGAATTCACAGAACCGAGAAACAGGCTTGGCGCCCTGGCAAAACTAAACTTGAGTGGCACCAGAATAACCCTCCTGGTCGTCGGCGGCAGCCAGGGCGCCAATGCCTTGAACGTGCAGATGTCCAACCACGTCAGTATCTTACAGTCTTTTTCGGACAAAGTCCAGCTAATTCACCTGACCGGCGCGAGTGATTACCAGTGGCTCAGGCGCCGTTATGCCGCCTCCTCCATACCGGCCTACGTGGCGCCATTTGATTCCCGGATGAAGCTCCTCTACGACGCTGCGGACCTCGTCGTAGCCCGAGCCGGCGCCTCAACAATAGCCGAGATAATCCAGACCGGTAAGCCGACGATTCTCGTGCCTTTCCCTTACGCGACGGCTCGCCATCAGGACTACAACGCGAGATACCTCGAGGAGAACGGCGGCGCCATCGTCCTTAAGCAGAAGATAACGCCCGATGGCCGCGTTACCATCCCCGGTCTCGCCGAAAAGCTTCTGGAACTCATAAACGATACACAACGGCTTCAGCAAATGGCTGACAACAATCGGAAATTAGCCAGCGGGCCCGCCGCTCGCAATGTTGTTGATGTGCTTTTCCGCATCGCTCAGCGGGAATCTGTTCCCGAACACGAATTGGGCAAGCGGGTTGCGGTTCCAGCTTGATTTAGAAAACATCGCTTTTTGAAATTCGGTTTTTGCTCTCAAGAAGAACGGAGGCATTGTTCATGGCATCTGTTGTTGACATCCCCAAAGATTCTCCCGTCCATTTCATCGGCATCGGCGGAATTGGAATGAGCGGAATCGCCTTCACTTTTCTTCACCGCGGGTACAGGGTCACAGGTTCTGACCTGAAGGGGTCTTCCATCACAGCTCGCTTGAAGGAGGCAGGGGCCGAAATCTTCGAGGGCCACCGAGCCTCCAACGTCCCACGGAGGGGGACCGTCGTTTACTCCTCCGCCGTGCAAAATGATAACCCCGAGATGCTGGAAGCTGTCGCTCTGGGGCTTCCCGTCCTGATGCGAGCAAAGGCCCTCGCCTGGCTCATGAGAGACCGAGTGCCCATCGCCATCGCGGGCACTCACGGCAAAACAACCACGACGACCCTCGTCACCCTGATGCTCCACCACGCCCGATACGACCCTTCTGCCGTCATCGGGGGCATCGTTGACGCCTTCGGCGGAAACGTTTTGTGCGGGAATGGACCCCATATCGTCGCAGAAGCCGACGAAAGCGACGGCTCATTCGTGAACTTCTATCCCACGTTCAGCATTGTCACCAACGTCGAAGAGGAGCATCTCGGGTTCTACAACAACCTTCAGGAAATCCTCGACGCCTTTGCCCGATTCATCGAAAACACCCTGCTCGACGGCAGACTCGTTTACAACCTCGACGAGCCGAACATCGCCGGCCTTGCCCGAGGGCTTAACGGCAGGACGTTCAGCTACAGCATCTCCCAGCCCGCGGACATCTTCGCGGAGAACATCTCCCTTCATGGTTTCGGCTCGACCTTCGAGGTCATCTACGAGGGAAACCCCCTTGGAACAATGGAGTTGAACATCCCCGGAATGCACAACGTCTCCAATTCACTTGCGGCTCTCGCCGTGGCAATGAAACTCGGCATCTCGTTCGAGACTGCTAAGGAGGCGGTGCGGGGATTCAGGGGGGTCCGCCGGAGACTGGAGGTGAAAGGGCACGTTGACGACATTCTCGTCCTTGACGACTATGCCCATCACCCAACCGAAGTCTCAGCGACTCTCCGCTCCGCCAGAATCATTGCCAACGGTGGCCGGCTCTTAGGCGTATTCCAACCGCACCGGTACAGCCGCACAAAATACTTGCACAAGAAATTCTCCGGCGCGTTCAGTTCCGCTGACAGGTTGATTCTGACCGACGTTTACGCCGCCAACGAGCCAGCCATCGAGGGGATTGACGGAAGGACCATCCTCCGCAGCGTCCTGGAGGGCGGCCAGGAAAACGTCGAATACTTCCCCGACCTTCACGACATCCCCGATTTTCTGTCTGAGACTGTTCGCCCCGGTGACGTCGTCGTCACCATGGGCGCAGGAAACATAAGCATAGTAGCCGATGAGCTTGTCAGAAGACTCAAGGAAAGAAGAAACCAGTTGATGGCTTTGGCAGGAAATGAGCAATAAGCTGAAAGTCTGGATTATCTGTGGCGGGCGGTCGGCCGAGCATGACGTATCGCTCCGGTCAGCCCAATGCGTCGCGGCGGCCCTCGACCGCGCCAAGTACAACGTCAACTTTGTCACCATCACAAAAGAGGGCAAGTGGGTCAGCGGAAAAGCAATCGAGGGCCCGGCGGCACGCCTTCTTAATGAGCCGCTGCCCGAACAGGAACCGGCTTCAGAAGCCGCGGTATCTCTTTCGGACGGCTTGCGAGACCTCGTCGCTGACGTTTCGCTTCCTGCGTCCCGGCAGGCGGGGCAAAACGGGAACGGGCACATGGTCGCATTTCCGGTCCTGCATGGCCCATATGGCGAAGATGGGACGATCCAGGGCTTCTTCGAGATGCTCGGCATACCGTATGTCGGCTCGAGCGTTCTGGGTTCCGCCCTTGCCATGGACAAAGCCAAGACCAAGGAAATCCTTTTCCACAAGGGGATACCCGTCCCCCGCTGGATTTCCTTTAAGCCGGGTGTCGGCGATGCCCGCAACGGCAGAATCCCCCAGATTGTCGCGACGGTCATCGGCTACCCATGCTTCGTCAAGCCAGCCAACCTCGGCTCGAGCATCGGCGTGTCGAAAGTGAAAAGCCCCGAGCAGCTCGAAGAGGCTATCGCTCTGGCGCGCCGGTACGACGCGAAAGTCCTCATCGAGGAGGCAATTGACGCAAGGGAAATCGAATGCAGTGTCTTGGGCAATGACGAGCCTGTGGCTTCCATTCCCGGCGAAATCGTCCCCTCCAACGAATTCTACGACTACGATGCCAAATATACCAACCCCGACACGGAATTGATTGTTCCGACGGACCTCTCCGAGAAACACGTGGAGCGGGTCCGCAATCTTGCAATCCTGTCATTTCAGGCTCTGGAATGCTGCGGGATGGCGAGGGTTGACTTCTTCCTCGACAGAAAGACCGGGCGGATCGTCGTCAACGAGTTGAACACCATCCCCGGATTCACCGAGGTCAGCATGTATCCGAAGCTATGGGAGGCGAGCGGCTTGCCATACCCGAGATTGCTCGACAGGCTAATCGAGCTGGCACTGGAACGATACAGGGAAAGGAGGGGGCTTACCGCAAACCGGGATTGAACGTCCAGGTCAAAATCCCCTGTGCAAGCCCCGCGAAAGAGCAATGATTTTCCGAAGAGCAAAAAGGAAAAAGCCGGTCAAGCTCTTCGTGATGAACGCCAAGGTTCTCAAGAAGAGGAAAAAGCCCCCCAATTTCTCGCCGTTCACCCGCGAAAAGGCGATGCGCATAGGATTCATCCTTCTCATTTTCGCCGTGTGCGGGGTGGGGGCGGTGGAGGGCGCCCGCTACCTCCTCTCCAATCCGAAATATGTCGTCAAGCACATCGCCGTTCGCGGAAATCAAAAACTGTCGAAGGAAGAGATTGTCAGTATCTCCGCTCTCAAGAAGGGAGAAAACATTTTTCTGGCGCGGATTCATCGGGCCATGAGCCGGTTATCGCAGCTTCCAAGCATCGAGCGCGCTTCTGTGTCAAGGTTCATGCCGGATATGCTCGTCATCGAAGTTGTCGAAAGGACTCCTCGCGCGAGGCTCTCCGGCTCAAGAAGGTTTCTGGCGGACTATTCGGGGGCGATTCTGTCCCGGGCGACGTGCAGCGACCCGGAGAGTCTCCCCGTGTTCGTCGGAGTTGACGCATCTAACCTGAGCGTGGGCATGCGATGCTCTCAGCCATCCATGACGAAAGCCATGGACGTTCTGCGGCTGTGCCAGTCTTCGCGGCTCAACGAGATGGTGGAAGTCGAGAAGATTGATTCCTCGCGCCCGGGCGACCTTCGCCTTTACCTGAAAGAGGGCGATTCCACAAGAGAAGGATGCGAAATCCCTCTCGGCGGCGATGAGTTCGAACAGAAGCTGGCAAATCTCGCGGAGATACTCGCCAGCGCCAAACAGGATGGAAAAAAGATTCGGTGGGCCGACCACCTGACGCTCAACAGAGTTGTCGTTCGGTTTTGACTCGTGCGGGAGACGTGATTGACCCGTGTCCCGCCGGTTGTTTCTGCATCAGAAGAAAGACGACCAATGCCAAAAAAAGACAACATCGTCGTGGGGCTTGACGTAGGAACCACAAAAATCTGCTGCATCGTTGCCGAGCGAATGAACGGAGGAGAAATCAGAATCCTCGGATTCGGCAGCGCCCCGTCCAAAGGACTTCGCAAAGGAGTCGTCGTCAACATAGAAAGCACCGTTGACTCCATCGGAAGGGCTGTGGACGAGGCGGAGCTTTCCTCCGGGGTGGAGGTTCGTTCGGTCTTTGTCGGGATTGCCGGAGGGCACATCCAGAGCTGCAACAGCCGCGGCGTAGTCCCGATAACCTCCCAGAACAAGGAAATCACCCGGGCCGACGTGGAAAAAGCCATTTCCGCCGCCAAAGCCATTGCGGTTTCGATTGACAGGGAGATTATCCACACCATTCCTCAACACTTCTGCGTTGACGGCGAGGGAGGAATTGCCAACCCGGTCGGGCTGCACGGCCTCCGATTGGAAGCGGACGTCCACATCGTCACCGGAGCGGTCATGTCCGCCCAGAACATCGTCAAATGCGTCAACAGCGCCGGACTCCAGGTTGAGGACATTGTCCTTCAGCCCCTCGCTTCCAGCATCTCCACCCTCTCCCTCATTGATAAAGAGGTGGGTGCCATCCTCGTGGACATCGGAGGCGGAACGACCGACTTCATCGTGTACAGCGATGGCGTGATCCAGCACAGCGATGTGCTTTACCTTGCCGGAAACGACGTGACCCGCGACATCCACAAGGTTCTGTGCATTCCCGAGTCGAAGGCCGAGGAACTGAAAATAAAGTACGGCTGTGCTCTCGTTTCCATGGCGCGCGCCAACGAGACCTTCCCCCGGCCCGCCACAATGCACAAACCAGCCGGCGACGAGCCTCTCCGCACCCTGTGCGAAATCATCGAGTACCGCATGCGAGAGATTTTCGCCATCGCCAAGGACAGGATTGAAGGAAACGGCTGCGGCCACCTCATCGGTTCCGGCGTAGTTCTGACGGGTGGGACGTCTCTTCTGAGGGGATGTCGCGACCTGGCTCGCGATGTCTTCAACGGGATTCCCGCTCGCGTCGGGAGGCCCCACGGAATCGTCGGCGCAACCGAGACCCTCACCAGCCCCATTTATGCCACGGCCATCGGCCTTGCCAGGTATGGCGCCGAGTTCCGAAGTCGTGGGGAGGAGGCTCGATTCAACCGCAGAAACATTTTCAAAGCGGTCTTCAGGAAGATGCAGGAATGGGTGAGAGGACGCTCTCGGCAGGGATAAGGTGAATGGCTTCTACAAAATCGGAAGAAACAAACCATGGTATAAAAGCTTTGCGGGCGGCAAAGGAATCGCCCCGCTGCAAACCAGAAACAGGGAGTGAAAACGTGCTGAAGATTGTTGACTCGGAAAAGGACCAGACCACCATAAAGGTCATAGGCATCGGTGGCGCCGGCTGCAACGCACTCGACACGATGATCTCGGCCAACATCGAAGGGGTGGAGTACATAGCCATCAACACCGATGCCCAGGCGCTGAAGTCCTCGACGGCGAAGGAGAAAATCCAGATCGGCAAGACCGTCACTCACGGACTCGGCGCCGGGGGCAATCCCGAGATTGGCAAAGAAGCTGCCACCGCCGACACGGAAATCGTCAGCGAAGCCCTGGACAAGGCTGAGATCGTCTTCCTGACGGCAGGGTTCGGCGGCGGGACAGGAACCGGCGCCACGCCTGCCGCCGCGCGGATTGCAAAGGATAAAGGCATCCTGACCATCGCGGTGGTGACCAAGCCCTTCCTCTTCGAGGGCAGCATCAAAAGCCGCATCGCTGAAGAAGGACTCCGTCAGCTCCGAAGCGTCATCGAGACCGTCATGGTCATCCCCAACCAGAGGCTTTTTGAAATCGCGGGCGACGACACTTCAATGATCAACGCTTTCCGAATAACGGACGGCGTCCTCAGCAAGGTGGTTCAGGCAATGTCTCGTCTGATTCTCAAGCCCGGCATAATCAATCTCGACTTCGCTCACATCCGCACCGTCATGTCCCTCCCCGGCGCAGCCACCGTCGGCTTCGGCGAGGGAAGGGGAAAAGAAAAGGCGATGATTGCCATGAGAGAGGCCATCTCAAACCCACTCATGGAGCAAACCGAAATCAAGGGGGCAAAGGGAGTCCTCATCAGCCTCCTTTGCGGAACAGACCTGATGCTTCGGGAGCTCGACGAAGCAGTTGCGGTAATCAAGCAGATTGCCGCCCCCGACGCTAACGTCATCTTCGGAGCGAACGTTGACCCGGAGATGACCGATCGAGCCGCCATCACCGTCATAGCCACAGGATTGCAGGGCGAAAAAGCCGCCCAGGTTCAGGACCCAAAAACGGCCCAGACGCCGGACCAGAAGCTCATAGATTTTTCGGAAGAGGAGGAGACAGCCCAATCACAACTCGAACCGGCGGTGCTTTCCAGCGCGGAGGAGGCTTTCTACAGAAGACTGGAAACCCCCGCCATCTGGCGAAAGAGAGGCAAGCACCCCTGAGGCTCCAAGAGAATAAACCGACCGGCACTGGCGAGTGAGCACCGGGTAGGAGACACGGGGCCTTCCCATATAATGGCACGCGATATTTCCCTACCGCTCACCCGCTGTGCCGGCCGAGAATATACGACGCATCCCTGCCGCACCACCCACGGCAGGGATGCGTTTTTGTCTCCGCCGCGTAGTGTCTTCAGTGCGCGGCATTCACGCCAACCGGCAACGCGCATCTCGTCAGCGGAACAGTCCGCTCGTTGTGCCGCTCAGGAAAGGCCCGATGCCTGTGACCGTAGTAAGTATGCTGGTATCGTCGGCGCAGGACAGAGCCGCCCCACCAGGCGTCGGTGTGGCATGGGCATCCTGCCCACGGCTTTTCACGGGCCGAACGCCTGCGCCACGATTACGCAGGCGTACCCCTTCCATGTCCCCCATGCCCTGTGGTAAAAAAGCTGTCGGCATAAGGCCACGGCTTATGCTGCCGACAGTTCCTTTTCTGCCGGCGTCCTGGCGGCCGGTGGCCGGGAGGATTCTGGCTTTGCTGCCGCAAGCATCTTCTTGTTCGTATGAAACGATTATGCAATGCTCAACTTGTGGAAATGACGCCCCGTCGTGGTGGACGGCCGGTTGAGGCGCGCACGCTCATGGCCCAGCCGGGCCTCCAGTCCAGAATCTTCGCCCGTTCGCGCCACTCTCTCCCGAAAGGCACGAGGTCTATCTTAGTCTCTCTCTTCGTCGCGCTCGCCATCCCCCCCATTTGCCCCTCTGCTTCCGGCACGGCAAATCTCGTCGCAAACCCCGGTTTCGAGGAATCCGACGCAACAGGCCACCCGGTCCATTGGGGGTGTTGGGGCTCGGAGGGAGGCGAACCCGCCGAGGACGAGTTCTTCGACCGCGAACCAGACGGTCATTCCGGCGAGTGGTCGGTTTCAATCTGGCAGGAAGGATGGGGAAAAGAAGGCTGGTGGTACACCGTCGTCCCCGGCATCAAACCACGGCGTTGGCACTCGGTTTCGGTCTGGGTGAAGCGCGACCGACCAACCGGCTGGGTCCCGGAATTGGAAATATTCGGCCAGAAGAGGGTGATGAACCTCCGCGATTCCGGTGTCTGGCAGAAATTCGATTGGCTTCTCAATTCCGGTGAGTTCCAGGGCGATGTTTTACTCAAGCTCATGAACCGACGCAAGCCTTACAAAGTCTGGTTCGACGATGTCGTCGTGGAGGAATTTTCGCTTGAACCCGATACCGCGCCAAATGCCCGAACCCTTAGCTGGAACTCTACCGAAACGAGTGCCCTGGTTCTATTCGAGGTAAAGCTCGCTGCGTCCGAGCGGTTTGAAAGCGAGACTCTTCTCGTCGGGAAGACGTTGAAACGTGAAATCGCCATTCCCCCTGAAATCCCCGAAGGGGAGTGGTTCTGGCGCGTCAAGGCGTTTGAAAACGACACGCTCTTAGCAACATCCCCGCCTCAGAAAATCAACGTTGTGGCAGCGACGAAGAAAATTGGTGAACCGCAGCCTCAGAAAGAGGTCTTGCCCTCTCTTCGCCCCTCATCCGGCGAATACATCTCCTTCGACGACGACCTCAACCTCCTCCTCGACGGGAGACCGTTTTTCCCCGTCGGCATATACTCCCTTCCTGCCGAGAAGTTCAAGGAGGCTGAAAGGGCCGGATTCAACACGGTCCTGACGGCAGATGTCGAGGCCGCGCGCCGCGCCGGATTACGAGCGATTGTCCCGAGAGGCTTCCGGCTCGGCGCGAAGGACAGCGCACATCGTGAAAAGACCTCGCCCGGCGACCTGACGCGCTGGATCATCGCTCGTTACCTCTGGGACGAGCCCGACCAGAACAACGCCAGCCCGCAAAGTGTTTTCCAGGCACACGTGGCCGAGAAGAGGGCCGACCCGCACCACCCGACCGCAATTGTGGTTTACCGACCTGAGAGCTTTCCGGCCTACGCCTCCACGTCTGACATTCTCATGACCGACCCCTACCCCATCCCGCATAGGCCAATGAGAGTCGTTTCCGAATCGGTGAGAGCAGCGCGAGAAGCCGTGCGCGACCAGAAGCCTGTTTGGGCTGTGCTCCAGGCATTTAACTGGATGGACTCTTCGCAGGAAGCTCGCCGGACTGGCTGGGCAAGATGGCCAACTTACAGGGAAGAGCGCTGCATGGCTTATCTCTCGGTAATCAACGGTGCAAGAGGAACCCTCTTCTTTCAATACGCGGGCGAAGGGACGCACGACCCGGTCAACTGGGAGGGATTGAAGCGCCTCGCCGCTGAACTGAAGAAGGTCTCTCCGATTCTTCTCGGCCGGACGCTCCACCTTCCTGTCTCCCTGGATGTCAAGCCGCTCCATTATTCGGGCGGCGTGAACACCGCGAGAATAGAGTACACGCTGAAGACCGACGGCCGCAGCACCTATCTCATTGCCGCCAACAATTGGCCCGGGCCGTGCCGTGTCACCTTCACCTTCGACGAGGGGTTGCGCGGCGTCG
The DNA here is from genome assembly GCA_964482435.1 of uncultured Verrucomicrobiota bacterium. Lineage (GTDB taxonomy): Bacteria > Auribacterota > JABMQX01 > JABMQX01 > JABMQX01 > CAYZXL01. The sequence continues at coordinate 24,446 of CAYZXL010000053.1, forward strand.
TGAACGTTCCTTTCGAAAAGAGGCGGATAAGAGCACGAGCTTCCTCGTTCTGCGACGTTTTCGCGGAATACGACGTTCATGTATATGAGCTGAAGTCCGATCAGTCTCCCGCCCGCAAGTAATCCGGCAGGAAATTCCTTGAAGAACCAGAGACAAGGGGCAATACTTATTCCGGTCGGTGTCTCATGGCGCCAGTGCTCGGACGCGGATTGCTCTCGTCGTCGGGCGGCAGGCGGTGCGCTGTGGGGTGTTGACCGAACACAGTCTGCGTGCGACGTGGCCTGGCCAGCAAAGACACAAGCGGTGAGGGACTCGTATGAGACTCGCAACCTACGACAGAGCTGGTGAAAAAAGAGCAGGAATTCTCATTAACGAGGTCGTCATAGACCTGGAAGAAGCATCCCTCGATACCCGGTGTTTTATCGGGCGGAGCGAATTTCTTCCGGCGAGCCTCCGGCAGGTTTTGGAGCAGGGCGAAGAGGCTCTGGAACAATGCTCCCGCGTGGAGTCGTACTTCGCCAACCTTTCCAGCAAAGATTATCCACGTCAATTCTGCATTCCGCTGCGAGAAGCGAAACTCGCTTCTCCCATTCCGGACCCGCAGAAAATCGTCTGCATCGGAATGAACTACAGGGACCATTGCGAGGAGCAGAAAAAGCCTTTGCCGGATAGGCCAATCATCTTCGCAAAGTTCCCCACTGCGCTCATCGGGCACAATGAGTCAATCGTCAAGCCGCCCCTGACAAACCAGCTCGATTACGAAGCGGAACTTGCAGTCATCATCGGCAAAAGGGCAAAGAACGTCCCCGAGGAAGAAGCCCTTTCCTGCGTTGCTGGCTACACGATCATGAACGACGTCACGGCGAGGGACATACAGTTCTCAGACGGGCAGTGGGTTCGGGGGAAGACCTTCGATACCTTCGCCCCCGCCGGGCCTTACCTGGTAACAAAAGACGAAATCCCCGACCCCCAAGACCTCACCATCCGGCTGACGGTCAATGGCGAGGTGCGCCAGAACTCTACCACATCCAACATGATTTTTTCTGTTGCCTTCCTGGTTTCCTACATCTCCCGGGTGTGCACCCTTCTCCCCGGCGACATCATCTCCACCGGCACGCCAGGCGGCGTCGGAGTCTTCCGAAAACCTCCTACCTTCCTCAAGCCGGGAGACATGGTCTCAGTCGAAATCGAAAAACTCGGGACCCTGACAAATCCAGTTGTCGAGTTGTGAGGCCATGGGCTGAGCGGCGGGTCCTTCGGGCGTCCACAACACACGAAACTACGTTTGGAGCGCGATGTCAACCAGAGGTCCCCGATGGCCTTTCTCCTGCGAGAGGTCACGGTTAGCCGCCGGCCTGGTCGGTAACATCCTGCCTGGCTCCGCGTTGGGCAGTGCGCACAAAAAGGCCGCGGAGCCAAGTTGGCCCCCGCGGCCGCTCTATATATCGTCGAGGCCCATGCCGGGACTCAGTGCCCCGCGTGAACCCCGACGCTCCGAGTGCGGGTTTCTATCTTACGGCGTCGTCTGAGTCGTCTCAATTATCGCGACCGGGTTGTAAAGGGTGAGAGCCCCTGCGTTGCCCCCATCATCCACGACAGTCGCGATAATAACAGTATGCAATTCCGTCGTGGTCTGTTGCTGCTGCTGGCCTCCGGTTGTCGGAAGGAGGATCTGGAGACGTGTTTCCACAACGCCGGTCACGCTGATGGTTCCGGCCTTTGTCTGCGTCGTCAGATAAATCTCGGCTGTGTAAGACTCCGGCGTTGTCGGCTGTTGCTGCTGTTGCTGCGTTGTCGTCTGTTGTTGCTGCTCCTGCCCGGTAGGGTACGCCCCAAATAGAGTGAGGTTTCCCATTGTCCCGGTCCAGGTTCGCCCCAAGTTGTCAATCGCTTGAATACTCTTGCCGTTCTGCGTGATCTGGATGGAGTAGAAGTTTGGCAGAATACCCGGGTCTTTCGACAGGACGTCGTACCTCCCGCTCAAAAACACCTCCATTCCGGGGATGCCAGAGGATGTGTCATAACCTCCTCCCCCGCAACCAAAAAGACCCACCAACGCCCCCCCGGCAAGCCCAATCACAAACAGTCGTCGCGTCATGTTATCCTCCTTGAATGTTGGATGCTCCTGGCTCCACGCCGCCCGAAAACTCTTGCTGTTATGTTAAAGAGACCGGACAAACCTTCCGCTGAACCCAAAAACCAACCGATTTCAAGCTTTCAGCATTCAACTTGATGTTAACGTACCACCGCTGCGCCCGCCCGTCAAGGAAAATTAAGGCACACGCGTACTGCGGTAATGTCAAGAAAAGTGTGTGAAATTGTGGGGTGTACTCTCCGGTCATAGTTAAGCGGCCTGTCTGTTGGTTAAGGCGATTTCTTTTATTCGATAGGATGATCTAACCCAGCGGGTGTTATGATAAGCAAACAGGGAGTAGGTTATGCGCTTACAGCTTGGGGTGTCTGAGAAGGTCCCCATGACCTTCACCCTTCTTCTCAGCTCTCGGAACAGCCTCTCTATGACGTTGGTGGTCCGGATTATCCTATGATGCTCGACGGGGCACTCTAAGAACACCAGGAGCTTGTCTATGTCCCTGGCGAGACACCTGACCGCCTGGGGGACTTTGTCTCGCCAGGTTCTCTCCCACTCCCTGAAGGTCCTCATGGCGATCTTCACCGTCGGGGAGAGGTATATCTTCCGGGCGTGGGCGACGCACGCTTCCTGGTATTTCTTCGGGCATTTGTTGGCGACGTTTCTGAGCTTATGAACCCAGCACAGCTGGTGGCGGACAAAGGGATAAACTTCCTCCACCGCTGCCCACAGCCCCGCCCCTCCGTCGGTGACAATCAGGTCCAACCTCGAGCCCGTAAGCCCTCTTACCTGTAAGTTCTTCAGAAACGATGCCCACGTTCCCTTCCCCTCGTTCTTCGCCACCCTGAAGTCTATAAGCTCTCTGGACCCGTTGCGCCTTATCCCGTAAGCCACCAAAACGGTCCTCTTGACCGACTCCGAGATTTCCCTGACCTTGACCACGATTCCGTCGAGGATCAGATACTGGTACTCGTCTTTGAGAGGGCGGTCAGAGAATTTCCTCACCTCCTCGTCGAGCTGCCTGGCTACTTTAGACACATAGCTTGCCGACAGGCTGTAGTCGAATAGAGAGTTCAGCACGTCCCCGACCTTCCGGGTCGAAACCCCCATGAGGAACATCCTCAGGACACCCTCGTCAACCCGCCGGTGCACCCTCTTGTACCTCTCGAACGCCGTCGGTTGAAACCCATTGCTCCTGCCCCGAGGAACCTTGATGTTATCTATCAAACCCCACGTCGTCATCAGGCTGCGACTCCTATACCCGTTACGCTGATCCGTCCTGTTTTCCGTACGCTCATACTCATCCGCCTGCACGTACCCCTGAAACTCCAACGCCAAAACCTCCTCCAATACCTCCTTGACCGTCTTCCGCGTTTCGTCAAACACGTCCTCCAGAAACATCCCCTTTAAACCAAAAAGAAACTGCGATACACTCTGCTTGCTAAAGTCAAGTTCCTTCACCATGGGTGTAGCCTCCCTTCTTTAGCGTTACACTCCTTGTTCCGTTTTTGAGGGGAGAATACACCCTTCTCTTTCCCTTACCCAGAATTTACACACTTCTAAATACACTACCACCCACTTTGACTGGTTGGATTTTCCTTGACGAACTGTGCCAACCGATGTACCGTACCTTCAGTCCGCGACGGCGGAATTGCGGGTCGCATTTAGCTTCGCCGGCGCGGCGATGTGGGGCTTGCGGTGGTTTAGAGGGAAGCTCGCAGAGCCCAGAATCAGGGCCAAAAAGCGGGTGTGCGTCGCAGGTGGATGAATAACCTAAACGGCGCGGGTCACAGGGAATGGGCCCGCCATAAACATGGGATCGAGGACCTCGCGGCTATGGCGGTGCTGTCCGCGATTCCGAAGGGGGAAGGAACAAGGATATGAAAGGGATCACAATTAGATTTCTCACCACAGTATGCGTCGTCCTGATGCTTGCCGTCGAGGTTTGCAGTCGTTCTTTTGGGGCCTCTGTCGTCGAGGATGCTCTTCTGAAGGGTAACTGGAAGGAGGTCTGCGAAACGCTTGAGAAGGACTCCAGCAGGGCAGAAGACCCTGTGGCCAGGCTGATTATGGCTCACGGCTGTCTTGCGAGCAACCGGAACAATGCCTCGATGCTGCTTCTTCTTTCCGCGCAAGAGGGAGGGGACCTCAAGGAATGGTGTGCGTGGACGGAATCCTTCTTACTTCGCAATCCTCGAAACCCGGTAGCCCTTTACCTCTCAGGAGATGCGAAAGCAAGGATCGGAAAATTAGACGAGGCTGTAAACGCCTTCACACAAGCATTGCAAGCAAAGGAAGATTTTGCCCTTGCCTATAATGCGCGTGGGGTCGTGCACGTTTTGAACAATGAGTGGGACAGAGCCTGGGTTGACTTTTCATTGGCGACAAAGCTTGCTCCCGACTTTGCCGATGGTTACGTCGGTTTGGGAACGCTTGGGGTTCTCAGGGAGACGTCGCTGGATTTGGACACCGGAACGTTAGACGCTTTCAACCAGGCTATTAGCATCAATCCCGAATTTGCGCTGGCATATAACGGCAGGGGTTGTATCTACTTTGGCAGCGCACGGTTTGAACAGGCAGTTGAGGATTTCAGTATTGCCTCACAGCTCAGCCCCGTCCTTGTCATAGCGGAGGTCAACCGGGGGTTCGCTTCTGCCTATGCTTCCAAACTCGTTGCCCTGGGCAGCACCGAGAGAAAGCCAGGGACTACACTTGAGAGCATACACCAGCAATATCCCAATATCCTGAGAGAGCAGCGGCAACGAATATTGAACATGCTCCCAAGCCGGCAAGACCAGGAATTCTGGAAAAAGATGGACGCTCTTCCGTGGATATTGAGTTCGGATGAAAAGACCCAGGCACTTGTCAAAGAACACGGCCTGCAGAAAGTGCAGATGGGGGCCTTTCTGAAGATGCAGGAGCTTAGGAACCAGCTGGCAGAGTCAAACACCGAAGTGCAGACTTTGTACAAGGCGGTTGGCTCCTACGATAGAACCATTTGGAACCTTCGTCAGGCAGAATTGTGGACTTCGCTGGGGTTCGCTGCTGTCGGAACAGCTAAAGACATCCAGGGCATAAAGGATGTGAAAAGTGGCTGGGACGCTTTCGCCAGAGCTGAGTGGAGGGCTGGCAAACAGTATGCTTCCTCCCTTGTGCAAGACCGCACTGGGGAGTTAGCGGCTTCCGCCATTCCCACGACGATGGATCCGCTCTCCTACTCTCTTAGCGTCGCGTCGCAGTTTGGCCTTAAGACAGCCCGCTATATAGCAGAGGATAAACAATACGCCTCAAGGCTAAAGTTTGAGAATCTTTGCAGCGATATGCAACTTCGGGGCGCCTGGCTCCGGGCCATAGAGACGAACCTCCACAGACTGGGCGCGACAGAGGCAGTCCGGCCGACAATCGAATCGTCTCGGCAAGTCCCCGGTTTTTACACCTCCACTGATCGCCCTTTGACTGAGATTGGCGCCCTTGCTTCCATGGTAGACAAAACGATAAAAAGCCCTGTGGATCGCTCGGCAAGGCGTGCGCTGGTTGTGGGTCAAGACGCATTCAGGGCCAATCTTCAGCAGCAGGAGCTTCACCGCTACGGTTTCGAGACGAAGCTGGTATCTCCGCGGGTAGACGTTCAGACGGAGGCGAGGCGCTGGGGGGCGGACGTGATTTTGGGCATCAGGGGCACTACGGAGCCATCGAAAACTACATCGGCGATCAAAGCACCGCGAATAGGGCTCATCCCCCTCGATGATCCCTCACAGAGATTCTACGACGACATCAGGAGGAAACTCCCCCCTCCATTCCCGCCTGACAAGGGCGGAGGCGCTGCTGGCATTGCACCCCAAAATTGGGACTGGGGGAGATCATTCATCCCTACCCCTCCCAGGGGTGCGCCCGGCGGAATAAGCACGGAAGAGCTCGCGAGGTCGTTCGTAGATAAAGGCAACTGGCCCGTGCTGACCGCCTTTGGTCTGTTTTACGGCGGAGGGCGTCTTATGGAAGGACAGAATGATAAGGGGGCGAGTCAGTGATGAGACGGATGACGGTGTGCACGGTTCTAACTCTGGTTTGCTCTTTGGCCGCGGGCGCCCTCCATGGAGCCGAATATGTGGCCTTCTCCCTCAAGGTGGCGCAGGAGAGGGTTGAGAAAGGGCCAGAGAGATGGCGGCAGAAAGAGCCGGAAGTCCTCATGCTTGCCGGGATCAACCGGATTGAGGGGTTCGTTTACGACCGTGATGCAAAAGACCTTATCCTCGTCGGCCGGAGGGAAGAAGGGAGGGCACCGCTGACGCTTGATGACCTGGCGGTCGCGCTGCGGGCGAGGTTTCGGTACAACCAGTGGCCGCTCGTGAGCATTGACCCAACAAAGGAGACCCAGAAAACAGAGATGCAGGTTGTCCGCTTTGAAGGCGGGATAGAGGAGACGCAGTTTGGCGAAGACCTCTTTGACGCAGATTACAGGCTGAAACGAATCGGAATGGGGCTTCTTCCTTCGGGCATACCAGGCCTTAAGACCTATTGGGACCTGGGCATGGAAAAGGCAAAAGAGGGCGCCGCGGGAAGCCAGAAGATAAGCTCTCGCTTCTGGTTCTACCCCGTGCTTCCAAGCGTGGCAGTGAGGGAAGATGTGGCGGCAATAAAGGGGCTAAAGGTAGGGGTATTCACCGAAGTCCTCTCGGCGGAGATTGATGGAAAGAAGATAGAAGACCTCTCCACTTTTCAAGATGTGGCCGGCGACAGGTTTGCAAAGGCAGTAAGCGATAATTTCGAAAGTCTCTGCGAGGTGCATCCCTCTTTTTTGAGGCTTCAGGGTCTGGATGAGGTGGTTGCCCTGACCAAAGCCCTGGAGGAGATGGACGAGAGGCCTGATCTTTCCTTCTGGCTGGAGAATTATCGCGTAGGGAGGGCAGAGACAAAGAAAGAGGTGAAGGTGCTGAGGCGATTCGAGGAGTATCAATTGGCCGCGGCTGGCGGCTTCTATCGCGGGTACCAGGAACTTTCCGGCGGAGTTGAGCTCATGGCCATCGCCTTGAGACTCAAGGCGGGCGACGTAACGGCATTGAAAGAAGCTGTCTTGAAGACAAGGCCCAAGCCAGATTCTTTGAGCTGGGGCTTCATCACTGGAGAATGGCTTATCCCCTTTCCCATTGGTGAAGTTGACGCCGCGTCCGCCGCAGCGCTGTATGCTCACGGCGAATTCCTGTTCAGACAAAAGGACTACGACCGGGCCATCGCTTTCTGGCTGCAAGTTGCGCGAGCATACCCCGAGATGGGGGAGGTCTATTTTAAGATTGGCTCAGCTTTCGAGCGTAAGGGCATGCCTGCCTGCGCGGCGGACTATTACACAAAAGCCTTGCAATTGGACCCGTTCCTGAAGAACATCCGGGGAATGTCCCCCGAGAAAAAACAGTAGGGCGAAGAGGAGGAATACTAATGAGGGTCAACAGTGCAATTGTGACGTGTCTGGTTGTAGGTCTCTTGGTATGTGTCTTGACAAGCTATCCGGAGCAGGAGACAGTTCTCAAGACCGTCCCAGCAATCTGCGATGAGTTTGAACCGAAAATCAAGCAGCAAGTCAACAATGAGAAGTACCTCGACGCAATTAGCACGGCGGCCGAATACGAGCAGGCGTTGTTGTCCAGATACCCCCCTGGGAGCTATGAACTCGGATTGTTCCAGAGTCAGGCTCACCATCTCAGTTTTCACAGCCCATTTGAAGGCTGGCTGCGGGAAGACCTCAAGGAGATGGGGATTCCTGAGTGGCTGCCTGCCATGGGCTTTGACATCCCGATCGCTTTGAAAGGCAAGGTTGAGGATGACAAATTTGTGGTCGTCTCGTTCGATATGGGGAAAATTATGAAGCGGATTGGTGGCGATGAGGCCGGTAAGACAGAGCTGAGCGACCAGGAACTTCGAATGGGTGCCCAAGCCGTGGCGGCGAATTTTGGCGTGATTAAGAACGAGGAGTTCAAGACGGTCGCCGATCATCGCATACTGGTCTCTGAGATTGGCACGCCAGGATTAGGGCCGTCTATCATTCTTGCCAGCCTTGCGCGCGGCGGCCGAATTTATGGTTTTTTATTGACGTCATCGGCAGGGGCGCGGACCGAGAACGAGAAACGTCTCTATGATCTGATAAAGACGGTTGATTTCAAGTACAAGCCGCCTGATGCCGTGAAGATTGAGGCCACGCGACAAAGGGTGACCGGCAAAACCGACATAAGCCAATTGCTCGCTTGCGTGCGTGAACTCGCCCTTGCCGGTGAATACGGCGCGGCAAGTGATGACCTCTCTACGTTGCGATTGCGGATTGCTGAGAAGATGCCGAAACCGCAGATTGTCGGCAATGTCGCTCGCTATCCCGCCTACGGGCTATCACTTACAAACCCCGACCCCAATAAGTGGAAGCTATCCATAGAGGCTACAGGCGGCATGGCGATGCTTGTCCTCGAAGACCGTTTCAGTGTTTATAACGCTGGCGTTGGCGTGGGAGTCGTCAATCTCGTTCTGGCCTACGGGCCTCAGTGGACCAAACTCATGGGCGAGGACGAGGACGAAGACGAAAGGAAGAGTTTTTTGTCTATGGCTGGCCGGGGCGGCCTGGTGAGCATGGGAGGCTCGATTGAATCGGAGCGCTTTCGATTGTTCAAGGGGTCTTTCGCTTACGAAGGTGTTGCATCAATGAATCTGCCGAACACGAAGGTCAAGGCTTTATGGATTCCGAAGCCCGGCTATGCTCTAATGGTGATAATGATGGTCGAGGCATCGAAGTTTAACGAACAGTCGGCAGAGTACGAGACACTGCTTGATAAGTACTTGCGGGTCGAGGCAAAATGAAGGAAGAAGGGCCCGACACGAAAGCAACGCAGTCCTTCGCGTGGAAGCGATTTTTCGGAATTGTTTCCGCGGGGATGGGTTCGCATGTAATCCAATCTCGATAATTAGCCCGATGAGGCTTCTTGGCGCGGATGTTTTTGCCATGTGCGAGAACGGCGGGAGACCCAACTGAATGCCGGTGCGGCCGACCGGTGGATTGACGAGCAACTCAACCTTTTCCAAAAAGACAGTTATGGTTTCGCCCGCAGTCATAGTTGTCTTCGGAAACGCACGTCTCGCCAACGGAGGCGGGTTTGATGCCATTGTTTCCCTTGCAGTTGAACTAGGAGTCTGTCCGAGTAATATCGATTTTTCTTGACAGGGGCAGGACGGTGGGCTACATATTAGGCGGAGCAATTGAGAACGTTTGAGGAGGAGAGTGGCAATGGCCAAAGTGTATCGGGAGTATGAGCCTGATCA
>CAYZXL010000054.1:0-32829 GCA_964482435.1 uncultured Verrucomicrobiota bacterium
CTTCATTTCCAAGCACCCAGTTTTTCACAATACCCCGCAACTGTAGAAGACGGGTAAGACACCGTGATAAAAACAGCGGCTCGTCACAACAGGTTGATAGACCAATGGTTATGGCCGATGCGAGATCTGTTTCGCGGGCGTATTATGCGGCACTTGCGGTGGTGTTTGGGGTGTTATACGCGTCAACCTAAACAATGTTAGGACCAAATACATTACAAAAAGGAGAAATTATGAATAGCGAAGAGCCTTCTAAAGAACTGCAACAGCACCAACGAAAAATGAGTTCTCTTATGTCGCAAATGGATACTTTATACCTCGAGATCCAAGATGCCATGCCTGCCGCCGCCGCTTCTTGGATGACAAAGGAAGTAGATAGGACAATCAAGGATAATCCTGAAGTTGTGCAATCGCTTGGAATCGAGAAGCTGAGAGAACTTAAATCCAAACTGAAAGCCCTAATGGAAAACTTGCCTGAGATAGTGGCAGCGGAGTTTCAGGACCGTGGTAGATGGCCTCATCATGTCGAATGGGTGGAGATACTTCCCTCAAGTCCTCAAAGAGAGGAACCACATCCGAATCGCGTTTTCCGTAATGTCATCAGTAACCTTGGTAGCCTTCTCGAGGAGTTTGGACTTATCAAAGAGCCCAAGGGTAACATTCCTTCATGGCAACGTACAGGTCAAAAGCGCTTTCGTTACGCAATCAATCCGGGTATGGAGAATCTTGCTGGGCCAAAGATAGAAGAATATTGGAACCTGTCCAACGAATACACCTCGCTAAGCAGAAAGATAAAGGACATCCGGAAAGCACTGGCCGAGGCTAAAGCAAAGGAGTTGTGGGACAACGCATGAACGTCACAAACAGAAGGTCCTAGCAACAGCATCAACCAGACGGGGAATAAGGCGGGCACTTTTTCATTCTGGCGTAATTGCCCCCGCTGGTTATGCTGAGCCTTGGGTATCAGAAAATGGACGACACGACAGAGACAATCTGATAGGCTTACGGCCATGAGCAGCACAATGCAGAAAGATTTATTCGGCAACCCGATTTCCTCTGCCCCGCGGAGGAACGGCCAAGCTCGTGAGCCCTTTGGCCGCATTGACGCCGATCCAGCCCTCCACGAGAAGTTGCTGGATTATTGTCGGCTGAGCGCAGGCCAGATCTGGCAAGATCCGGAGAGAGGGCATCGGGTAGGCGTGCTTGACGCAACCAACAGCGACCATCTGGCGAAAATCGTGGAAGGCGACAGGCCCTCTCTTCTGGTGAACGATCCGCCGTACAATGTGGCGGTCGGAAATTCCAACACCCAAAGCCTCTCAAAGCTGGGACTCTCCGCCTACATGAATTTCTCTCGACAATGGGTGGAGAACTGCGTCACGGTCATAGGGGACAATGCCCATTTCTACGTCTGGCTGGGTGCTGACGTGCGTGACAATTTCCAGCCTTTACCAGACTTCATGATCATGATGCGCGACATTCCTCAGCTTACCCCCCGCAACTTCATCACACTGCGAAACCAGAGGGGGTACGGCACTCAGAAAAACTGGATGTGGGTGAGACAGGAGCTACTTCACTACATCCACGGGGATCCCGATTTTACGGTGCAGTACACCGACATCCCGAAGATTCTACGGGGTTACTACAAGAACGTGAACGGGAAGCTAACCGAAAACCTTGAGCGTAGCAAATCCGACAAGATTCGCCCGGGAAACGTTTGGGTGGATGTGCAACAGGTTTTCTACCGTTTGGAGGAGAACGTTCCTGGGTGCTACGCGCAGAAACCCCTGAAAGCGATTGAAAGGCTCCTTCAGTCCGGTAGCAAGCCTGGCGACTGTGTCCTGGACTGCTTCTCTCACTCAGGAACCACCCTCATTGCGGGAGAGAGACTTGGCCGACGGGTTGTGACATTTGACATCGATCCCGTGTTTGCGGAACTAACGATCAGGCGACTTGAGAACTACCGGAAGACAGGAAGAACGGGATGGCAATGGCACAATCCGTTTCCTGAGATGGAGGAAGTCTATGACGCAGCAGCAACTGCGAAAATACCTCGATAAGTTCATAGAGACTCTCGGACAGCGGGACAGAGATTTCCTCGACGCTCGTCTTCAATCTCTTGTCTCCGTATTTCCGTTCAACGAGTACGAATATATCCTCATGTTTCTGCGGGACCGTTCTGTGATCTCGTTTCAGCAATACGAGGAGTTGAGAAGCAACTATGTCTCGGCGAACCCATACATGAACCTGTTTGGTCTTGCTCCTCGGATATTCGGCCAGATATGGGGCGAGCAGCATGTCAGGGATTTGGATTCGAGGTTTAAGAAGGCAGATAAAGCCGTCGATCCAGAGCACGAAGGGCAATACGATCTGTGGATCAAAGGGGTCCGCGTCGAAGTGAAAGCAGCTCGGGCGATAGACACGAAGAAACACGGTGACTTGGTCTCAAAAGCCCTCAGGACCGATTCGGACCGGCCTTTCTGGATGAACTTCCAACAGCTCAAGCTGGATGTATGCGACGTGTTCGTCTTCATTGGCGTCTGGGTTGATGCCATTCGCTACTGGGTCCTCTCGCATGACGCCGTTAAGAGCAATCCTTTCCTCAGCCACCAACATCGTGGGGGTGTTGAGTATCAGATCGGAATAACCGACAAGAACATCGGGTTCTTCAATAACCATCTGGTTGAGGCTACTCATGTGGCCGACACGGTAATCCAGCTCGGCCAACGGAATCGGGGGTAAACGAATCAAGAAACCCAACAATCGCATGCAGCGGAGGGCTGATAGCCGCCGCTGATTTCCGGCGTTGGGGTCCCGATACCTTTTCCACCACGACGCACGCGGCGTCGTGCTCGGAGGGAGCGGCGAGAAGACAACGGACAACGCGAAAAGGAGGTAGGCAATGGGAGACAAAGGCAAGAGGGATAAGGACAAGAGTCGGAAACAGAAGATAAGCAAACAGGACCGGATGGCAAAAAGGAAGCTGGAGAGGCAACCGAGAAAAACCCCTTGACAGAAAGCATGGTGAGGTGTCCGCCTCATCTATACGGTCAACATCGTTATGTGCCCTGATGGACCGGCTATGGCGGACGGCGCGGCCTCGGCGGGCTTTTCGGGGGCTATCACGTCCGCGAATTCATTGGGCAGACGGCGGTGGGTCGCAGAGCAATAGCGTCTTTGGACCCATTGGGTGTCTGCGAAAGCGACGAGCCAACGGATCGTATCTCGGACACATACGGCACGCGGAAGGGAGCGGCCAATCACGGCTATCATCTCCGGCATGAAGCACGTACGGGTGCGGAGGAGCGAGCGTGTTGTGACGCAGTACCAATGTTGAAAGACTTCATGAAGAAACCCAATAAACAGTAGTTCCAGCGCAGAAAGGAGCGGAAATATGGGCTTGACCCGAGTGATCTTGTGCGTTCTGGTAGTCTTTCTCTGCAGGGTGGCTTTTGGTGTCACGACTGAGGCGCAGCCGCAGCGTTCCAACGATGAGATCGCCATTCGCGCGTTGGTGGACAAGATTAACCTCGCCTGCAACGCTGACACCGCCGAAAAGGGTGTGGAAATCATGCGCAGCGTTCTCTCGGATAAGGGCTACACTTTCGTACTTCCTCGTGCGGACACGCCGTCTGAGGCAATCGTTGGGGACAAGAAGTTCCTTTGCGAACTGCTTTCACAGTCGCTACGCGACGGGCCGAAATGGGGCGTTCACACAGTCCGACGAATCACAGTCATCGGCCCCATCGCCTACGAGATTGGAGAAACCAAGGGTCCAAACCAGGACCCAAAGGCTCCTCGTAACATTTGGCTAAATGTGTTTGCCAAGGAGGATGTGGGCTGGAAACTCGTCTTTTGCACGCCTGCCGATAGCGCCCAGAAAGCATTGGGGCGACCTGATGTCCGCAAAGGGGAATCCGCGAAGTGAGGCCTCAGACAATGGGTACGCGGAGGAATGCCCCGACGTCTCCGAGGTCCGCTTCCACCGCGACGCACGAGCCGTCATACTCGCCAGAATAACAGGATGGACCGGATAATGCTGAAAATCCCGTTGATCCTGTCCGCCATTCCTCTGGGCCCTCTGTGTGCTCTGCGGTGAGAATAAGCGCTACGCGGTCACCGTCTGGAAGGGAACTGGTTCTCGCAAAGCCGCGAAGGACGCAAAGGAGCAAGCCCCGTGAATTCCTGGCGTCTTGGCGAGAAAAAACGGGCCCCACAGGGGCATTTTCATGGTGTCCAGGTGAACGCGAGTTCATGACGGACTGCGGTGAGTCCCCCCGTGACTGAAGGATTACAAAAAACGGCGATTTTTGGTTGACACTCGCCCGGTTTTTTGGTAAAAAAATGCACGCAAGGGCATAAGGTGTCGCCATCGGCAGCGCTCCCTGCCAGAGTCCAATGCCGGGAGAGTACTCGCCATAAAAACCCACAACATATGCTGGGGAAAGGACAAGCATGAATCCAAGGAACTGCCTCGTGCACGCCGTCTTAATAGTTTTCGCCTTCTTTTTGGCAACCAACAGTTCGTTCGCCGTCTGGACCGGGGAATGGTATTCGAAGGACCCCTATCCCGACTACGCTACGAAGGGAGTGCCGGATTTCCATCAGTGTCTCGACAACTGGGGTAAGGTTCCCGGCCTCCAGGACCCAAAAGACCCAAAGAACAATCCCCAGAATTCCGAATGGCGATGGACATGGGACGGCCCGGTGGCCTGGGCCGATTCCATCTGGTGGATGGACTCTCGATTTGAAAGCTTTCTCAACCCCTATCCCGTCCCGCCACCGGCTATCTCCGACAGCTTCGATCTTGTGTCGGCCGCGGCCTTTATTGATGACCACGACCCTGCCAACGTTGATTTCGTCGTTGGCGAGCTGGCGAACCTCTTCTACACGGATGGGAATCCGTGGTGCAGTTGGAACGGCACCACTGTCCCGGAGATGCTCACCGGGCTCCAGAACTATCTCCTCGCCAGGCATTTGGCGAAGCAGGATCACGTTGCTCCCGGTCCGTACTTCGTGATTGGCCACAGGACATATCCCGCGTTCTATGAGATTGTCCACGAGGTCAAGCGCTGCCAGGATGTCATTCTTTTGCTCGGCTTTTACGAGGAAAGTGGCCTTGCGCCGGGGGAGTACAACTGGGTGGGAGGTCACTACGTAGCCGTGACGGCGGTGAACGAGGCACAAAAGCAACTTCGCATATCTGATCCTTTCCTGAACCTGGCGAACCCCAGTCCCACACCGATCCAGCAGAAGGATGCCGGCATCGTCTCCTACGACCCTTATACAGCGGCGGACTTGTCTCCGCTGGGATGTTCTTTGAAAGATTATCCCTGGACCATCGGGCACCCGGGCGATCCGAATTGGGATGCCCTCGCCAAGAACTTCAAGGGCGTCAATCCTTCCGGTCTTCCTACCGTCTTCGTAACGAGTCCGGGGATAGGCTATCTGACGCTTGTGGAGCACATGATTCACCTTTCCCCGGAGTGGGACGACGACCTCTACATAAAGCCGCCGTACGTTGACTATGTGCCGGCCGGCGTCCCCGATTTTGACCAGAGGCAGGATTCCTGGGGAAAGGTCCCAGGAGCAAAAAGCAAGGAAGACCCGGAGAACAATCCTCAGAACCCTCTCTGGCGATGGACCTGGTGCGGGCCGGTGGCTCTGGCGAACTCCCTGTGGTGGCTCGACTCCAAAATGGAGGAGATTGTCCTCGCAGCGGAGGGCAAGAAGCCGGTTCCGCCGCCGGAAGTCTCGGACCATTTTCCACTCTTGAGGTCCCTCGGCCTCTGGGACGACCATCACCCTAACAACGTGCAACCATTTGTCTCGGACCTTGCAGGACGGGCGAGCACCGACGGAGCGCCGTGGTGCGCATGGCTCGGCACGAAACCAGCTGACCTCCAGGATGCCGTAATAGGCTACCTGAAGGAGAGAGGCCTGTATTTTGACCCGGGGTCAGACCCGTTTGAGGGCACGCTCTTCGAGGTCGGCTTGACGCCGGAACCCACCTTCGAGCAAGTTTCCAAAGAAATCTACCGGTGCCAGGACGTCATCCTTCTTCTCGGCTTCTACGAATACGGTCCCAGCAGTCAGTACCTTCGCGTCGGAGGGCACTATGTGACCTGCGCCGGTGTTGACCGCAGAGGCGGGCGGGTCCTTTTGAGTGACCCTGTCGTGGATGGCCGGATGCCCACATTGGGGCTTTCCGGCAAAGACCAGCCCCTCCAGCCGCCCGTTGTTGACCCGCAACTTCACAACGATGCCGCGATTGTCTCCCGTGAGGAATATCACGTTGCGACGCTTTCGGATAACGAGTGCTGGTTGACTGACTATCCGTGGTCTGTTGGCCCGGAGCACGAATTGTTCGAGCACCTCCGTCAAAACTTCAATGGGGTTAATCCGTCTGATCTGCCGGTGTTGAAAATCCTCCATTCCTGCGAGTACATAACCAAAGTCGAGTACATGCTCCACGTCTCGCCCGTTTTCTGGTACGAGAAGCCCCCTCATCACGATTATGCTCAAGCCGGTGTCCCCGACTTCTCCCAGAAACAGGACAAGTGGGGGAAGAATCCTCAGGCGAAAGACCCGAACGATCCTCTCAACGACCCCAAGCAGCCCGGCTGGAAATGGACGTGGTGCGGGCCGGTGGCTATTGCCAACTCGCTGTGGTGGCTCGATTCGCAGTTTGAGACCCTGCTTACACCCATCGGCGCATTGCCTGTCAAGCCGCCGGTCGTCAACGACCACTTCCCGCTTGTGGCGACATATCTTGCCAACACGGACGACCATCATGCGGCAAACGTCCAGCCGCTTGTCGGCCATCTGGCGACGCTGATGCTGACGGACGGCTCACCCTGGTGCGCCTGGACCGGGACACGCGTCGAGGAGATGGTCGAGGGAATCAAGAAGTACCTCCAGGAAGTGGGGCTCGGTCCCGGCAACGAGAATTACAAGTTCTCGTTTGAGGTCGGGATGACAAAAGACCCCGACCTCCTCAAGGACATTGCCGTCCAGTTGAGGCGGTGCCAGGACGTCGTCCTGCTTCTCGGCTTCTATCGTTTCGGGGAAGGATTCTACACGAGGGTCGGAGGGCATTTCGTCACCGCTGTTGGCGTGAATGAGAAGGAGGGTCTAATCCTCGTCAGCGACCCCTGGTTAGACACGGTCGCCGGAGATAACGGCCCGAGCGGCCCCGGGCGATTCGGCATTCCCCACGACCCGGTTGAGCATGACCCCGGCCAGCATAACGACGCGGACTTCGTTTCTCACGACGTTTACTCGGTCGGTTTGCTATCCGACAAGGAGAACTATCTCGAGAATTACCCCTGGTCGGACATGGGGAATACTCGCCTCCGTGAGCAGATTGAGGCGAACTTCGGCGGCACAAACATCCCAAAGCAGTTGGTCTTGCCGCCGGAGGTCCAGCCGGTGGGGCAGTTCATGACGAAAATCGAGTACATGGTTCACGTCTCCCCGGTTGGCAAGCCTGTACCGGTCGCAGTAATCACTCCCCTCCACGCCGGATGTGGCCAGACAATAACGTTTGACGGGTCGGGTTCATATCACACCAATCCGGCTCGCTCGATTGTCAGATACGAGTGGGACTTCGACGGCGATGGGCAATACGACACGACTGGCCCGGTTGTCAGCTACGCGTATCCAACTTTCGGTGTGAAGAAAGCGGCCCTTCGTGTTACGGACGATGACACGCCACCGGTGATGATGGATTCGTTCTTCGACGTTTTCGTTGACGTTGGCAACCACCCGCCGGTCGCAGACCCGGGCGGTCCTTATGCGATTGACATCGGACAGAACCTTCTTCTCGACGGCTCGGGCTCTTCCGACCCGGATGCATCGTGCGGAGATTCCATCGTCAGTTACGAGTGGGACCTCAACAACGACGGCGTATTCATTGATGCTATCGGCCCGACTCCAACGGTCCCATGGGCAGTTTTAAGCGGGTTCAACCTGAAGGTCTATCCCGAAACAAACACGATCGCCCTGCGGGTGAAAGACACTCTTGGCTTGATAGACACGGAGATGGTCTCCCTCAGTCTCTACTCGAACGAGCCTGTTGCGGTGTTCACAGCGACTCCGAATCCTGCCCCCGTGGGAACAGAAGTAACTTTCGACGCGTCAGGTTCCTACCACGGGCGTCCGGACCGCAGCATCGTGAGCTACGAATGGGACCTCGACGGAGACTCTCTCATTGACGCAACAAAGAAAATAGTCGGCCACGTCTATCTTTCCGCGGGCACTTACAATGTCACGCTGACGGTGAGGGACGACAACACCCCTCCAAAGTCAGACTCGACTTCGCAGATTGTCAGGGTCCTTCCTGTGGTTCCGCCCGAAGAGATTGCCGCCGGCCTTGGCAATGCCGGACGCGGCTGGTTCGAGATTGTCAATGCCCGGAGCTTCCTCCTCACCCACAGCGTCTGGAAGCTCGTTCCCTGGTGGCGGGGCGAGACCCGTCCGGCAATGGGCGATTTTGACGGCGATGGCCAAAAGGAGGTCGTGGTCGGCCTCGGAGGAGGCGGGGGCGGCAGACTGGCGGTCTTTGATGACATAACGACTGGTTACGCCTTCATTCGCTGGCTCGTGATCCCCTGGGCAGCTTACAACGCCAGAAATGGCGAGAGCTGGCCCGCCTGCGGAGACGTTGATGGCGATTCAAAAGACGAAATCGTCGTCGGCCTCGGCCCGACCGGAGGCGGCTGGTTCCATGTCTTCAACGATGCGGGGACGGGCTACGCAAGCATGGCTTGGCGGCAGCTCCCGCCGATTGCTCCTCTGGTTGTGGGAATCCCCGGCTATAACGCTGCCAACGGTGAGACCCGCCCGGCAGTCGGAGATATTGATGGCGATGGCAAGGAGGAGGTCGTCATTGGCCTCGGGCCTTACCCGCCCGCCGGGGGATGGTTCTGCCTCTTCGACGACGGGCTTTTCGGGTTCCCGTTCAGGGGTTGGCGGCGAATCCCGTATCCCGCCTACAATTCTGCCAATGGCGAGACCTGGCCCGTCACCGGCGACATTGATGGCGATGCGAAGGAAGAGATTGTCGTCGGCCTTGGCACATACCCGCTCAACGGCGGTTGGATGTCTTTCTTCGACAACGCGCCCGGCGCGCCGTTCATGGGATGGCGGAGACTTCCCTGGGCAGCCTACAACGGCTTCAACGGTGAGACCCACCCCGCGACGGCTAAGCTGGATGCCGACGCTCCGGTGGAGCTTGTCGTTGGCCTCGGCAACGGCGGTCTCGGGCGAATGTGGATTGCCGATGATTGGACAACCGGAGTCGTCAACCGCGGCTGGTACTGGATTCCGTGGGGAGGGTACGCATGGGCGCAGGGTCTCTCCTATCCTCGCGCGAAAGCCCTCACCGATGCCTCGGCTGGCGTTCCTGAGCTGCCCGCGCAAGATGGAGAGAATCCTCCCGAGCCGCACGAGACGCTCTTTGGCTCTATCAGCGGAAATGTTTCTTCCGGCGAGGGCCCCGTGGATGGAGCCTGGGTGACCGCCTACTCGGACGCCTGGACGCCGTTGCTTTCCACCCGCAGCGACGGTTCCGGTAATTACATCCTGGAAGGGCTCCTCCCAGGCGCCTACTTCGTGGAAGCTGCGGCAGAGACCAACCTTGCCCCTGAGTATTATGACAACGTGCCCGGCATCCCAAGCCAGAGGGGCTCGGCGACGCTCGTCAACGTCTATGCGGCCGTTGACACCGACGGAATAAACTTCGACCTCGGCCCCGGCGCGACGATTTCCGGAACCGTGATAGACCAGACCTCCATGCCCCCCTTCCCGCCTCTCCCCGGAGCGATTGTGACTGCCTACGTGGAGGGCGGGTCATGGGAGATGGTCGCGCAGGCAGAGGCCGGCAGCGATGGCAATTATGTCCTGCAAGCTCTCCCGGCGGGCAAATACTACCTGGAGGCTTCGGCTGCGGTGCCAGGCTATTTGAGCGAGTACTACGACAACGTCCCGGCTATACCGAGCAACCAGTCCAAGGCCACTGCTGTTGCGGTCGGTGCGGGTGAGAACGTCACAGGAAAGAATTTCGCACTTGGCCGGGGCAGCAGCATTTCGGGAACAGTCAGAGACCAGATCAGCGACGTTCTTCTGGAGGGCGCAATCGTCATCCTCTACACCAGCGAGGGTGCACAGTGGCAGAGTGTAGCCTCCACGCTAACCAGCGGCACGGGCGCCTACGTCTTCTCCGGATTGCCAGCCGGAACGTACTACCTTGAGGCGAATAAGCCTGGGGCCGGTTATGGCGGAGAATACTACAACAACGTTGGCGCGCTGGTGATGAACCGTGCCTCCGCGACCTCCGTCGTCCTCGGTGAGAACGCTTCCGCCACAGGTAAGGATTTCGGCCTCGTCCAGGGCGGAGCCATTGCCGGAACGGTCACGTCCGGCCCTGCCGGTGTTGGCCCCATCGAAGGCGTTGTGATTACCGTGTATGAGCAGGATTGGGGCGCCGTCGCCGGGCAAACCACTACCGGTTCCGACGGGAAATACTCCGTCGGCAATCTCCCAACTGGAAACTACAGAATCTCTGCGGACGGCGCCGCGGTCGGCTATAGCTCCCGGTACTACGATAATCAGCCAATGACCGAGGAGGGAAAAGCTCTCGCAGCGTCTGTTCCCGTGACGGCAGGGGCGATTTCCGGCAACAAGGACTTCTCGTTGCCATCCTTGACCTCCATATCCGGGATGGTCCGCGACGACAGTGACACACCGACGACTATCGCCGGGGCAATCGTCTCGGCGAGCAAGACGGCGGACGGCGACCCTGTGGCTACGGCGACGAGCGCGGACAACGGCACCTACCAGATAAAGCTCGAGGCTGGAACCTACTACGTCAGGGCCGAGGCTTTCGGCTACGCCAGGGAATACTTCCATGAGGCGAGCGACCCCGGCGCCGCGCAGTCGGTCTCGCCGACGGCTGGGAACCCCGTGACCAGTGTTGACTTCACTCTGAGCCCCGTGGGAACTATCCGCGCTGTTTCCAACGTGCAGTCTGCGCCATTCACGCTCAGTTCTGCCGGATTGCCCGACATCCAGGGGAACACGGGCCAGAGTCGTGTCTGGATTGGCCAGGTCAGGGCAGGACTCTGGAAGATAACGTGGGGCGCTGTTCCCGGATTCGAGACTCCGCCGCAAGAAGAGCAATATGTCCAGATGGACGAAGTCACGTTCACCGGGCACTATACTCTCTCGCCGTCCGAAGGAATCAGGGTCCACGCCCTCGAGACCGTAGGAACCGGAACAGAGAAGAAATTCCGTATTCTGTGGTATTCCGAGGTGGGCAAGATGTATCGGGTCCAGGCCATAGACGACCTTGGCCCCGGCCCATCCGATTGGCACAACCTGTCCGGCCCCTACGGCGGCGTAGGCGGAATGATGTCTTACGAAGTGCTAATGGGACAACGCAGGCTCTGGTGGTTCCGGGTGCGAGTTGATTGACGAATAGCTTGTCGGGTGGGCGTTCTCGAAGGCTTATCCTGGGTTGATGCTCGGGATAAGCCTTCATTTCCCGGGCGGGGGACTTCGACAGCACTTGGACCCCGGCTCAGCGGATATCGAAGCCCCCAAACGGGAGCACTTTGGCAAAACCCTTGCCGGAAAGGAACGGTTCGCGTGATTACACCGGAGGCAATCCCCTTTCCGTTCACTTTCTTCTACGAAAAGGTTGTTTCCCGGCGTGTCCTCGCGGCTCAGTACAAGCGGATCGCAGCGGCCGTTACACTCAGTAAGGGATTTGTCATTGACATCGGAACAGGCCCCGGCGACCTCGCAATCGAAATCGCCTCCAAGAATCCCGAAATACGCGTTCTGGGTATTGACGCCAGCGCCGCCATGATTGCGCGGGCGAGAAAAAAGGTGTTTCGTGTGCCAAACGCGGAATTTCGCGTCATGAACGCCCGACACCTCGTGCTTCCCGATAAGTGCGTTGACCTCGTGGTCAGCACCGCCTCCATGCACCACTGGCGGGAGCCGGAGCAGGTCTTCCGGGAGATATACCGCGTGCTGAAGCCCG
Organism: uncultured Verrucomicrobiota bacterium; assembly: GCA_964482435.1. GTDB lineage: Bacteria > Auribacterota > JABMQX01 > JABMQX01 > JABMQX01 > CAYZXL01. The sequence goes on from CAYZXL010000054.1 coordinate 12,047, forward strand.
GCGGTCGCGCCCTGATCTACGACCTACGTTGCGATGCGCCCCGCCAGGAAATCCTCGCCGAAATCCCTCAAAACCTCGTCTTCCCTCCGCGATTTGCCATCGTGCGGGTGCTTCGGGTTCACGGCGTCACACGGAAGTTTCTCGACGCGGAGATTCTGCCCCTCGTCGAGAAAACCCCCTTTCGCGAGAGCCGCGTGGAAACGACAGGATGGTGGTATTGCCTCGTCCTCGTGAGAAAATGACATGTAGAGGACACATTCCGCCGACCGTTGGTCATTTTGCCCGCCCCCTCACCTCTGCCGGGGACACGCAGATTTCTTCCGAACGGATTGATGACGGCAGCGTCGTGTGATAATGTATCCCGCCGAGCACGGAGAACGATTGCAACCGGCTGCGCCCGAAAGGCGAATAGCTCAATAAGTCGTGCTGAAAGAAGATTTCATCAAACTCGAAACCACGGAACGCGGGAGTTTACTGAATGTCTGCGCGAAAGCTCAAAGTCAAAGAAGACCGAAAGAAAAAAGTTCAAGCCGGAATTCTCGATGAAAGGTCTGCTCGGAAGAAAGGAGCGCGGTCAACCGCGGAGCCTGGTTCAGTGGCGGAACTCGCGGGCAAGCTCGCTGAATCGGTGGGAGAGACGAGGAAGTTCTGTGAGGAGGTGTTCGTCTCGCCGAAGAACATTGCTCTCGAGCACGTCTGGTCGTGGGGGCCTGCCCTGGTGGCGCGCCATTTCTGGGACAAGACCGGGCTGGAGCGGATTATCTCGGCATCGTGCGGGCGGGACCTCAGCGAAATTGCTTTTGCTCTGACCGCCAACCGCCTCGTTGACCCTCGTTACGTCCACGGGATGGACGTGTGGACAAAGAGAAATTTCGTGCCTGCCAGGGACGGGGCCAGACTCGATCTGGCTAAGCTGAGAAGAGCGTCTGGCAGTCGCCGCAAGCTCTCGGGCGACTTCTGGGATGATGCCATCCAGAAATTGGCAGCCAGGCAGCAGTTGATCGAGGAGAGCCTTCTTCAGGCGGTCAGGGAGAAGTCTGGCGACGGTGACCAGATAGCTCTTTACGAGTTGCACGCGGATTTCGTTGAGGGAGTGCGCTCGCGTCACGGCTTGTCCGCTGTCCCTGCTCAAAGGAACACCTTTCGCCTATTTCTTGGTGCAATCATGTGGGGTGATTGGCCGGTGGCCGTCCACCTCTTTGGCGGAAGTGAGCCGACAGGTCTGCAAGTCAAGCGGCTCCTCGAAGAGGCTCAGCGCCGCTTCAAATCCCGCAAAATGCTCGTTGTCTTCCCGCCGGGTGTGGAGGAACAAAAGGCACGCCAACTGGAATCGCTGGGTTTCTGTTACCTCGTGGGAGTGCGGAGGCGGCGAGACCCCAAAGCGGTCGAGGTCATTCGGAAAGCAAAAGGTGAATGGGTTGTCGTGGACGACGACAGGAGAGTTCAGGAAGTGTATCTGCCGCCGGAAACCAACGATTCACTCGGCGCTTCCGAAGCGCAGCCCAACCCCAGCGACCGGTATTTTCTCGTCCATAGCAGGCAGGATCAAAGGGAGGAAAGGGCTTTTCGCGCGGCGGTTGTTCAGCGTTCGCTTCGGGCCCTCGAGGAACTCAAACAGGCGGTTGAGAGTCGCAGGGTGAAGGACTCTTCCGCAATCACCGAGCGAGCGGAGAGAATTCTCGGCCACAGCAAAAGCTATCGGTACATATCCTGGCGACTGACTAAGGAGGGGCAATTCCAATTCTGGGAAGATAAGGAAAAATCCCTTCTCCAGAGAAGCTACGAAGGGATTTCCCTCCTCAAGACGAACGACCCGCAGCTTTCCGCCACCTCCGCCGTGCGCATTTACGACCGGCTGCGGCGCCTGGAGGAAGCATTTGATACGATTTACGACGCACGTGCGTTCCGCGCTACACCTCTCCCTCTTCCCGAACTGGAGGAACATTCTTCCGAGGGCGACTTCGGAAAGCTCTTCGCCGGTCACCTTCTCATCAGCGAGCTTGCCTTCTCTCTCCGAACCGCGATAGAAGGCCGTCTCCGCGAGAAAAAGGTTGGCTTGTCTTTTGAGGATGTCGTTGAGGCGCTTGGCTCAATTGTCGTCGCGAAGCTTCGTATCGGGAGAACCAGGCGCCCGATGCTTTGTGCTGCGGCCGACCCGGCGGCCGGCAAAATCGCCTGTGCCCTGGGGATAGAAAAGCTCAATGCGCCGACCGATGCCGCTTGACGACGAGCTCTCACAGAAGCGCATACCTGAGAATGAAGACCACGGCGAGGATGTACAGCAGCCAGTGAACTTCCTTCGCCTTGCCTGCGAAGACTTTCAGAATCGGGTACGAGATGAACCCAAACGCAAGCCCGTCGCCGATGCTGTACGTCAAAGGTATTCCGAGGAAAATCAGGAACGAAGGAATGGCATCCGAGAAGTCGTCCCAGTTTATCTTCGCTACTGCTCGCACCATCATGCACCCGACAATCACGAGTGCCGGACCAATGACCGGGTAAGCTATGCCGCCCGCCGTCTGACATCCTCCCCCGATCGTCCTCACCAGCGGGTAGAAAAACATCGCCGCGAAAAACAGCAGCGCCGTCGCCATGTTCGACAGGCCAGTCCGTCCGCCTTCGCTGACGCCCGCAGCGCTCTCGATGTAGGAGGTTACGGTTGAAGCCCCCATGAGAGCTCCTATGGACGTCCCGATGGCATCCGAAAGGAGTGCTTGATTTGCCCTGGGCAGCTTCCCATCCTTCATCAGTCCCGCTCTCTCGCTGACTCCCACCAGCGTCCCTACGCTGTCGAACAAATCCATGAAAAGAAAAACCACAATCACCGGAATCATCTCCCACCGGATGATGCCTCTCCAGTCGAGCTTGAGAAACGTCGGGGCGATAGACGGCGGTCTCGACGCAACCCCGTAGTATTCCACCACTCCCATCTCTATCCCGATAATCGCCGTCAGAATCATCCCGATGATGATTGCGCCCTTGACTCGCCATATCGTCAGCACGCAGATGAGGGCAAACCCAATAATTGACAGGAGCGCGGCTGGCGACTTGAGGTCTCCGAGTTTCACCAGACCAGCCGGATTCTGAACGACAATTCCCGAATAATTCAACCCGATGAACGTGATGAACGCCCCGATTCCCCCGGCAATCGCATGAGTGATGGACGGCGGAATGGAGCTGATGATTGTCTTCCTCGCCTGGAGAAACGTTAGACCGCAAATGATGATGCCGCATATGAACACCGCCGCTAAGGCCATCTCCCAGGTGACCTTCATCCCCGCCAGGGCTATGGAGGTTGTCGTTACGACGCTTACGAAGAAGAAGTTCTCCCCCATCCCCGGCGCGAGCGCGATGGGATAATTTGCCCACAGCCCCATCAGGAGGGTGCTGAGCGCCGACGAAAGGCACGTGGCCATCATCACCGCCCCGTAATCCATCCCCATTGTTCCGTGGAAAAGCGACGGCTGAAAAAAGATGATGTAGGCCATCGTCATGAACGTCGTCGTCCCCGCGAGAAGCTCCGTCCGAACGTTCGTCCCGTTCTCTTTCAGCTTGAACAGTTTCTCGAGCATCTTGCCCTCCTCCGCAAGGAAGACGACCAGGACAGGGTCCGACACCTCTCAGAAAATCCGCAGCAATCTATCATCAACCCACGGCGGCTTTCAACGGTTAGGTTGCACTGGGTCAGGATTGGCGAAATGCACTCGATTGGCGGCTTGTCGGAGTTCGGCCGAGCGTTGAGCAGATGATAGGATTCGCCCCGGGTCTGAATGGCCGCGGCTTTCCGGAATCAGCCGGGCGCAGAAAAAAAGGGAATTAGCCTTTTGGTTCAGGTGTGCCATTTTCACGGATTGGGCAAGTATAATCGGGTCTTTCGTCGTCGGATACTTGTCTCATCGGCTCCAAACCATCCAACCAATTCCATCTCAATGGGTTACTGCGATCGACGTTGAAGCGATTGCTCTTCATTTTTCCGCCATCAAAGAAATGCGGCAGCAGGAAAAAGATTTTTCGTGTCCATGATGAGAAACTGCGGCGAAGGTGTGTGCGTAGGTGCTTTGCCCGCAAGGGATTACGCACACAGAGAACCCTGCCATTTTTCCCCTTGACTTTTAATGCCAGGCGCGGTATGTTGTTTGGCGTGATCCTTGAAAAGAGGAGGATTGCCATGAAAGAAACAAAGGACTACATAACGCTGCACGAAATTGATGATCGAATTAAGGACGCTCAAAAAAAGCTGCAAGGCAAACTCATCGAATTAGAGCATCTAAGGAGCGAGATAAAGGCCTTGGAAAGAGAAGACACTTTGCTGTCGCAGATGCGCCAGATGTTTTTCTCGGCGGAAACATCCGGCGAAGCCCTTCCCGTAAGGCGCTCAGCTTCAGGGGAGCGAGACATTTCGACTATGCCCCTTCCCCAAGCCGCTAAAACGGTTCTTGCTCTATATGCCGGTCAATGGATCGACTCGGGTCAGTTGCACCAAAAGCTCATGGAAAAGGGCAAGGTGGTGCCGCCTATGCAGGTTACCGGGGCGCTCCGACGCAGATCGGATTTGTTTGAGACAAAGAAGCGCAAGGGAAGGATCTGGGCGCGCTTGGTGGGTCAAAAGACGTCTCAAGAACCTGCGGCCCAAACCCAAGAGGGCAGCTTCCTGCGATTCAGCGGCCTGAGCGCGGCGCGCAGCGCAGAAATAATACTGAAAGAGCGTGGAGAGCCAATGCACCTTGACGATATTGGCAATGTCTTGCGAGCAGGCGGTTACCCCCACGCTGAGGATCCGCGGCGACTTTCCCTGTCGCTGCGAAAATCCCTCGACCGTGACAACCGATTCATTCGTGTGCGCGCGGGCACGTACGATCTAAAAGAGCGATATGAAATGCAAAGCGAAGCCCTGCCTGGGGAAGCAGACAGGGCTAGGAACAGTGTGGGGGACTGAATGGTTTCGAGCATCAGGGTTGAGACCTGATGCATGCGGTTCGATTCCGCAGTCCTCCACGCGAACTGGGCGCGTGGCGAAATTGGTAAACGCGCAGCACTTGGGCTGCTGTGGGTTTTCGCCCTTACCGGTTCAACTCCGGTCGCGCCCACCAATCACTAACGCCGGAGCCTTCAGCCTACGCTGAACAAGCCGAAGGCTCCAACGACGGACCTCTGATTCAATATGTCATTATAAAATGTAACAGAACTGTCGCTTCTTGTCAAGGGGCAAGGAGCACAAAGTGGGACCGACAAAGAAACGAGGGACAAGCTTGATAGAACTCTGCCAACGAGTTAAGACCCGGGGACAGTGCTTAAAATTCTTACAAGAATTGCGCCCGCCTGACGGATCCGTCTGTCCCAAATGCTCCAATAAGTCCACCTGGCGCGTCAGCAAGCAGGATTTCTTCCGCTGCAACAAATGTCGGGATCAGTTTTCTGCGACGAGCGACACTATTCTTCACCGTAGCCATCTTGGCCTGAGAAACTCGGTTTTTGCCCCCAATGCCGAGGGCGAGCCGCCCTCTAGACAGCCCCCCGGTGCGGTGCCGCGTTACGGCTGGCCTCGGCATGGAAACACCCGCGCACCCGTCCATCGGAGTCAGGACTGGCGAAACACACTCGATTGGCCGGTTGACGCGCTTCGGCCACAGGTCGGAGGCGAAACGGTCCGCCACCTGCGCAACTCCAGGGCGGCACCGCTTTGCCATCTTTTTGCGCATTGATGAGCAGGGTTTGCAGGGGCCACGCGAACGGTGGCGAGGAGAACAAAACTCGGTTGGACGGGGCGTGTCGGTTGCCTGTATAATGACGCCGATTTTGGACAAGAGTTCCCCGCAAATTCTCTGAAAGGGGGCCTGGTTCGTTCGATCGGCGGGCAAAGCGGCGCCGAAGAAGACCGCTCGAGGGATAAGAGATGATTTACAGGATTGAGGTTGGATTCAAGGATGGTGTGACCGATGCCCCGGGAGAGAGCGTTCGAGGGAGGATTCTGGAGCATCTCGGAATCCGCGTCGAGGCGGTCAAGACCGTTGACGTTTACACGGTTGACGCGGAGATTGACGAGAAGCAGGCGCACTTCTTGAGGGAAAGGCTGTTCACTGACCCGGTCATTCAAGAGTCCGCTCTCAATGCGCCTGTGGAGAGGGATTTTTCGTGGATGATAGAGGTCGGCTACCGCCCGGGCGTGACGGATAACGTCGGCAGGACTTCCGCGGAGACAATCAAGGACATTTTCGGCAAGGGACTCGTTGGTGAGCCGAAGGTTTATACTTCGCGGAAATATCTGATTTGCGGGGAGCTTTCCCGGGAGAAGGCCGAAAGAATCGCGTCGGGTCTTCTTGCCAACGACCTTATCGAGCGATGGAGAGTCGCCAGCCGCGAAGAGTGGGACTCGAGCAATCCCCCGCGCCTCGACATTCCCGAAGTGCGGAGCACACACCGCCCGGTTGTGCGATATTACGACCTCAGCGTCGCCGACGAGGAGCTTTTGAGAATAAGCAGGGAGGGCATCCTCGCTCTCGACCTGAAGGAGATGAAGGCGATTCAGGAGTATTACAAAAGGGCGGAGGTCATCGAGGAGCGTCGTCGTCTGGGACTCGAGGCAAAGCCGACGGACGCCGAATTGGAGGCGATTGCCCAGACCTGGTCGGAGCACTGCAAGCACAAGATTTTCAACGGAATCATAACTTACACCGAGGACGGGGAGACCGAGGTCATTGAGAGCCTTTTCAACACCTGCATCAAGAAGGCTACGAAGAAGATTGGCAAGAAGGTGGACTGGCTGGTGTCGGTTTTCCACGACAACGCGGGAATCATCAAGTTCGACGACGAGTGGAACCTCGTTTTCAAAGTGGAGACGCACAACAGCCCTTCCGCTCTGGACCCGTATGGGGGCGCTCTCACCGGAATAGTCGGAGTGAACCGCGACCCGGCGGGGACGGGTCTTGGCGCGAAGCTAATTTTCAACACGGACGTTTTCTGTTTTGCTCCGCCGAATTACGACAAGGAGCTTCCGCCGAGGCTTCTCCATCCGAAGAGGATTTTTGATGGAGTGAGACGGGGGGTTGAGCACGGCGGGAACAAGAGCGGTATCCCGACCGTGAATGGCGCCATCGTTTTCGACGAGCGTTACGCGGGCAAGCCGCTTGTTTTCTGCGGCACGGGGGGGATACTTCCGCGGAAGGTCGGCGACGTTGATGCGTCTGTCAAGCGTGTGGACGCGGGGGACCTCATCGTGATGACCGGAGGGAGAATCGGAAAGGACGGGATTCACGGGGCAACCTTTTCCTCGGTGGAACTGGACGAGACATCGCCCGTTTCCGCGGTTCAGATCGGCGACCCGATTACGCAAAAGAAGATGACCGATTTTCTCCTTGAGGCGAGGGACGCGGGGCTGTACCGCTGCATAACGGACAATGGCGCAGGGGGCTTGTCTTGCTCGGTGGGTGAGATGGCTCGCCTGCCAGGCGGATGCGAGCTGCATCTCGAGCGCGCACCGCTGAAGTATGCCGGTCTCGACCCGTGGGAAATTCTTTTGTCGGAGGCGCAGGAGCGGATGACGCTCGCCGTCCCGCCGGAAAAGATTGACGAGTTTGTTTCGCTTGCGAGGCGACGCGGCGTGGAAGCGACAGTCCTCGGCAAGTTCGCCGATTCAGGCAAATTCCACGTTCTCTACGACGGCAAGACCGTTGCCTATCTCGACATGGACTTCTTCCACGACGGTCTCCCGAAGAAGGAGATGACGGCTCGCTGGGAGCCGCCGCATCACGCCGAGCCAAACGTTCCCCTCAAGCAAGACCAGACAGCGGGGCTGATGGGGCTTCTGTCGCGGCTCAACATTTGCAGCAAGGAGCCGGTCATCCGGCAGTATGACCACGAGGTTCAGGGGATGAGCGTCATCAAGCCGTTAGTGGGCGCGGTGAACGATGGACCGAGCGACGCAGCCGTTCTCCGACCGATTCTCGGGAAGAAGGAAGGAATTGCCGTCGCCAATGGGATCAACCCTTGCTACGGCGACGTAGATACGTATCACATGGTGGCGTGCGTTGTGGACGAGGCAATCAGAAACATCATCGCCGTCGGCGGGAGGCTCGGCCAAATCGCCGGACTGGATAATTTCTGCTGGCCTGACCCAATCGTCTCGGACAAAACGCCGGACGGCGAATACAAGCTCGCTCAGCTCGTGAGGGCATGCAAGGCGCTCTACGACTATACGACGGCATTCGGCGTCCCGTGCATCTCCGGCAAAGACAGCATGAAAAACGACTACAAGATGGGCAAATACCGAATCTCCGTGCCGCCGACTCTGCTGTTTTCGGCGATGGGGAAGATTGATGACGTGGAAAAGTGCGTCACGATGGATGCGAAGGCACCGGGCGACCTAATTTATGTGCTTGGGACCACGAGAGGCGAAATGGGCGGCTCCCAGTATTTCGCCATGCACGGCGGCGTCGGGAACTCGGTTCCGAAAGTCAATGCGAAGGCAGCGGTGAAACTCTACAACGCTCTTTCGTCCGCCATCGAGAACGGACTGGTTCGCTCCTGCCACGATTGCTCGGATGGCGGGCTGGGTGTAGCCCTTGCGGAGACGGCGTTCGCCGGTGGATACGGGATGAGGATTGACCTGCGGGCCGTGCCAGTCGAGGGGGTTGACCGCGACGATTTCGTTCTCTTTTCGGAATCACAGACCCGCTTTGTCGTTACGGTTGCCCTGGCACAGAGGGAACTTTTCGAGCGGGCCCTTGGCAAAAATCCTTTCTCTCTGATCGGAGACGTAACGCCGGATACGCGCCTTGAAGTGTCAGGGCTTGCGGGGAAGAAAATCATCAGCGCGGATATAAAGGACCTCAAGGAAGCCTGGCAGAAGCCGCTGTGGGGAGTGGTCTGATGAAGAAACCGAGAATCCTTGTCCTGACCGGTTACGGAATCAACTGCGACTACGAGACGGAGTTCGCGTTCAATATGGATTCCGTCGGTGGCGATGCCCGGCGAGTCCACATCAACGACCTGATTGACGGACACGATTCCCTCGATAACTACCACATTCTCGCTTTTCCGGGCGGCTTTTCATTTGGCGACGATATTGCGGCGGGGAAGGTTCTTGCTCTGAAATTCGAGTATAACTTGGGCCGGCAGCTCGAGAAATTCATCAGGGACGGCAAATTGGTAATTGGCAGCTGCAACGGATTCCAGGCGATAGTGAAAATGAGAATCCTGCCGCGCCCGAGCGTGAACGGCCAGCAGGAGGTTACTCTGACTTTCAACGATTCCGGCAGGTTTGAAGACCGGTGGGTCTATATGAAAGTCAATCCCGCGTCTCCGTGCGTTTTCACCCGCGGAATCGAGAGGCTTTATCTCCCCGTGCGGCACGGCGAGGGGAAATTCGTCCCCGGAAACGACGAGGTTCGGCGGAGGCTGTGGGAAAACAATCAGGTCGTCGTCCAGTATTGCGATTCAGAAGGACGAACCGGCCCGCCGTATCCTCTCAACCCGAACGGGTCAGTTGACAGCATCGCGGGAATCTGCGATCCCTCCGGGCGAGTCTTCGGGCTGATGCCGCATCCGGAAGGCTACCTGTTTCGCACGCAGCATCCGAGGTGGACGAGGGAGAACCTGCCGGAAGAGGGATTGGGAGTGCAGGTCTTCCGAAACGCCGTCGAGTTTGCGATGAAAGAACTGCTCTGAAGATGACGCCTCAGTCTCGGGGGGACTCACCGGAGTCTATCATGAACTTCGTTCACCCTGAGACCATGAAGACGCTCCCATCAACCGTGTTTTTTCTCGCCAAGACGCTAAGACGCCACGAATTCGTGGGGACTGCTTCTTTGCGTCCTTCGCGGCTTTGCGAGAGACCTGCTCTGTCCCCCGCGGAACGCGGGGCGGGATTGACGGTGTTCAAAAGAAGCACTCGGTTCCGAATACGTGATTGTAGTTGCGAAAGGATGTACTGAGGCTTGGGGGTTTCCACCGGCGGACGTCATGCCCCAGGGTGTCGGGTTGGAGGGGCCGCGCTGAGGGACAGGTCGCAGTTCCTGGAGGGTTATGGTCGGCCATAAGCGACGACGGGGCGCACCGGCCGGAGTGTCTCAGGGAACACCGGTGCGCCCAAGGCTCCTCCGCGTCGTCGCCGTCCGCTTGGGAACACGCCGCGTGTTTGTCTCATGTTTTGTTTTTGAGTTTGCGGCCGTTCCCGCGGATCTCATTGCCGCCTGCGCGGGTTCTCCCCTCCGCTGCCGCAATGAAGCTCGCGCCTCTGGTTGACCAAAGGCATCCCCTGTTACCACTGTTCATTATATCTAACGGCACGTGGACTACCCACTGCCGAGTTGTCGCTAAGTCGCGGGCACCATTTGCAGGAAGCATACCAATCCCCGAAGACTTTCCTCGCTCCGAACGTTCTGCTCGCACTGCCAAGGAGTTATGAAGAGCAACCCTCTGCGGGGCGCGTGGTCTTCCGATCAGCACGCGACAACCGCTCCTTCGAACTGCGGAATATTCCGCGCGCAGGATGTGGGGCCACACTCGCATAGCGAGTCTTGCGGCGAGAGGAGGGCGCGGGGGCCTGCCCTTGGGGAGCGCAACGGGGACTTGAACGAGTATCAGAAAGCGCCTTCGGACAGGCGGCGAGAAAGTGGGTAATGTCAAGTGCATCGGGGTTAACCACCCGGCAGGAAAAGCTTTCTGGCTTCGGAAGAAAGGACGTGCTTGTCGTGCCCGGTGACATTCATCACAGAGGACAGATATGGACCTTGTCGTGAAAGTCGTAGAGATAAGAAGGAAATGTCCGGTTTACAAACTCGGGAGCGCGTTCAAGTTAGAGGACGGGTATCGCCTGATTTCGGAGATTCCTTTCTGCATGCACTCCCTCGCCTCCCCCATGCCGCACTACAACGCGCTTCGTGTTTCATCGCCCGCCAATTGGGGGCTTGCGGGAAAGGACGATCCATCCAAAGCTTACGTCCAGTGCCTCGACCCCTACGCCTACACCGGCGGCGGAACCGTCGTGTTCGAAATCAGCAGGGTCGGTGACTGAGCCACGAGGGCACGGAGAGGAGGACCGCCTGTGGGTGATGGCTCCCCCTCCTCACCATGAAGAGATAAGGACGCGAAGCACTCCAGCGGCGGTTCTCTGGGTGCCCCTGTGGCGGCCCAATACACGAAAAGCGATTTTCAATCGGGGAGGCAGGAGGTTATAATGACACTGGAGAGGTCCGTTGAAAAGGTTCACGAAGCCCGGAGGCGGGACGCCGGCCGAGCCGCACGTGGACGGTTCCCTGGAGTGCGTCCGAACGCGGAAGGGGCCGAATGGCCTCACCGAGTTGGGGCGTATTGGCGTCCCCGGTGCTCGCCTCGTGCACATCGGCCTCCGGAGGAAGGAGAGTCGCCCTCCTCGACGAAAAATCTGCGATGCCCACCCTGACGTAGCGTTTTGCAGCGCAATGGAGGGCGTATGCAATCTGTAGCCGGCGGAGTGGCGCGGTTGCTCTGCCCCAAGCGCATGGAGGATGCGTCAGATGACTCGAGGGGACGCTAAAGAGCACGCGAAGTGGTACACGACAAAGGTAAAGGCTGTGGACCAGGCACTATCGTGTCTGGGCGAGCTTGGGTCGTTGTGGAAGGAGATAAGGCGCGATGTGTTGGCCAAGGTCGGGAACCTTCCCGCCTCTGCTCCCGAGTCGGTCCCTATGCCTGCCCTGTTCATGTGGTTGAGCCGTTGCCCGTGTGAGGCGAGAACCCTCGAGCGCGGGCTGGTGGCGGTCAAGGAGAACGCCGGTGACCGAGAGTATAAGCAGGTAACGTCGCAACTGAAGCGAGTTCCTGACTCCCGGCGGGCTCCCTCCCGGATCGTGGAGGTGCTGCTAATCGGCAGGTGCCTCGAGCGGTCCCAGCCAGGCGACGGGGAAGTCTACCCAGAGGTAAACCCTCCCAGCGGGAAACACGCGGATTTAGCGATTACAGTCGGCGGGAAGACGGTTTACGTCGAAATCACATTGCTCACCGAGAGGCCGGCGGACGAGGGCGTCACGCAGAAGAGTACTTCCTTGCCCGAGGACGGAGGGAGGATTCTGCGTAAGCTGCTCGATAAAGTTGCAGAGGACCTCGATCCCGGCAGGAGCCAGCTCTCGGTGGCCCATCCCAACGTCATCATCCTTTGCCACGGGGACGCTTGGGAGACGTACGACGAAGCCTTTGACTGGGCCTTCCGCGCCGTGGGGTGCGACCGCGCGCGGCTGCGCGAGGTGGTCCTGTCCCGGGCGCGGGACCGAGGGGGTGGAGCCCACTCCCGAGCATGAAAACGCGATCGTCGGATGCTTCTCCAGGATAAGCGCGATCCTGGTATTCGCCGACGTGGCGGGTACGGGATTTGAAGGATGGACGTGTTGGACAGCCTGGCGGTCGAGTGGAGCGCGATTCCCTCTTGAGGAACGGGACGTTCAGCACATCAGAAAGCTCTTCTGCGAGCCTTCGGGGGGTGAGGACGGCGCTCAAGTGGGATCGCAGGGGAGGAGACGTGACCGCGGGGCGCTCGGTCTCGGGCGTCGGCACGACCCCCAGTGAGAAAGGAGCAGGAAGAAAATGCTGAGGATATTTCAGGCGGAGTTTGAAGGAACGTTTTCGCCGGAGAGGCTGAGGGAGGATTTCACCGCGGCGTTGGCGGAGCAGGTGGGTCTTTTCCGCTGGCCCGGAGGAACGCCCGGTTGACCTGGAGCTGGAGCAGCAGGAAGGCCTGTTCGCGAAAGCACCGAATTGCTGTTAGCGGGTTGAAAGACCGGAACGGAGAGTCTATAGACGAAGAACCAGCAGAGGTTCCATTCATGGCAAGGAAAAACAGAATACCCAAAAAGCTGCAAGAAGCCCTGCGCGAACTCGGGGCGAGCCTTGAGGAGTTCTATGGCACGAGGCTCGTGTCAATCACCCTTTGCGGTTCCTACGCCCGTGGAGAGGCCGACTCCGATTCGGACGTTGACGTTGTCGTCGCACTAACGGACTGCGCGGACCCCGTAGCGGAACGCGCGCGGCTGAGCGGAATCCTCGTTGAACTCGACCTGAAGTATGAGACACTGATTTCGGTCGCAGTAACGGACATCGAGGATTTGAAATATCGCCAGACGCCCTTTTTCATCAACGTCAGGCGAGAGGGGGTTAGCGTATGGCCGAGCAAACGGGAGTGCGCGAACTCGTTCAAAAGGCCGAGGAGAGCGTAGCTGCTGCGACCGGAATGCCTGTGGACACGCGAGGCGCGCTTTAGTACAATCAAGGTTGGCTCCGGGGCCGGGGAGCGTAGTGATTTCACGCGTGAGCCCAGACAGCCAGCTAAGTGCAAGGAGCGATCAAGGAGGTAGGCAATGGCTTGGTTAGATAACCTTTTCAGCGGTACCTTTGGCGCCATAGTCTCTGCCGTCGTGGCGTATTACATCCACCTCAAGAGCAGGAAGCCACCTCACGGCAGAGCCTACGAGATCCTCCAGGCGCTGGGAAAGATCCTGCAAGAACCAGAGGGAGAATACTACTTCACACGCTCGGCTGACGACAATTTCCACGTTGCAAATCACATTTATAATCATGCGGACGGGGAGATTATTGCCACGGCCTTCAACGAAGACCCCTCGACCTACGGGGAACGCGACCTGGCGAGGTCCTTCAGGTACGGCGGATCGCTGTTCACGAGAATAACTTGCGAGGAGGTATGCGGTCCAGAATCCCAAAAGAGGGCGAAAGAATTCCTCTCCAACATTCTCAAGGGATCCACTTTTGTGGTTATTCCCCGGGGGCAAGCGATAACAAGACTGGACGGCATATTTTGCAGGCTCCGCGATGACACGCACCTTTCCTTTCTGGCGTTCCGCCATCCCACCGACCCAAAGAAGAACAAGGGGGTCATCTTCAGGGATGGCATCGCGCGGAGCTTCTTCGACTACCACCTCGGACTGGTCGAGAAATACGCCAAGAAGCAGGGAGCCAAGCAGCCCGAGGCTCCCGAATAGCAGCCGCTGCCGCCCCCCTCGAGTCGCTGCGCCAGGAGGGAAGCCATGCTACGTGCCGGGCTCTTCCCGCATGATCCATGAGGGAACGATTTGAAATGCACAACGTATTTCAGGCGGAGTTTGAAGGGACGTTTTCGCCGGAGAGGCTGAGGGCGGATTTCATCCCTGCGTTAGCGGAGCGGGTGCGGCGCGGGTTGCTTCCGCTGGCGAGTCATCGCCGGAACAGGTATGCCGTCATCGAGGAGTCGGACAACGAGTTGAGGTTTCGGAGTGTCGGTTTTCTGACCTCGCTGAACATCGGCTGGAATGACGTTCGGGTGCAAGTGGAATCCGTAGCGGGCGGCGCTCCCCAGATTCAGTACAAGGTTGGTTATTGGGGATGGGCGGCGTACTGCGTGGCTCTTTGCGGCGTCATCGGGATTGTTTTGATTGCGGCGTTTCTGCTGTTCGGGTCGAAACTCAAAGGGCAACAGGCTGGCGGGGAAGTCATTTTCTGGGCAATGGTTATATTCTGGGGATTCGTGTGGCCGTGGGTTCTGGTGGCTATGCACAAGCGCCCTGCGGCAAGGGCCCTCGAACGACTTTTCGCACGGCTGAACGAGACGGGAACGTAACTCCTGGGAAGTGCGCACTCCCGGCGTGTTTCCAGTGGCGGCGGTGAGACCACCAGCGACCGAGGGAAGGCTCTACCGGCTGGGCGGCTTTTCGGGCGGGCCAAGCGCTTCGGCGAGGATTTGCGCTATATGGAGAACTGGCAGCTCGATGCCTCTCTGAGCGAGTTGGTCGCGAAGCTGGAGGATGCAGCCGGGGCATTCGGTTGCCAATAAGTCTGCCCGTGCTCGACGAACCGCCTCAACCTTCCTTTCCGCAATCCTCGACGCCATGTCGTAGTGATGGACGCTGAACAACCCGCCCATTCCGCAGCAAAGGTCCTCGCCTTCAGAAGGCAGATACCTCGCGGCTTTCCGAAGAACATCTCGCGGCTCGTCCACAATCTGGCGACCATAACGCAGGTGGCAAGGGTCGTGGTAGAGGACTGTCCTGTCGAGGGGAGCGATCCGATGGTCGAGTTGCGGCGCAATAAACTCGCTGAAACTGAAGACCCTCTCGGCAAATTTTCCTGCCCTTTCACCGAGAAGTCCCGGGTATTCGTCCTTCAAGGTCTTTCCGCAACTCGCGCACGCAGCCACGATCGGTGAATCGCCGCTGAAGGCACTCAAGTTGAGCTCTGCAATTCGCCGCGCCTGTTCCACGTCGCCGAGAGAAAGGAGCGGTGTCCCACAGCAAAGCTGGTTGGGCGGCACGACGACGGAATACCCGAGGCGGCGCAGAACCCGAATGGCGGACTCAATCATCTCAGGATAAGCATAGTTCATCAAGCAGCCGACAAAGAGAGAGACGGTGTTGCCCTTGGGTGCTTTTCTTGCCCCGGAACGTTGAAGAGCCGTGCGAGAAGCCAGGCGCGGTATTCGCCTGCGCCCTTTGAATAAAAGCGGGATGTGCCTGGTCGTTCCCTTCTTTCCCGGAAGGAGAAATTGAAAAACGCCAGCGAGCCAGACGAGGAGGTCCATTCGCTTTCTCCTCGGCAGGATTGAGCGAAAGACGAACTTGTTCCACAGAGACAATCCGTATTTTCTCGGGATACGCTGGCGGAGGAGAGTGATAATCGTCTGCACTTCAACGCCGCTCGGGCAAGCCCAGGAGCACCGGAGGCACCTCAGGCACGATTGGATGCTTTCTTTGAGCTTCGGGGTGAAGAGAAGGTTTTGGGCGAGGACGGCTTCGGCAAGGGCTATTCTCCCTCTGGCGACGCGAATCTCGTCGGTGGTCAACTGATACGTCGGACACAAGGCGAGGCACTTCCCGCATCGGGAGCACTTGTTTATCTGATATTGAGCGAATCGAAGGGTATTCATCTCGTGATTTTCCGGCGGAGAAGAGCCTCGATGCTTGGATAGTGAGTCAGGTCGAAGTGGATGGGGGTAACGGAGATATAGTCGTTGGCGAGGGCTGTCACGTCCACATCGGGCGGCTCGGCGAGGTCGAGGAGCTTCCCGCCGAGGGTGAAAACCATTTTGTCGGGGGAAACGTCCTCCCTCTCGAATCGCTCCCCGTAGCACGACTGCGACTGCCTTGTTATTGCGACCCCCTTGACCTGTTCCTCCGGCATGGCGGGGACGTTGACGTTGAGGAAGACGCCGGGCGGAAGAAATCGCTCGTCGAGGAGCGACTGCGCGAGATTTGCCGCGAACTTCGCCGCGTAGGAGAAATCCGACGGGTGTCTGGCGCCGAGAGAGATTGCCACGGCAGGTATCCCCATGATCGCCGCCTCGAGAGCAGCCGAAACGGTTCCGGAGTAGATGACGTCAATGCCAACGTTGGAGCCGGAGTTGATTCCCGACAGGACGAGGTCGGGTTTCGGTCCCCTCATCCCTTTGACGGCGATTTTGAGGCAGTCCACGGGGGTGCCTTCGACGGAATATGCAGGCGCTCCATCGAGCATAATTTTCTCGACGGCAATCGGGCGAGCAATGGTTACGCCGTGCGCAACGCCGCTCTTCTCCGCTGAAGGAGCGAAGACGATTGTCTCGGCGACGTTCCGGAGCGCTTTCCGGAGCGAAAGCAAGCCTTCCGCGTAGATGCCATCGTCATTGGTCAGAAGGATTAGCATTCTCGTCCTTTTTGGCTTTGAATTCGGGCGACTCTTCGAGTCTCTTTCTGAGCCTTTCGGCTAAAGCAAAGTGTTTTCTGAATTCGGCTCGATCGTCCTTCGCAATGGCGGTAATAGCCAGCAAATACTCCTGGAGAATCGGGCCGTATTCGGGCTTCGCCCTAAGGCTGAGGCTGAAGACCTCCGAGGCCTTTTGACTGGCGATTTGCTGGACGATGAGCCTGTTCCTGTGGCGAAACAGCCCCGGCAAATCGGTCGTAACGAGCTTCTCTTCGAGCGAGTCCCTGTCCACAGTCGGAATGTCCGCAATGAGAACGCGGTCGAGCGCCTTTTTTGTTTCCGAAAGAGGCATTCGAGATGAACCGATTGTCCGCTCAGCTTGCAGAACTGCGAATTTCTTCCAGCTCTCCTGGAGCTGCGGCAGAGCGCCAAAATCGCGGGAGAAAGCGAAAAGAAGAGATGCCGTAAAATCTTTTTCGCCGCTGAGTCGCGCGATGGCTTCTCTGAGCCTGGACCTACCGTCCTGCCGATGAAGCAAGAAATCCACGACGCTGGCGCTCTGCTTGAAGAAGAGTTCGCGTTGAGTCTCGTCGAGAGGAATGAAATCGGTCCGAAAGAGCTGTTCGAGGGGAAGAAAGTCTTCTTTTCGGACGGCCTCGGCAATATATTCCCGGAAGACGGAGAGGTTTGCGGCCGAGAGGTTTTCGGCGATGCCGCAGAAGAGCCAGGGAGGAACCGGCGCCGCCGGAGGGAGTTTTTCCTGAGGAGCCGTTAGACCCGCCATGTCTGACACGCAAAGCTCGACGACCCGGAGGACCACGGCGTCATCCCTTTTGTTCGGATAGACATCGGATGCCACAGTCTTGAAGGCACCTTTTGTCACCGAGATTGTCCAGAGGCGCAGCTCGCCCTCGGCTTCCTTTTCAGTTCGATAACGAAGGATAATGCTGGCTGCCCGCTGCCATTCGCTATGACACTCAAGCAGTCCGAAAACTTTTTCCCTCGTCAGCTCAGCCGCCCGAGCGACCCATCCGGCAAGGGCGGGGTCAGGGGCGGTGACGAGGAAATTGCCGTTGTAGCTTCTAATGGTTCGAAATTGGTCTTCAGCGCCTATCGGCGTCACGAAAAGAAGCGAGATGAGGGCGGCGATCAGAGACATGTGCTTCACGCACTGAACGAGTGCCCCTCCTTGTCTTGTCCCCGACTTCGCAAGAGAATCGCAGTTCTGACTCGCGTTATACATCTACAATCAGGGTGACCGGGCCCTCGTTCACAAGGGAAACCTTCATCATCGCTCCGAAGATTCCGCTGGCGACCTTAAGCCCGTAACCTTTCATTTTTCCTATGAAATATTCGTACAACTGCTCGGCTCTTTGCGGCTCTGCCGCGTCGGTGTAGCTGGGCCTGCGGCCTTTCCGGCAATCGCCGTAGAGGGTGAACTGGGACACCACGAGGACTTCGCCGCCGACATCCAGGCTGGAGAGGTTCATTTTCCCCTCCCGGTCGTTGAAGAAACGCAGAAAGGCGAGCTTTTCCGCCATGCGGTCGGCATCGCTTTCGGCGTCGGTATGGGTAACGCCGAGGAGGACGAGCATGCCGAAGCCTATTTGTCCGGTGATTTGCCCGTCAACCGTGACGGATGCCGAACTGACTCTCTGAACGACCGCTCTCAACGTCGCTCCTCCAGCCGAAGGATCGCCTCACATGATGAAAACCGCGGTTGACGATCTCCCGCGGCGTGGGCTACGTGGTTTCACCACGCCAGTGGGGGACGAAGTGACGACCTAATCTTCAAGCTTTTCCTCGACGATCTCCTCCGAACCGTCCGGCAACACCTTCCGATAGAAACACGATGTGTAGTTTGTGTGACACACGGGACCTTTTTGCTCGACTTTGATGAGCAAGGAATTTCCGTAACAGTCGTACAGAATCTCCTTGACTTCCTGAGTGTGGCCGGAGGTCTCTCCCTTGACCCATCTGGTTTTCCTGCTGCGGCTCCAGAAAACCGGGCGGCCAATGCGAAGGGTCTCCTCGACCCCTTCCTTCTTCATGTATCCGAGCATAAGGACCTTGCCAGTGCGACAATCCTGAATAATCGCCGGAATAAGCCCATTCGGGTCGAATTTCAATTTGTCAATAAGTGCCATCCGAAATCCTTGGCTCATCTTCGCGCAAATTAAGTCCTGTCACGGGCAAGGGCGCTGCGTCGTGACCACTTCCCTCAGTACGCCCGCCCCTGAACTCACTCTTGTCCTTTTCCGACTCTCACGGCCTCTGAAAGGTCAAGGGTGCCCTCGTAAAGGGCTTTTCCGACGATAACACCGATAACCCCGTCCTTTTCGAAAGCTTTGAGTTCCCGAATGTCGTCCAGGGAACTAACACCGCCGGAAGCGATTATATCCATGGAAACCACGCTTGCTAACCCCTGGATGCCCCTGAGGATTGGCCCCTGCAACGTCCCGTCAACAGAGATGTCCGTAAAGACGACGGTTTTCACGCCCATTTCCTCGACCTGGCGGGCGAAATCCACCGCAAGGAGGTTTGTCGAGCGAGTCCATCCCTCGACGGCAACCATGCCGCCCCTCGCGTCTATCCCGACGGCGATTTTATCGCCGAACTGCGAAAGGGCCTCCGTGAGGAAGTCCCTCTGACAGGCTTTCGTGCCCAGGACGACCCGCTGGACGCCCGTCTCTAACACCTCAGAAATTTGCTCCATGCTCCTGACGCCGCCACCGAACTCTGCGCGAATCTTGACTGAGCGGACAATTTGCTCCACGTGGGCCAGGTTTGAAATCTTGCCGGTGATTGCGCCGTCGAGGTCCACCAGGTGCAGGAACTCGGCGCCAAGGGCTTCCCATTTCCGGGCAACGGCAGCGGGGTCGTCGGAATAGACCACCTTCGTCTCGGCTTGCCCTCTCAGAAGCCGGACGCATTTCCCGCCCATCAAGTCTATTGCAGGTATTACCAGCACAGTATCCTCCCGTCGAGCTGTCGGTGCGCAATGGGTCGAAAACGGCGGCAGACCGGTGAAAGCTGCCCACTGAAGTTCCTTGCCTCCAAGAGAGAAGGTATCAAAGAAGGAGCAAAAGTGGAAGGCTTTTCAGCGGCAGGAGAATCGTCCCGTCCTCGCAAGGGATGCGGGCAGCCTTTGTACGGGCTGGGTCGTCTGCGATGCGGGGCACCTCCCTGTCAACTACTACGCGGCAGCGGGCGCCTTCATGGATGAGCCCTTACATCGGTGCCCAGGACCCGCGACAGCTCATTAACCGAAATCGCGCCTTCTCGAAGGACAATGGGCTGGTCCCCGCTCAGGTCAACGACCGTTGACTCGCACGCCAGTTCCGTTTCCCCGGCGTCAATAATGAAATCCACTCTCCCTTGCATGGCCTCGATAGCGCCTTTCCCGTCAACGGGGCTTTCCTCTCCGCTCAGATTTGCGCTCGTTCCTGCCAGAGGAATGCCCGCCAGGGAAATGAGACGCCGCGCGACCTCGTCCGACGGGATGCGGAACCCGATGCTACCACCGCTGCGTCCGGGAAGCACAAGTGTCAGAGGACCCGGCAGGAACTTTTCCGCTAACCTCCTCGCTGCCTCGGACATCACTGATCGCTTCTCCATTTCCGCCGCCGAGAGCAAATAGATGGGGAGGGGCTTGGAAGACTCCCTTTTCTTCAGGGCAAATATTCTCTCCTTGGCGGCCTCATCGTCGTACCGGCATCCTACTCCATACACTGTCTCCGTCGGGAACACGACGATTTTCCCATGCTTGATTGCCTCGGCGGCAGGTAGAAGGAGGGTGTCTTTTACCTCTTTGCGCGATACAGTGATAATGTGTGTTTTTTTCTGGCGCATGTAACCCATGCTCTCGTTGTCTTCACGATAGCATATTTTTCCACAGGTCGGCCTGGCAAATGGATGACAGAAGAATGGCGTGGGTGCACTTCAGGGCGGAAGTTGGCCAATCTGAGGCGCACGAACGGTGCGGCGAGCCAAATGTCGTCGGGAACCCCACTGACCGCGGTAGCCTAATGGATCTTCTACAGTGCCTTTTTGTAATCCCCTTTGTTTAGGGATGTTGTGACTTTAGGTTTTCGTCTTGGCACTACGTTTCGTTTTTCGCCTTGAGGTTGCTGCCTCTCAGGTGTTTT
>CAYZXL010000055.1:0-31764 GCA_964482435.1 uncultured Verrucomicrobiota bacterium
CGTATCTCAAACCACTTAACGCACAAAATGCCCCCTTCTTTGTCCGGAACTTCGGTTCTACAGTCAGGAGAGGCGCCGGGCACAAGGAAATGGGAGGGGTGTGAGCAGAGCGTGGTGGAAAGAAAGACCCTGTGGCAATTCAGGGACGAAGGTGAAAGAATGGTGAATATTGACCTGGTCCGGGCACGAGGATCGAGCGGTAGGAGGCGTCGCTGGGACGCGAAATTGGCAGCCCGAAGAGAGAATCGCCCATAGGGGCTGCCGGCAGGGGGGAATGGCGATGTTTCCCATTGGGGAGAAAGGAGTTAGGTTAGGTGTAGAGTTTTTATTTTTTGTTAGTTGGTGATGTAAAAGAGGAAAAATAAAAACAAAAATGAAGGACACGTCAGGCATCCGGTCAGCCTTCAACGGTACACGTCCTTCTGTTTGGGCCAGATATCGAAGTTCGGGATTTCGAAACTGGCAAAATCGGAATATGCCTCCTCGACCTTTCGTTTCTCGGGCTGCCCTTCGCCTGCCTCTTCCTCGCTCCCGATTCCGTACCTGCCTCTGTTCGCACCGTACGGCCGCGCTTTCTCGTTCGGTGGTCTTTCCAGCGGCGGTGAGCTCTCCTCCTGGGTAACGCGGCGTGCAGGTAGTTCTACGTGAAATTCCCCCCTGGCGAACTCGTTGAGCCACAGGCCGGGGATAGGGAGATCCAATCGCTGATCGAGATTCCAGAAGTCCGAATCGTACAAGTGTTCCCTAAAGAGAATCGCAAAGTCCGAATCGTACAAATCCTTCTCTCCCATTTCTTCCTCTTACTGAGTTAGTCCATCGAGGTACAGGGGATAATCGCTTTCGTTCATACCTACTATTTGTGTTCTCTTCCTTTTAAGCTTTTCGGTCCCTTTTACCGGGGTTCCTGGGCTCTCGATCCTCTTGCTGGGTCTGCTTTCTATCTTTTTCACGTTCTCTCCGCTCATCTTCCTTCCTGGATGCTCATGTTTGTTGGAAGGGAGCATCATTTCGTGCCCTTTTGAAGCGATCGAGCGGAGGAAAGGGCTGCCAAACCGCTAAAACGCCATGATCAACGAGCAAGCCGGCAAAGACATGAAGAAGGATCTTCGACGCATGATTCCACTCGCTAACCAAGATGGAAAATCTTACTTCCTCAACGTAAAGCAGGCGGCACAGGCAACGGGCATCTCTCAATCCACCATCAACCGGTGGATAAGGGAGAACCCCCCGCTGTTCCCCTCGGTGAAGCTCGGCGGGATGAGACGGTTTCCACGTCCGGTACTGGAAGAGTGGTGTCGCCGGGTCTCTGCGGAACGGAATGTGCCCCCTCACCGACTTGCTCAGATAACCAGGCAGCTACTCGATGAATGGAGTCGTCGGGCCTTCCCGTCTGGGCGACGTGCACATAGCCCATCGTCGTCTTCAGGTCGGCATGACCGAGCAAGGCCTGAAGTCGGTAAGGGTTTACGCCTGCGAACGCGAGATATGTACCGAAAGTATGTCTTAGGAGATGAGGATGGACATGCCGAGTGAGTCCAGCCTTTCTACTCGCGACGATCATAGCCCGGTTGACATTGTTTATCCTCGGGTTGCCCTTGCTCGTGCCGAAGACGTAGCCGGTCTTCAACCTGTGCTCTGTCAGCCACGCCATCATGTCGTTGCCCAGAGGAACTTCCCGCGCTCGCCTGCTCTTGGTCAGGACGAACCTCACCACCCTGCGGTTGAAATCAATTTCTTTCCATTCAAGCGTCGCCGCCTCTCGCAGCCTTGCTCCAGTTACCAAGAAGAAGTAGGACATGGGCCGAAAGGCAGGCTCAAGATGTTGAAACAGTCCAGATATCTCGTCGGGGGTCAGATAATCAATCATCCCGTATCTCGGCCTCGCCATCAGCTCGACTCCGGCGAGAGGATTGCGGGGTATCCACTGTTGTTTGACAGCGCAGTTCAGCATGCTTCTCAAGGACCCAACCTCCAGCTGGATCGTGCGCTCGGAAATGTGTTTTCCAGAACGCTTCTGATTCACGTCTTGCCTTCTTCGATCCACGTATTCCCGAATGTGGTCTGGTCTGACTTTGTACACATGCTTGACTGGCAACCTCTCGAGAATGGTGGACAACGCCAGGTCGGTTCGCAAAGCATGTTCCTGGCTGCGGTACGTCAGAAGCCACTGTACATAGTCATAGGCGAGCTTCGTCAGCAGCGGACCTCTTCTATCCCCGTTCTCAACCCCGACAACGAGATCCCGTCTCATCCTCTCTTCTACTGCGCGGCACTCCGCTTCAGTTCTTGCCTTTGTCGGGACGCAGATTTTCTTCCCCCGATGCCGAAATCGGGTATACCATGCGACATCTCCGTTGGCTTTGACTCTTTTCCAAGGCATGCCCCCATTCAATAATGACACACGGACTTTGTCAAGACTTTTGTTGCTTTTTTGGATACAAACTGGATACAAGCAACCTGTGGAGAGCCGACAAGACACAAGGAGGAAATGCCCTAAGTGACGCCACCCGAGGGGAAAAGAAAAATGCCGGGAAGCGGAGTCGAACCGCTGACACGCGGATTTTCAGTCCGCTGCTCTACCACCTGAGCTATCCCGGCACGGAAGATGGTGACGTACGTGCCCGGTCTTTCAGGGCGAGGGGCCTCTGCTCCGTGTGCTCTTCGCACTGGGAGCTTCCTCGAAGTGGCATTCACCACGGGTCGAGGCTGGAGGTGCCTGTCCATACCGGCCGCCGCATGGCCCTTTTGGGCAGACGTTGGCTTTTGCTCGGCTCAAAAGCTATCAAAAGCCGCGACGATATATCAAGGGATTTTTGTGGGGGAGCGAGGGGCGTGATCTGCTTCCGGATCGAAGTGAGGGAAGCGGTGAGGAGGAAAGAGCTGCCGTGCAAATTCTTGGGTCGGCGTGGGAGCGATTTTTGGTTAGGCGGGCTGAAGCTCATGAGGGGCCTGCGTCAGCCACCCATGGCGAAGAATTCCATGAGGACTTGCCTGGCGAGGGGCGCGGCGGTTTCTCCACCGGTCTCACCTTCCTCGACGAGGACGACCACGACAATCCGGGGGTCGTCGCACGGTGCATAGGCGGCGAACCAGGCGTAGGAGTACTGGTTCTCCGGGCCGTACTGGGCAGTGCCTGTCTTTCCGGCGACCTTGAGGAAGGAGGCATCTTCGAAGACACGGTAGGCTGTCCCGCCCGGTTCCTGAGCCGCTCTTCTAAGCCCCTCTTTGATCGCGCGGAGGGAGCTCTCACCGATGCCGAGGGGTTCGGAGCGGACGGGGAAGAGGGTGTCTTGCGGACTTCTCGTGATTTTGAAGACGAGTCTCGGATAGAAGTACGTCCCGCCGTTGGCAATCGCGGCGTAGGCGCATGCGGTTTGAAGGGGCGTCGCCTCGAGGGGGCCCTGGCCTATGGAAAGGTTGATTGTATTGCCGGCAAACCATTGGCGGTAAGGCTCAGCTCGAGCGTCGGAGGACTGTCTCCAATCCTTATCGGGGACGATTCCTCCGGATTCCAGCGGGAGGCAGATTCCCGTCTTCACGCCGAGGTGGAATTTTCGTGACATGGAGCAAATGGCATCCCCGCCGAGGAGCCGGCCGAGATTATAGAAGTAAACATTGCAGGATCTCTTCAGGGCCTCTTCGAGGGCGACGTCGCCGTGGCTGTTGTTGTGGTAGCAGCTCCATGACCGCCCGCTTCCGGGTAAGGAAAATGCCCCCGGACAGTAGAACTGCGTGTTTCTTGAGATTGCCTTCGCCTCAAGGGCGGCTAATCCGACGATGGGCTTGAAAGCGGAGCCGAGCAAATAAGCGCCGCTGACGGCCCGGTTGTGCAATGGTTTCTCCGGGTCGTTCCCCCATGCTCTGATGGTCTCGGCGTCCTCGTCACTACGGGGAAGAGAATAGACGTTCGGGTCGAAGGTCGGGCTGCTGGCAAGGACGAGGACGTCACCGTTCTGGGGGTCGAGGGCGACTATCGCGCCCTTTTTCCCGACGAGCGCGTCCTCGGCCGCTCTCTGGAGGCGGCGGTCTATTGTCAGGTAAAGGCTCTCGCCCGGCGTGGGCTTTGTTTCCTGGATGACCTTGTCAAGGCGGTTTCGATGGTCCACCTGGACTTTCAGGAGCCCCTTGACCCCATGGAGTTCTCTTTCGAAGATTCTTTCCAGTCCGGTGATTCCGACGATGTCGTCCTGGGCGTATCCCCATTTTCTATACACGGCGAGAGTTTCCGAGGAAATAGCACCGACGGCGCCGAGGAGATGAGCTGCAAGGCTGCCTTCGACGTAATGGCGCGACGCCTCGGTCTCCGCAAGAAGCCCGGGAACGTCCGGCTCGACGGATTTCAACTGATAGAACTGTTGTTCGGTGATGCCGGGCTGGATTTTGATGGGCAGGTACGTGACGGCTCGCCGCGGATCGAGCTTTCTATTGAACTGACTTTCTGATATTGCGAGGACGCGCTGGAGGACGCCGACGAGCGTTGCGCGGCCCTTCTTGCTTTTCTCCATATCGGAGTACGAGACCGACGCGTCGTAGCGAAGGGTGTTTCCAACGAGAAGAGACGAGTTGCGGTCATAGATGCAGCCGCGGCGAGGCGCTACAACGACGTTGCGGATTCTGTTCCTCAGCCCTTTCTGCTGGTACTTGTCGGCGTTGGCGACCTGGAGCGACCAGAGCCTCACGGCGATCAAGCACAACGAAAGCCCGACGAGGACCAGGATGACCCTGGGCCTACCGGTAAGTCCTTTTGCCGAATCCTGACCGACCATACCTGATTCTCTTAATAATGGAAAAGAGGGTGCAGCCGACGACGGCATTCGCCGCCGCGGAGGGGAGGATGCTCCCAACAAGCTGACTGAAGACATCCAGCGCCACTCCGTATAATGCGAGGACGTTGAAGACCAGAACGGGACTAAGAAGCGACGCGCCGACAATCACCGTCGCAATCGTCAACAGATTGTCCTTGAAAAGACGTTCCTGGATTCGCCCGATAAGGAGGGCGACAAGCCCGTAGCACAAGGCGTACACGCCGATGCGGCCACCTGAGAAAACGTCCATAAACAGCCCGCCAGCCACTCCGGTCATGGCTGATGCAAACCAGTCGTGACCGAGGCTGAAATGGACAATCGCTATCAGGACGAACTGGACTCTCAGCGCCTCATAGAGTGAAATGGCGTTGGGGAGCGTCACCTGCAAAACGACGCAGCCCAATAGCGCCAGTAGAACGGTCACTGGCGTGCGACCACGACGCCTTGAGACGTGTTCCCAGCCGGGACGCCATTCGCTCATTTCGGGACTACCACCAATACCTCAGAAAGATTTCGGAATCCAACCGCCGACTCCAAATTCGCGGACTGATACAAACCCTCTTCTTCCTTTGAAACGCTGGCGACTTTTCCAATAATCAAGCCCTGGGGCAAGGGCGCTTCGTCCACAGAGAGGACTTTACCGAGGTGCGCCGTCGCCACGACATCGCCGACTTCGACCTTCGCGGTGTGCTCGATATAGGTCATCTTCAGTTGTCCGAGGCCCGCACCGACAACGAGGCCCGTGACTTCGCCATCGAGGGCCATTGCCGGAATCGCGCTTTGCGGGTCAAGAATCAGACGGACACGGCTCCATTTCCCGCCCGCTTCGATGACACGCCCGATGAAGTTGTCTCCGTAAAGGACCGACGTTCCTCTTCCGACGCCGTCTCTCACGCCGCGGTCTATCAGCAATGTCTGATACCAACTGTCCGGCTCCCTCCCGATTACGCGGGCGGGGAGAACTTCAAAACCGGAAGTCGCCGCCGCGGCGAGCTGGCTATTGAGCGAAGTCAGCTCCCTTATTTTCTCCCGAGCCAGCGCGAGTTCTGCGCGCAACTTCGAGGTCTCACGCTCTTTCTGAAGGCTTTCGCGGACGACGTTGTTGGAGTGAAATGCCACAACCCATATCTCGTGGAGCTTGTCGCCGATGGAACGGCTCAGTGAAAAAGCGGGAGTGAAGATGCCGGTGACCGCTTCTTTGACCGAGCGCGAGACCACAATCGGCAGGCTAAGAAAAGAGAAAATCACGACGAGAACAACGACGACCGCAATTCTCCTGAGCTTGGCCGACAAGGAACGTCCCTCATAGCAAGTCTTTGTCTTTGTAACTGAAGTATCTTCCTTCGCCGATGATGATATGGTCAAGGAGCTCGATGCCCAGGACTTTTCCCGCCGACTTGATGCGTTCGGTGGTTTCGGTGTCGTGCGAAGAAGGACTGGGGTCTCCGGTTGGGTGATTGTGCACGATGATGACCGAAGCACAATTGTCCCTGATCGCCGATTTGAAGACTTCTCTCGGATGGACTAAGCTGGCGCTGAGAGTCCCCACGGAGATGGTCTCGACCTTTCTCACGTGGTTTTTCACGTCGAGATAAAGGGCCTTAAAGCATTCCTTCTCCTCCAACCGCATCTCATCAGCCAACAAAGCAAACACGTCCCGGGAGCTGCGGATGACAGGCTTTTCCTGGGGCTTGAATCCGGAAAGCCTCCTGGCGAGGTCAAAAGCCGCCTTGATTTGAATAGCTTTGGTGCGGCCAACGCCGTCAATCTCGCAGAGCTGCTCCAGAGACGCCGCGGCTACCGATTTCAAGTCGCCGAATTTGAAGAGAATCCGGTTCGCAACACCCAGCGCCGAGACGCCCGGCGTTCCCGTCCTCAGAAGAATCGCCAGTAGCTCCGCGTCGGAAAGCGCCTCAGGGCCAAGTTTCTCCAGTCGCTCCCTGGGCCTTTCGTGCTCCGGCAGCTCCTTGATCTTGAAATACTGCTTTTCCAGTTCCGACATTTTCCCCCCGAACAACCGTACAGCATCATGGGCGAGCGACAACCCGGGCGGAAGTGGCACGGGCTTCCAGCCCGTGAATCATGGGCAAGATGCCCATGCCACCGCCCCTAAGAGACGACGGACGCCCATGACGGATAGACTTTTCTCTCGCCGAGTGCTTACTCGCAACCTCAATCGCAAAATCCACCTCAATCAGCCTTTTGCATTCCTTTGGAATCATATCCCTGCCCGCCCTAATCCATTCCCAAGAGGTCTGCCACTGCCGCCCGCACTACCTGCCAGCATATTGAACACGTGTCTGAGTCAGGGGTCTCGTTAAGGGCGCGTTGCACGTACGGATGGACGATATTGCGCGACTCGCGGAGGGCGTGACTGAACCGCCTAACGTCTCCCTGCAGCCATCCGACCTCGTGCGCCACGTCAATGAGTGCTGAGAGGCCCCACTCGTGAATCGGTTTGACGTTTCCGCTCTTGTCCTTAGGCGCCCTTGAGGCTGCCCGTGCCTTCCCTGTGTCTGCCTCAACCTTATGCAGGAGCGATCCTTCGAGGATGCTCCCCATCATTACCACTGAAGCCAAATAGGCACCTCCGTCCATGCACCTTTGAGCCTCCTCCCAGCGGAAGTTTAGAATCTCCGCCAGAGCTGCGTCCAGGACGAACCGACGGAAGTCCGGCGGAGGCTCATGTGGCTTCTTCTCCGGTCTCGGCGCCGAGGTCCCTGGGGCCTTCTCTCGAAGCTGCGGGTCTATGCCCAGGAAAACAATCTCTAAACCCTCAACCTGAAGCAGTCGATTCAGGTGGTCAACTACCGTCTGCGTTGTTTGAGAATCACCCCGGTACTCCTTTGGTGTGGCCAGGCGAAGCAGCACCCTCTCCAGGGACGAAGGGACAAGGTTGCCGGACAGCTCTCTGTTAAGGGCCTCAAGGGACTCGAGCAGGAACCATTTCCTCGTCGAAGATTGGCCCCGGGGATCAACACCGGCCCGCTGAAAGAAGGCATAGATCTGGGATTTGCTCCGATAAGGGCCGGGCGAGTCGTAGGAGGGACCACCTCCGGCTCCCTCGCCCGCGCCACAAATGACCTCGGCGATGGCTTCCAAGGTGGTATCGTCTAAACGCTTCTTCGGCGTGCTCAAACTTTATGCTCCCCTGTCATACCCTGATTTTTATTCCCGCACCTGCATGGTTGCGTCGCGGCATCCACATCGAGCCAGTAGTGTGAGATCTTCTTGAGCTCATGCCAGGCGAGTCTGGCTGGGCCTTTGACGGGCTCTTCAAGCTGCGGCTGAGACCTGCAATTCGTGACGACATACAGTCAATACGAGCTCACTCCTCGACGAAATCTCTGACTGCAGCAGCCAATTCTGCGGGGACTTCGGCGTCGAGGAGCACGTCGTTTCCTTCGTATTCTTTGTTGACGATGTTCCCTTCGGAGTGAACGCGCGAGACGAGGCGCGACTCACTCTGCGGGATTCTCAGCTTGACGAAAACCGTCAGATCCGCGAGGACCGCCTCCAATTGTCTGATAAGTTCGTCAAGCCCTATGCCCTCCTTCGCCGAGATGGGGACGCAATTGGGGTGGCTCCGGCGGAATCGCTCGATTGGCGAAGAGCCCTTGAGCCTGTCAATCTTGTTGAGAGCAGTGACTATTGGCTTCTCGTGGCATCCGATTTCCTTCAGGACCTCATAGACGCTCAGGGACCGTTCATCTGCCTTGGGGTCGCTGATGTCGAGGACGTGGATAAGGAGGTCCGCCTCGGTCACCTCCTCAAACGTCGCCCGAAACGAGTCAATGAGGTTGTGCGGGAGTTTGCGAATGAAGCCGACGGTGTCCGAGAGGAAAACGACCCGGTGGTTCGGGAGAACGAGTTTCCGGGTCGTCGGGTCAAGGGTCGTAAACAGCTTATCCTCGACGGCGACGTCGGCGGTCGTCAGGGCGTTGAGGAGGGTGGATTTTCCCGCGTTGGTGTAGCCGATGATGGCGGCGGTCTGGCCGAGGCCTCGCTTGCGGGCTTTCCGCTGTGTGGCTCTGTGCGTCCGAACGCCTTGAATCTCCAGGTTGAGATGGTGGATGTGTTCTTTGGCGCGCCGCTTGTCCACCTCCAACTGCGTCTCCCCCGGACCTCGTGTACCGATCTCGCCCGGCTGCCTTGATAGGTGCGTCCAGCGACGAGTTAACCGGGGAAGAAGATGCCACAATTGAGCGAGTTCGATCTGGAGCTTCGCCTCCTTGGTTCGGGCGTGCTGAGCGAATATGTCGAGGATGAGTTCCGTGCGGTCAATTACTTTTCTCTGGATGATTTCCTCGAGGTTTTTCTGCTGCCCCGGGCTCAAGTCGTCGTCGAAAATCACCACGTCGGCCTGACTCTGCTGGCAGAACGTTCGCAGCCCTTCGACGCGTCCTTTCCCGATATAAAAAGCGGGTGTGGGTTTGCCTCGCTTGACGACCTCCTGGTGAACGACCTCCGCTCCTGCCGTGCGGGCAAGCTCTGCCAGTTCTCCGAGGTGGTCGTCAACCTCCGACCTCTGCGTCCCACCGAGCTGCACGCCGACGAGCACCGCCCGTTCCCTGTGCCCGTTCTTTTGTGTTTCGATTAGCTCCAAGAACTTCGCCTCTGTTCGAGAAATTTACCGGTCAGACAGCGTCTCAACCCCAGCGCGTCGAGGTTCGCCTCTTCCGCCTGGCGGACCGAGCATGGATGCCGGGAGCAACTTCCTCTTCCTCTCCGCGCGTCCTTCCGTGACACTTCATCCCTGCTCCCAACGTTCGCGCAGGGACTCAAGAAGCGCCTCGTAAAGCTCGTGTGAGCTGTCATAATCGTCAAAACTGTACCATTTAATCCTATCATCTTTGCGAAACCAGGTCAACTGCCGCTTGGCATACCGGCGGGTGTTGCGCTTGAGAAGTCTTTTCGCCTCATCCAGGGCATAATGCCCGTCGAGAAATCCCACGACCTCCTTGTAGCCGATTGCCTGCATCGCAGTTCGGTTGCATCGAAGCCCTCTTTCCAACAGGCGCTCCGTTTCCTCGACGAGGCCGCGCTCGAACATTTCCTCCACGCGCTTGTCAATTCTCCTGTACAGGGCCTGGCGATTCATCGTCAGGCCGAACATGGGGGGCGCCGGACGTTTTTCTTTCCACTGGACCTGGAGGTCGGAAATGGGACGGTGGGTCCTCTGGTAAACTTCCAGTGCCCGGATGACTCGCCGGAGGTCTTTTGGCGAAATCTTCGCTGCGGCCTGTGGGTCAATTTGTTTTAACCTGGCGTGCATCGCTTCCGGACCCTTTTCGTCAGCCTCCGCCATCAACTCGCTTCGCAACTCCCAGTCCGCCTCCGGTCCATCAAAAAGTCCGTCCACCAACGCCCGAACGTAAAGACCCGTTCCTCCGCACACGAGGGCGACTCTTTCTCTTCGGCGAATGTCCTCGATGGCAGCCGCAGCCAGTTCGCGATACTTTGCAGCGCTGAAAGGCTCCAATGGCTCGACAACATCTATGAGATGGTGAGGGATTTCAGCTCGCTGCTCCGGCATGGGCTTGGCGGTGCCAACGTCCATCCCGCGATAGACCAGCATCGAATCCGCGGAAACAATCTCGGCGTTGATTCTCTTCGCCAGCCAAATAGCTGAGTCGGTCTTTCCGACGCCCGTCGGGCCGACGAGGACGACCGTTTTGTCACTGGGAAGTGGATTCCAAAGGTGAGAATCGCTCATCGCCTTTTGAACTGCTTCTCGATTTCCCTGAGGCTCATCTTAATCATCGTCGGGCGACCGTGCGGACAGGTGTACGGCGAATCGCACGCCAAGAGTTTCACAAGGAGGGCTTCGCATTCTTCCGGTTTCAACCGCTCACGAGCCATCACCGCCGAGCGGCAAACCGAGCGAACCACAATTTTCTCCCGGTCGGAATCGTATTCCTTTCTCGACTCCTGAACGGCCGTCAGAAAATCGTACACGGCCTTTTTCGTGTCGGCCGTCGGGAAAAACGCGGGAACTGCTTCGACAATAAACGTCCGCTCGCCGAACGGTCTTATCTCGAAGCCAATCTTCCTCAGAAGCTCGCCATTTTCCTGCAAAAGAAAAGTCTCTCCCGACGAGACCTCCACCGTGGAGGGGAGCAACAGCCGCTGCGAGGGGCAACTGCCAGTTTTGATTCCCGCCATCACTTTTTCATATAGAACGCGCTCGTGAGCGGCGTGCTGGTCAAGAACCACCAACCCGTCATCGTCCTGGGCGAGGATGTACGTGTCAGACAATTGAGAGAGGTACGTCAGGGGACTCCGCCTCCCGGGCCTGAAAGGCAAGTCGGCTTCCTTCGACGGCTGGGAAGCTGGGGCAAGTTTGGCCCTGACCACCGATGCTGGCGGGGCCGTCGGGGCAAACCTTCCCTCCAAACGTCTCGCAAGAGCCTTCTCCATGTCGCTTTTGGGCTCCGGGGGCGCCTCGTATTCGTCGGAGAGAAGGTGCGGAGCAAGGTCCGCCTCCTTGAGAGCACGAGAAATCGCCCGCAGCACGATGTCCCGAACATCCCATTCGTTCTTGAACCGGACTTCTTTCTTCGTCGGATGAACGTTCATGTCAACGAACTCCGGGCTGATTTCGACGAAGAGAACCGCCAGGGGATAGCGCCCTTTCAGGACAAGGGTCTTGTAGGCGAGCACGATTGCCCAATAAAGAGGCGGGCTGACCACGGGACGATTGTTCACGTACAAGAGCTGACCGGAACGGTCCGACCTTGTTGCGGTCGGATGCCCCGCATATCCCCGGACAACCACCCCTTTCTCCTCGTGGCGGAACGGGATGAGCTGTTCGGCGGTTTTCTTGCCGAGCACTTTTGCGATACGCTGGTCGAGCGAATCGGTCTTCGGCGCCACTAAGACGTCCCGCTCGTTGTGGACTAGGCGAAGATAGACGTGAGGACGAGCCAGGGCGTAAACGTCAATCAGCCGGCAGACGGCCGCCGCTTCCCTCTCCGCCGAGCGCATGTACTTTCGTCGAGCGGGAACGTTGAAGAAGAGGTCACGAACCTCCACGGTTGTCCCCGGCGACCGCCCCACGTCCACGACGTTGACGAGCTTCCCGCCATCCACTTTGAGGAACGTTCCGATAAGCGCGTCCGTCTCGCACGTGGAAAGCGTGAACCGCGAAACCGATGCGATGCTCGGAATCGCCTCGCCGCGAAAGCCAAGCGTGCTGACCTTCTCCAGGTCGGCCACCGAGCGAATCTTGCTCGTGGAATGCCTCTCGAGGGCGAGAACCGCATCGTCCCGGCTCATTCCGCCGCCGTTGTCCGAGACCGAAATGAACGTCTTGCCGCCGGAGCGCGCCTCGACGGTGATTTCGGTGCTGTCCGCGTCGAGAGCGTTCTCCAGAAGCTCCTTCACCACGGAAGCCGGACTCTCGATCACCTCTCCCGCAGCAATCTTATTCGCTACATCATCCGATAAAACTCTAATCCGATTCATGTTTCCTGCGAACCCCCGGCCCCATGCGCAACTTCTGCTGTGAGTGCCATCCCGAGATAGGAATCCAGGCCCCGGCAAAAGGACTTGACACGACCGGCCCAAGTGGTATTATATTAGTGTCCTTTACCAATGGTAAGGGACCCTCAAAGGTTTCGGCCGCTGAACCTTATCAGCGGCCCTTCTCGTTTCTACCAGCGGGGATTGCTCCTCATTTTGTTCATCGCCGAGTCGCTGTTCACAACATACGCGGTCACGAACGTGGCGCGCTTGAGGTTTCTTTCCATCGCAATGATCACGGCGTAGCGTTCCGCAGGCATCAGCGCTACCCGTCGCACTTTCCCGTTTGGCATTACTCTGCGGTATAACTCCGCCGTTCTATCGCGTAGAACAGATGCTATCCAGTCCATTCGCTCAGCCCGGCTCAAGTCGAATCTGTCTTTCACTGCGGAACCACGGACTGACTCCGTAAAAAACGCGTGATCGAAGCTGCGGTCGAAGAATCGGACGAGTATCCCGTCAAAGGTAGTGAGCGTTCCGGGCATGAGGTAGCGCCTCCTAAAGTGCTCGCGAAAAGCTGCCTCATTAGAGAGGTTAAGTAGGGGAGGCAGGCTCATCACCAACCTCCGCCCGGCCGGAATCGGAAGATGTTGAACTTATCGTCGGCCCTTGATGTCGGGCAAATCTCCTTTCCCAAGTGGCTTTCAATCTCCGACACCGCTTCCCGCTTGGCTAGGCTCGATGTTCTCTTGTGAAACTTGTAGCTGACAGCGCCGATGAGAACGTCGGCCAGCTGCATTAGATCCACCTGATGGGATGGTAGCGCCTGCACGCTGACGGCCGATATGATGTTTGCGTTGGAAAGGCAGCCCTCGAGGACCCTGACTCGATCGGGGGCGCGGTTCGTTTTGGTATCGACGAAGATACGGTAGTTGTTGAAATCCAGGATCCAGTGATGAAGTAGCTGGTAGTAGAACTTGTAGAACATCAGCTCGTTATCTGCCTGGTGAAACCGGACCACGTCTAACTCCTCGGCCGGCAGCACGAGTGTCCTAAAACGCATCCCTGTGGAGAAGAATAACCCGATCAGGCCCTTGTAGAACTCAAGGCGAGAGGCGCTCACACGGTTCCACTTGAATTCGCCGTGCAAATTGTGCCTTTCTCTCAGCCCCTTGACCGCCGCCTTGTGGGCCTGGCGATCGTCGGCTCTAACCCAGAGACCACCGATAAGAACGTAGTTGTCGCCACCAATCGGCGACCTGAAAAGCTCTTGCCGGCTCTCGTCGCAATACACTTCAAAATCCATGGCTACACCCCATGTTCGTCTGTTCTGTGACGCGGGCCATCGAGGGCGTTCTCCAGAAGCTCCTTCACCACGGAAGCCGGACTCTCGATCACCTCTCCCGCAGCGATCTTATTCGCTACATCATCTGATAAAACTCTGATCCGATTCATGGCTCGCGTCTGATCTCCAACCCGCAACCGGCGTGAGCAGGCCTCTTCCTCGTCAGAATGCGGGCGGCCGGAAACCTCTATTTGTCGCTGCGGCGGAAGCCCTTCACAACGTAGCAGGCCGAAAAATACAGTAGCCAGGGGCCCGCGAAAAGCACAGCAAGCAAGCCCCACGCCGGCCAGCCTTCATCCGCAACGTTGATTAAGAGAAGCAGGAGAACCGGGGCCCAGATGGACACCATAAGCGTGAGTCTCCGAAAACCTCCCCTGTTCATCGGCCGCCTCCCTCCTTCCTTGCAAGGGCCATTTCATTGAACCTCCGGTCAAGCTGGCAGAGCGACTCCCCCAGGCCCAGGGAGCAGGCCTCCTCAGCAACCGCGGTGGCCTGAAGGAGCGAGTAGCCCGCGAGCAACACGATCATGCGGGCCCTGCGGGCCCCTTTGCGTGGGTCAAATTGTCCGGCGTCGGGGTCGAGATGTCGATATTGAAGCACCGCCGTCGTGGAAGAATGGGCCAGCTGGGAGGCAGGAACGTATAAGATTTCGTAGTAGCCCTTCCACCCCGGCTCCACCTTGCACACTTGCTCCAGGAGTTTTCTGAAGCTCATGCCGTGCCAGCTGGATTGAATCCGGCGTTCAGGTCTCAGGTCCCGCCCGCTCGCGCCCTCACGTTCCCCATGCGCGCTGTCCGGCTCCGCCCCGGCAACGTCTATGCCCGCCTCCCCCGCGATTCGCTTAACGCCGTCCGCGAAACGGTCCTTCTCCTGCCCGACGAAGGCCACGAACTGTCCCGCCCTAGCTATGGGGTCTTTGCTCATGTGGAGAAGCTCAATCACCGCCTCGAAGAGGGTGCGAAGGAGCACCTCGCCTTGGATGAGGAGGCGCGCCCCTAGGACACGGACGATCGCGTCGAAGGTGTCGCGAGCCGACAACAAAAAGCACGCTACCACGCAGCGGTACTCATCGTGCTGAGCGGCAGCGACCGGGGCCCCGGAACCGCCAAGCCTCACCCCTCGCACGCGTTGAGCCGCGAGCCGTGACGCTCCCTCCGCGAGCAAGCGTGTCTCCCGCGCGAGCTCCCGTTCATCCTTGAGCCCGGGCCAGGCCGACGCCAATTCAGCCCATTGCATTTCGCCACATGTCATCTTCAAGAGCCCCTAAAGTGACCGCAGGGTGCGGAGGTAGTTTTCGGGGAAGCCGAGGTCACA
Source organism: uncultured Verrucomicrobiota bacterium (assembly GCA_964482435.1). Taxonomy (GTDB): domain Bacteria; phylum Auribacterota; class JABMQX01; order JABMQX01; family JABMQX01; genus CAYZXL01. The sequence goes on from CAYZXL010000055.1 coordinate 14,929, forward strand.
GGAGCGGCCCTGGACGAGGTAGCCTAAGAAGCCATCCTCTCGTCTCAGACGGTCGAGGCACGGAGTCAACTGAAATTCCCCGCGGTCGCGGACGTTGCAGGAAATGCTTTCCGCGAGGTGCTCGAAAATTTGGGGTTTCAAGACGTATTGTCCGGAGACCCGCAGGTATTCGCTGTCCCCCAGACCGTCCACGCGAAGGTTCGTCCTCGCGTAATCAACGCTGGGCTTCTCAGCGAACTCGGTTATCGAAAGAAGCCGCTCTCTGGTCAAAGCAGACCCGGGCGGAGAAGGAGCGCTGGCCGACGCGGCAGCGTTTCCCTGCCACACCCCGGCGACGACCCCGTACATTTCGACTTCCTCTTCGGATGCCCTGAGAAGGCCGACGACGCTTGTACCATGCTCATCGAAGACGTTGAGGAGCTGGCGGGCGCACGGCTCATCGGTATCGGAGAAATAGAGGTGGTCGCCGAGCATTAGGAGAAATGGCTCGTCGCCAACCCATTCCTTCGCGCAATAAACCGCGTGGCCGAACCCCTCCTGAATCTTCTGCGGGACAAACGTCACCCGGCGGCCAACTTCCAGGACGTGCTTCGAATATTCGCGGAAGTGGCTTGGGAGTTTGTTGTAATTTTCGACGGAAACCTGCGTGTGGAAAAACGAGGAGAAGGTTTCCATGTCAGTGTCCTGGACAACGATACAGACTTCCTCGATTCCCGACCTCAGCGCCTCCTCCACAATCATGAAAATCGCGGGCTTGGCGACGCCATCCTTATCAACTACGGGGAAAAGCTCTTTCTTCACGGCCTTCGAGGCCGGGAACAAACGCGTCCCGAAACCCGCCGCGGGAATGACAGCCTTTCGAACACGGGTCCCGGCCCTGATTGTGAGCCTCAGGCATGGCATCTCCAGCTCCTGCTCGATAATCTGTACAGCTTTGTCCTGAGACTCCTTATCCCTGGCGACGAACTGGGCCGCTCCATCCCCCTGCGACCCGACGCCTTTCCCTCCCCAGATGTAGTCCTGGAGAGGTTTGTGGGAAAGGACGCGGTGGAGCACCGGTGCTGTTAGCTGCGAGGGGCACGCCGGAGCGACGTGCTGGTCGAAGAGCCGTTGCGCCTCGGACATCAGTTCGCCGACACGCCTTGCGTCACCGTCCACTATTGCTTCTCTGGCTTTCGCAACAATCTCTCTGTTTGTTGGGCCGAGGTATCTTTGAACGCCCTTCTCCAGCTCTGTATCTGCGAAAGGATAGCAGCGGTTCAGGCGGCCGAGGATCTCGAGTGTGTCTTTGCCGGCGCAAAGGTCAACGACAATCAGAAAAAGGTCTCGCTTGACCCGAAGCTCGACGACGTCGAGGTGGTCTCCGTCAAAAATCATGATGATGGGGCGGTTGCCATAGGCGCAGCCCTGGTCCATTCGCCCGCAACGCGAAGGGGTCAGAACCTCGCCGCGATATGCACATTCCATTTCGCCGCGGGTGGTCATCTTCAAATCGTAGATTCGATTGAAGGCTCTCGCAGCCAGAACGCAGATTGCGGCGCTGGAGGACAGGCCTTTTTTCACCGGGAGGTCGGTCCTGTAATTGTCTATCTGGAGGCCGCGGACGTGGTAATGCGTCATCACGTCGTAGGCGACGCCGGCGACGTAGCTGAAGAAGCCACCTTCCCTCGCCTCCCGCAGCAGAGCCTCTTTCTCCATCGGGACTTCGTGGGGGCCTACTTTTTTCCCCTCAGGAGTTGTCGAGGTGAGGACCAGGCGCGATGGATGCGGCAGAACTTCCGCGTAGATTCCCTGGTCTGTTCCGCAGATGAGGGTGTAGCCTTTCTCGAGCGCTGAGTTCGTTCGACGGTGCCCCCCCGCCCAGTCGGAGTGCTCGCCGAAAAGACATATTCGACCCGGAACAAATAGCTTCATGGCATCTTCTCCTGGTTGCCGAGAAAGGGCATCTTGCGCCTTCTTCGCAGGATTCCAGTGCGGGCAATTCCCGCCAAGAGTTCAGTTCAGGGGCAGTAGAATGATACCATTACCCCACCACGCCCGCATAGCTGAAGTTAAGGTTACGCCCGGTCGGCTGCGTCAGCCGTGAAGTCTCACAGCCACCGAACATAATGCTTGACAAGAGCATCTCTGAGCGAGCAAGAAGAGAGTCGCAGGGAACTCCCACCTCAAAACGAATGATAGGAGCGGCAAAAGTGAGAAACGTTTCTGGCATAGTGGGTGCGCTGTTGGCAATCTGTATTTCGCAGGGAATCTCCGCCGCGACGTGGTACGTGGACTACTCTGTTTCCGCGTCTGGCGACGGGACTTCGTGGGAAACGGCGATCAAGGAAATACAGGAAGGGATAGACAAAGCCACCCACGGCGATACGGTCATCGTCGCGGAAGGGACCTACGTCGAGAACGTTAAGTTCAACGGAAAGAACATCGTCCTCACGAGCACGGATCCCCTCGATCCCACCGTCGTCGCAAAGACTATCATTGATGGCAACCAGGCCGGCTCGGTCGTGACCTTCTCAGGCACAGAAAATGGAACCTGCGCTTTGTTGGGGTTTACGATTCAAAACGGCTACCTTCTCCCATCCTGGGACGACCCTCCTATCGGCGGCATTTGCGGCGGAACCCCGGATAGCCATACCCACGCCACGATCATGAGTAATAGGATCATCCAGGGTTTGGGCAGTGGGTTAGCTAATTGCGATGGACTGGTCCGAAATAGCACGATCAGCCAGAACTCGGCGGGTGAGGGTGGGGGCCTTTTCTGCTGCAATGGGTTGATCGAAAACAACGTTATCTCCGACAACTCGGCTGAGGCTGGAGGTGGCCTGATTTGGTGCCATGGGGTGATCCGCAATAATGTCATCGCGGACAACTGGGCGATGCTGGGGGGAGGACTCTTCGCCTGCCATGGCACGATTCGGAACAATTTGATTGCGTGCAACGGTACCTACTACGGCGATGGCGGAGGCCTGTGCTCATGCGGGGGCACGGCAGAGAACAACACCATCGTTCACAACACAGCAAACGGGCCCCCGGACGATCCCGGGCGCGGAGGCGGCTTGTCCAATTGCCATGGGACCATTCGGGACTGCATCATCTGGAGTAACGATGCGGCACAAGCAGCACAGCTCTACGAATCGAGCCGGCCGGTGCACTCATGCATTGAGGGGGGTAGCGCCGGCGACGGCAACATCTCGAGCGATCCGGATTTCGTTGATTTCGACGGACCTGACAACAAATACTGGACCTGGGAAGACAATAACTGGCGACTGTCAGCCAGCTCGGCCTGCATCGACAAGGGCGCAAATGAGGAATGGATGGAAGACGCGGTGGATTTGGATGACAATCCACGGATCTGGGGCGGCACAGTGGACGTGGGCGCGTACGAATACGGCTCGTGGCCGTTCAAGATTCTGCAACTCAGCCAGGTCCAGGGCGGCGGGGCTTTCCTCACCTGGAAGACCCGGCCGGGAGACGATTACATCGTATGGTGGTGTCACGACCTCGTCGCGGGTGGATGGACCAGGGAGGACGCGACAATCCCATCCGGGGGCGAGCAGACCACCTGGAGCGACCCGGACACAGCGTCTGCGTTCAAGTTCTACAGAATCCAGATCAAGTGAGAGGTAGGCCACCCGATTTTCCCCACCAGACACTGCCGGTGGGGGCGCTCCGCTTTCGTGGTGACAAGGCGCTCCTATCCACAGTCGTAAATCGCCTCCGGCCGGAGGAGGCCAGCACTCCCTTCCGCCGCCAAAAACCGTCAGCATGTAGGGCCTCAGTCTCGAGCGGACTCACCGCAGAGCACGCAGAGGGCTCAGAGGCGTGTGAGACAAGAAGAACAGGATTTTCAGGATTATCCGGTCCATCCTGTTATCCTGTGGAAATCCTGGCTTCTTTTCTGCCATGTCTGCCGCCCGGAAGTGACGGGATTTTTCAGCATGAAACTTTTCGTTGAAAGAGAAAGGGTGTCTGTGTTAGTCGTTTGGCGGGTCGCAGGCGGCTCAAGGGCTCTCTCGGAGCCGATACGCTACAACTGCTTCGACGGAAAACTGCCCGTCAGAAATAGACTTGAGACAGGAGGCGCGAGCAACAGGCAGTCTGTCAGGAGGAGAAAATGAGGAAAGCGTGGTACTCTGCAATCCTTTGCTTCTCGATTATTGTCGCCACGGCTTCCTTCGCCGGGGCGGAAACTCCCGTCGGCAACCTGAAAATCTCATCCACAAAGGCCGGAAATGTCTTTTCCGACGGCGAGCAGGTCAGCTTCATGCTTACGGCGGAGAACCTTCCCAGCGGGGGTGAATTGAAGGTTGAGTCACTGGACTTCGACGGGAAGGTTGCGGCGTCGGCGACGAAAAGTCGCTACGGCGGCGGGAGAGCGGTGGCGGATGTGAGCTTCGGCGCTCAGCAAATCGGGTACTATCTCGTCCGGGCGAAAGTCGCGAGTGAAGGGAAGAGCATCTCCGAAGCAGAGAGCAGTTACGCCGTCATCGTCGGGCCGGAGAAGCGAACGCGCAGGGAGTCATCTCCCTTCGCAATGGATGTTGCGGCGAGCTGGTTCTTCAAAAACGAGAAGGATTTGAAAACGGTTTGCGAGCTTCTGCGGCTGGCTGGTATCTCCTGCGTCCGTGACCGGATGGCGTGGTCGGGGATTGAGCCGTCGAAAGGGACGTATCGGTGGGGATGGTATGACCAGAGCGCGACAATCCAGCACGATTCCGGGCTGACTATTTACCAGATAACTCACGACTGCCCGACATGGGCTTCCGGGAAAACGGACCGTCGCTGTCCGCCTAAGGACCCGGCTGACATGGGGAGTTTCTTCCGGAACGTGGTTGCTCGTTTCAAGGACAGGGTGAAATACTGGGAAATCTGGAACGAGGCAGACATCAAGACCTTTTACATCGGAACGCCGGAGGAATACGCCTCTTGCCTGAAAGAGACGTACCGGCAGATAAAGGAGGCGGACCCGGAGGCGAAAGTCCTTGTCTGCTCGTTTGCTCTTGCGCCGGGGGAATTCGCCGAAAAGATTTTTGAAGCGGGAATCTCCGATTCCTTTGACATCTACAACGTGCATTACTACGGCGACCCGCAAGGGGTGGTGCATCGCTTGACAAACCACAAGAAATTCATGGAGAAGCACGGCATTCGCAAGCCGATATGGGTCACGGAGATGGGGGCGATGCATCACAAGGATAGGGGAGACAGTGGGACCTTGAGGAACGAAGCGAGCTACTTAGTCAAAGCCTACGTTTATGGCTTGGCGAATGGAGCAGAGCGATTCTTCTATTTCATCTTCACCGACTTCACGGAAGAGGAGAGGAATTTCGGGACGGTGAACAGGGATCTCACGCCGCGGCCGGCGTACGTCGCCCTGTGCAATCTCACGCATTTTCTTGGCGAAGGGAAATTTCTGAGAACGGGCGATGAGACCGACGAGAACGTCGAATACCACATCTTTCAGGATGGTGACCGGGAAGCCGCCGTGCTCTGGGTGAAGGAGGGAGCGGCAAGGAGCTTTCGGACAAAAGGACCGAAGGTCGCAGAAGCGGTTGATGTCATAGGACGGAGCATTCCTTTCAGGAACTTCGACGACGGAACATTTGAGGTTCAGGTCGGACCGGAGCCCGTGATTCTGAAAGGGTCGCCGAGGTGAGACTCAATGCCCCACTCATGGGCAGCAGGCCGCACTCCTCAGCGCGCAAGGAATGAACCGCAGGTGAACGCAGATGGACGCGGGTCGCACAGAGAGGACACCGCATCAGCTACGAGAGGGTGGGCCTGTTGGGTGTGTCTCCCCCGAGAGTCAGAGGTTACGGTGAAAGCGACCATGCTTTGGGACAAGCGCGGCCCGGGCGGACGGTGTTCGCCGGTACCGAAGGGTCATTCTGCTGGCGAGGACTTGTTCGCTCGGGCCGGTTTTCGTGAGAGAGGAAGGAGACGGAGACCGTCTGCGCCTGGGCGATGATGGGCAAGCCGCAATCGGTACCGCAGTCCTTCATGAGCTTCGTTCACCCGGAGACCATGAAAATCGAGTCTGCGTCGCGCCAATCCTTGGTGCACATTTGGATTGTCTGCTCTCTCGCCAAGACGCCAAGGACGCCAAGAGTTCGCGGAGCTTGCTCCTCTGCGGCCTTCGCGGCTTTGCGAGAGGCGTCCCTGCCCCCTGCGTGGCGGTAATTGTCAGGGCGGAGGCTGCGGAGAGCGCAGAGAGGCTTGATTTCATCGCGGCTTGAGGAAGCCGCAGCGCGCGATGTCGTCCACATTTTCAGATCGTCAGACGGTCGGACAACTGTGACACTGACAGTCATTGACACAACCATCGTTTTTTTCTATATGGCAGGCATGCTTGCCCTCGGGGCGATCCTCGGGAAATATGTCCGGTCGGCGAAGGACTACTTCCTTGCAGGGAGACTTCTTCCATGGTGGGCGATAGGGATGTCCGTCGTCGCCACCGACATCGGGGCTTACGATTTCGTCGGGGCTTCGGGAGGAGCGTACCGATACGGTCTGGTCCTGGCGAACTTCGACTTGATCGGGTGCATCCCGGGGATGATTTTAGCAGCCTTCATTTTCGTTCCGTACTACTGGCGGGCGGGGGTCTATACGATTCCCGAATACCTCGGACGGCGATATAACGATTATGTCCGCGCCGTGGAGGCTATCCTCTGGGGCGTTTTCATGATTTGCAACTTAGGGATTTTCCTGTGGACGAGCGCAGTGATGCTCAAGCCGCTCATGGGATGGAGCGAGTGGACGTCCATCCTCGTGACGGCTGCCGTGGTGGGAATCTATACGGTTTCGGGCGGTCTTTCGGCAGTGGTGATAACGGACGTGGTGCAGTTCATTATCATGTACGTGGGAGGGGCAGCCCTGGTGGTCCTGGGGTTATGGAAGGTTGGCGGCTGGTCGGGGCTCGTCGAGAAAGTTCACTCGCTTGGTCCACAGTACGCCGACCATTTCAAGCTTTTTCTTCCGGTTGACACCAAAAGCCCCTACCCCTGGACGGGGATAATGTTAGGGCTGACGGTGGTCCTCGCTACGGCTTACTGGATAGGAAATCAGGCAATCATCCAGAGGACGCTGGGTGCGAGAAGCGAATGGGACGCGAAAGCAGGGATGGTGTGGGGCGCGGTCATGAAGCTTTTCATCCCGGTCTTCATCGTCTTTCCAGGTCTGATAGCTCTGGCGCTGTACCCAGGACTGAAGAATCCGGATGAGGCTCTGCCGACGCTGGTGAGGGAACTTTTGCCGCCGGGATTGATGGGGCTTGTATTCGCGGCGTTCTTCGCGGCGCTGATGTCGAGCGTTGACTCGTACCTCAATTCCGCTGCGACGCTGTGGACGAAGGACGTCTATCAGCGATTCATCCGGAAAGACGCCCCCGATAAGCACTATCTCGTCTTAGGGAGGATTCTGACAATCGTGTTCGTTCTTCTGGCGGTGGGATTCGCGCCGGTAACAAACAAATTCCCCGGCATCTATGTGGCGATGCAGACGCTCCTTTCGTTTTTCCAGGGGCCAACTCTGGCAATTCTGCTTTTAGGAATGCTCTGGCGAAGAACCACCCAATGGGGAGGATTAGCAGGACTGATTTCCGGCGTGGCAATTTCAGCCAGTCTGTTCGCGATCCAGAAGCGGATTTTCGTGTGCGAGAATCCGTTTCTTTACATAGCCTGGTGGTCGTTTGTCGGCTCGCTTGTCGTTACGACGGCGGTGAGCCTTTTCACGAGACCACATTCGCTTGAGAAGCTTCACGGGCTTGTCTATGGGCTGGTGATGAAGGACAAGGGAATTCAGGAGGTTCTGAAGCAGAGAGCTGAGGGATAGACGATGGACAGTCGCGTGCCAAATGGAAAAGCTTCGATGCCGCAGCAGGAGATAAAAGTCCTGGACGCTATGGGAGGCTTTCTGTTGTTTTTCGGATTGCTTCTGTTGATTCCGGCGGCCACTGCTGAGGAAGTCAGCGAGCGTGTGACGGACCTCGCCTCGGCGATAGTCCTTCTCGCAATTGGCGGGGGGATGTTCTGGCGTGGGGTAGCTGGACGAGGAAAGGCGTGGGTGCGGACAGTGGTTATGTTCGCGGTCTTGATGGCCATTTCGGTGCTCATTGCATTGTGCGTTTCGCTTTTCACGCCAAAGGCTCCCGCGAAAGCGCCACCCGGAAAGACACCCCAGGAAGCCGCGGCTTCGGAAAAGGCCCCGGAGGCGGGGGAAAGCGCCATCGGCGAAAAAAGTCCCAAAAAAGAACAGGACTACCCGGTTCTCATCACCGTTCTTCGGCAAGCCGGCTTTGCCATGAGGCGTGTCGTCGAGGGCATTCCGCTGAGGGCGGTGAAAATATTCGCGGCGGTTGGCTTCTCACTCATCGCTCTGGTGGTCTGGCTCGTTCGGCGGGAGACGGTCTTTGAAGGCACGACAGAAAGAGGATGGTGGCGAGACGTTCGCGTGTGGACGGCGGTCGCAATGGCCGCGCTAATAATCATCTATCTTCTCCTCGGCACGTGAAGACTGGCTCAGCGGCGGTCGGAAGTCAGCGTGTCCGTCGAAGGAAAGAACCGTGAAATTCGTTCTGCCGACAATTTCTGCGGAGGAAGCGAGAAAGATTTTGAGCCGGCGGGCCCGGTTCTCGCTGCGGCGCAAACGGGAGATGAAGAAGATGGAGCTTCTCTGTCTGCCCCACTATCTCCATGCGGTCATTATCTCGCAGGAGAATGGAGAACGCGAGGTGCCGACCTGCACGGATGGAATCTCCTCCGGCTTTTCGTTTTTCGACGGAAGGCAACTCACGTTTTCCGACGAGGCTCCCGGGATGTTCCTGGATTTTGTGGTCTCGGAGGAGGAATCCGAGAAGGCGTGCCTGGAGAATTTTCGCTGGCATCTGGTGCACCATGTACTCCGACGGAGAGTCAGGGCTTCGCTCAAGGAGATTCGCTCGACGGAGGCGATTCAATATCCGTACTGGGTAGCCTATTTCAAGACGCGTCGCGGATATGATTTCCGGGCGGCGGACGCCGTGACGGGCGCGATTCAGGGACCGCGGATGAGGAAGGTTTTCTTGACAGCTTTTTCACATGGAGCGGCCACAGCTCTGGGTTCGCAGCGCGAGGCTCAAGTCGCCGCGGCAGGGTGTTCGTCTCCGCGGGCAGGAAGGTAATGCCTCAGCCATCGGCTTGAGAGATCCTGGATGGTCTCGACGCTGGGCAGCAGAAATATTGAACCGCAGAGCCCGCGGAGCTGGCAGAGGGTCGAACCTGAGGTCCTGTTCATTCTCTGCGCTCCCTGTGTTCTCTGGGGTGAGTCCCCCGGAAACTGAGAAACCAGGCAAGAAGGAGGTGCGAAATTGCAACTCTCGATAGGTGATTGGGCAATCATCGCAGGTTATCTTCTCTTCTCGCTTCTCGTCGGAGTGGCTTACACAAAGCGCGCGAGCGGCGGACTGGTTGAGTATTTTGCATCGGGTCGGTCGCTTCCGTGGTGGGTTCTGGGGACGTCCATGGTGGCGACGACGTTCTCGACGGATACGCCGCTGCTGATAACCAATTTCGTGCGGGAGAAAGAGGGTGTCTCGGCCAACTGGCTGTGGTGGGCGTTTCTTTTATCGGGGATGATGGTGGTGTTTTTCTATGCGCGAATGTGGCGAAGGTCCCAGGTTCTGACGGACGTCGAATTCTACGAGATTCGGTATTCGGGTCGTCCAGCAGCGTTCGTGCGAGGTTTCCGGGCGATCTACATCGGGGTGTTTTTCAACGTTTTGGTGATGGCTTCCGTTACTCTTGCCGCGACGAAGATCGGGCAAATTCTCTTCGGCTGGTCGCAGTTGACCGTGGTTGCCCTCTGCGGCGTGGTGACCTTGATCTATTCGGTCCTATCGGGGCTTTGGGGCGTGGTGATCACCGACCTGTTTCAGTTCGCGCTGGCTATGATCGGAGCCTTCGTGGCTGCAATCTATTCGGTTTCGCATCCGGCCGTCGGGGGACTGGCGGGGCTTGTGCGGAAGATACCGTTGCAGAAGCTGAATCTGTTCCCGAGCGCCGGAAATTCAGAGCTTTTTATCGGGGCTTTTGTTGTGCCATTGGTTGTGAGCTGGTGGGCTATGTGGTATCCGGGGGCGGAGCCGGGAGGTGGCGCCTATATCGCGCAGCGAATGATCGCCGCCAAGAATGAGCGCCACTCGCTGCTTTCGACTCTCTGGTTCAACGTCGCTCATTATGCCCTCAGACCGTGGCCGTGGATTTTAGTGGCGCTGTCGTCCATGATTGTCTTCCCTCACCTTTCCGACATCCAATCGGCGTTCCCGAACGTCGAGCCAAGCCTGGTGAAAGACGACATCGCCTATCCGGCGATGCTGAAGTTTCTGCCGCACGGCTTTCTGGGTTTGATGACGGCGTCTTTGATTGCCGCCTACATGTCCACGATTGACACGCATCTGAACTGGGGCGCCAGCTATGTGGTGAACGATTTCTACAAAAGATTTCTCCGTCCGAACGCGAGCGACAGGCACTACATTCTCGTGTCGCGCCTGGCCACAATCGGTTCGATGGTTCTGGCGTGCGCGGTATCGTTCCTCTTGAAGAGCGCTGCGAGGAACTTTGAGATAATGTTGATGGTCGGGGCAGGCACGGGACTGATTTATTTGTTGCGCTGGTATTGGTGGCGGATCAATGCGTGGAGCGAAATTTCGGCGATGATCGCCGCAGTTGCTGCAACGGTTGTCTTCTGGATATTCGGCCCGGACATTGCCTGCCGCTGGGAAGCGCTCGCAGTGAAAGATGCGAAAGGCGTGCTTCAGCTTGCGGCGCACTGGAGACTGGTTGGAACGGCATGCATCACGACAGCAGTCTGGGTGATGGTCACCTTTCTGACTCGCCCCGCTTCTCGCGAGACCCTCGTGAAATTCTATCGGCTGGTCCGACCGGCGGGACCGGGCTGGAAGCCAATCGCCGCCGAAGCTCCGGAGGTCAAGTCTCCGGATAGGCTCACGCAGAATTTTCTGGGCTGGGTTATCGGCAGCGCGACTGTTTATTCGGCTCTGTTTGCGACCGGCTCGCTCCTTTATGGGAGAATTGCCGTCGGGCTTATTCTCGCAGCAGTCTTCCTCGTTTCCGGAATCGCCCTCCTCCGCCTCATCCGCCCGGAGCCGAGAAAGCCGGAGGGATAAGTGCGCGAATTCGGAAATCCGGCCAAAGGCGAGGATATTTTCGACGGGATTTACAGGATGGACGGGACTTTGAAGGGAGGGTACGAAGCTACCCCGCCCAGACACTTCCGAGCCACGACCGAAACTCGCCAGACTGAAACTCTGACAAACTATATTCACGGAATCCTGTCTATCCCGTTCATCCCCTGGCCGGGGACCGGCACGGGCAGGCTGTCAGAGAAAAATGCGTGATTGAATTTGTGAACGGGAGCGCCAAGAGACAGCGAACAGAAGGAGAACTTCTGGAATGAACAAGTCGAGACTTCCACTTCGGTCTATCTGGTCAATCTGGGTTGGCATGTTGTTGTTTTTCGGGGTCGCCCCGGTTGTGGCTGCTGCCGCTCGCACCGCGAAGCATCCTGTCCCTGTCGAACATCCCCGGTTGCTTGGTTCCCGCGATCATTTACTGAGGTTGGCGAAAGAACGGCCCGAGGCATACAAGCGCGTCGTCGCGGTGGCGAGAGGGCGTGGCGCTGACGAGCACTCGAAGATGCTCTCGATGTGTCTTGTGTGCGCTATAGACCGCGACGCAGGTCTTGGCAGGCAAGCGGTTCAGATGGCAATGAAATACATCAATGGCCCCATCAAAACAGGCCATGTTGCCTTTGGCCACGATCTCGCCCTCTGCGCGATAGCCTACGATCTATGTCACGAACACTGGACACGACAGGAGCGCGAGAAGTTCCACGAGTATTTGAACAAGACTGTTGACGCCAACGTCCAGTCCGAAACGCACGTTTTCCATAACGGCTGGTACGGGTATAAGAACTGGGGGATCGGGTTGGCGTGTTACGCAACATATTATGAGAATGAGCGCGCCCCTGCGATTCTTGCTGCGCTACAAGGAGAATGGCGCGCTCGCGCAGCGCCAGCGCTCGATTTAGCTGGCGATGGCGGCGGATGGGCCGAAGGTTACTATATCAACTACTGGTTGTACGAATGGCTGTTCTTCTGCGAGGTGGCAAGGAACTGCGAGGGAATAGACCACTATGCCGACGCGCCGAAGTTTTTCAGAAACCGCGCCATAGCCAGCATGTTTGAAGCCCTCCCCGGCATCAGCATTTACAACTCCCGACGACCCGTCCCTATGGGCGACGGAGGCGGACGTGTCTTCGGCGGCGACAGGGATAAGGCCTTATCGGCAAGGCGAATCCTCGTCAACTACTTCCGCGATGACCCGAGCCATCAGGTAGTGCATGCGTTCAACGAAACCACGCCGCGGTCCAGCGTCGGCGTTTACGCATACAAGGACTTTCTCTGGCGTGACACGAGCGTCGTCAAGGGGGACCTGGCGAAGTTTAGACTATCACACATCAGTCCGGGGGCAGGGTATGTCTATGCGCGGAGTTCGTGGGAGGAAGATGCCACGTACTTCTTCTTCAAGTGCGGCGACCGGTTCACGGCGCACCAGCATCTGGACGTGGGACATTTTCTTATCTACAAGTACGACGACCTGTTAGGGGACGGGGGGCACTACGACTCCTTCGGCTCGAGCCACGACGTTAACTATCATCTTCGGTCAATCGCGCACAACACAATCCTCGTCTATGACCCGTCCGAGACCTGGCCCGGAATACGCGCCGGCGCCGTCTCGGGCAACGACGGGGGACAGTCGCATTCCTGGCCGCATCACAATGGTGCGGTTACCGACCCGGCCGAGTGGCAAAAGCGGCGGGAGCTTTACGATATAGCCGACATCGTAGCGTTCGAAGACCGTGGGTCATACATGTATGTAGCGGGCGACTGCACACGGGCCTACTCGCCGAAAAAGCTTGAGCATTTCACCCGCCAGATTGTCTTCCTTCGACCGGGGACATTCATCGTCTTCGACCGCGTTCGCTCCCGCGACCCCGGCTTCAAAAAGACGTTTCTTCTTCAAGCCATGAAAGTCCCGGCCAGAACCGGAGAGCATCTGGTAATCACTAATGGCAAGGGGCGGTTGTTCATCCAGACGCTGCTACCGACGAACCCGGAGGTGAGGCTCATCTCCGGACCGAACCTTTACAGCTACGGCGGCAAGAGTTACCCGCCCGAACAAGACACCGGACCTGCGCCGGAATGCCGCATTGAAATATCCCCCTCCCGGCAAAGCGCTGACGATTGTTTTCTCCACGTGTTGACGGCTGCGGACGCCAGCGTTGCCTCCGTCGAAAAGGCGAGCGTGCGGGCCGAAGGCCAGAATATCATCGTCACAATCGGCAAGACAGAAATCACTTTCACGACGACTGAAGTCGCAGGCGGCGTCCGGATTTCGGGACGCTATGCCAGTTTCGTGAACACAGTCCTCGTGGCACCGGCCGACTCGTTCGAGCGGTAAGAATGCTATCATGCGTGAATTGGCATTCCAGCCCTCGGGAGCGCTGCACATGCGTCGTCGGCCCGTGGTCGGGCGCTCCGGGTGACAATCGCATTAGACCGGCGCCGGAGACCCGACGAGGCATGACGGGTCGCATAAGAGAATAGGGGCCTGAGAGCGCCCGGGCGAGGGCAGAATGAGTGTCTTCCCCATGACCCCGATGGCGGCCGGGCGTGCACCAGGGGGTGGCGTGCCACGATTACGCCACCACGAACCCAGCAGAGGGTCGAAACGAAGCTAAAAGTGTGATATAGTATTCACATAGCCCGGAAGCGCGATTGCGCCGCTGTCGGCGTGAAAGCGGGCTTTTCCGCCGATGCGGACGCGGCGAGGGCCCGCTTCGCGTGGGAGCTTCCGTGAGTGCGAGGAGCCGGTTGGGAAAGGGTGGAACAGTGCTCCGAGAAGAGATGTCCAAACAAGGAGCGTTCCTCTTCAGGTGGAGGGGCTATCTGCCGCTCCTTGGCCTTCCCCTTGTTCTTCTGGCGATGAGGGATTTCCGCTACCCCTTTGGTTCCCACTTATACGACACACTCTGGGACCTATTTTCCTTAGGGGTGTCCCTCTTGGGTCTTGCCGTCCGCGCCATGACCATTGGATTCGTTCCTCCCGGAACCTCTGGAAGAAGCACGAAACGTCAACAGGCAACCATGCTAAATACGACGGGCGCCTACTCCCTTGTGAGGCACCCACTCTATCTGGGCAACTTCGTGATCGTATGGGGAGGCGCCCTTTTCGTAAGGAGCTTTTGGCTGTCCCTGGTGGTAGTCCTCGGATTCGCGCTCTATTATGAACGTATCATCTCCGCCGAGGAATCCTTCCTCCTGGAGAAGTTCGGCAGCGAGTTCGCGGAGTGGGCGCGCAGAACGCCCTTGATTGTTCCTTCTTTCAGAAACTATACGCCCCCTCACCGCCGCTTCGACTGGAGAATGGTCCTCAGAAGCGAGCCCTCCGGATTCTTTGGCATCATTGCGAGCTTCACATTCTTGGAGACCGTCGGCGAATATGTCGTTCAGGGCGTTCTCATGATAGACCCCCTCTGGATTGCCATCTTCGCCCTCGGCCTGCTCATATTCCTCATCCTCGTTTTTCTGAAAAAGAAAACCAACGTCCTTGCCCCACGGTGCGAAGTCGCTTCGAAGGGCGGGCTCGGCAGAGACTGACAAGCAGAGCACAAAGGTCTTTCGGAGGAGCTTGGGCACAATGAACTGGCGTCAGAGTTTGGCTTGGTCTGCTTGTTTGCTTCTGCTGTTACTGGCCCAATCGTGCTCTCGGGCGGAACCGCGCGAGGTCGGATCGCCGGACGACCGAAGTGAGAAGCTGCCTCCGGGGTATGTCCGTGGGGACGTGGTCAGCTACTCGTTCGTTCCCATTCGGACATGGACGCCAAAGGAGGGTCTTGGGATTCTGCCGTATCTGTTCGAGTACAACCTTATGGCGTGGGATGATCGCAATCCCCTGGAGCACTACCACAAGGAGAACGTCCGCCGGATTGACATTGCCAGCCAATGGTCCACCGCGATCATGCTCTATGCCCGGCACGACGAGTGGCGCGATGAGATTATCAATCTCATGGTTCGCTGTTTCCGGCACCGGCAGTTGGTCGTGCTTGCCAACTACTACGACCGCCAGGATAAGGACGGCGGGCCCTACAACAACGTCAAGCGCATCCTCGAAAACCTCTGGGAGAACCGCGACCGGGTTCTGGTCAGCCCGGAGGGCGATAAAGCGACCGGCCGCCAGCTCATCAACAATGTCTTGGCCAACAAGTGCGGCGACGAGGGGGAAGCTGGACTTGGAACGGCAGGCCTCGAAAAGGTTTACGCTGAATTCGACCGAGTCATCCGCCTCCGGGAGATGGACGGTGAGCAGCCTTTCCGCCACATCAAGGCGTGGTACAACATGATTGGCTACGCGGCACTCAACTACAACGGCGCCTATGCCGCAACTCAGGAAGACGTGGACAAGCACGGCAGGGTGAAGCTGCCGCCCAACACGCAGTGCATCGGCGTGGACGTGTATCACTACTGGGGGCACAAATGGAGCCCGTTTGACCCGGCGGACCTGTCCACCCCGCGCGAAAAAGTCCGGGCGCATTCCCGCGAGTGGCAGCGGTTGCGGACTCGCTACTACCCCGAAGGGCTTTCAGTCCGTGTCGGCCGCAACAGCCGCGACCCGAAGACCTGGATTCCGGAGCACTGGAATGACACGCACGCCCTCATGAGCGCCATCGAGCTGGCCGGCGCCAAGAACGCGATGATGTGGTACATCGGCGTCTGCGGCCAGCTCGGCGGCACGCCGGATTGCGAGCCGGTGACCTACACGACCCCCATCGAGACGATGGAAGCGTACTACGAAGAACTCAAGGCGGGGCCGTGGGTAGCATTGGCCTGGTGGGTCTTCGGGGACTTCAGCAAGACCTGCCACGGAGGGCTGGAGTACTACGACAGGACGCTCCTCCACTACACGCCAGAGCATCCCGAAGGCGTTCCCTACTCAAAAGAGATGCTCGACTACTGGCACAACGAGTACGTTGCCCTCAAGATGCGGATGTTCCGCGACGTCGTCTACAGCCAATTCCGGCACCTCAACGGCCCCCCACCGGAAAAGTAGCCCGGCATCGCCTTGCCAATCGTGCAGGCGCCGCATCGTCGCTCAATAAGGCATAACACGCAGTTATCGCTCGGGACCGTGGTGCTTCACTGTGCTTTATCGGAGAGAAAACGGCGGAATGCTCGTGACGGTCCGGCGAGCCCATCCCCGGGGTGATGGGGGTTTCTCGGATACTCCTCGGCGGCATGAATGCATGCGTGGCCCGTTTGCCCGGCCGGGGGGGCCTGGAGGAGATTCATTTGACGAGGGGCAATAAGTAGCGCTCGCCGGGGCAGCCTCGATGGTTGCTGCGGGGCCAGGCTCGTTATGCCAGAGGAGGACATCCGTGACATCCTCGGCGGCCGCTACCGCTCCGGAGCACGTCCTAACGTCGTGCTTAGGACTCTACCCTGCATCGTAGGCGATTTCGGCATCCCGATGTTTTTCCGCTCCGACCGGGAGGCCGCGTGCCGGTTCGTGAAGGGATTTCTACACAGGTATCGCTGGAAAAAATGGGTACAACGTCAAGGATCACGCGCGAGAAATGGCGCTGCTATTTCTTGTCGCGTGCATCCTTTTTTTCGCCGGCGTTCCTCTTTTCCGGCTTCTTCCCGCTGTCTGATTCAGCTTCTTCCTTGACTAGCAGCTTGTCCGAGTAATAGGTTTTCGGCGTCCTTTTCCTGTTCGGTCTGGT
>CAYZXL010000056.1:0-31677 GCA_964482435.1 uncultured Verrucomicrobiota bacterium
AACTCCCACCACGCAAACATCATACCCCCGGTGCAATAGCGGAACTACGGTTTAGCCCCGCCTCGGCGGGGCTTCAGCCGGCATCTCTGGTAGCCACCTGCTTTAGCTGGTGGTCCAGGCCTCCGGCCCAGCCCTCACCCAAGCCGCCTTCAGGCGGGCTTCTCGAACAAGGGATTCATCCACCCCCTGCCCCGGAAACACAGCCGCACCCGCGTAGAATGGGTCGTTGACAATACCTCCGCTCCGGGGTAAAAAGGAATTGCATCACAGAGTGGGAATTGCATCTCTTTCAGTCGCTCCGTCCGTGAGCCAGAGGTTAGGCTCGAGCATTGCAGGAGGGAAAAACATGAAACCTTTTATCGGAATTTCTTGCGCGGCTATGGTTGCCGCAACCGGCGCTGGCGCCGCGACAAAACTCGGCGTCGAGAAAACGCAGTTCACCGTCAACGGCAAACCGACGTTTCTCCTCGGCATCAGTTACTACGGCGCCCTCGGTGCACCGAAGGAGTTCGTCCTCGCCGACCTCGACGACATGCAAAAATGCGGGTTCAACTGGATGCGTGTCTGGGCGACGTGGGCGGCGTTTGGGAATGACGCGTCGGCGGTTGACGGGGAAGGGAATCCGCGGAAGGCTCAATTGTCAGAGCTTCAACGGCTCGTCGAGGAATGTGACCGCAGAGGAATAATCGTTGACGTGACGCTTTCCCGTGGCAACGGTCTGGTGGGGCCGCCGCGCCTGAAGAGTCCCAAAACGTCAAACCGCGCCGTCAAGAACATCGTCGCGGCGCTGAAGCCTTATCGGAACTGGTATCTTGACCTGGCAAACGAGAGGAACATCAAGGACGAGCGGTTCGTGTCGTTTGACGAGCTGGTGGAGATGAGGAAGCTTGTCAGGTCTCTCGACGCCGAGCGACTGGTCACTGCGTCGCACGCCGGAGATGTTAGCCTCGACGATCTTCGCCGGTATCTTATAGATGTCGGCGTGGATTTCATCTCGCCGCACCGCCCGCGCGACGCCCGCTCTCCCGGTCAAACGGCGAATCAGACCAAGAAGTACATGGAATGGATGAAGGAGCTCGGTCGGATTGTGCCGGTGCACTACCAGGAGCCGTTTCGGCGAGGGTTCTCACCCGACGACTTTGAGCCGAAGGCAGAGGATTTTCTGACCGACCTCAGGCAGGCGAAGGCTTCCGGAGCCGCCGGATGGTGTTTTCACAACGGCGGCCAGAAGGACAAGCCGGAAAGCAAGCCGCGGCGCTCATTCGACATGCGAGAGAAGAGGCTCTTCGAGCAGCTCGACGAGGAGGAGAAAAAGTTCATCCAGAAAATGAACGTTGCTCACGGGCGAGACGCCCGTGCCACAAGAGGTCGTCAGCTCGGGTCGAGCCTGGGAATCCGCCCCCTACTCGGAGCGACACCCTTACGAAGCACGAGAATCGTTCGCGGGAAGGCTGAGGACAAAGCAGGCGCCCTCCTTGACGCTATCGTCCAGACGAAGGTCACCGCCCATGGCACGGGCGAGGCGGCGGCTCAGCGCCAAGCCCAGTCCAACCCCCGGCTTGGAATTCGCGGCGTCTCGCGCCGACTTGCAGAAAGGACGAAACAGGCGCCGCACGTCTCCCCGCGCTATGCCCGGCCCATGGTCGCGGATGCTTACGAGAGCTTGATTTCCCTTGCGGACTGCCTCGAGGCGAATCACCCGGTCCGAGGCGACCGCGGCGTACTTGCATGCGTTGTCAACCAGGTTGAACAGGATATGCTCGAGAGCTGACGCATCTGCCCGGACCGGCATAGATGCCGCGTCGTCCCCGATGGCAAGGACAAGGTTCATCTCCGCCTGCTCGGCTCGCTGTCCGAGACGCTGGGTTATCCTGTCGAGCAATTCCCGCACGGTCGTGTCCTCCATGCGGCCGACCGCCAGCCTTCTTCCACGAAGTCTGTCGCGACCGACGACCCGTGCTAGGAATCCCGGCGAGCGAGCCTCCAGCCGCGCGTAAGCGAGGACGTTTTCGACAAGATGCCCGAGCCTCTCTGCCTCCGCGCGCAGCGTGGAAAGGTACCGACGGGTTTTCTCCTCGCCGGAGACAATGCCTTCCGCGAGCATCTCGGTGTACATTTGAAGCGTCGTCAAGGGCGTGCGCAGCTCGTGAGTGACAGCCGAGACGAAAGACCCGCGCCGTTCGCTCAGGGAAACCGCTCCTCGAAGAAGCGCCCCGACCGCCAGCGCCGCAAGAAGCACGCTCATCCAGGCAATCACAAGTGAAAGGCGAACGGGCGATAAACCCTCCGCAGATGTTAGCGGCATTGCGCCCGGGATAAGCTTGACTGGTAGCGCTGCGAGCATCCGCCCACTCGCCTGCTCGTCCTTGGGTCCGGAGGCCACCGACTCCAGGTCAGCATTCGGGAGCAATTCCCTGGCGCTCTCGACGAGCCATTTCTGTATGGCGGGCCAGTCGAGCCAGCATCCCTGGAGATATTCCTCTCCGTTCACCGAGACCCGCCGCGCGAGAACCAGGACAGGGCCGACCCACGCGGCTTTCATCGCGCCCTCCCCCACGTCAGGAAAGCGCGGGACAAAACCCATCACAGTGTTTGAGGAAACGTTATCTTGATTATAGGCGCGTGCCTGCCATTCCCTGAAGTTGTAGATGCTCTGCTCCTCGCCCCCCTGCTGCGACCGGGCGCCCCGAGCGGGTGAGGGAGCGTTTGCCAGCGTGTACAATTCCCATGCCTGGCGGGAAAGGACAGCAACCAGCTTGTCCCTCGGGAGGAGTTCTCGCAGCTCCGCCAACCAGGCCGCTGCCGCATCAATCTCTCGACGAGTCGTATATGTTCCCTCAGCAATTTCCCGCATCTTTTCCTCGGGAACCTGCGGAGAGGTCAATTCTCCGTCGGGCCCAAACTGGAAATGAAGAACGATATATGGCGACACTCGTCTCAGCAAAGAGGAAGGGACCAGAACCTCGCCCTGTTTCATCTCGGAAAACATTCGCGTATAGGCTCGGTTGGCAGCGTAGAAAGGGCTATAGGCGAAATACGGGCGAGAGGTCTCCTGGGCGATGAGCGGACCGACGGCGGATTCCATGCGCCACAGCGCCAGCCGGACGTTTTCCTCGAGCACGGCATGCCGACGAGCTTCCACCTCCGCGTGGTCGAGCCGCAAAGCAGTCAGGCTTATCCATGCCATCGCTGCAAGGACCACCGCAAGACAAAGCCCAAACACAATCCACGTATGAACCGGCCGCATCACTTGCTCCTCTTGTCGGCAGCGAACATGTAGCCCTTTCCCCTTACGGTCACGATAATGCGCGGCGAATCCGGGTCATCTCGGAGTTTCTCGCGGAGACGGGCAATGTGCATGTCAATCGTTCGGGTCTCGATGATTGACCTGTGGTCAATGCGCCACACCCGCGAGAGAATTTCTTGCCGGGAGATAGCGCGTCCCGCGTTGCACGCGAGGTATCGCAGGAGTTCCATCTCTCTCTCGGAGAGTTGGCATCGCTCGCCATCCGCGAAGCAGACTTCGCATCTCGACATATCAACCGTCCCGTTCGGGATTCGGAACTCGCAAACGTCCGAGGGCCGCTCGGGCGACCGCCGCAGCACAGCCTCTATCCTCGCCAGAAGCTCCTTGACGCTGAAAGGCTTCACAACGTAGTCGTCCGCGCCGAGGTGGAGGCCCTCCACTCGGTCCCGTTCCTCGCCCCGAGCGGTGACAATGACGACAGGCAGCGTCGGCCTTGTGGCCCGCACCTCTTTGAGAATCTCCAGGCCGTCGCGCCCCGGCAAAATCAGGTCGAGCAACAGGAGGTCGTACCCTCCTCTGACA
This sequence comes from uncultured Verrucomicrobiota bacterium, assembly GCA_964482435.1. Classification (GTDB taxonomy): domain Bacteria; phylum Auribacterota; class JABMQX01; order JABMQX01; family JABMQX01; genus CAYZXL01. The sequence continues at coordinate 3,830 of CAYZXL010000056.1, forward strand.
GCCATATCGAGGCCCGCGTTTCCGTTCTCGGCCTCGAGCGTTCCATAGCCATCGAACTGAAGAGCGTCAACGATTCCCCGGCGGATTGCCGGGTCGTCTTCGATGACAAGAACTTGCTGTTTCGCCATGGTCGGACCGGGTTAAGGATTCTTCATCACGGCTTGACAAAGCTGCCGCCAGCCAACAACCGGAAGATGCCCCCCGGGACGAGGGAACGCCCTTCCGATTGGCGCTCGTCAAGAGTGTAATCGGAAACCGCACGCGCTTCAACACCGCGAAAAACGCCGGTCTGCACAGGAGCGCGCCAATCGCGCGACAACGCCGGTCTCACCCAACTCGCCTCACAGCGCGGGGCCGCCCTTGTAAACGATTCCTTTCTTGCCTGCTTGCTCCTTGATGCAGTCGAAGATGGCGAAGTCGAGGCTCTGCTTGCCCTGGAGAGCAGACTTGCGGAGTTGCTCCTCAATGTGCTTCTGCCGACTGGCGGCCAGCTTCTCGATGCGCGACTGAACGTCCTTTCGCTTCTCCATCTTCTCCGCGATAAACTTCTCGCGCTCAGCGCGTGACATTTTGCGCAGCTCTTCAGGAAGCTCCTCGTCTTTCACATCAGCCAGCTTCACGCGTCCCTCCGCCAGGTCCCTCACCAGCTCGTGGCTACCAGTGAGGCTGCTTTCCCCCGGCTTGCTCGCGAGAAACACCGCGCGGCTGGCTTTGGCCCCAACCGAGGCACCAGCGTGAATCTTGCCGGACACCTCTTCTCTCTCTTTGGCTTCTTCTATGGCATCGGCGTCACCGTAAGCCACGCGCGTTCCCTCAAGCTCTTTTGAGAGTTCGGCAAGTTCCCCATCGAAGGGAGTCGAGGCAAGAATTGCGCCTCCCGACTGTTCGACGCGGAAGTATCGCCCCTCGGCTTTGCCGGCGATTTCTTTCCAGACTGGCTCCGTGGAAGCGTCCGACCCACACTGGATTGTGTTGACGATAATCCCGGCCTTTGCAGCAGTCTGGCACGTCTCGGGATACTTAACGTCGTCGGCGTAGTCCATGTGGGGCGGGCAATCTCCGACGAGGAATATCACCTTGTACGCCTTTTCACCCTTGCTCCAATTTATCTTCGTGACCGCCTCGTGGAGCGCCTGGTTGACGCTCTCTGGGGTGTCCCCTCCGCCGTCCGCCTGAAATGCCATCAGTTGCTCATAGACCGCGTCGAGGTCGTCCGTCAGGTCGGTCTGCTTTGTAACGTAAGCGTCACCGCGGTCGCGATAGCCCACCAGCCCCATCTTGATATCGGGCGCCGGTTTGGCGCTCGCTAAAGTGTTGGCGATTGCCCATATCTTTTCTTTGGCTGCCTGAATTAAACCGCCCATGCTGCCGGTCGTGTCGAGGACGAATACGACTTCAACCTGCGGCCGGGCAGGTTCAGGGGAGGCTGGCTCGGCAGCTTCTATCCCACCCAGCCATGCCATTAGCACCGCAAGCGCGATTGCCTTGGTCCAAACCTGTCTCATCTCTGCTCCTCCTCTCACATCGGGTTTTTGGGACTGCCCGAAACTTCGGGCAGGGAGCCGCCGCTGTTCCTGAGACTCGCATCCCGATGCCAGCAGCCGCTCTCTGCCTTCGCGTTCTATGTTCTTAGACCCGAATCGAGGAAGAATGTTCCACAGTCCTACTCTGAGGAGCGATTGCCGCCTCAGCGGCAGTAGAAGTACCACTCATACTCGAAAGTCGCTGAGTCGCCCGGACGCATGACTGTGTCCCAGGTTATCTCGGAAATTGGGTTGACGGAGTAATACCACCACGGCCAGTTCCACCAGAGCCACGGGGTCTCTTCGGCGGAGATGGACGTGTCCTCGACAGTGTTCGACCGCGTGATTTTCCCGTCCGGAGTGGCGGCTGTTGCCGTGCCCAGAGCTTTTCTTGTCACATAGACGTGAACCGGTTTGTCCTTGAAGTTCTTGACGGTCAGCACCCCGTGCAGAGCCACTTTCGTGTAGCTGTCCGCGTTGATTACGATGTTGGGCGTGCGACTGACCTCCCTTTCCTCTTTTTTCGTGTTCAAGTCCGTCGCGACCGTCACCGGGACGTCCACTCTGTTCTTGACGGAGGTGTAAGTGAGGACCTGCTGTCCGAGAGGCGTCCCGTCCTTGAATACCGTCGCGGGACCGGTCGTCCAGGGCACGGCGCCGGTGTTTGTGAGGCGAATCTCGTGCATCGCCTTAGCTTTCCCAAGGAGCGTTGCCAATTGCCGAATTTGGTCCGTACCGAGGTTGCGCCACAACTCGCTCGGCGGAACCGGAGGAATTTCCCAGGTGTAAATGTCCTCGTAGGGCACAATCACTTCCAGGAGCTTTACGACGGCTCGCTCTCCTTTCCGCAGGGTGATTCCCGTCTTGTGATAAACAAAGAGGTCTTCTTGCTGTCCCTCGCTCGGGACTTCCGGCCCTCCCTCCGAGGCCGGCGCGCCTTCTGCCCTCGACGGCAGAGCTACCTGGGACATCAAGGTGTTCGAGAGGTAATCCGCCCGCGTCTCACCCCGCCTCCAGCTGGGCGGTGCAAAGTAAGAACTGAGGCGAACGCCAATGTCCCGAAGCGCCATCGGCGAGAGGGCGTCCTTCATGACGAAACTGGGAACTCCGACGACCAACCGCAGGTCAACGTTTTCCATGTCCGCAAGCTCGTTTATGACCGTGCCCTGAAGCGACACTCTCGCTTTGCCATCCGGGAGAAGCTCGACCCGGTAGTCGGGAATCCATCGCACTCCCTTCTGGATGAAGACCATCCCGACCTCGGCCTGCTCGGGGACCTTCTCGCCTTTTCCTGCCACGTGGATGCTTATCTCGCGGACCTGCGTCTTCTCTTTGTGCTCGGTGACAGGCTTTTCTTCTGCGAGGCAGATGCTGCGGACGTTCTCTCGCTTGATGACTTGAACCCCCGCTTCGGTTTTGAGCATCACAAAGGAAGCGAGCGATTCGACTTTTTCGCCTTTTGCTTCACGAACCGTCTGGTTCGCGACGTAACGGCCCCAGCGGTCATAGCTCGAGGGGACTGTTTCGGAGGTTTCGACCTCTCGTTCGGTCTCGTGTTCGAGGATGCCGAGCAGGACTCCCTCATGCGATATGGCATCCGTGTCCTTCGGATGCTCGACGATGATGACCCGTTTCCCGGCATTCGCCTGGATGATTTCCTCAAACGTCAGGCAGGGCCTCGCTTCTTCGGTTTCCACGAACCCCGCCTTGACAAAATCCACCTCCGCCCCGTCCTGCGCAACGAATGTCCAGAAGGCGCCGAGCAGAGGCATCGGCACTTCCCGCGTGCGACACCAACCGTCCTGAAGCTCCGCCTTGCCTCGCGCCATGACAAGCGCATGCCCGTCTTTGAACACCGTGACATCCGTGATCCTTGGGACGAACCCGGGGACCTCGCCCTTCAGCGGAAGTGCAATTATCAACCCTAAGACCGCGCCCCCGGCCAGGGCCCAAAGGGCGGACAACCTGCGTCCTGTGATCCCTTTCATCGTCGTCCTCCTTTCCACTTTTGTTCTTCGGTGGTTTATTCCCGCGCGTCGCGCCACTCGTGCGCAGGAATTTCCAAATGCTTCTACCCACAATCTACCACCGAAAAACCAAAATGGTTGTAAACGGTTCGTAACAACAAAGGCCCGGAGGCAGGGCCGCGTGCTGTGTCGCGCTACCGGAAAGAGAATGGCGAGATGCTACAAGGGAGAGCGATGCTGGAAACGCCCCGCGCCGGTTCCCGAGCCAGCAGGCCCTTTCAGGCAACTTCCAGGCGCTTGAGAGACCCAGACGCTATGCTGCCGTGCGCGCTCGCCTCTTGCGCGTTCGAGGGCGCTGCACGGTCCCCCAGAGCGGTGGAATCAACTGCGATTCCCATTTGGCGAGAGCGCCCGTCAGGTCCTTCACAACTTCCGGCTTCTCTTTGGACAAGTTGTTCGTCTCGCCAATGTCTTTCGAGAGGTCAAACACTTGGGGTTCGCCGACGGCTAACGAGACGAGCTTCCAGTTCCCCTTCCGGACAGCCCGCTGCTCGCGGAATCGCCAGAACAGAACGTCGTGGGGCGGCGAGGAGTTCTCTCCCGACAGGTAGGGAAGAAGGTTGACGCCGTCAAAGGGACGGTCCTTCGGCAATTTCCATCCCGCGGCGGCAACGACCGTCGGGAGAATGTCGAGCGAGATGACCGGATGCTTGTACACGACGCCAGCCGGAATGCGACCAGGCCATTTCACGAGGAACGGAACTCGCACTCCGCCCTCGAACACCGTCCCTTTGAAACCTCTCAAAGGGCTGTTGCTTGAGCCGTTGTTCGGCGGACCGCCGTTGTCGCTGTGGAAGAAAATCAGCGTCTCTTTGTCGAGTCCACTCTCTTTCAGTTTCCTGAGGACGGCGCCGATTCCATCGTCCATGGCGCTGAGCATGGCAGCGTAGGTCCGACGAGGCTCGGCGGTGATGCCCGGGAATCTGTCCAGATATTTCTTCGTCGCCTGAAGTGGGGCATGGACCGCGTTGAACGTCAGGTACAGGAAAAAGGGCTCGCGCTTGTGCCGCTCGATAAAAGAAACTGCCTCCCGGGCAAAGGCGTCGGTAAGGTACTCCTTCTCATCAACCTGCTTCGTCCCCCGATAGATAGGGTTAGGCGTCCCGATACCGGACTTGACGTAAGGATGAGCCCCGCCCAGGAACCCGAAAAACTCCTCGAAGCCGCGCTTCTGAGGCTGCAGTTCCGGCATCATGCCGAGATGCCATTTCCCGACGAGACCGGTGGCGTAGCCAGCAGATTTCAAAAGGTTGGCAACGGTGATTTCCGTGAGGGGCAAGCCTTGCCGCGGGTCGCCCCCCGGATTCAACTCATGCCCGAACCGCTGCTGGTAGCGACCGGTCATCAAGCCAGCTCGCGTCGGGCTGCATACCGGGCAGGAGACATGTCCGTCCGTGAACCGCACACCATCGCGAGCAATCGAATCCAGATTCGGCGTCGGAATGTCCTTGCAGCCATAGCAGCCGACGTCCGCATACCCGTGGTCGTCCGAGACAATCACGACGATATTGGGTTTGCGTCCCGGCGCCGGCTCCTCGCCGAGGAGCGAACCCAGCCACAGTCCGGCAACTCCCCCGCCAAGAAGGCCAAGGAAGTCTCTGCGGTTCAGGTCAGAGCAAGAGTTTCTTACCTTTTTCATCTCGGGTTCCTTTCTTTTGCGTAAAAGAGTATGATAAACACACAAGCGCTCTTCGCCAACCTGGCATAATTGACGTCCTATCAGAACCGAACGTTCAGTGTCCTCTTTTCACGTTGCGTGACAGAACCAGTGCCCTGAAGCACTCGCATTCGAGGAGCGCCGGGGCCGCAGACGTGAATCGTACCCAAACCTGCCTGGAAGAGTCTCACCCACGGGCTGGTTCCCTTTACGCGCATCGTGCAGACACTCTGGCCGGTGGCAGGCCCTACCTCACTGAATCGTCTTCGGGAAGGCCAAGCCGCTCGTAAAGCGAGCGTCTTCCGGCCTTGTCTCCGTCGAGAGTTTTCCGAGCGTAGGCGGCAACTTTTTCGGCGTACGCACGGGGGACGACAATCACCCCTTCACCATCTGCCACAATGACATCCCCCGGCATAACGAGGACCCCGCCGCAGACGATTGGGCGATTGACAGACTCGATTTCATTTCTCCCAGGGCGAATTCCCCGTCCCGGCTGTTTGAAGTAGAGGGGAACGCGCTCCGTCGTAATCTCGTCGGTATCTCTGGCAGTTGCGCTCGTTACGACGCCGACGCATCCGCGGAGTCGCCAGCCCAGGATGTTGTTGGAGCCGATTGACCCAACGTCCACCTCCGCTACCTCCTCGATCACGAGGACCGTCCCCTTCCGGATGAGGGAGACGAAAGGCTCGCTCGAGTAGTCGGAGTACCACTGCCCGACCCATTTATCGAACTCCTCCGTCGTGCGCTGGCCGGCGGGGGGCTTGTTTGTGGGAACGTAGCGCGCCGTTACGGCTATGCCGGCGATGCGGTGGGTATAATGCTCGGTATCTCGCCACAGCGGACGGATGTCCGGACTCATCAACCCGATGTTCTGCAACCCAACCGCATCCATCCCGTCAGCAACGTCCGACACCCGAAGCCCCTTGAAAAGGTCCAGGATTTTCTGGTCTTCCTCCTCCGAGTAAATGGACGTTTGGATGAAGTTCTTGCCCTTGCGGAATTCCTCCGCATCTCCTTCCGCGTCGGCAGAAGCGGCCAACGAAGTGAGCAGCAGAATAGCCAACGAGACCGTCGTGATTCCTGTGATTTTTGTCTTCATTTGAGTCCTCCTTGTTGCATCTATTGCAGGACGCTTGCAGTCTGTCCACTGGCTCACGCGCCGCACAGATAGCAGCGGCCGACCAGTCGGGCAAGCCGGATACTTCCTCATGGTGAAATCTACCGAAACACATCGTTTCCGTCAAGCCGCGCCCGCATACCGGTGTGGCTGTATCTGAGTGGCGTTGGTGCGGTCGGGCGCCCGCGCCGCTTGACCCAAGAGCCGGCGCCGATGACCGACGGTGAGGAGGCGCCGTCAGCCGGCTTCCAGCCGGCGCCACTCCTCTTAGCCCCCCGGTTCACCGGGGGGGTCGCAGGTCGCCCTCTTCCCTCTTGCAGCCCGCTTCAGCGGGGCTTCTCGGAGAACGGCTCAGCCAGATTTCACCACCATAATACAACCATGCGCCCGCATACCACTAAAACACGCCCGCCCCCACGAGAGCATCCTACTTGAACGCGTGGTCCGACGAGGCTATCATGTCAACGCTATCCGCCGAAAAGCAGTGGAGGCGCCGCGGGTGTCCATTGTCAGCGAGAACTGTTCGGTTTCAAGAGAGAGAGGAGATGTCTTGATGAGACACGCGATTCTGCTGATTGTCTTTTGTCTGGCCTGGTCGGTGGCGGCAATGGGCGTAGCAGCAACGCTACTCGTCGGCCCGGGCGGGCAATACTCGACGATTCAATCGGCGATTGACTCAGCGAACACCGGCGACACCGTGCAGGTCCTGCCGGGAGAATACATCGAGAACGTCGTGATGAAGGAGTGGGTGGAGGTCGTCGGGGCAGGGGCAGGCGAGTGCGCCATCCGGAGCATCAGCGAATCGTCTCCCTTTGCGACGGTCGAGGGAAAGGACAACTCAACGCTGCGCGGCTTCACAATCACCGGCGGACACTACGCAATTCGATGCGTCGGAGCTTCTCCGACGGTCAGCGATTGTGTTCTCTGGCGGAATGCCTCTTGCGGAATGTTCGTCGAGACATCCTCGCCGACGATCAACTGCTGCGTCATTGCGGAGAATCCGCGGTACGGCGTGCAATGCGTCGCGTCGTCAGACCCGTCCATTTCCAACTGCACAATAGCCGCAAACGGTTACGGCGTCTTTTCCTCGGCATCAAATCCTGTCTTGACGAACTGCATTCTCTGGGACAACTGGGATGACCTGGAAGGGATTGCCCAGGCGAGCTCCGTCAGCCATTGCGACATCCGGGACGGCGACTTCTCCGGAATCAATGGCAACATTTCCGCCAACCCGGCCTTTTTGGGCTGGGGGACGTTTAACGATTCGGATAATCAATTGTACGTTGAGGCCGGATATGACGGCCCTCAGGCGGGGACGCAAGAGAATCCATTCGCAAAAATCGGGTCGGCGCTGTCGGTTTATAGTTATCACCTCGGGACCGGTTCTCCCTGCCTGAACGCGGCAGAGGGAAACGTTCATATGGGCGCCTTCCCGGATGAAAGCCCCACGAATCCCCCCGGAAGCGACCGCGTGATTGTCAACGCCTTGACAGGCACCTACTACGAGGACCGGCTTTTCGTTTGCCACGCTGCGCAAGTACACGGCTCCGAGCGAGGGCCCGCGCGAATCGTCGCCTTCGGGGACACGGTCTTTTTTGTTCTGGGTCAGTCGTCCGTCGAGAACTTCGTCATCACCGGCGGGGACAACGCCATCGCATGCTTCTTCTCGGTGGCACAGGTCAGCAATTGCGTCGTTCTGGAGTGCGGCCAAAACGGCATCTACTCCTTCCAGAGCACCGCCACGATACGCTCATGCCACATGGTCCATAACCCAAACTCGGGAATCCACCTCGAGGGAGGAAGCGGGACAATCTCGGACTGCACTATTACCCAACAAGCCTCGGCGGGCATCTCGTGCGTGGGTGGCTCGTCGGCGACAATCACCAACTGCCTCCTCACAGAAAACCCCCTGGGCCTTTCATGCGGCGATGCACCGAACGTGGAACTCCGAAACTGCACCGTGGCCAATGGTGGCTGGAGGGGCGTTGAGTCGCGGGATGGAGCGTCCGTCAAAATCGTCAATTCCATCATCTGGGAAAACGCCTTCGGGGAGCTCGTCGAGGAAGGCGGCTCAATTCAGGCGAGCTTTTCCGATGTTCGCGGCGGATTTGCAGGAGAAGGAAATCTTGACGCGAACCCCCTTTTCGCGGGGGGAGCGCTGGGCTACTTCTACCTCGATTCCGACAGCCCATGCCTCGACAAGGGGACTGGCGCCCCGGAAAGCTTTGGCCTGGAGGGCAAAACCACCCTCAACACAAGCCAGCCCGATACCGGAACCGTGGACATCGGATACCACTACGAGAGATTTGCCATCACAGGAATCGCCAGGGACGGTGGACGAATATACCTCCAATGGAATTCCACGCCCGGGCTGGGTTATGCCATTCTTCGCACAAACGACCTCGGCATCCCGCCAGCGTGGCAACTCCTCACCGAGCTAAGTGCCACCCGGATGCGAGAGACCTATTCCTTCGACGAGCCGCAGGCCTTGTCGGAATTCTACCGCATCACCCCTCGTCGGGCACTATAGGCTCAGAATTTCACAAGCACGCCGCCCGTCGCGCCGAACTGTTCGCTTTCAACCTCATCAACAACATCGAACGGGCCGTAAGGCATTCCCCCCGCGACGCCGGATTCCTCCCCGTCGGACGCATTCAGGAAGAGGTACTTTAACCCGGCGACAAGGTTGATATTCCGAGCGACCTCGAAGTCGAGAGACAGGTCGAAATCCACCCCGTACCCATCCGCCGATTGCGTGAAGAAAATGTCTCGCAGAAACCACTTCCCGTTCGCGTCGAGCTCAACGTAGGGGATGGCCGCCAGATTTGCTCTGATAGAAAACCTCGGCGCCAGGGCTATCTCCGTCCTGAGGCCCGCTCGGACGCCGCTGAACTCCATCTCGTACTCCGCGACTTTTCCGGCGTAGCTGGCGAATTCCGGCGTCAAGACCCGCGCATTGTCGTTCGAGAACGAATTCTTCTGACCCTGGTATCCGACGAAGGCATCGAGGGAATTCCTCCGCCCCCAGCCAAATAGCCGATAGTAAACGTTCGCCGTCAGGAAATCGCTGTCGCCGTCGGTGTCGCTCTCCGCGTAAACAAGCGGCTCGGGGTCGCCCCACACCCAATCCCAATCCTTAGTGGTCCCCTCAATGTCCTCGGAAAATCCATAATTCAGGTCGAGCGAAATCCTCGAGCCGAGGGCTCTGAACGCGTATTCGGCGCCGAACACGATGAAATTGCCGTCCATCGGAAACTCCACCCGGGATTCCCATGGACCGATCTGAGGGTCGAAACCAATGTCCCTGAACATCGCCGTTCCATCTGACCGCCAGTATTGGACCTTGAACTGAAATGGAAAACCTTCAACCACCTCAACAACCGCCACCGGAATCCCCGGCTTCGCCTCAACGACGGGCTGTTCCGCAGGGCAGACCGCGGCTCCAACAAGGAGAACCGCCAGGACAGCAAACGCAGAAGACCTCCTCATGTGTGTACCTCCCTTAGCTTGTATTTGATGATTGTTCTTTTGCCCACAGGGACTACCGCTCGTTTCGCAAGGACCGGGCGGGGCCTCCAAGAGACTTCACCGGACACCTCAGCCACGGCGACTCTCACAATACCACTGTGCCCAATCACAGTCAATCCAACGAGAATCGTGGGTGTGGCTGCGTAACCGTGGCATTCCCGCCGCTCGCTTTCGGTGCCGCGCCAAGCAGCTCTTTAGCCCCGCCGAGGCGGGGCTTCAGCCGGCATCGCTTTTAGCCACCTGCTTTAGCTGGTGGTCCAGGCCTCCGGCCCAACCCTCACTCAAGCCGCCTTCAGGCGGGCTTCTCGAACAAGGGATTCATCCACCCCCTCCCCGGGAAAGACAGCCGCACCCAGAACCGTGCGAGTCCACAACCCCACAATGCACACCTATTGACGTGGAAACCGGCCGCCTTATTTGCTGAGAACAACTCGTCCTGTTCGAGCCAACTCGGAAGACAGCGGTTGGTGGGCGATGCACAACTCAGCTTGCATTATTGCGTGCTACATATGCAGCTATGTTCGTCGGGCCAGGACGCCAATGGAGGGAATGAAAAAGGCCATCACAAGGCAAGAAGCCTCTCTGCGTTCTCGTGGAAGATTTTCTCTCTCGCCTCGTCGGAGATTGGGAGGGATTTGACTTCTTCGATGGATTTCGATTGGTCCTTCCACGGCGAGTCGGTCCCGAAAAGGATTCTGTCCTCGCCGTGAAGACGAATCAGCTCCATAATCTTCTCGTCGGGCAGGTCACCAATAGCGTAAGAGGTCTCGAGGTAGAGGTTCTTCCCCGCGAGGTAACGCCGGACCTCATCCCACTGCCGCCATCCCCCGAAATGGCAGGCAATCATTTTCAAATCCGGGAACCGCTCGATTACCCGCGCCGTCTTGTCAGGGCTTGCCGACGGGTCGCTCGGAAACGAAATGTCGAACCCCGCGTGGACGGTCAGAATCAGGTCGTTGGCGATGAGCGCTTCGTAAATCGGCATCATGCGCTCGTCGTCAATATTGAAGCCCTGGTATTGAGGATGCATTTTGATGCCCTTCATCCCCAGGTCCCTAATCCGCGCAAGCTCGTCGCGGAAATCCGTATAATCCGGGTGAATCGAGGGGAACGGAATAATTCTGTCCGAGGCGATTTCCCTCGACCATTTGATGATGGATGGAACTTGCTTGGGGGCTGTTGCGATGGAACAAATCACGGAGATTTCGATGCCAGCTTTGTCCATAGAGCGCAGGAGGTCGGAGATGGTCCCGTTGAGCTGCGCTTTCTCGCCGCAGGAGGTCGCCTCCAGGGCGATGATTGCTTTCTCCGCGAGAAAGCCAGGAAATGCGTGGGTGTGGATGTCTATGATTCTCGTCGGCTGCACCATGATTCGCTCCGATCACGACCCTCACCCCCGCGACGGCCGACCGCCATACCATCACGCCAGCCCACTCCTGCATTTCCTTTGGCCCACGAGACGGAGGATCCTTTCAGGCGCGGGGAATAGAACAGGGCGGCTGATGCTCTTTCGACCGTGGCTCTCAAGCACCGCAGCTGGTGGGCGGAAAGCTCTTCTCCGGAGATGGTCTCCAGCTCTTCTTGCCAGAACCGCGAGGTGGTTGCCCAAAGTCTCATCTCAACTCAGTCCCGATGAAAGCTCGCCCGTTCAAATCGAACGAATCTCGTCTGAACTGAGGAGAGTCGCCCCTTCGGCTTTCAGCACCCTTATCCCCTTCTCCATGTCGTCGAAGCGGAAAATCAGGATTGCTCTGTCCGCCCTCCTCTCCACGAAAGCATACGTGTACTCGACGTTTATCCCCGCTTTCTTGAGAATTCTAAGGATTTCAACTAAAGCTCCCGGGCGGTCCTCCACTTCCACCGCGACGACGTCTGATTTCAAGACCGTGTAATGCTTATCGGTGAGAATCTGGTAGGCCTGATCCACGTCGTTGACTATGAGCCTCAGGATGCCGAAATCCGACGTGTCCGAAAGCGACAAAGCCCGGATGTTTATCTTCGCTTCGCCGAGCAGGCTCAGGGCTTCCACCAATCTGCCGGAAGTATTCTCTAAGAACAGCGAAATTTGCTTGATTTTCATATCAGATTCTCCTGTTATCAATAACCCTTTTGGCTTTCCCCATGCTCCTCTCGATGGTCCGCGGCTCAACCAGCTTGACGCTGACCTTGACGCCGAGGACGCTCTCAATCTCCTCCACGATTTTATCTCGAAGGGCTTCCAGGCCCTTGATTTCATCCGTGAACAATTTCTCGTTGACCTCCACTTGAACCTCGAGCTTGTCAAGTCCGCGTTCCCTGTCCACAACGATGAGGTAGTTCGGCTCGGCCCCTTCGACGGTCAACAGCACGCTCTCAATCTGCGAGGGGAAGACGTTTATCCCGCGAATGATGAGCATGTCGTCGGTTCGGCCAAAAATCTTCTGAATTCGCGGCATAGTCCTGCCGCACGCCCGGCAAGGCTCGTGGTTGATGGAGGTAATATCCCCCGTGCGGAAACGCAGCAGAGGCAGCGCCTCCTTCGTCAGCGTCGTCAGGACAAGCTCGCCTTTCTCTCCGTCGGGTAGCGCCTCGCCCGTATCCGGGTTGATGATTTCCGGCAGGAAATGGTCTGCGAAAAGGTGCATCCCCTCCTGGGCGGGGCATTCCACGGCAACTCCCGGCCCGATGATTTCCGAAAGCCCGTAGATGTCGCAAGCCGTCATGCCCCATTTCTCCTCGATCTCTCTCCGCATCTGGTTGCTCCAGGGTTCCGCGCCCAGGATGCCCAGGCGAATGGAGGTCTTCCTCGGGTCAATTCCGGAGTCCATTGCCTCTTCTGCCATGTGGAGGCTGTATGACGGTGTGCACGTCAAAACGGTCGAGCCGAAATCCTGAATCAGCTTCAATTGCCGTTTCGTCTGCCCGGATGAAGTAGGAACGACCGCAGCCCCAAGCTCCATCGCCCCGTAGTGAAAGCCCAGCCCTCCTGTGAAAAGCCCGTATCCGTAGGCGTTCTGGACGATGTCGTTTGGAGTTGCTCCCGCGCAAGCCATCGTCCGAGCCATCACGTGAGACCACAGCTTGACGTCATTTTTCGTGTAGGCAACGACAGTCGGGTTGCCCGTCGTCCCCGACGACGCGTGAATTTCAGCAACGTCGCTCAGCGGAACCGCAAGCATCCCGAAGGGGTAGTTGTCCCTCAAGTCGTTTTTATACGTGAAAGGAATCGCCCGGAGGTCGTCGAGGCTTCTTATGTCTTCCGGCTTCAGCCCTTTCTCGTCGAAAACACGCTTATAATGCGGAACTCTCTCGTAAACGAACTCTGCGATGGCCCTAAGTCTCTCGCGCTCCAACTCGCTGAGCTCATCGAGCGGCATGCACTCATGCTTTTCGTCCCAGATCATGGTTTGCGCTCCCTATCTCTCTGCCGATGAAGAATGCCCGTTTGTTATCTTCCAGATATTTCAGCGGAACCTTCGCAGTTATTGCCTCCATCCACGCGTCGAGCGGAATGTCCATGTGGGCCGACAGAATCCCCACGAGGGCCGTGTTCGACGTTCTCGGGTTTGCCAGCTTTTCCTTTAGGTCTGCTGGAGTTTCCAGGAGCAGCCCGCCTTTCCGAAGACAGGCAACGTGCCTTCGCCCTTCCTCCGGGTGAAGGGAAACAAGGACGTCCGCGTGCCCTCTTTCGATGAGGGGGGAGTAAACCTTCTCGCCCAGCCGAACGCAGCTCGTTACGCTCCCCCCGCGCTGGCTCATTCCGTGGACCTCGCTTTTCTTCACGTCGTAGCCCGCGGAAAGGCCTGCCTGGCTGATTATCTCCGAAGCCAGCAGGATGCCCTGTCCACCGATTCCCGCCAGGAATATATCAATTTTGCATGCTTTGATGCGACTTTTTGTCAATAGATTGCCTCCAACCTGCAAACCTGCCTGCACAACCCGCAGCCGCTGCATAACAGCGGATTGATTTCAGCTATTCCCTCCTCCGTCAACCGCATCGCAGGACAACCTAACTTAAGACAGAGCCTGCACCCACTGCACTTGTCCGGGTCAACCCTTAGAGCCGCCGCTCCGCGCTTTCTATCGAGAAGGACGCATTCCCGCTGGCTGATGATGACAGAAAGCCCTTCCTCCTCCATCGCCCGGTGCAGAGCCCCTGTGACCGCGTCAAGGTCGTATGGGTCAACGACCTGCACGCTGTCCGCTCCCAGTGCCCGGCAAAGTTTTTCGTAATCAACCTTCTTCGTCCGGCCGCCCATGAGAGTCTTGCCCGTTCCGGGATGGTCCTGTCGCCCGGTCATCGCCGTCGTCGAATTGTCGAGAATGATAACAGTCCCCGGCGTTCGGTTGTACGCCATGTCCATCAGACCCGGCAAACCCGCGTGCAGAAACGTCGAATCCCCGATCACCGCAACAACCTTCTTCCGCTCCTCTGGCGGGAGGACGCGGCTGATCCCTGCGGCATTCCCGATGGCAGCCCCCATGCAAATGCACGTGTCAAGCGAATTCAGCGGCGGCAAAGCTCCGAGCGTGTAGCACCCGATATCCCCCGTTACCTTGCACTTCATCTTAGCCAGAACATAGAAGATGCCTCTGTGCGGGCATCCGGGGCACATGACCGGCGGCCGTCCCCCGGATTCACGCGGGGGAACCAGACGCCGCCCTTTTCTTCCTTTCAGGATTTCTCGCACAAGTTCCGGACTCAGCTCCCCGCACATCAACTCCGCTGGCTTCCCTGCGACCTTCAACCCGAGCGCCCTGATTTGTTCTTCCAGAAACGGATCGAGCTCTTCGACCACGAAGAGCCTCTTCACCTTCCGACTGAAGTCCCTGATTTTCTTGACCGGTAGAGGGTACGTCATGCTGAGCTTCAGGTAGGACGCCTCCGGAGCAACTTCCTTGCAGTACTGGTAGGAGACGCCGCTGGTCACTATCCCAACCCGCCGGTCCCCCATCTGAACCTCGTTAATCGCGATTCGGTTCGACAAAGCCGAGAGCTTCTCGAGCCGTTTCTCAACAATTGTGTGCCTCACACGGGCGTTCGCCGGGACCATCACGTACTTGGCGGGGTCTTTCTCAAAGGACATCTGCCGGTTGAGCTTGCGTCTTGGCCCGAGCCGAACGATGCTCTTGGAATGGGAAATCCTCGTCGTCAGCCGGAGGAGAACCGGCGTGTCGAACCTCTCGCTTATCTGGAAGGCTATTTGAACGAAACGGCGGGCCTCTTCGCTGTCCGATGGCTCAAGCATCGGTACCTTCGCGAACCTGGCGTAGTGGCGATTGTCCTGCTCGTTCTGGGAGCTGTGCATGCCGGGGTCGTCCGCGCTGACCACGACCAGTCCCCCTTTTATGCCCGTGTAGGACAGCGTCATCAGGGCATCCGAGGCCACGTTGAGACCCACGTGCTTCATCGCCACGAGACTGCGCGCGCCGCACATCGAAGCGCCAATCGCCACCTCTAAGGCCACCTTCTCGTTCGGCGACCACTGGCAATCAACACCATCGTAGCCAGCCAGCGACTCTAAGATTTCCGTGCTTGGCGTCCCCGGGTAGGCGGCGGCAAACCGCATCCCCGCCTCGAAGGCGCCTCTGGCCACCGCCTCATTTCCGGACATCAACTTTCTTGCTGCGACACCCATCCGATTCCTTGCCACTTTGTGCGCGGCGCGCCCGTTCACAAAAAAGTTGCCGCGAGCCCGGAACAGCAGCTCGCGGCACAAACCTTCCTCTGGCTCAAAAACGCCTCATCAAGAGACGCCACTCCGAGCCTTTCTTTGGGACAGTTTCGGTTCAGAACGCAGCAAAGGGCCCGCTTCTGAAAACCTTTTCACGGCTCATGCGCGGCATGAGTTCGCCGGGTTAGAACACGCAAGAGAACTCCAGCCGAGCGAAATACGCCGTATCTTCAACTTTGTAGTAATCGCCCGGATCCAGAAACTCTCCCAGCAAGTGCCCTGACCACGTGTCGTTAATCTTGAACTTGAGCCACGCAGTGTACAGAGCCCCTCGCCCATCGCCGCCGCCCGGGCCGTTTTCCTGTGGCGCCATCATCCAGCCGCCAAGGAGGTTCAGGGTTACCCTCTTGCCGAAAGCAACGTCCAGACCAGCGTACGGGAACGACATGTTCGACCATCGGCCTGCTCCCTCAGCGTCCCAGGCATAAACATAAAGCTCGCTCTGCTGTGGATACCGCGCCCACAGCGGGTTCCACCCCTCGTCATCGGCCGAATCCGGGTCGTCTCCCGAAAGGTAATAGAAGCCGAGGCTGGCGGTCGGCTTAACCGTCCCTGAACTTGGAATGTCCTGCGACAACTTCGCGTCCACCATCCAGCCGCTGACGTCCTGGTCGCCTCTCTCGCCCAGTTGTCCGGCTGCCTCGAGGTTCCCGGTAAGAGTCGCCGTGAACTTCGGCATCAGCCGGAAGCCAAGCGTGTGGAGGTTCAGGTCGTCTGGCTGGCTCTGCACAACACCCTGCGCATCCGTCCACTCGTAATCGCTCTCGTTCTTGAACAGATAGTAGGCCTCAAGCGGCATTTTCTGGATCGAGGCGTTCTTCACATAAACGCCGCCGCCGCTCTCTACCATGTCTGTGGGAAACTTCCCGAGCAGCCCAACGAGGTCGCGGTCCTGCGAGTTGATCGCAAGCTCATCTATCGCCTTGTTCCAGATACCGAGGATGTCGGCGACTGTGTTCTTCTCGACTTTCCAGCTTGCCTTCACGGCGTTGAAGTAGATTGTCCGCGACCCATCGAGCGGGTTACCTTCCAGGATGACTCTTCCGTTTCCGTAGATGAGGTCCTGGCGGCCGATCCGGATGTCTAACTTGTCCTGGACGACGTTCTTCAGATCGAAGTACAGGTTGTCGAACACCCATTCATCGGGCCAATCGTAGGTGTTTGTCCCTCTCCCATTTTCGTAGGAACGGAACTCGTTCACTATACGCGCCTTGAAAAGCACGAAGTCGCTGAACGTGTATTGCCCCCAGATGCGTGTCCGACCCCTGAAATAGACGTTCTTGCCCCCGCGGGTAATGCCAGGCGGATCAGTTCTGATCGGAATCGCGTCAAAGGTCTCGCTTCTCAGCCGCAGGTCGCCGCCCCAGTCGAAAGCCTTCTTCGGTGCTGGGGCCGCGGCAGGGCCCTCCGCACGTACCGAGCAGGTCAGGACACACAGAGCAAAAAGCACAAGGACAACGCAAAAGCTCTTCATCTTGGTACCCCCCCATTTCTGTGGTTTTATTGCACTTTTGTGAATTAGCAGGAATGCCGGAATCTCTTGCGCTACTCCTTTCACCCCCTTCCGTTTTGTTGCGCTGTCTGACCTATTTTGCACTTCACCTTTCTGTCAACACGAAAAGCCACGCTTTTGAAGCCGGAATATATCCATCTGCCTTGTCTTTGTCAAGCACTAATCGCCACTTGGTGCGGCTGAGTAATCGGGGCATATCGCGGCGCTCGCTTTCGGTGCCGCGCCAGGCAGCTCTTTAGGGACACTGCCGGCTTCAGCCGGCACTCCTTTTAGCCACCTGCTTTAGCTGGTGGTTCAGCGCTGCGGCCCAGCCCTCACTCAAGCCGCCTTCAGGCGGGCTTCTCGAACAAGGGATTCATCCACCCTCTGCCCCGGAAACACAGCCACACCCTCGCCACTTGCGGAGCCACCTCCTTCATTAGACGCTCGAGGCCCCAGACCGGTTCATACCTCAGCTATTCCCAGACGTCCCTGTAATCCTTTCCCAGGTATGCCCGGACTATCTCCTTGCTCGACAGAAGTTCCTGTGCTCTTCCTTCCGCGACAATCATTCCGACCTCCAGCACATAGCCGCGGTTCGCAATCGAAAGAGCAGCCCTGGCATTTTGCTCGATGAGCAAGATTGTCGTCCCGTTGTCGCGCAACTCCTTGATTGCCGCGAAAATATCTCGAGCAACCAGAGGCGCAAGCCCCATTGACGGCTCATCCAATAGCAGCAGCTTCGGCCTCGACATCAAAGCTCTCGCCACCGCGAGCATCTGCTGCTCACCACCGCTGAGAGTCCCGGCGGGCTGGCTTCGCCTCTCGTAAAGGATTGGGAAGAGCTTCCAGATTTCCTCGAATTTCGCTGCAAGCGTCTCCTTTTTGGCCTTTCTGGGAAGCGAGTAAGCCCCAAGGATGAGGTTTTCCAGCACAGTCAGCGGCGCGAAAAGCTGCCGCCCCTCTGGAACGAGCGAAATGCCACGCACAACAATCTGACATGCCCGACAGGATTGAATTTCCCGCCCGAGAAAAACAATCTTGCCTTCTCTTGGGCGCAGCAAGCCGGCTATCGTGTTCAGGAGTGTGGATTTGCCCGCGCCGTTCGCACCGATAAGAACGACTATCTCACCCGGGTCCACGTGGAGCGATACGTTCCGCAGAACCTGAAGATTTCCGTAGGAGGTTTTGAGGTTTTGAACCCTAAGCATGGGCAATGTCTTCTCCGAGATAAACCCTGAGGACCTCCGGGTGTTTCTGAATCTCGCGGGGGCTGCCCTCCGCAATCCTCCTGCCGTGGTCGAGCACAAGAACCTCTTCGGAAATCCCCATCACAAGCGACATGTCATGCTCGACAACCACAACGGTTTTCCCCATATCCCTGATTTTCTGAATCAGTCCCCCAACCTCTTCGGTCTCCCGCATGTTAAGTCCTGACGCTGGCTCGTCTAAAAGCAGAAGCTTCGGATCGGTGGCGAGTGCCCGGGCGACCTCCACCAGCCTTTGCTTCCCGAAAGGGAGCGTCGCTGCGCCTCTGTGGGCGCTGTCCGCCAGCCCGACAAAGCTCAGAAGCTCCATGGCATCGGCTTTGGTCAGTCTCTCCTCCCTGAGCGCGCCGGGAAACTTCAGAGCTGACCGCAACAACCCAACTCTGGTCCGGCAGTGCCTTCCGACCATTACGTTCTCCAGGACGCTCATGTTCGCGAAGACCTGAAGGTTTTGAAACGTCCGCGATATTCCCCGCCTCGCAACAATATGAGGAGCCAGCCTCGCAATATCCTTCCCTTTGAACTGCACCTGTCCAGAGGTTGGAGGGTAAAGGCCGCTGACGATGTTGAACAGGGTAGTCTTCCCCGCTCCGTTAGGTCCGATCACCGACTTTATCTGCCCTTGACTAACCGCGAAAGTCAGGCCGTCGAGGGCGACGACTCCCCCGAAATTCTTTCGCAGCGAAACGACTTGAAGAATGGTGTCCAATTCGCAACCTCCTCACAGCTTCTCGGCGGAGGCGCCAGCGGCTGCCCGCGCCCTCGGCGGCGTCCGGCGAAGCGCAGCCGTCAGCCTTTTCGCCACGCCCACGAAAAGACCTTCCGGAAAAGCCAGCATGATGACCACGAGGAGAAGACCATCAAAAAGAAGCCTGTAATCCTTAAACACGCGGAAATATTCCGTAAGTACCGTCAACACCGCCGTCCCGGCGATGGCGCCCCAGAGGCTTGTCATTCCCCCGATGACCACCATCGTTACCAGATGAATCGAAAAAGCCAGGCTGAACGGCTCCGGGTTGACGAAACGGACATAGTGCGCGTAGAAGCTCCCTGCCACCGACGCCAGAGCCGCGCTGAGCAGAAACGCCTCGACTTTGTACTTGGCGGTGTTGACACCCATGGCCCTCGCCCCCATGTCCGAGCCATGGATGGATTTCAACGCCCGCCCGACCCGTGAGTTGACCACATTCAGAAGCAAGACCATCACCACCAGCACCACGCCCCATACGAAGTAGTACCACCTCTCCTCATCGTTCCTCGCCAGCCCGAATAACGAGAACTCCCGAAAGAATCTCGGAACCCCTTCCACTAACCCCGATGGACCCCCCGTAAGCCCAAACGGATTCGCGTTCGCAACCACGTAAACGATCACCCCGAAGCCAAGCGTCGCCATCGCTAAGTAATGTCCCCTCAGCCTCAGAGCCGGAAGACCGACTGCCAGAGCCACAATCAGACTGCCCATGAGCGCTACTACCAGCGCCGGAAACGGCGCAAAACCCGCTTTCGTCGTCAGAATTCCCGATATGTAAGCCCCGAGCGCACAAAAACCCGCGTGCCCCAGCGAGATTTGGCCGCAATACCCCATGAACAGGCTCAGCCCCATGCACACGAGGCTGTAAATCCCGCACCATACAAGCACGCCAAGATAATAAGGATTCTGGAATAGGCGCGGGATGAAAGCCAGAATCGCCGCCAGCACCGCCAACGCTATTAGAGTCTGTTTCGTCATCTTTCAGAACTTTTTCAGCTCGGAGACCTCCGCTCGACCGAGAATTCCGCTCGGTTTCGCGCACAGAAAAACGAGAAGCACAAGCAAAGCTATCGCGTCCTTGTAGCTCGACGCCTCCGGGAACCCCAGCGCTGCTCCAAAGCACTCCATAAGTCCGATAGTCAGTCCGCCCACAACGGCCCCCGTCGAAATCCCCAGCCCGCCCAGCACAGCCGCCGCGAAACCCTTCAAAGCGTACATTGCCCCCCGGTTGTAATCTATGAGACTCACCGGCGTGACGACGATGCCCGCAACCGCTCCGATTCCGGCGCTGAGGGCGAATGAAAGCAACACCATCCGGTCAACACTGATGCCGCAAAGGCTTGCCGCAGCCCTGTTCGCTGCGCATGCCCGCATGGCTTTCCCCGTCAGGGTGAATCGAAAGAAAAGCGACAGAACAACCATCACAACCACAAGCACTCCCACAATCCACAGCATCTGCGGCTCGATCCTTGCCCCGAGAACCGTCAGCGGCTTCTCGGAAGAAAAAGGCCGAAGCGGAAAGGCGCTTTTTCCCCAGCCGAGCATCGCCACCCCCTTCAGAAGGAACGACCCGCCGATGGTTATCATAATCAACGTGATGACCGAGGCGCCCTTTGCGGGCCAGATCGCGGCCCTCTCAAACACGCATCCGATAATAACCACCGCCAGGACGGCTATCGGGAAAGCCAGCCCCAGCGGCATCACTTTCGATAGGCTCACCATGAACATCCCGCCGAGCATCACGAACTCACCCTGAGCGAAGTTGATGATCCCGGTCGTGTTGTAAATGATGTTGAACCCCAGCGCCACCATCGCGTAGATGCTGCCAATCTTTATTCCGGCAAAGGTGTATTGCAGAAGCGTGCTGAGGTCCATGAGCCTTTCCGCTGTCTTCGGTTAATGACAAAGCCAAACCACGCCACAGCGTGGTTTGGCTTTGCCCCGAGAAAAAACCCTGGTCACTTCACCAGCGTAAACTTGCCGCCCTTAACCGTGTACATGACGAACGCGGTCTTGTCCAGTCCACAGTGGTCTTGAGCAGAGAAGTTAAACACCCCTGCCGTCCCTACAAAGCCCTTCTTGTTCTCAATGTAATCGCGCATTTTTTGCTTGTTGGGTCCGACGGCCTTGAGAGCCTCGATTACAAGGCGCAAAGCATCGTGCCCATGCCCGCCGAAGGTGCTCACCGCCTCCTTGTACTGCCCCTCGTAATCCTTCTTATACTGCACGAGGACTTTCTTCTGGGGGTCGGCGTCCGGAACGTCCTCCACGCTCAGCAACTTGCCAGCCGGGAAAAGCACCCCCTCTGCCGCGGCACCGGCCGCCTCAACGTACTTAATGTTCCCGAAGCCGTGGCTCTGGAACAACGGAATCGTCAAGCCGAGCTGCCTGGCGTTCCTGATGACCGTGGACTGTCCCGGAGCGATGGACCAACTGATGAGAACCTGCGCGTCAGTGTTTTTGATTCTCGTGAGCTGCACCGTCATATCCGTGTCCGTCGGCGGGTACGTCTCGTCGGCACGAATCTCGATCCCATACTCCTTGGCGATGTTCTTGAGCTGGTCCCTTCCGGATGACCCGAAAGCGTCCGTGACGGTGATGAGGGCAGCCTTCGTCCACCCTTTCTCCTTCATGTAATCATAGATTCTTCTGACGCAATCGCTATCCATCTGAGGGACTTTGAACACCCAGTATCTTTCCGCCACAGGCTGAACTATCCCCGCCGCTGCCGCACAGGAAATCAGGGGGACCTTTTTCTCCTGCGCGATGGGCACGACTGCCCTTGTCGTTCCGCTCTGGCTCGGGCCTATCACCGCGCAGACCTTGTCACTATCAATCAATTTCTTCATCCCATTGACCGCCGCCGTCTCGTCGCTTGCGTTGTCCTCGATGATTACCTTCAGCGGGTGCCCGTTAATCCCACCGGCATCGTTTATTTCCTTCTCAATCATCAACACCGTCTTTTTCTCCGGCTCGCCCAGCCATGCGGCCTTTCCGGTCACGTCGAGCAGCGCCCCTACCTTGTACGGAACCGGCGGCGGCGCTCCGATCTCTGCTTCTTCCTTCTTCTTGCATCCCGCAAGAACCACCAACGAAATGACCACAAGTGCTGTAAAACCAATCAAGACCTTTTTCATTTCGCTCTACCCCCCTTCGTTTTTGTACTTTCAGGTTTGCCTGTTATTCTTCGCCGCAGGGAGCGCCGGCGAAAGAATCCTTTTTGCCGTTTCCTTGCAGGGCTTCGGCCCTATCCGTTTGCTTTCTCGACGCCGCGTTTTCTCCCTTTTTCATCACCTCCCTTCCGTCGGATTTTGCTTATTGCGGCGAATCACCTCAACTCTTGTTTCGTTGCCTCCAAGAGACCTGTGTTCGACGAGCACCACCGTCGCGACAACTCCCAGGACCTCTTCAATTTTCCTCTCAATCCTTCTCTTCAAGTCCGCCAGGACCCTCATCTCGTCAGAGAATATCCTTGAGTCCATCTCCACCCTCAGACGCAGCTCCTCCGCCGTCCCGGACTTGTTCACAACGATTTGAAAGCGGGGCACGACCCCTTCCACGCTCTGAAGCACCTGCTCCACCTGAGATGGAAAGATGCTCTTTCCCTGGACGAAGACCGCATCGTCAACCCTCCCCGCGACCTTCTTCATCCTGGCAAGGCTCCTGCCGCACGAGCAAGGCGAGCGGTCGAGCGCCGTCAGGTCACCGGTCCGAAAACGAAGCAGAGGAAAAGCCTCCTTCGTAATTGTTGTCAGAACAAGCTCACCCTCCTCGCCATCCCGCAGGACTCTGTCGGTTTGTGGGTCAACGATCTCCGCTATGAAATGGTCTTCTGAGATGTGCAGCCCGTTTCCTGCCTCGCACTCGAACGAAATCCCCGGCCCCATCACTTCGCTGACACCGTACACATCGAAGACCTTGACGTGAAGACCACGTTCGATCTTTTCGCCGGTGGCCTCCGGCCAGGGCTCGCCCGTCACAAGGACCGTCCTGAGGGAAAGCTCCTGCGGCGGGATTCGCGTCTCCTGAGCGACCTGCACGAGTCTCAGGGCATACGTGGGAACGCAAACCAGCGAAGTCGTCTTGTAATGCCGCATGATGTCGAGCTGTCCCTTCGGATTCAGCGTTGAAGCAGGAATCACCGAAGCACCGATTTCCTCCGCCCCATAATGGAACGCCAGCCCCCCGGAGAACAGTCCGTAATCGAGGCATATCTGCACCACGTCATCCTTGCTCACTCCGGTGGCGGAGAATGCCCGCGCGACAACCTCCGTCCAGTGCCTTATGTCGTTGCGGGTGTACCCGGTCACAACAGGCTGACCAGTTGTCCCCGACGACGCCTGAATGCGCACGATCTCCCGCAAAGGCACCGCAAACAAGCCGTAGGGGTAGTTGTCCCGAAGCGTCTCCTTCCGGGTGAACGGAACCCTCGTAAGGCAGTCGAGAGACCGGAATTCGCTCGGAGGCAAGTCAACCGAGTCGAGAAGATTCCGGTAGTAACTCACCTCCGAATAAAGGCGGTTGAGCATGGCTTGCAGCCGCTCAAGCTGCAACTGCTCAAGCTCCAACCTCGGCATCATTTCATAACTGGGGTCACGGATCATCTGGGACATTCCCCCGGACGAGTGACGTACGGGCAACCCTACACCCCGCCAGGTAACGAGCAAAATACCACACCACCATGTCAATGTCAACCACCCGTTTTTGGCGGGTGTGGCTGTATTTCGGCGGCTGAATCTCTCCCTTTGAGGGCCTCATGGACAAGGACCACGCGGCGCAAGCCGCGGCTGAGAGGAGAGAACACGAATCCCGGCTTTTACGAGGGCACTGGACCGCGCCTCTCACGACCACCGAAGCTTGTGGCGATTGGCGTAGCAGAACATGCCCAAAAGGTGCATGGTCACCGTCCAGAGGTAAAGGAGGATGAACCAGCGAATCACCGGGCCAATGGCAAGAATCGGAATGACAAGGTATATCTGACGAAGATAGTTCACCAAAAGGAGAAACGCGAAGATGATGCAGGTGGCGAGATATTCCAGTGGGGCGCGAAACATGGAACGAACGATGGGGATCGGGTTTAATGCCCCCAGGTCGTCGAAGACTGCGACGGCCGTCAGGCCCATGGGGCAGTAAACGCACCCGAAGGCGATGAGAAGATAGAGTAATGTGAAGTCGGGCTTTTTCGGGCCGAAGAAGTAGTAAACGGCGGCGGGGGCGAAGCTGAGGGCGGCTGGGCCGATGAATTTGAAGATGGCATCGAAGCTTTCGCTGATGTAGCTGCCGCGCTCGAACTCAGGCCAGGTCGGTGGGGAGGGTTCCCCCTCGGCTGAGTCGGAGACGACCGAGAAGAGGTAGCGGAGGAGGTATGCTGTGATGAGCAATGAGACGAGAATGCCAAACAGCATACCATAAAGGGGAATGCCGAGCAGAGAAGCGCGCCGGGCCAGAAAATCGGCAATGGCAAAGAGGATGGCTCCGGCGATGAGGATGATTGGGCCGTCTTTCTTGAGAGGATAGGTGAATATGCCCGGAAGCCTCTGCCAGAAAGACGCTTCGCTGGTCATGATGGCTTCTTGAGTTTGAGTGATGTCAATGCACTTTTCGCCGCAAACGGGGCAGACAGCGGCACAGGCTGAGGCGCTGCCAATCATTTTGATGCAGCCCTGGCAGAAGGCCCGTCTGCATGATACGCACTGCCATTTTGCGTCGAGGCTCGGATGATGCACGCATTTCATCGGGAGAACCTCCCTTGCGTTTGGTCGCGCATCGCCTGAAAGATAACGCAGGCGGAGGTACAGTTCGGGCGCCGCCCCCTGCGGCTTTGTGCGCGACACATTATATCACCCCTGCCGGAGACGGACGAAACTGTTTTGGCCCACGGTCTCTTCGGACGCGGTAAAAGGAAACTCCGGCCGATGCCCCGCTCTCGCCGGACCACTGTGTGTCGAGAATCGGCCATGTGGTTCCTGGGACGGGTTCCCAGGCGCCCTGAAGGTCAGCGGCTTGCTCGACGGTGTAGGAGAAGGATCCGGGGGCAATCTCGAGCCACTTGAGGCTGATGTTGCCTGCGCCGTCCAGCGTCATGTCGGTGAGAAGCGGTCGCTCGTCGCTGGCTTTGAAGACGGTGATGCTCTTGGGGTCCGTGGTGACTGCGTGCCCGGCGCGGAGGACGATGTTTTTTGCGGCCAGGAGATAGGTTCGGAAGACGCCCGTTGTATCCGGGTCCATTGAGCTAACGTCGGAATAACCTCTTGCGATGGCGGCGGGCATCAGGACATTTTTGGAAGCCCAATAGTCGAGGGCAAAGGGGTCGAGGGAGGCAATGAGTGTATCAACTCTGGTCGCCTGGGTGTAACTTGTGGATGGGCCACAGCCCGATTGCCCCATTGGATTTGGATTGACCCAGATAGCATCAACGATATTAAGGGTTGGAAGTCCAAGATCCGCGAAAAGGCACCCCATTGACCCGTTTGAGAGCTGCCCGTGCGCGTTTGAGAGAGGCTGCGACTGAACACCCATGTAGTGTTTCACGGAAGCTGTCGCGCCGAAACCGCTGTGCGACTTGAGCACGGGAACATTAATAACCTTCAACTTCTCCTTATCGTAAGTGCCGGTTGGTTTACCGGGCTTGTAGATGCCGTTCTTGAGGCTTATCCGTGTGCCAGAAGGCGTTGTGAACTTCGGGTAGGAGACGCGGAAACTCGTGCCGGGATAGGGACTTGACGCGTGGACATAACCGTCCACGGAGTCGCCAGCATCGAACTCGCCAACCGCCCGATTTCGAATAACAGTCCACAAGTAAGTCGAAACCTTATATGAGCCTGAGAACAGGTTGACCACGTCCTGCGCGGATTGCCCATGGTCCTCCGCGTTGCTATTCGCCCAGTCAAGGCTGCCGCCTATGCCGACGTCCTGGCCATTGTCGGCCACGACGACTTCGCCGGTGAAGCCGTCCGGGTGCTGGGTGAGGCGATAGATTAATCCTTTGAGGAGGTCGGTGTTTGTGCCGCCCCTCTGGTCCCACTGGCAGTTGACTTTTATGAGAATGACGTCGTCGGAACCTATCAGGCCGGTGGGGGAACAGGCGATTCCGGGCTTTTCGGAGCGATAGAAGGAGGCGCCGTGTACCCCCATGAGGTCTATGAGCCTGTCGAGGGCAACATAGCTAAGACCGTCGGGGCCGCCGCCCGTTTCGACGACGAAGACGGAGGACGACGGAGAGAGAATCTCGGTCATTCTATCGGCTGCTCGTCGAAGCTCTTGAGGGCTGAGGCCGCTCGGCTGCTCAAAGGCCCTCGCCACAAGAAGTCCGGCGACTGCAACCCCTCCGACGGCGAGCGCCAAAGGAACCGCACGCGACAGGACGAGGAGTTTGCGGACTTTCCATCTGAGCCGATGAAGAAGCGCGAGCAAAGACACGCCCGCCCACGCATGAACGTTTGCGAAAGCTATCCTCTGGCAGGGATAGATGAGGCGTGTGGGTCTTGCCCCGCTACGGAAAATCACCCAGAGCAAGCTCGAAATTCCGAGGAAAGAAAAACTCCAGAAAAACTTGCCAGAAATCCACCGCCAGAGTTTCGCGGGATACTCGGCGATGCGGCCAAACACGAGTCGGGGATGGTTCATGGTCGTGACAACCTCCTTGAATACGCGCCGATTAGGGGACCTGCAATCAAGTGTATCACACTTTGCAGAGCCAAAGGGGAATGGCAAACGGGTTCGTCTGCAAAAACATCCCTGAGCGAAGCTTTGTTCCCGGAGGGGGGACGGGAGGGGAAGGGATTTCTGATTTCGGTCGTGGGAAAAGGGACCGCAGTCTTTCGTGAGCTTCGCACACCCGGAGAGCATGAAAATGCGCTCTCGGCAACCCTGATTTTTGAGCCCGTCTGATTCTGTTTCCTCTCGCCGAGACGCAAAGGACGCCAAGAGTATGCAGGGAGTGTTTCTTTGCACCTTTGCGGCTTTGGGAGAGGTGTGCCTGCTGGCCGCGTAGCGGTTATTTTCAGGGCGGATGAACGCGGATGAGCGCAGAAAGAGGGGGAGAGCACATGTAATAAAAAGGCGCGGGGGGCGAAAAAGTGGGCCTTTTTGGGCCTTTTGGAGATGAAGCTTTTGGCGGTAAGGCACGTGGCAAAGGGAGGATAGACAGGGCGTTGTCGGTTTTGAAAAAGGCCCAGGGGGGAAGGGATTGTGGATCTCGGATTTTGGGTTGAGGGAGGGGAAACCGCAGATGCACGCAGATGAACGCGGAGGGGGGAGTGGAGGAATGGATAAGACCAGGAAAGCCACGAAGGACACGAATGGGGAAACCGCAGAGAACGCAAAGGACGCAGAGGGGAAGTATAGACAGGATGAACGGGATGGACGGGATTTGAGGGATGGGAGCTGCACTCCCACGGATGAAAGCGGTCCCGCGGCTCGCGGGACCGCAGTCCAAAGGGGCGCGAAGGGGAAACCGGCGATTTTCGATTGGGGAGGCGCCCATTTGGGATTGCCGATTTTGGATTGCGGATCGGGGGAGGGGAAACCGCAGATGCACGCAGATGAACGCGGAGGGGGGAGTGGAGGAGTGGAAAAAAGCACGAAGGACACGGAGGGAGGAACCGCGGAGAACGCAGAGGACGCAGAGAGGAAATGTAGACAGGATGAACAGGATTTGAAGGATGGGAGCTGCGCTCCCATGGATGAAAGCGGTAGCATGGCTACCGCAGTCCAGAGGGGCGCGAAGGGACGTTTGACGGGAAGGACGGGATTTGAGGGGACATGAGTCG